>JAQIJH010000026.1:0-53128 GCA_036946345.1 Gordonia paraffinivorans | reverse complement strand
CTCGGTGCGATCGGCGGCGGCGTAGGCCGCCGCGTCGGGATACCGCGCGAACAGCGCGGGGGTCACCATGTTCACGCGCACGTCGGTGCACTGCGCGGACAGGATGGTCGCCACCGACAGCTCGAGCGGCGTCGTGAAGTCGAGTTCGCAGTAGACGTGGGGGAACGCCACCTGCAGCGCACGATCCATCCGACGGGCACGCCGCACGAGGCCGGTCCGTGTCTCGGTGCCCTTGGCGGCGGCGGTGCGGCGGCGGGATGCCGGCCTGCGCGCGGGCGCGGGGGGCGCGCTGTCCGGCTCGTTCACGGCGACCAGCCTACTGAGGGTCCCTGAAGGGGACTTCAGGTGCGCCACCCGAGGTAACACTTGTGTTCCGGAGGCCGTTTTCGTTGCCCCGTCGAGACCTCCGATGTGTTTACTGCAAGCCATGCACGGACTGGCCGTACTGCTCTTCCCGGCGGTGCTCATGCTGTTCGCCCTCGCCATGGAACGCATGGAGAACGAGGTCGACGAGAACAGCGTGCACCGCGAGGAGGTCGAGGATTTCCTGGCCGGCGCCGCCACGTCCGAGGTCCTCCCCGTTCCCGCGACAGACGAGCTCGCCGGACGCCGCGACACCATCGAGTTCGACGTCCCGTCGTCCTTCGGGCACGCCGTCGAGGTGCCCGTCCACCGCGCGGGGGTGACGCCGCGCCACACACCCGCCGCGTCGGGTTCACCGCCTCCCCGGCCTGTTTGGTCGTAGACTCGACCTGCCCGCGAGTGACACAGTCAACACTCGCGGCGACGGGCGTGCGACGACACTGCCGCCGAACGCGATGAAAGGGACGTACGTGGAGGAAGTACTCGCCAGGGCCGGCATCTTCCAGGGGGTCGAGCCCAGTGCGGTCGCCGCCCTCACCAAGCAGCTCCAGCCTGTCGACTTCCCGCGTGGCCACGTCATCTTCAACGAGGGCGAGCCCGGCGACCGGCTGTACATCATCCTCAGCGGCAAGGTGAAGGTCGGACGTCGCTCGGCCGACGGTCGCGAGAACCTGCTGACCATCATGGGCCCGTCGGACATGTTCGGTGAGCTGTCCATCTTCGACCCGGGCCCGCGCACGTCGTCGGCGACGACGGTCACCGAGGTGCGCACCGTGTCGATGGACCGCGACGCACTGCGGGCATGGATCGCCGACCGACCGGAGATCGCGGAGCAGCTGCTGCGTGTCCTCGCGCGTCGTCTGCGGCGCACCAACAACAACCTCGCCGACCTCATCTTCACCGACGTCCCGGGTCGTGTCGCCAAGCAGCTGCTGCAGCTCGCGCAGCGCTTCGGCACCCAGGAGGCGGGCGCCCTGCGCGTCACACACGACCTCACGCAGGAGGAGATCGCCCAGCTCGTGGGCGCCTCGCGCGAGACGGTGAACAAGGCCCTGGCCGACTTCGCCCAGCGCGGCTGGCTGCGGCTCGAGGGCAAGAGCGTCCTCATCGCCGACTCCGAGCGTCTGGCGCGCCGCGCCCGCTGACGCCACGGGGACCGGGTGACAGCGGTGTCCGACGCGTGGATCCGTGACGCCTCCGCGACGGAGCTCGCCGAGGCCATCCGTGGAGGTGAGGTCACCTCCCGCAGCGTGGTGCAGTTCCACGTCGACCGTCTCCGCGCCCGCCGGCAGCTGACCTCCGTCGTGGCCGATCGGTACGACGAGGCTCTCGACGAGGCCGATGCCGTCGACGCCCGCATCGCGGCCGGTGAGTCCGCCGGTGGTCCGCTGGCCGGGGTGCCCTGCACCGTCAAGGAGTCGATCCCCGTCGTCGGCATGCCGCACACCGCCGGGCTGGCGAGCCGTCGGGGCATCGTCACGCACGACGACGCGCTGGCGGTGTCACGGCTACGCGACGCCGGCGCGATCGTGCTCGGCGTCACCAACACCGCCGAGCTGTGCCTCGGTATCGAGAGCACCAACAGTGTCCACGGACGCACCCGCAACCCCTACGACGAGCGTCGGGTGTCCGGGGGGGTCGTCGGGCGGTGAGGGCGCCGCCATCGGTAGCGGCGGCAGCCCGTTCGGACTCGGTGGTGACACCGGCGGGTCCATCCGCATCCCGTCGTTCTACTGCGGGGTGTTCGGCCACAAGCCCTCGCCCGGCCTGGTGCCCGCGAACGAGAGCGTGCCGTCCCTCGCGGGTGACGACGGGCTCGACACGATGGAGACGCTGGGCCCCATGGCCCGTCGAGCCGAGGACCTGATGCCGCTCCTGCAGATCCTCGCCGCCGACGACGGGACCCGGTGCGGCGACGTCGATTCCGTCGACCTCGACGGTCTGACGGTGGTGGTGCCGACGCGGTCGTCCTACGTACGCCCGATGAATCGCGCCGTGCGTGATGCCCGGGACGCGGCGGGGCAGAGCCTCGCCGACGCCGGTGCGGACGTGCGCTGGCAGCCGATGACGGCGATGCGTCGGGTCATCGCGAGCTACCTCATGGAGTTGCGTCGTCACGCGGGGATGCCGGTGATGTCGCTGTTCGACTCGCTGTCGGAGACACCCGGTCGCCACCTCACCCCGGCGGTCCTGCGTGCCGACAGCCTCCAGCTGCGGTTGGCGATGATCGGCGATCGCATTCCCGAGCTGCTCCCGAAGCCCGGGCGCGATCTGCTCGACCGCTACGCCCGCGATCTGAAGGACGAGGTGTTCGGTGCGATCGGCGACGGCGTGATGCTGCACCCGCCGCTCCCGGCGCCCGCGCCCCTGCACCACGGCACGCTGGCGCGGCCCTGGCTGTTCGGCGGTGCGGCGATGTTCAACATGCTCGGCATGGCCGTCACCGAGGTGCCACTGGGCTTCGACCGCCGCGGCCTGCCCGTCGGCGTCCAGGTGGCCGCCAGGCCCGGGAACGACCACGTCACCATCGCCGTCGCCCGACACCTCGAGTCGGTCTTCGGCGGCTGGGTCGCGCCCGAGGACGTCACCCGCGGCTGAGATCAGCACCCATAGCGACCACCGTGGTCGATGTGGCCGCGGTGGCCCGTCTGGGTGCAGATCTCCGCAGGCTCAGCCCGCGTCCGGACTCCACCGGCGTTCGATGTCGCCGAAATGCCAGATGGCCGCCGCCACAGCCCAACTGGCGACGAACAACCCGACGACGACGTAACCGACGTACTCGAGGTCGATCGCCCCGATCCAGGCGAGCGGGCCGGAGGTGATGCGCAGCTTCTCGGCGAGCAGCCCGATGAGCTCGATGCCGCCGATGAGCAGCGCGACGGCGACCGACAGCGCGGTGACGGTGACGTTGTAGAACAATCGCCGCGCGGGTCGTCGATGAGCCCAGCCGTAGGCGTAGTGCATGACCGCGCCGTCGAGGCTGTCGAACAGCGACATCCCGGCCGTGAACAGCACCGGAAGGGTGAGGATCGCGTACCAGGGCAGGCTCACCGCGGCGGTTCCCGCGAGCACCAGCAGCGACACCTCGGTGGCGGTGTCGAAGCCGAGTCCGAACAGCAGTCCGACGGGATACATCTGCCACGGCGCGCGGATGACCCCGAGGAAGCGTCCGACGAGACGGTTCATCGCCCCGCGCTCGTTCAGGCGCGCATCGAGCTCGGACTCGTCGAAGCGCCCGCCCCGGACGTCGGTGACGATCTGCCGGATCCGCAGCAGCACGACGAGATTGAGCAGTCCGATCGCGACGAGGAAGACCCCCGACACACTCGTGCCGAACACGCCGGTGACGGTCTGCAGCGTCGACGACTCGTCCCCGATCTGCGGGTGCGAGCGCGCGGACACCGGCGGCCAACAGAAGGCAGAGTCCGAACACCACGGTCGAATGGCCCAGGGAGAACCAGAACCCGACGGTCACCGGACGCCGGCCGTCGACGACGAGCTTCCGGGTGGTGTTGTCGATCGCCGCGATGTGGTCGGCGTCGAAGGCGTGCCGCATGCCCAGCGTGTACGCGGTGACGCCGAGCCCGATCCCGAACGCCGCCCCGCCGGCGAGCCGGTGATCGCCCGACGCGACCGCGAACAGCCCGATGAACCCCACCACGTGCAGCATGACCACCCGCGCCGGCCATCGCCGACAGGGGCCGCAGGTCGGACCGTCGGAACCCACCGCGGACGGCGACAGGTGGTGTGGAACGGGACATGCGTGTCGCTTCCGTCGGGAGATCGCGTGGGTCTGATTCGTAGCACCCACGCGATCCCGGCGCATGCCGGAGGCGGCGGTGTCGGCGATACGCTCCCCGGATGCGTATAGCCGTCGTGGGCGCCGGTCCGTGGGCGCTCGAGACCCACTACCCGGCCCTGCTCGCCCATCCCGACGTCGAGGTGGTCGGAGGATGGACCCGACGACCGGAGGCCGCGTCCGACCTGCCCGTCGCCCGGTTCGACAGCGTGGAGGCCATGCTCGACGCGACCGACGCCGTCAGCCTGGCCGTCCCGCCCGACGCGCAGGCGGCGATCGCACTGCAGGCCGTGCGCGCCGGAAAGCACGTCATCCTCGACAAGCCGATCGCCGGTGACGTCGCACAGGCCCGGGAACTCGCCGACGCGGTCGACTCCGCCGGTGTCGCCTCGATCGTCACGTTCACGCGGCGGTTCGCCCCCGAGACCAGGGCGTTCCTCGAGACGGCCAGCGCCGGCTCGTTCGGCGGCGGCGTCGGCCGGTGGATCTCCGGGGCGCTGCTCGGCGGACGGTATTCGTCGTCGCAGTGGCGCAAGGACGGCGGCGCGCTGCTGGACGTCGGACCACACGTGGTCGACCTCATGGACGCGGCGCTCGGCGAGATCACCGCGGTGATCGATGCGCGACTCGTCCCGGACGACCTGTGGCACATCACCTTCGCCCACGCCGGCGGTGCGACGTCGGCGGTGCAGTTGTCGCTGCGGGTCCCGGCACGACCCACCGTCACGGAGTTCTCGGTACACGGTCGCGACGGTGTCGTGTCACTGGTCGACCGGTCGACGTCGTCGGTGGACTGCTTCACCACGCTCGTCGACGAGTTCCTCGCCGCGGCGCGCACCGGATCACGGCACGAGTGCGACGTGCACCGAGGGCTCCACGTCCAGTCGATCCTCGACGACGTCCTGTACCGCGTCGGTCACTGAGGGCGCCGCGACGACCGTCCCGGATCGGGGGTCTGGGGCGGTCGTCGCGCCGTCGATGCCGCGCCTCCAGGGGACGCGACGCGGACGACTCTGCCCTCCCCGCCTGACCGTCGGGTGTCACGCTCCTGCCGGTTCGCTGTGGACCCCGACGGCGCGGTGCACAATGCCGTGGTGACCACGCCCGAGCGCCGGCGCCGACCGATGCCGCTGCTGAAGAGGCGCATGCCGTCGGGGCAGGGGTCGATGATCCAGCCGAACGTCACCGGGGACGGCGAGACCGCGCTGACCCCCGTCTTCTGGACGCTGGTCGTGATCGTCGGCGTGTTCGCGGGGCTCGTCGGGATCGCGCTGATGCGGCTGCTCTTCCTCGTCGAACACCTCGCCTTCGGGGTCGGCAGCGACGGTCAGGGCTTCACCGCGGCGGTGGAGCGGGCGAGCGGTTGGGAGAGGGCGGTCCCACTGCTGATCGCGGGCGCTGTCGGCGGTATCGGGTGGTATCTGCTGCGCCGCGTCACCCCCGGCATGAAGTCGGAGGCAGACGAGGTGCTGTGGACCGGCGCGGGGCGGTTGTCGTTCCGACGCAGCGCGGGGACGTCGGTCCTGTCGGAGGTCGTCATCGGGCTCGGGGCGTCCCTCGGCCGCGAGGCCGCGCCCAAGCTGATGGGTGCCGTCGCAGGGAGTCTCGTCGGCGAGTGGGCACGTCTGTCCGACGCGCAACGTCGGCTGCTGGTCGCGTGCGGCGGTGGCGCGGGCCTCGCCGCCGTCTACAACGTGCCGCTGGGCGGGGCCCTGTTCACCGCCGAGGTGCTCGTCGGATCGGTGACCCTGCCGACCGTTCTGCCCGCGCTCGCGTGTTCGGCGGTCGCGACCATGACGGCGTGGCTGTCGTTGTCGCAGGACGCGATCTACCCCCAGATCCCCGACTACCCCTTCGACGGCCGCCTGCTGGTCTGGGCGGTGATCGCGGGACCGGTCATCGGCGTCCTCGCCGCGATCTACATCCGCCTGATCGGCTGGATCTCACACCGGGCTGCTCGGGGTGCGTGGGTGATCGTCGCGATCCCCGTCGTCTTCGCCGGGCTGGCCGCACTCGCCGTCGTCTATCCCCAGCTGTACGGCAACGGGCGATCGATCGCCCATGACGCGTTCCTGGGCGTCGGCGCGTTCGCGACGGTCGCGGCGCTGGCGATCCTCAAACCCCTCGTCACCGCACTGTGTCTGGGCGCGGGGGCGTCGGGTGGTCTGTTCACGCCGGTCATGTGCACCGGCGCGGCGATCGGTGCCGTCGGAGGCATCGCCTTCGGCCACATCTGGCCGGGCAGCCCCGTCGGCGCGTTCGCGATGATCGGCGCCGCCGCGATGATCGGCGCGGGGATGCAGGCGCCCCTGGCGGGCCTGCTGCTCGTGCTGGAGCTGACGCACAGCGGCCTGGCCCTGATGGCACCGATGATCGTGGCCACGATGATCGCGACCGCCGTGACCCGCCGCATCGACGGCTACTCCATCTACTCCGCGCGCATCGCCGGACCGGGTCCTGTCGGGCCGGCCGTGCCCCCGATGACCGTCCCGGACCGACCGGTTCCCGACGGCGCACGGTGACCGACCACCCCGCGCGGCTCAGCAGTCGGATGCCCGACCTGGTCGCCGTCGAACTGCTCGCCGCGGTCGCCCGGACCGGAAGCCTCGGCGCAGCCGGCCGCGAACTCGGGATGAGTCAGCAGGCGGCATCGGCACGCGTGCGGGCGATGGAGTCCCGGACCGGGATCGCGCTCGTGCACCGCTCGCCGCGTGGGTCGACGCTCACGACGAACGGGGCGCTCGTCGCGGAGTGGTGCGCACCGCTGCTGGAGGCCGCCGCGCGTCTCGACGCCGGCCTGGCCACCATCCGCGGCGAGTCGCGCGACCACCTGAGCGTCGCCGCGAGCCAGACGATCGCCGAGCAGCTGCTGCCGCGGTGGCTGGTGTCGTGGACCGCCTCCACGACCGCGCAGGGCCTCACCCCGCCCGAGGTCACGCTGACCGCGACGAACAGCGACGGCGCGGCCCACGCGGTGCGGTCGGGCTCAGCCGACCTCGGGTTCGTCGAGTCGCCCGACGTCCCGTCGGACCTTCGCAGCCGTGTCGTCGCGCAGGACGAGCTGGTGCTCGTCACGGCCCCCGGGCGGTCGTCACCCCCCACCGGGACGGTGGACGCCGCGACGCTCGCACGGACACCCCTCGTCGCTCGCGAATCCGGCTCCGGTACACGACTGTTCCTCGACGCCGCGCTGCGCGACGCCCTCGGTGACGATGTCGTGATCAGCGCCCCCGCCGCGGAGATGCCGACGGCCTCCGGCGTCCGGGCGGCGGTGCTCGCGGGCACGGCGCCCGCGGTCATCAGCCGGCTGGCCGTCGCCGACGACGTCGCGATGGGACGCCTGGTCGTCGTACCGCTCGGCCTCGACCTGCACCGGCCCCTGCGGGCCGTCTGGATCGGGGGCACCACTCCCCCGGCCGGCCCCGCGCGCGACCTCGTCGAGCACATCGCACGGCATCAACCGGGTCACAACCGCCGTTTGTGACGTCGTCGGATCACGACGCCTACCGGCTCCGACGTCCGCCGCCGAGACTCGATCCCATGACCGCAGTCCTCGCCCATCGGCCCACCGTGCGCACCCCGTCGTGGCGACCGCTCTCGGCGCTCGGCCGACCGGGTGACGTTCTCGCCCACATCACGCCGAACTGGTTCGCGTCGGTGATGGGCACGGGCGTCGTCGCCACTGCGACCGCCGGACTCCCTCTGCGCGTCGTCGGGCTGCGGTTCGTGGCGACCGGGTTCTGGGTGGTCGCCTCCGTCGCGCTGGTGGCGCTGACCGCCGCGTTCGTCGTGCACTGGGTACGGCATGCCGATCAGGCGCGCGCCTATGCGGCGCATCCGGTCGCGGGGCAGTTCTACGGAGCCGTCCCGATGGCGCTGCTCACCGTCGGCGCCGGGACCGCCCTCGTCGGTCCGCCGATCCTCGGTGCCACTACCGCCGTCACCGTCGACGCGATCCTGTGGACGGTCGGGACGCTCCTCGGACTGGCCACCGCCGTCGTGCTGCCCTACCGGATGATCACCCGGGCTCACGGCGCGACGCCCCTGCCGGCATGGTTGATGCCTGTCGTGCCACCGATGGTGTCGGCGTCGACCGGTGCGCTCCTCCTCGATCACGTGCCCGCCGGGCAGGCTCGCCTCACGCTCCTCGCGGGCTGCTACGCCCTCTTCGGGCTGAGTCTGGTGGTCGGTCTGCTGACCCTGACGATGATCTGGTCGCGACTGATGCAGGGCCACTCGCCCGAGCTGCAGGCCACCCCGACCGTCTGGATCAGCCTCGGGCTGATCGGCCAGTCGATCACCGCCGCGAATCTTCTTGGGACCCACGCGAGTTCGGTCTTCGTCGGCGACCAGGCCGCCGCAGCGACGGTCCTGCACGGCGTCGGCATCGCGTACGGGTTCGTGATGGGCGGGTTCGGCGCCCTGGTGTTCGTGCTCGCGTCGCTCCTGACCGTGCGTGCGGCTCGGCGGGGGCTGCGGTTCTCGCTCACGTGGTGGAGCTTCACCTTCCCGGTCGGGACCTGCGTCACCGGCGCGACCGCACTGGGCACCGCCGCCGGGATCTCGGCGGTCCACGCGTTGGCCGTCGTCCTCTGCGCCGTACTGCTCACGGCGTGGACGACGGTCGCGGCGCACACCGTCGGCGGCACCATCACGGGCCGCGTGTTCCTACCCGCATGACAGGCATCGACGGGGGCGCCCGGGTGTAGCGTTTTTTCTCATGGCCGCACCTGTGCATCCCGCCTACGAGACGGCCCGCGAGGTCACCCCCTTCGCCTCGGTCGTGCTGTGCCACAACCCCGGGATGATGGAGCTCGACGGCACCAACACGTGGATCCTGCGGGCACCGCGCCGGTCCGACTGCGTAGTCGTCGATCCGGGACCGAAGAAGCACCGCGAGCACCTGACGCGTCTGGCCGAGCAGGGCGAGGTGGCGCTCACGCTCATCACGCACCGACATCGGGACCACACCGGCGCCATCAAGCGCTGGTACGCGATGACCGGAGCCCCGGTCCGTGCCCGCGAGGAGAAGTGGTGCCGCGACGCGCCACGGCTCACCGACCGTGAGGTGATCGAGGCCGCGGGTCTGCGCATCACGGTGCTGACCACCCCGGGCCACACCGGCGACTCGGTCAGCTTCCTCGTCGAGCACCTGGCGGCAGCCGACCCGTCGAGCACGGGCACCGAGCCTGCCCGGGTGATCGGCCGCGCGATGGTCACCGGTGACACCATCCTGGGTTCGGGGACCACCGTCCTGGACCCGACCGACGGCACGTTGCGCGACTACATGAACTCGCTGAACCGGCTCCTCGTCGAGGGACAGGGCTGTGCGCTGTTGCCGGGACACGGCCCCGACCACCCCGACCTCTCGCCGGTCGCGCAGTACTACAAGAAGCACCGCGAGGACCGCATCGATCAGATCCGTTCCGCGATGGCGGAACTCGGCACCACGCCGGAGAAGGCGAAGCCGATGAAGCTGGTCCGCAAGGTCTACTCCGACGTCGACAAGAAGCTGTGGCCCGCCGCGCGGATGTCGGTGAAGGCCCAGCTGCAGTACCTCCGCGAGGCGTGACGCAACGCGGGCCCGGCTCCCTGGCCCTGGTGTTCCTCGGTGGCGTCGTCGGCACGGCCGCTCGCTATGGACTCGAGGAGGCGTTCCCGCACCGCGGGACGAACTGGCCGACAGGGACGTTCGTCGCCAACCTGCTCGGCGCGTTCGCTCTCGGCCTCCTGCTGGAGGCGCTCGTCCGGCGGGGCGACGACACCGGACGACGACGCTCCGTACGACTTCTCCTGGGCGTCGGGTTCTGCGGCGCCTTCACCACGTACAGCACTCTCGCGCTGGAGATCTCGTTGTTCGTGCGCGACGGCGCCGCGGGGACGGCGGTCCTCTACGCGGCGGTGTCGGTGATCGCCGGACTCGTCGCGGTGTGGCTGGGGATCGTGCTCGCCTCGACGGTTGTCCGCCGCGGTACCGCGTCGTGATCGTCGCCCTCGTGCTCCTCGCCGGCGCGCTCGGCAGCGTCACGCGGTTCGTCGTCGACTCGGAGGTGAAAGCACGCTTCGCTCCCCGGTTCCCCTGGGCCACCGTCGGGATCAACATCTCCGGATCGTTCGTGCTGGGCGTACTCGCCGGCGCGGTGGTGTTCGGGTCGGCGTCGGCCGAGTGGCAGACGGTGCTGGGCACCGGGTTCTGCGGTGGCTACACGACATTCAGCACCGCGAGCGTCGAGACCGTCCGCCTCACCCAGGCCCGCCGGCACGGCGCAGCGCTCGCCAATCTGCTGGGCACGCTCGGAGCGTCGGTCGCCGCGTGCGCCCTGGGACTGCTGCTCGCGTCGTCGTTCTGAGCGGTTCTCCACAGCCCGGCAGCCGACCCTGGTTCTTGTCGGTGGGCGTCCATACAATCGAACACATGAGCGAGACGGCGGCCTTCGACACCTCGGGTGTTGTCGCGTCGCTTTCTGCCGACAAGGACTTGTCGGCGACGGACTTGGTCGAGGTTCTCGCGCATTGCCGGTCGATCACCGCCTCCGCGGACTATCGGATACTGAACGCCGCGAGCCTGATCCACGACGAACGGTGCGAGGACTTCCTCGTCGAGGTCGCCGAACGGGATTCGGGCCAGCGGGACTCGGTCGATGAGTTGATGGCGGCGGGGATAGACCATCTCGCCGGTCGGGATCCGCGGGCGGAGTTCGGCCCCGACGGGCTGGAGCGTGCGACCGCCGAGGTGGGAGCGGTGCTGAACGTGCCGGCAGCTAAGGCGCGAGAACTGATCACCGCGGGTGACGACGCGCGGTATCGGTTGGTGTTCACCGGACAGGCTGTGGCTGTCGGCCGTATCGATCTGGCTGGGTTCCTGCTCATCTGCACCCGCACGAAACTCGTGGTGGACCCGCAGCTGGTGAAGGTCCTCGACACCCACATCGCCCAGGCCCTGTTCGACCGGCCGCCCCTGTCCCGCGCCCGACTGGCCGCCATGGTCGACGCCATCGTCGCGACGGTCGACCCCGGCGCGCTGCTGCGCCGCAAAGAACGCGCCGCCACCGACCGCGACGTCACCATCCGGCCCGACCGCTTCCAGCCCGGCGCATCCCGACTGTCGGCCTCACTGCCGATGGTCGACGCCGCCGCCATCGACGCCCGCCTCACCGCAATGGCGAACGCGCTGCACCCCAGTGACCCGCGCACTCGCGCGCAGCGCCGCGCCGACGCCCTGATCGCCCTCGCCGCCGGACGTGACCACCTCGAATGCGGCTGCGACACCTGCATTCTGCCGCGAGAGGAGATCGCCGAGCCGATTCCGGCCAGTGCGCCGGTCGGTCCGGTGCGGCCGGCCTTCCACATCGTGGTGAACCTGTCGACGCTGCTCGGATTGGACGACCAGCCCGGCTACCTCGACGGCCGCGGGATCATCGACGCCGACACCATGCGCGCCCTGCTCGCCGACGCCCAGCGGGAGTTCCTCCGCCGCGACGACCCCGCCCACGCAGCCCGCGCCGCCTCGACCTACGTCCCGTCGAAGAAACTCGACGCCATGGTGCGCGCCGGCGAACTCTGCTGCACCTTCCCCGGCTGCTCAGCCCCGGCCTGGTCGGTCGACCTCGACCACACCGACCCGTTCGACCACCGAAATCCTGCAGGCGGCGGGAAGACCACCCGCTCCAACCTCAAACCGCTGTGCCGGTTCCACCACCGCATCAAGACGTTCGACAAACGCTGGCGGGACTACCAGACACCCCTCGGAGAGGCGTTCTTCCAATCCCCGACCGGGCACATGTTCCTCGGCAACGCCTACACCGCCGTCGACATCTTCCCCGCCCTCGGACCACCCGGGAAACCCCAGAACCACCCCGCGAGAACAACACTCGCCACCCGACGCGCCGAGAAGCGCGCCGCGCACCTGCGTGCATGCGAACGCGCCGAGAACGCCGACCCGCCACCCTTCTGACGGGCGCGACGCTCCTAGCTCGCGACCTCGACGATCAGTTCGACCTCGACCGGCGCACCGAGCGGCAGTTCCGCGACGCCCACCGCCGACCGCGCGTGGTGTCCGGCCGTACCGAAGATCTCGCCGATGAGATCCGACGCCCCGTTGAGGACTCCCGGCTGCCCGGTGAAGCCCGGTGCCGACGCGACGAACCCGACCACCTTGACGACGCGGACGACGGAGTCGATGCCGACGAGCCCGTGCACCGCGGCGAGCGCGTTGAGGGCGCAGAGGCGCGCGGCCTCGGTGGCCTGATTCGGTCGGACAACGCCCTCGGCGCCGTCGGACACCTTGCCGTGCAGCGTCAGTTCACCGTCGGCCATGGGCAGCTGGCCCGAGGTGTAGACGAGCGAGCCGGTCTGCACCGCCGGGTAGTAGACGCCGAGCGGCGCGACCACCTTCGGCAGCTCGATCCCGAGTTCCGTCAGACGCTCCGACCAGCTCACCGCTCAGCCCTTCGGACGCTTCAGGTAGGCGACGTGCTGCTCACCCGTCGGCCCCGGGAGGACGCTCACCAGCTCCCAGCCGTCGGTGCCCCAGGTGTCGAGGATCTGCTTGGTGGCGTGCGTCAGCAGGGGGACGGTCGCGTACTCCCAGCGGGTGAGCTCACTCATGGCGCTCACCCTATCCGCCGGGCGTGCGGCGCATCACCCGCCGATCCGCGTTGCGGGCACCGGCGCGTCGATATCCTCGGACACGTGGTCCAACAACCTGCGACCGATACGCAACGAGGCGTGACCGATCTGCACAAGGACGTCACCGCGTCCGGAGACGCGTGGCCGGAGAGCGCTCGTCGCGCCCGCCTGCACTTCGTGTCCGGCAAGGGCGGGACGGGCAAGACGACGCTCGCGTCGGCACTCGCGCTGGCCCTGGCCGGCGAGGGCAAGAAGGTCCTCCTCGTCGAGTGCGAGGGACGCCAGGGCATCGCCCAACTCTTCGACATGCCACCGCTGCCGCCGACCGAGACCAAGATCGCGACCGCCGAGGGCGGCGGTCAGGTCCACGGTCTCGCCATCGACATCGAGCACGCGCTGCTCGAGTACCTCGACATGTTCTACAACCTGGGTTTCGCCGGTCGGGCGATGCGCCGCATCGGCGCGATCGACTTCGTGACCACCGTCGCCCCCGGCCTCCGCGACGTCCTCATCACCGGGAAGGTGAAGGAATGCGTCATCCGCGTCGACGACCGGGGTCGCCCTGTCTACGACGCCGTCGTGGTCGACGCTCCGCCGACCGGCCGGATCGGCAACTTCCTCGACGTCACCACCGCGATGCGTGACCTCACCAAGACCGGCCCCATCCGCAACCAGAGCGACGGTGTCGCGCAGCTGCTGCACTCGGAGAACACCGTCGTGCATCTCGTGACGCTGCTCGAGGCCATGCCGATCCAGGAGACGGTCGAGGCCGTGGCCGAGCTGCGCGGCAAGGACCTGCCGGTCGGGGCGTTGATCGTCAACCGCGTGGAGCCGCCGCACCTCACCGCGGACCAGATCGACCCCGTGGCCGAGGGCGACGTCGACGGCCCCGCGCTCGCCGACGCACTGACGTCGTCAGGGCTGACCCTCACCGACGCCGACCTCCAGGGCCTGCTCACCGAGTCGATCGAGCACGCCAGCCGGGTGCAGGCCCAGCAGGTCGCGAAGGCCCAGCTCGACGAGATCGACATCGCGGCGGTCGAGATCCCTTCGTTCGACGACGGTGTGGACCTCGGTCGCGTCTACGAGATCGCAGCACTGCTGCGGCAGGCAGGTGCATGACATGGCAACCCGGAAGCTCCGCATGGGTACCGTCCTCGCCGACCCCACGACGCGTGTCGTCGTGTGTTGCGGCGCCGGCGGCGTCGGGAAGACGACCACCGCCGCGGCCATGGCCGTGCACGCGGCCGAGCAGGGCCGTCGCGTCGTCGTGCTCACCATCGACCCCGCGCGGCGACTCGCCCAGTCCCTGGGGATGACCGAGCTGACGAACACGCCGCAGCCGGTGACGATCGAGGGGTCCGGCTCGCTCGACGCGATGATGCTCGACATGCGACGCACCTTCGACGAGATGGTGACGCAGTACTCCTCACCCGATCGCGCCGAGGCGATCATGAACAACCCCTTCTACCAAACGGTCGCCACGTCGTTCTCCGGAACGCAGGAGTACATGGCGATGGAGAAGCTGGGCCAACTGATCGCCCTCGACAAGTGGGATCTCATCGTCGTCGACACCCCCGCCGTCCCGGAACGCGCTCGACTTCCTCGACGCCCCCGCACGACTCGGGTCGTTCCTCAGCGGCCGATTGATGAAGGTGCTCCTGGGCGGTGGCCGTGGCGTCGGCCGTGTGGTCACCGGCGTCGTCAGCCTGGCGATGCGCGGCGTCTCGACGATCGTCGGCGGCGACACCCTGCGCGACGTGTCGACCTTCGTCCAGTCCCTCGACGCGATGTTCGGCGGCTTCCAGGACCGTGCGACGACGACCTACAACCTGCTCAAGCGGCCCGGCACGCAGTTCGTGGTGGTCGCCTCGGCCGAACCCGATGCGCTGCGGGAGGCCGCGTTCTTCGTCGAGCGGCTGTCGGAGGAGTCGATGCCGCTGGCCGGCCTGATCCTGAACCGGACGCACCCGAACCTGACGTCGATCAGCGCGGACGCCGCGCGGTCGGCGCTGGAGACGGCGACAGATCCGCTGGCCCGCGCGGTGCTGTCCATCCACGCCGAGCGGACCACGACCGGCCGTCGGGAACTGCAGCTGCTGCAGCGGTTCACGTCGTCGCACCCGGGGGTGCCGATCGTCGGGGTGCCGTCGCTGCCGTTCGAGGTGGCCGACATGACCGCCCTGAAGGCGGTCGTCGAGCAGATCGTCGCGGACTAGACCCGAGAGGTCAGACGGCGTCGGCGTGACGTCGGCGCTGCAGCTCGAAGAACTCGCCCCACGAGGTGACCTCGGGGTGCTGGCGCAGCAGCGCGCGGCGCTGACGCTCGGTCATGCCGCCCCAGACACCGAACTCGACGCGGTTGTCGAGGGCATCGGCGCCACACTCCAGCTGGACGGGGCAGTGGCGGCAGATGGTGGCGGCCTTGCGCTGCGCGGCACCGCGCACGAACAGTTCGTCGGGGTTGCCTCCGCGGCATCGCGCCTGCGACACCCACGCCAACCGTGCTTCCGCTTCTCCGGTGGTAACTGCCGCGTTGGCCATCATCGAACCCCTGTCTGCGGTGGTCGAACACGTTGCCGGTGATCGTGCGTCACTTTCGCCGGCAAGTGTTACGTGAGTCACATTCGGTACATCAATCTAGGTATTGGCGTCCGCTAGCGTCAAGTCCGGAAATGGGACCGCCGTGCAACCCGGATCGAGACGGCCGTGCCGCGCGGCCGTGATCGCCGCGTCGACGGGGTCTCTCATCTGCGACCCGTATCCTGTGCCTCGTGTCCGATGCCACCCGCCGCCCCGAGCGGTCCCGTGCGCTGTGGGTGCTCCTCGGCTGCTGTGTGCTCGCCGGCGTGCTCGTCGCCGCGCTGATCTTCCCGCTCGCCGGCGGGCTGGGGCTGCTCACCACCAAGGCCGCCACGACGGTCGAGAACTCGTCGTCGGAGCTGCTCGACGGGACCGTCCCCGAGGTCACCACCATGACCGACTCCACGGGGCGGCCCATCGCGTACCTGTACGACCAGCGCCGCCAGCAGGTCGCCTACGACGACATCTCGCCGGACATGATCCGCGCGATCATCTCCATCGAGGACCGTCGCTTCCTCGAGCACGACGGCGTCGACTGGAAGGGCACCATCCGCGCCTTCCTGAAGAACTCGTCGTCCGGCGAGGTGCAGCAGGGCGCGTCGACCCTGGACCAGCAGTACGTGAAGAACTACCAACTGCTGGTGCTCGCACGCAGTGAGGCCGACCGCGAGGCCGCCACCGCGACCACCCCGGCGCGCAAGCTCCGCGAGGCCCGCATGGCGCTCACGCTCGAGCAGACGCTGACCGATCAGGCCATGCGCGACAAGAACATCGATCGCGCCGCGGCCAAGCAGGAGGCGAAGAAGGAGATCGTCACCCGCTACCTGAACATCGTCCCGTTCGGCAACGGCGCGTACGGGATCGAGGCGGCGGCACAGACGTACTTCGGCAAGCCCGCCAAGGACCTCACCGTCGCCGAGTCGGCGATGCTCGCCGGCATGGTGCAGTCGAGTTCGGCACTCAACCCCTACACCAACCCCTCCGGTGTCACCGATCGTCGGAACCTGGTGCTGGAGACCATGAAGCAGAACTTCCCGGCTCGCGCCGCGGAGTTCGAGGCCGACAAGGCCCAGCCGCTTGGCGTGCTGCCCCAGCCGCGATCGTTGCCGCAGGGCTGCATCTCGTCGGGTGACAGTGGGTTCTTCTGCGACTACGCGCTGCAGTTCCTCGCGGAGAACGGGATCAGCCGCGACGCGGTGTTGCGCGGCGGGTACACCATCCGCACCACTCTGGACCCGCAGGTGCAGCAGGCGACGAAGTCGGCCGTGCAGGCCGTCGCCGCTCCGGATCTCACCGGCATCGCCGACGTCATGAACGTCATCAAGCCGGGCAAGAACTCCCACGACCTGCTCGCGATGACATCGAGCCGTGACTACGGCCTCGACGCCAACCGCGACCAGACGGTCCAGCCGCAGCCGTACTCGATGGTCGGCGACGGCGCCGGTTCGATCTTCAAGATCTTCACCGTCGCAGCGGCGATGGAGAAGGGCTTGGGGACGTCGGCAACCCTCGACGTGCCGACCACCTACCAGGCCAAGGGCATGGGCTCTTCGGGTGGCGCGAACGGGTGCCCGGTCAACACCTACTGCGTGAAGAACGACGGCCGCTACCCGCGGACCATGTCGATCACCAATGCGCTCGCACAGTCGCCGAACACCGCGTTCGTCAAGCTTCTGCAGCAGGTCGGCGTCCCGTCGGCCGTCGACATGGCCGTCAAGCTCGGTATGCGCTCCTACGCGCAACCCGGCACCTCCGGTCAGGGCAACCTGAGTCTCGCCGACTACGTCAAGCAGGGGAACTTCGGCTCTTTCACACTGGGACCGAACGCGGTCAACCCCCTGGAGCTGGCCAACGTCGCCGCCACCCTCGCGTCGGGCGGTGTGTGGTGCCCGCCGAACCCGATCGCCTCGATCACCCAGAAGAAGCGGGACCGCTACGGCAACACCGTGATCGGGTCCAACGGTGAGCCGGAGACCACGCAGGTCGCCTTCACCCCGCCCGCGTGCGAACAGGTCGTCCCGGAGGGTCTGGCGAACTCGCTCGCCAACGCACTCTCCAAGGACGACCAGGGCGGCGGTACGTCCGCCGGGTCGGCGCGGTCGGCCGGCTGGAGCCTGCCGGTCTCGGCGAAGACGGGTACCACCGAGGCACACCGCTCGTCGGCGTTCCTGGGGTTCACGAACAACCTCGCGGGCGCGAGCTACATCTACGGCGACTCCACCAGCCCCGAGGACATCTGCTCCTCGCCGCTGCGCCAGTGCTACGGCGGTGACCTCTACGGCGGTCTCGAACCCGCCCGCACCTGGTACAACGCGATGCTGCCCGTGGCGAACAAGTTCGGTCCGACGCAGCTCCCGCCGACCGATCCGCGCTACGTGGACGGCAGCAACCAGGGCCGGGTGCCGAACGTCGTCGGGCTCACCGCCGACGCGGCCACCGAGCGACTGCAGGACAACGGCTTCAAGGTCGATCAGGAGACGACGACCAGCGCCGAATCCCAGGGCACCGTCGTGGGGACGGCGCCGTCGGGGACGGCGATCCCGGGCAGCACGGTGACGATCTACGTGAGCAACGGGCAGGGCCAGGTGGCCCGACCCGACCCCGGACCGCGTCTGCCGCCCACGACGATCCAGATCCCCGGCATCGGGCCGATCGTCATCCCCGGCGGCTGACGACCGGCGTCAGCTCAGCGCGGCGCGGACCGCGTCGGACAGACGCTTGCCGTCGGCCCTGCCCGCGGCCTTGCCCTTGGCGATGCCCATGACCTGGCCCATCTGACGCATACCGGGCTTCTCGCCGAGGTCGCCGGCGACCTGGTCGACGGCCTCGGCCACCAGAGCCTGCAGCCCGGCGTCGTCGAGTGGCGCGGGCAGGTAGCGCTCGATGATCGCGGCCTCGGCGCGCTCGGCCTCGGCCAGCTCGCCGCGCCCGTTCTCGTCGTAGATCGCGGCCGACTCCCCGCGCTTCTTCGTCTCGCGCATCAGCACGGCGAGGACCTGCTCGTCGGTGAGTTCCGTGGCCGTCGACCCCGACACCTCCTCGGCCCCGATCGCCGCGACCAGCATCCGCAGGGTCGCCGTCGTCGCGGTGTCCCGGGCCTTCATCGACGCGGTGAGATCGGCGCGGATTCGTTGTTTGAGGGGTGCATCGGCCATGCCGCCAACGGTAGTGGCCGTGTCGAGCCGATTGGCCCGCCCTGTCGCCGCACCGACCCACGACGGTGGGCGAACGCGTCGCAGGACGGAGGAGGGTCGCTATCCTGGCCAGATGGACGCGTTCGATCCTCTGCGGCGGGCTGTCGGGGCCTCGCCGGAACGACTCACCCGCATTCAGCAGACCGCAGCGGTCACCGCCGGTGCCGCGGCCGCGGGTCTCGCCTACGCGACGCTCATCGAGCGCAACGCGTTCGTGCTCCGACATCAGACGATGAACGTCCTCGAACCGGGGTCGAGCACGCTGCGGGTCCTGCACATCAGCGACATCCACATGCTCCCGGGCCAGCGACTCAAGCAGGCGTGGATCTCCGAGCTGGAAGCTCTCGAACCCGATCTGGTCGTCAACACCGGCGACAACCTCGCGCATCCGCAGGCCGTGCCCGCGGTCATCCAGTCCCTCGGTGGGCTGCTGTCGCGGCCGGGCCTGTTCGTCTTCGGCTCCAACGACTACTTCGGTCCGACGCCGAAGAACCCGATGAAGTACTTCAAGACAGACCACAAGCGCAGCCACGGCGCGCCGCTCCCCTGGCAGGACCTGCGGGCGGCGTTCACCGAACGCGGCTGGCTCGACGCGACCCACACCGTGCGTGAGCTCGAGGTCGCCGGCGTCCGTGTCGCGGCCGCCGGTGTCGACGACCCGCACATCGGGCGCGATCGCTACGAGACCGTCGCCGGTCGGCCCAACCCGCTCGCGCATCTGCGCCTCGGGCTGACGCACTCCCCCGAGCCGCGCGTGCTCGACCAGTTCGCCGACGACGGCTACGACCTCGTCATGGCCGGTCACACCCACGGCGGACAGCTGTGCCTGCCGTTCGTCGGTGCGCTGGTGACGAACTGCCACATCGACCGATCCCGCGTGAAGGGTCCGTCGAGCTGGGGCGCGTCGATGAAGCTGCACGTCAGCGCCGGTCTCGGCACGTCGCCCTACGCGCCGGCGCGGTTCTGCTGCCGACCGGAGGCCACCCTGCTGACCCTCACGCCCGTGTCGCACGGCGATGCCGAGTACGACGAGGAGCAGTCGGTGCCGCCCCTGGCGGAGACGCGTCGCGGCTGAGCCGCGAGCGACGGCGCAGGCGATTTAGTCCGACGACGGTTCGGGCGGTAGTCTGTGCGAGGCCGTCCGCGAGGACGACCGCGGGGTGTGGCGCAGCTTGGTAGCGTGCCTCGTTCGGGACGAGGAGGTCGTGGGTTCGAATCCCGCCACCCCGACAGGACAGCAGTCCACAGATGTGTTGGTTGAGACACAGCAGATGAGGCCCCGGCCGCAGAGATGCGACCGGGGCTTCCTCGTCTGATCAGTCGATGATCACGTCGAGTCCGCGTGCACGAAGGCCCGCGAGCCCGGCCTTCATGGCGTCGATCTGCTCCGGCGTGTGCCCGGTCCAGTCGGTGAGTTCGCCGACGACCCGCACCGGGTCGAGGGTGCGGAACGACCGCGTCGGGTTGCCGGGCAGCTTCTTGTCGGTGACGTTCGGATCGTCCTCCACGGGACCCTGCGGTTCGACGAGATAGATCCGCGGTGGACCGTCGCCCTTGGCCAGTTCCGCACCCCACGCGGCCGCGTCGAGCGTCTGGGTCATGTAGACGTGGCGCAGCGGCTGCGCGCGGAAATTGGATCCGTGCCCCGGGATCAGCAGGTCGCCAACGCCGAGATCCGCCCGGGTCCCGTGCAGGTACGCCCCGGACTCGTGGGCCTCGAACGGCGTCGGTGGTGTGGTCGTCATGTGGTCTCCCCATCGCTCGAACGACATGCGCGCGGAGCAGTCTGGACCACCGACGGTGTCTTGCCGCAAGACCGGGGTGCCGCCATACTCTGAGGTGGGGAGCAGGCACGCCTGACCTAGCTGACGATGTCCTTGCGGTCGAACCACCACCACGACGCCCCGAAGAGGATCGCCGCGTAGATCAGCGAGATCCCCACGCCGCGGGCCATGTCCTCCCACACCACCGTCGGGCCGAGCGCGTCCAGCCAGGCGAACTGGTAGTGGGTGGGCAGGAACTGGCGGTACGGGTCGAGCGCGGAGATCGAGTCGAGGATGTTCGACAGGATCACCAGCATCGTCGCGCCACCCACCGCACCCAGCGGGGCGTCGGTGACGACGCTGAGCAGGAACGCGAACCCGGCCACGACGAGTGACTGGACGAGCGTGTACCCCACCACGATCGCGAGCCGCTGAAGCGTCTCGACACTCGTGAACTCCCCGCCGAGCGGGGACCGCGCCGGCCCCCAGCCGAAGAACAACCCACCCACGACGTAGGCCCACACCGGCAGCAGGATCAACACCACCGCGCTCGAGGCCAGACCGACGACGAGCTTCTGCCGCAACAGATGTGAGCGCCGGACCGGGATCACCAGCAGATACCGCAGCGACGACCAGCCGGCCTCGCTCGCGACCGTGTCCCCACAGAACAGCGCGACGAGCACGGTCAGCAGGAACGACCCGGCGGCGAACTCGGTGAACAGCGCGAAGTTCGCGCCACCGGCCGTCGCCAGCGAGTACAGCGCCGACGTCTGCCGGCCACCACCACCCGAGTCCGAGCCACCCGGCGACGACGGGTCGTCCGAGCTCAGCGAGAACGCGATCGCGATGATGGGCGGCAGCAGGACGAGAAGCGCTGCGGCCACCTGTGTCCGGCGACGTCGCAGCTGCCGAACCGTCTCGACCCGAAGTCGCAGGGTGCGGCGCGGACGCACCTCGACGGGCGTCACGGCCCCGAGCGCGTCGAGCCGGTCGTGCACACCCTTGCGGGTCGCGGCCGTCGTCGTGGTCTCGTCGGCGGTCATCGTGACTCCTCTCCGATGAGGTCGAGGAACGCCTCTTCGAGGTGACGTCGGGATTCGACGACGGTCGACTCGACACCCGCGTCGCTCAGGACACGTTGCGCTGCATCCACATCGGCGACTGCAAGCGTCGACGTGGCCGCACCCGCGAGCTCGGACACCGACCCGGCAGTCACGAGCCGGCCCTTGTGCATCACCACGACGTGGCTGCAGGTCTGCTCCACCTCGGACAACAGGTGACTCGACACGATGACCGTGCGGCCCGTCGCGGCGTAGCGCCGCATGACCTCCCGCATCTCGGCGATCTGCGGCGGGTCCAGACCGTTCGTCGGCTCGTCGAGGATCAGCAGCTCCGGGAGTCCGAGCATCGCCTGCGCGATGGCGAGCCGCTGCCGCATGCCCTGGCTGTACTTGCGGACCTTCCGGTCGACCGACGCCCCGAGACCCGCGATCTCCAGGGCGGTCTCGACGTCGGCCTCGGCACGTGGGCGACCGGTCGCGGCCCAGAAGAGATCAAGGTTCTCGCGACCGGAGAGGTGTGGCAGCAGCCCGGGACCCTCGATGAACGCGCCGACGCGAGCCAGGTTGTCCGACCCTGGTCCGACGGTCTCGCCGAACAACCGGATGGACCCGGCGGTGGGACGGATCAACCCGACCATCATCCGGAGCACGGTGGTCTTGCCGGCCCCGTTCGGGCCGAGCAGGCCGACGACCTGCCCACGCTCGACGCTGAAGGTGACGCCGTCGACGGCCCGGTAGGAGTCGCCGTACTCCTTGACGAGGTCCTCGACGACGATGGGCGGCACGTCGTCGGTGACGGTGTCGGTTGCGACCTTCCGGCGACGCCACCCCGCCAGGACGATCCCCGCGACGAGCAGCAGGATCGCCACGACACCGGCGACCGGCCACCCCCACGGGAACGGCGCCGAGGCCGCGCGACCGCGCAGCGTGGTGAGCGTCAGGACCGGGGAGTCGAGGCCGACGGTGTAACTGCGTGCGTCCGTCGGCAGGCGATAGCCGAGGTCGGTGGTCGAGACCTGCACGGCGACACGGTGACCGGCGGCGACCGTCCGGACCACCGTCGGCAGCGGCACGGTGACCGTGGTGGCCTGTCCCGGCGTGAGACCGGTCAGCCGGACCGGCGTCACCAGGCCCGAGGGCTGGGTGCGCTGCCCGTCGGGTGCGACGTCGACGAGGGAGACGAACAGCAGCGCGTCGGTGGTCGACCGCGGGGTGACCCGGAGCCGGACCGTCGACGACCCGCCGACGAGGGTGTCGGAGTCCATGGGCGCCGATGCGAACCCGCCCGCCTGGCCCGGGATGGCCGACAGAGCCGCGCCCCCGGTGACCGACGCCGCCGTCGACAGCAGACTGCCGATCCCGGGGACGGCGGTGATCGCCGACGGCGTCCCGCCCGCCGGTGCGTCGAGCACCTGCGGCGGTCCGAGCATCGGGACCTGGCGCGTCTGCTGCACGGAGGCGAGCGAGTCGCCCGAGAGCTGTCGCGGCACCGACCGTCCCGTCTCTGTCGAGATCGAGCCGTCGGGAACGGTCGCGCTGAAACCCGAACTCGGCGTGCGGCGTTCCCGCAGGACCTGGGTGAACCAGCTCCGCGCGTCGGCGGTGGGGTCCCCGCCGGGCTGATCGTGGCCGCCGGACCGCCAGAGCATGCGCACCGGGGCGCGGATCCCGGCGGCGTTGCGGACGGCCTGATCGATCGGGAACAGCGAGTCCTGCTGGCCCTGGCTGAGGAGGGTCGGCACCGTGATGCGGTTCAGGATCGTCGACGGACTCGACGCCTGCATCAGCGTGCGCAGGGCCGCGGTGGGTTCACCGGCCGCGGCCGACGCCTGGTAGGCCGCGCAGACGTCGGGGGCGAACTTCCCGCACCCGTCCGGTGTGGCCTGGCGCGCCGCCTCCGAGAACAACTGACCGGCCCACGCCTGCTTGAAGACACCGCTGGTCGCGCCGCCCGCTGTCGGGAAGAGGGCCTGGGACAGGTCATTCCACGTGATGTCGGCGGCGACCGCGTCGACACGGCGGTCGTAGCCGGCCGTGAGCAATGCCAGCGCGCCGCCGTATGACGCGCCACCGACGCCGACCCGCGGATCACCGGGACCGTCCTTCTCGACCTCGGACATGGCCGCGAGGCGGTCGATGACGCGGCGTGCGTCGGCGACCTCGTAGTCGGGACTGTCCAGGTGGATCAGCCCGCCCGATGCACCGAACCCCCGCGCCGAGTAGGTGACGACCACGAACCCCTCGGCCGCCAGCGATCGCGCCTGCGAGGCGACGTCGTCCTTGGACCCGCCGAACCCGTGGGCCAGCACCACGGCCGGCGCCGGCGTGCTGGCCGGCAGGAACAGCGAGGCGTCCAGCGACACCTGTGTCGACCCCTCGGGCACGCCCGCGATCGTCATCGCACGCTCGGTGACCCGCGGGCTGTCGGAACCACTCGTCGCGACGACGGACGCGATCACCGCGACGAGCACGACGACCACCGCGACGACGATCAGCAGACGCCGACGACCGCGGAGCCAGGAGGAGATGCTGGGGATGGTCGATGCCTCTCGTCGACGCCGAGCGGACTTCTCGACCGCAGACCACCGATGGTAGGCGCGGGCGCGACGTCGGCCGGGTGATCAGGGGATGATGCGCGCCTCGCGGTAGCGGGCGATCGCGTCGGCGAAGCTCTGCGGGGTCGAGCGGAACCCGAGGAACCCGGCCTGGCGGCTCTTGGTCATGTCGGTGAGGCACTCGATGTCGCGGCCGAGGTCGCTGTCGGTGTGCCACCACGACGCCAGCCTGGACACGTCGGGCTCGACGAGGTCGTACTTCTCCGCGATCACGCGCCACTCGTCGGGGGCGTCGCCCATGCGGTCGTCCAGCGGCTTCGGCTCGCCGTCGAACCCGACGGGCTCGACACCGAAGTGCTCGGCGATCTGCGGCCACAGCCACCGCCACCGGAACACGTCGCCGTCGGCGATGTTGAAGGGCTCGTTCTCGCCCTCGGGGTGGGTGGCGGCCCAGATCATCTGCTCGGCGAGTAGACCGACATCGGTGACGTCGGTGATGCCGTTCCACTGGGTCTCCGAGCCCGGGAACACGAACGGGCGATCATGCTCTCGACAGAGAGTCGCGTACACCGACAGCGTCAGTGCCATGTTCATGGCGTTGCCGACAGCGAAACCGACGATCGTGTGCGCCCGGTGGACGCTCCACGTGAACCCCATCCGCTCGGCGGCCGCGAAGACCTCGTCCTCCTGCGCGTAGTAGAAGTTGTCGTTGTCCAGGCGCGGCTCCGACTCGTGGAACGGCGTCTCGGCCGTCACCGCGGTGCCGTAGTCCTCGAACGGGCCGAGGTAGTGCTTGAGTCCGGTCATCAGCGCGACGTGTCGCACCGACCCGGCCGGCTCGAGCGCGGCGAAGACGTTGCGCAGCAGGCGGCTGTTGACCTGGATGTTCTCCTTCTCGGTGTCCTGCTTCATCCAGGCGACGAGGAACACGACCTCGGGCGCGACGTCACGCAGGGCCTCGCCCAGCTGGTCGGGGTCCAGCAGGTCCGCGGCGACGGGCGTCACCCCGTCGACGGGGAGGTCGTCGTGGCGCGAGAGGCCGTACGTGGTCCACCCGTCGGCGACGAGCTGCGAGCAGAGGGCCTGTCCGGAGATGCCGGTGGCGCCGACGACGAGGGCCACCCGGGGTTCACGATCGGTCATGTGACGGTGCAGCACGCGCAGCCATCGCCTTGTTCCGCCACCTACCCTGTTCTCGTGACGACACAGCTCGACGACCGCGCCGACGACCGGACAGACCCGGACGACGTCGGCCCGCCCGTCCCCGGGGCGGTCGCGTCCTGGATCGTGCTGATCACCGGAGTGATCGGGCTCGTCGCGGCGGCGACGCTCACCATCGAGCGGTTCAAGCTCTTCACCGACCCCGGCTACCGGCCGAGCTGCAGCATCAACCCGATCATCTCGTGCGGGTCGGTGATGACGACGGATCAGGCGGCGTTCTTCGGCTTCCCCAACCCGATCATCGGCATCGCGGCGTTCTCCGTCGCCATCGTCGCCGGGCTGCTCGCCGTCGCCCGCGTGGCGCTCCCGGGGTGGTTCTGGCTCGGACTGACGGCAGGCACCGGCGTCGGCCTCGTCTTCATCGGCTACCTGATCACGCAGAGCCTGTACCGGATCGGGGCGCTCTGCCCGTATTGCATGGTGGTCTGGGTGGTCACGCCGCTGTTGTTCGTGACCGCTGCGCAGCTCGCCGCGACGGCGCTCGGACGGCGCTCACTGATCGAGGCGGCCGGGTGGCTCCGGCCGCTGCTGATCGTGGTCTACGCGGTGGTGGTGGCGATGATCGCGGTGCGGTTCTGGTCGTACTGGTCGACCCTGATCTGACGCCGACGCGCCCACGCGCGCCGACGACACTCCACACGCTGCACACCAGCGCCAGTTGTTCGCGGTTCAGCACTGCGTAGCCCATCGGACTGCCCTCCTGTCGACTGTGACGCAGGTTACACAAGCGAGTGCTTGGTCGGTGGGCGTTTCCCACCTCTCGACGATCGGCACGAGCTCGGTCGGCGTCGAGCCGTGCAGGATGACGGCGTCGCACCCGAGGTCGAGCTGCCCCCGGATGGCCGCGACGCACTGCTCCGCGGTCCCCGTGGCTGCGTTCGCGAGCCACTCGTCGGGGAGCAATTCGGCCGCGTGCTCGAGCTGATCGGCGGTGGCGGCGATGTCGAGGCCGGGGACCGAGGAGACGACGGGGTCGGACAGGAACCGCTGCAGCACCGCAGGATCCCAGCCGTTGGTGCGCACCAGCAGGTCGCCGTAGCCCTGGAGGTAGGTGCCGAGGCGACCGACGGTCTTGCGCAGTCGCGTCGCCTCGGGCAGGTGATCGCCGACGGTGGCCAGGCACGACCACACCCGCACCGAGGCCGGGTCGCGTCCGGCCTGTTCCGCGGCCCGCTTCACCGTCCGCACCGCGCGCCGCGTCGTCTCCGGCGTGAAGTAGGTGTGCAGCACCACCTCGTCGAAGCACCGGCCGCCCAGTGCGAGGGTCTGCGGCCCGAAGGCGACCAGCGCCAACGGCAGGTGCTCGTCGAGGGTCGCGTCGAGGTGCAGCACCGGCCAGCTGCCCGCAGGGCCGTCGTGGCCGACGATCGCCTCGCCGCGGAAGAGCCGCCGCAGCAGGCCGGCGGCGTCATCGAGTCCGGCCGTGGTGATCGGCGGGAGCCCGTACATGTTCTGCAGCACGGGGATCCCGCGCCCGAGCCCGAGGACGAACCGACCGTCGGACAGGTCCCGCAGCGTGCGCGTCGCCCCGGCGGTCACCATCAGGTGCCGGGTGTTGTGGTTGGTCGCCGCGGTCGCGATCGTGATGCGGTCGGTCACCGCGACCGCGGCGCCGGCGAGGGCGATCGCCTCCTTGCGGGTCCGAACCCGAGACGCTCGGCGGTCCGTGCCTCGTCCAGGATGTCGCGGCTCGAGTCCGGTTGTCCGGCCAGCAGATAGCAGCCGAGCTCCGGGCGGACGACGGTCACGTGAGCGCGGCGACCAGGTCGAGGGTGCCGTGGTCACGGATCGCCGCGCACCCGCGGGTGAGCATCGCGGCGGCCATCTCGTCCCCGCGGTCGGTGGCCGCGGAGAACGCGAAGCCGAGGGTCGTGATCACCGGGATCTGCAGCATCGCGAGCCGGTGGTCGCGGCGGCACTCCTCCAGGCTGTGGTCGACGACGCCGTGACGGAGCAGACCGTCGTGGTAGGCGCGCACCGCGTCGTCCTCGATGTCGGCGCGTGCGTCGGGCTCCACCGACGTCGCGACGAAGTACGCGAGATCGCGTGCTGGCAACCCCACGGCGAGGGTCTGCCAGTCGACCACCGTCACCGACGACCGGTCGGGGGTGAACATGAGGTTGTCGAGGCGGTAGTCGCCGTGCAGGACGCTGAACCGGGACGGCTCCGCGAGCAGCCACGGGGCGATCGCCGGCGTCACCGCGCGGAGCGTGACCACGTCGGCGTCGTCGAGACGGTCACCGAGGCGGTCGACCGTGGTGTCCACCGCGATACCGACGACGTCGGCCAGGCCCTGTGCCCCGTCGCGGTCCGGCCGCCCGAGGACGATGCCCGGCAACGCATCCCACGCCGGATCGCACCATCGGGGACCGTGGAGACCGGCCAGCGCCTGCGCCGCGAGCACGGCCTCGTCGCGGGTGCACCCGCGGATCTGGTCGCCCTGCTCGGCGGGCGCGAGATCGTCCATCAGCAGGACGAAGTCCGCACCGTCGCGCGCGATGTCGATGTGGTGACACCGCGGGACGGGGACGGCCACGGTGTCCGCGACCCGCGTGTAGAAGGTGTGCTCGGATCGGTAGCCCAGCGCCACCCTCTCCCGGACGTCGGGATCGACGGACGGCAGCGTCACCGCGAACGACGACGGCAACCCGTGCTCGGCATCGTCGCCGTAGGTCACGTCGAGGCGGTAGGTCGATCCGGTCTGCCCGGTGCCGACGACTGCGGACTCGACGGTGTCGACCGCGACCGGTCGGTCAGGACGGGACAGCGCCGTCGACAGCCATCCCGCGGACACGTCGTCGATCACGCCCGGAATCGAGGTGTGCACGCGTCCATAGTGGACAGGTGTCCAGACGACCGTCTGCTGATCGGTGGGTCCCGTGACCGATCCGTGACCTCGACCACGACCGTGTACCGGTTGTCCGGCTCCGCTTGTCCGACACCCGCGGTGCGCGCACAGTCACCGTCGAGGGCGTGTCGCCGTGGGAAGGAACAGCACATGGAACCGATGACCGTGGAGCCGGACACCCGCGCCCCCGACGCCCGCCTCGACGTGCACGTCGCCATCGCCGACATGGCCCGCCGTCTGGCTGCCGGAGGACCTCGTGAGCTGTCCGCCGTCCTCGACGACCTGGTCGCCGGGGCGGTGCACAACATCGACGGCGCCGAGGAGGCCAGCATCTCCATCGCCGGCCGCAAGCGCACCCTGGTGAGCGAGGCCTCGACCGGCGAACTGGCCGAGCTGCACAGCGAGATCCAGAACCGCACCGGGCAGGGACCCTGCCTGGCCGCGATCTGGGATCAGCCCGTGGTCCGCGTCGACGACCTGCTCACCGAGACGCGCTGGCCGCACTACACACCCGTCGCGCAGGCCGCGATCCCGTTCCGGTCGATCCTGTCGCTGCGGCTATTCACCGCCACCGACTCCTTCGGATCGTTGACCCTGTTCGCCACACCGCCGAACGGCTTCTCCGCCGACGTCGAGGAGATCGCGTCGATCTTCGCCGCGCATGCCACCGCGGCGTGGGCGTCGGCGGTCCGCGGCGCCCAGTACGCCGACGCGTTGGCGAGCCGCGACGTCATCGCGCAGGCCAAGGGCATGGTGATGGAACGGTTCCACATCGACGCGCTGGCCGCGTTCGCTCTGCTCAGCCGGCTCTCGCAGGACACCAACACGCGCGTCATCGACGTGGCGCGCCAGCTCATCGACGCGGAGATCGCGGGCCCGACACCCGCCTGACCCGCCAGACTTCTGCTCGCGGTGATCTCAACTCCGCTCCGGTGCGTACCGCGGCGTCGGCACGGTGTTGGCTTGACGGACACCCATCCCGCTGCCGAGGAGTAGCCATGACCGCCGCGGCGCCACCCGATCGCCACGTCGACGAACTGCGGATCCTGGAGGCCGAGGCCGTCCACATCATCCGCGAGGTCGTCGCCGAACTGGAGCGACCGGTGCTCCTGTTCTCCGCGGGCAAGGACTCCATCGTCCTGCTGCGCTTGGCCGAGAAGGCTTTCCGCCCCGCACCGATGCCGTTCCCCGTGCTGCACGTCGACACCGGACACAACTTCGACGAGGTGATCGAGTTCCGTGACCGGCGGGTGTCCGGCGCGGGCCACCAGTTGATCGTCGCGTCGGTCCAGGACTCCATCGACGCCGGCCGCGTCACCGAGGTCGGCGGGCCGTCCGGCTCGCGCAACCGACTCCAGACGCGAACGCTGCTGGACGCGTTGGAGTCCGGTCGATTCGACGCGGCGTTCGGTGGGGCCCGGCGTGACGAGGAGCGCGCCCGCGCCAAGGAGCGGGTGCTCAGCTTCCGCGACGAGTTCGGGCAGTGGGACCCGCGGGCACAGCGTCCCGAACCGTGGTCGCTCTACAACGGTCGCATCCGGCGCGGCGAGCAGGTGCGGGTGTTCCCGCTCAGCAACTGGACCGAGGTCGACGTGTGGCGCTACATCGCGCTCGAGGGGCTCGAGCTGCCCTCGATCTACTTCGCACACCAGCGCGAGGTCTTCGAACGGGACGGGATCCTGCTCGCCACATCGCGGTTCACCGAACCCCGTGATGGTGAGACCGCACGCGTCGAGACGGTCCGCTATCGCACGGTCGGCGACCTGACCATCACCGGCGCGGTCCGGTCGGACGCCGCCGACATCGAGTCGGTGATCGCCGAGATCTCCGCCGCCACGGTGTCCGAGCGTGGCGAGACCCGCGCCGACGACCGGACGTCGGCGGCGGCGATGGAAGACCGCAAGCGGGAGGGGTACTTCTGATGGCAGCACGACGCGAACTGCTGCGCCTGGCGACGGCCGGCTCGGTCGACGACGGGAAGAGCACGCTCATCGGGCGTCTCATGTACGACACCGACAGCCTGCCCCTCGATCATCTCGATGCCGTCCGCCGCGACGGTGTCCCCGACCTCGCCGCGCTCTCCGACGGCCTGCGCGCCGAGCAGGAGCAGGGCATCACGATCGACGTCGCCTACCGTTCTTCTCGACCGAGTCGCGCAGCTACATCCTCGCCGACACACCCGGACACGAGCGGTACACGCGCAACATGTTCACCGGCGCGTCCACGGCCGACGTCGCGGTGCTGCTCGTCGACGCGAGCGCGGGCGTCCTGCGACAGACTCGTCGCCACGCACGCATCGCCACCCCTGCTCGGGGTGCCGCACCTGGTCGCGGCCGTCAACAAGATCGACCTGGTCGACTTCGACGCCACCCGCTTCGCGGAGGTGGAGAGCGAACTCCGCACGCTGGCAGAACGTCTGGGCGGTGTGGAGATCACGGTCATCCCGATGGTCGCGCGCGACGGCGACAACGTCGTGCACCGCTCGACGCGCACCCCGTGGTACGACGGGCCCTCGCTCCTCGAGCGACTCGAGACCATCGACCTCTCCGCACCCGCGGCGCGCAGTGATCACCTGCGACTGCCCGTCCAATGGGTGTCGCGGCCGGTGCCGGGCGAGCGGCGTCGCTACACCGGCCGACTGTCGGCGGGCACGCTGCAGGCCGGCGACGCCGTGGTCGTCCTCCCCTCCGGTTCGCGCAGCACCGTCACCGCCGTCGACACCCTCGACCCCGACCGACCCGTCGCCGTCGCGCCTCTGTCGGTGTCGGTGGAACTCGCCGACGACATCGACGTGGGTCGCGGTGACGTGCTCGTCGCCGACGGCCAGGACGCGCACCGCCCGGTGTCGGCCCGCGAACTCGACGCCACCGTCTGCTGGTTCCGCGAGACGCCCCTGCGCGCCGGGGACCGACTCGCACTCAAGCACTCGACGTCGACCGTCCGCGCCACGGTGCAGACGATCGGCGACCGTCTCGACCCGGAGACCCTCGAGATCCAGGACTCCCCGGTCGAATTGGCGCTCAACGACATCGGTTCGGTGACCATCCGCACCAGCTCGGTGGTCGTGGCCGACCCGTACACGACCGATCGGGAGGCCGGCGCCTTCATCCTCATCGACGAGTCGACGAACGACACCGTCGCCGCCGGTGTCATCGACCGCGCCCGCGAGGTGGTGCCCGGCGCACAGACCCGCAACGACATCGTGTGGCACCCGTCGGCACTCGACCGCGGGCACCGGTGGGCCAGCACCGGCCAGCGTGGCGCCACCGTCTGGCTGACCGGCCTGCCGGCCTCCGGGAAGTCGACGGTGGCCGTGGCGCTGGAGCGCGCGCTGGTGGAGTCCGGGCGGACCGCCTATCTCCTCGACGGGGACAACGTGCGTCACGGACTGTCCGACGACCTCGGCTTCTCGGCCGGTGACCGCGCGGAGAACATCCGGCGCGTCGGGCACCTCACCCGACTGCTCGCCGACGCCGGCGTCGTCGCGATCGCCTCGCTGGTGTCGCCGCTGCGATCGGACCGCGCGGTCGCACGCGCCCTGAACGACGCCGCCGACCTGCCGTTCGTCGAGGTGGCCGTCACCACCCCGCTCGCCGAGTGCGAGCGCAGGGACCCGAAGGGCCTCTACGCCCGCGCGCGGGCGGGTGAGCTGACGGGACTGACCGGCGTCGACGCCCCGTACGAACCCCCGGAGAACCCCGAGGTGTCGGTCGACACGACGGGTGTCGACAACCGACCAGATCGTCGCGATCGTGCTGGACGAGCTGGCCCGGGTGGAGGCGGCGAAGGGCGCGGTGCCCGCGGGCTAGAACGAGAACACGTTCTCATCGCGGTGCTACCGTGCCGGTATGGCGCGGATCGGCGACTTCGCACCCGACGACCTGATCGGGTGGATGGGCCTGTCCCCGACCATCGGCGGCGCACTCGGTGGGTACGCCGACGCCGTGTACCGCCAGGGTCGTCTGGCGCCGCGGGTGCGCGAGATCGCCCGCATGGTGATCGCCCACGACAACGAGTGCGAGGTCTGCCGGAACACCCGCACGACGGATGGCGACGCGGTCGGTCTGGACGAGTCGTTCTACGACCACGTCGTCGACTGGCCGACCTGGGACGGCTACTCCGACGTCGAACGCCTCGCCGCCGAGTTCGCGTCACGGTTCGCTCGTGACCATGTGGGGCTCCGCGAGGACGACGAGTTCTGGGGTCGCCTGCACGAGGCGATGAGCGACGAGGAGATCACCGATCTCACACTGTCGTGCGCACTCTGGCTCGGGCAGGGACGCGCCCTCCGCGTCCTCGACGTCGGACAGGCCTGCCGGCTCACGCTCTGATCGGTCGAGGCGACGAAAGTCTGCACGGAGCGCCACACCAGCGCTCCTACGTCCATGCCGGCCCGCTGAGTGCAGAGTTTCATCGTCGGCCTGGTTGTTTCGACCTCACGACGCCGGGGAAGTCCCGGTGCCGTGACCGCTGACCCCGACGATCCGCGCAAGCCCGACTCCCCTTCCGACCTGACGAAACCCTCGGTGGTCTTCACCCTCCGCAAGACCGCCCGCGAGTTCTCGCGGGACCAGTGCACGGACATCGCGGCGAGTCTCACCTACTACGCGGTGCTGTCGCTGTTCCCGGCGCTGGTCGCGCTGGTGTCTCTGCTGGGCGTGTTCGGGCAGGGGCAGAAGACGATGGACGCCGTCCTCGACGTGATCGGCGACCTGGGGTCGGCGTCGGTGGTCGACACGTTGCGGGACCCGGTGCAGCAGCTGGTCGACGCACCGAGTGCCGGATTCGCCCTCGTGGTCGGCGTTCTCGGTGCCCTGTGGTCGGCGTCGGGGTACGTCGGCGCGTTCGGGCGGGCCCTCAACCGGATGTACGAGATCGAGGAGGGACGGCCCATCTGGAAGCTGCGGCCCACGATGCTCCTCGTCACCCTCGTGGCCGTGCTGATGACCGCGGCGGTCGCGTTCATGCTGGCCGTGAGCGGTCCGATCGCGCGGTCCATCGGTGACCGGATCGGACTCGGCGACACCGCGCTGCTCGTGTGGAACATCGCGCGGTGGCCGGTGATCCTGGTCTTCGTCGTGACCATCGTGGCGATCCTGTACTGGGCCACACCGAATGTCCGGCAGCCGACGTTCCGATGGATCAGCGCCGGGGCCCTGCTCGCGATCGTCGTGTGGGTGGTCGCGTCGGCGCTGTTCGCCCTCTACGTCGCGAACTTCGCGAGCTACAACAAGACCTACGGCGCACTCGCCGGCGTCGTCGTATTCCTGCTGTGGCTGTGGATCACCAACCTGGCGTTGCTGTTCGGCGCCGAGTTCGACTCCGAGCTCGAACGCGCCCGCGAGCTGCAGGCCGGACTCCCCGCCGAGGAGCACGTGCAGCTGCCGCCGCGGGACACCACCGCCGCCGAGAAGAACCACGAGAAGGACGAGCAGTTCGTCGAGCGGGCGAGGGTGCTGCGGCAGTCCCGCGGTCGCGAGGAGTGATCAGGCCGAGTCGATCACCGGTGCTGTCGCGGCGGTGATCTCGGCGCGCGAGGTGTCCTTCAGCGACACACCCGAGCGTCCGAGTCGTCGTGCACCGTCGACGAGTGACGCCGTGATGCGCGCTGCGGTCTGGTAGCTCTGCCCGTCGGGCGAGTGGATGTTGGAGATGCAGTTCCGGTCGGCGTCGCTGCACCCCGGGCGGGCCCGGTGGGTCAGGTAGATCCCCAGGCTGTCCGCCACCGACAGCCCCGGTCGCTCGCCGATCACCACGATCACCGTCTGCACACCGAGCGCCTCCGCGATGTGGTCGCCGAGCGCTACCCGCGCCTGTGTGGCCACGACGGGCGGTGCGATCGAGAACCGTTCGGACAGGGCGTCCTTCAGTGCGACTACGAGGCCCTCGGCGTGGTCGACGAGCGCTCGCGGCGACAACCCGTCGGCAAGCACGATCCCGATGTCGGCGGACGCCGACGGCACCGACGACAGGTCGTCGGGGACACGTCCGAGGTCGGGGCGGCGGAGGTACTCGCCCCGCGAGGAGGCCTTGCTGGTGACCGCGACCGGGTCCCCCAGCCCGCACCCGGCGATCGTCGCGACGAACGACTCGACGTCGAGCGGGTCGTGGACGGCGTCCCGCGCGGCCGCATGTGCCGCCCGGAACTCCAGGACCCGCTGCGACGGCAGCGAATTGCCCGCTCGACCGAGCCCGATCCGTGCCTGCGTGGTGAGCCGCAGGTCCGCCCAGGCGTCGCTCGCGCCGGTCGTCGTCACGCGTGGTTCGGTCACTTCGCCACCGTCAACGACCGCAGCGGCGACGTGCCCACGTCGACAGGCAGGATGCGACCGTCCTTGTCGGCCATGCCGAGACCGGCCAACCACGCCTCGAACTCCGGCGCCGGACGCAGGTCGAGCGCCTGCCGCACGTAGAGCGCGTCGTGGAACGACAGGCTCTGGTAGCCGAGCATGATGTCGTCGGCACCGGGCACCGCGATGACGAACGCCGCGCCCGCGACCCCGAGAAGGGTGAGGAGCGTGTCCATGTCGTCCTGGTCGGCCTCGGCGTGGTTGGTGTAGCAGACGTCGACACCCATGGGCAGCCCGAGCAATTTGCCGCAGAAGTGGTCCTCGAGGCCGGCACGGATGATCTGCTTGCCGTCGTAGAGGTACTCCGGACCGATGAAGCCGACGACGGTGTTGATCAGCAACGGGTCCAGCGCGCGGGCGACGGCGTAGGCGCGGGTCTCCAGCGTCTGCTGGTCGACGGGCTTCCCACCGGTGCCGATGTGCGCGTCGGCCGACAGCGCCGACCCCTGCCCGGTCTCGAGGTACATCACGTTGTCGCCGACCGTGCCGCGCCCCAGGGAGCGCCCGGCCTCGTTGGCCTCCAGCAGGATCGACAGGTCGACGCCGAACCCCTTGTTGGCGCCCTCGGTCCCGGCGATCGACTGGAACACCAGGTCGACGGGGACACCCTTCTCGATCAGTTCGACGGTGGTGGTGACGTGCGACAGCACGCACGACTGCATCGGGATCGCGAACCGCTGGCGGATGTCGTCGAGCAGGTACAACAGGTCCGACGTCGCCTCGGGCGAGTCGGTGGCCGGGTTGATCCCGATCACCGCGTCACCGCACCCCATCAGCAGGCCGTCCAGGGTGGCCGCAGCGATCCCGCGGGGATCGTCGGTCGGGTGGTTCGGTTGCAGACGCGTCGCGATGCGGCCCGGAAGTCCGACGGTGGTGCGGAACGCCGAGACCACCGAGCACGCCTTCGCGACGAGGACGAGGTCCTGGTTGCGCATGATCTTCGACGTCGCGGCGACCATCTCCGGCGTCAGCCCGGGTGCGACCGCGGACAAGCGGGCGGCGGCGTCGGGCCGCGTGGACGTCTCGAGCAACCAGTCACGGAAGCCGCCGACGGTGAGGTGCGAGACGGGTTCGAACGCAGCGCGGTCGTGGCCGTCGACGATGAGCCGCGTGACCTCGTCGGTCTCGTAGGGGACGAGGAGCTCGTCGAGGAAGGTCGACAGCTCGACGTCGGCGAGTTGCCATGCGGCGGCGGCACGTTCCGCGTCGGACTCGGCGGCGCACCCTGCGAGTTCGTCCCCGGACCGTTTCGGGGTGGCCTTCGCCATGAGGTCGACGAGACCGTCGAACTCGTAGGTCGTACCGGCCAGCGTCTGGGAGAACCTCACCGCAGGTCCTCCTCCGCGCGGGCGAGCGCGGCGAACTCCTCGTCGGGCGAGGCGGCGACGAGGCGGGTCCGGCTGTAGAGGGCGAAGTACGCCATGAACACGGCGAACACACCCAGGCAGCACAGCGCGGCGACGGTGTCGACGAGGAATGTCGCGATCACCGCGACGACCGCGACCACCAGTGCGAAACCGGTCGTCGCGACACCGCCCGGCGTGCGGTAGGGCCGCGGCATGTCCGGCTCGCGACGCCGCAGGACGATGTGGCTCACCATGATCAACAGATAACTGAGAGCAGCACCGAACACGGCCATGTTGAGCAGCAGCGCCCCCTCGCCGGTCAGCGACAGCAGGAACCCGACGACACCCGGGACGATCAGCGCGAGCGTCGGAGTCTTGCGGGAGTTGGTCACCGACAGCACCGTCGGGAGATAGCCCGCGCGGGACAGCGCGAACAGCTGACGCGAGTAGGCGTAGATGATCGAGAAGAAGCTGGCGACGAGGCCGGCGAGACCGATGTAGTTGACGACCGTGGCCATCGACGACCCGCCGAGCGCCTCGACGAGCGGGTTGCCCGACTCCGACATCGCATCCGCCCCACCGGAACCGGTGGTCAGGATGAGCACCGCGACACAGGTGACGACGAGGACGCCCATCGCCGCGATGATCCCGCGCGGCACGTTGCGCTCGGGGTTCGCGGTCTCCTCCGCCGCGAGGGGCACACCCTCCACGGCGAGGAAGAACCAGATCGCGAACGGGATCGCCGCCCAGATCCCGATGTAGCCGAACGGCAGGAACTCCGACGCCCCCGCGGCGTCGGTCGGCACGATGTCGGTGAGGTTGCCCAGGTCGAACTGTCCGACGGCGCTGACCGCGAAGACGACCAGCCCGACCAGCGCGATGCCGGTGATCACGAACATGACCTTGAGCGCCTCGCCCGCACCGGTCAGGTGGATGGCGATGAAGATCGCGTAGACGGCGAGGTACACCCACCAGCCGTCGGTGATCCCGAAGAGGTTCAGCGACTCGACGTACGCACCGATGAACGTCGCGATCGCGGCCGGCGCGATGGAGTACTCGATGAGGATCGCGGTCCCGGTGGCGAACCCGCCCCACGGGCCCAACGCGCGACGCGCGAAGGTGTAGCCACCGCCGGCGGCGGGCAGCGCCGACGACAGCTCGGCCATGCCGAGGACGAGGCACACGTACATCGCCGCGATGAGCACCGCGGCGATCGCCAGGCCCCCGAAGCCGCCCTCCGCGAGGCCGAAGTTCCACCCCGAGTAGTCACCGGAGACGACGTAGCTGACACCCAGGCCCGCGAGCAGCAACCACCCGGCCGTGCCGCCCTTGAGCTGTCGCTTCTCCAGGTAGTCGTCGGGACCGGCCGCGGCCGTCGGTCGGGTGCGGATCGGTTCGTCGACGGACACCGTGTCACTCCTGTGCTCGGGCGACCCGCGTCGGATGTGCGCGGTATGTCGTGTGCGCAGTGACAGTAGGACCGCCACGTTGCAGTGACGTTGCGACAACACGTCGAACGTCGGCCCGGCCACGCGTCCTGTACGGGGGTCCGGGGCGCGAGGCCGACCCTACCGGCGGGTAATCTCCATCACACCGATCGCGGCGCCGGGCCCGCGGGGCGAGAGCGGACCGACAGCATGGACCACGACGAACCAGAGACGGCAACGCCGGATGCCGCGTTCCGTCGACTCGTCCAGTCCTCTCCCGACGGGCTGACCGTCCACGACGGCGAGTGGATCCTCTTCGCCAACCCCGCCGGCGCGGCGATCCTCGGCGAGGACTCCCCGGACGACATCGTCGGCCATCGCATCGACGAGTACCTCCACGTCGACTCGCGCCCCGGGTACGAGGAGCGGCTCGCCGCGATCGTCGCGGACGACCCCTCGGTGGCCACGGTCGTCACCCGGGTGGTCCGGCGCGACGGCCGGGTCCGCACGGTGGAAGGGCGGTCGGTGCCGACGACCTGGGACGGTCGGCCGGCGATCCTCACGGTCATCCGCGACCTGACCGGCCAGTCGTCGGCGGAGGAGTCGGCGCGTGTCGCGGAACGTCGCCTCGCCGAGATCGTCGACAGCCTCGTCGACGGGGTGGTGGTGCAGGACCGCCGTGGGTACGTGCGGTCGATGAACCCCGCGGCCGCGAGCATCCTCGGCGTCGACGCCGGCGAGGCCGTCGGCACCGACCTGCCGGCGGATCTGCTCGAGCGGGGTCTGGTCCACCGCACCGACGGCAGGATGATCACCCCCGCCCAGCTCCCCCACCGCAGGGCGCAGCAGTCCGGGGAGCCGGCGAGCTTCGCCCTCGAGATCACCCGGTCCGACGGGTCGGTGGTGGTCATCCGCGGGACGACGACGCTCGTCGGGGTCGACCACACCCAGCTCGTCATCTCGTCCTTCGCCGACGTCACCGCGGACCACGAGGCGGAGGCTCGGCTGCGGTACTAGGCCCGGCACGACTCGCTGACCGGTCTGCCGAACCGGCAGCACATCGTCGAGGAGCTCGCGGCAGCCGTGCGGGACCCGCGCCGAGACTGGGATCTCGGGGTCCTCTACCTCGATCTGGACTCCCTCAAGGCGATCAACGACTCCCTGGGGCACAGTGTCGGCGACGACCTGCTCACCCACGTCTCGGCCCGGCTCGCCTCGGTGGTCCCGACCGGCGGCGTCCTCGGTCGGGTGGGTGGAGACGAGTTCGTCGCCGTCCTCCGGGGGTCCGCCGACGACGTCGAGGACGTGGCCCGCGCGCTGCACAGCGCGCTGCGCGGCACCATCGGTCTCGAGGGTCGCGCCGTCCACATCACCGCGAGCATCGGCGCGGTCGCGGTCCCGGTCGACGACCACCGCTCCATCGACGACGTCCTCCGTGACGCCGACTTCGCGATGTACGCGGCGAAGGGGTCCGGCGGGGACCGCACCGCCTGGCACCGCCGACCGGGACGCCTCGGCTGAACCCGTCCCCGACGAACGTCGCCGGGGCCTGTCGGTGGCACGCGGTACAACGGGCGGATGCCCGGCACACCCGTGACAGCCCGTCCCGTCGTCACCGATCTGCTCGACGTCCGCACCCTCTGGGCCGAACCCGGCGCACTCGAGAGCCCCCGAGGGCAGCAGGTGCGGGCGCGTTTCCCCGACGCCGACGTCGTCGAGGTCGCGTCGCACTGGAACATCCCCGAGCTGCACGGCAACGCCGGCAGCGCCGACCGATGGGTCCGCACCAAGATCGAGAACCTCGTCGTCGGTGAGAAGAAGTCGCTGTCGGCGCGGCCGAACGGCCGGTCCACCGACTTCGTCGCCCCGTCCACCGCGAACGGGTGCGCCCTGGCGTGCGCCTATTGCTACGTGCCGCGCCGAAAGGGGTACGCCAACCCGATCACCGTCTTCACCAACATCGAGCACATCGTCGGGTACCTGCGGCGTCACGTCGCGCGACAGGGGACCAAGCCGGAGCCGAACCAGTGCGACCCGCATTCCTGGGTCTACGACATCGGCGAGAACAACGACTGCTCGGTCGACGCACTCGTCAGCGACAACGTCACCGACCTCGTCCGCGCGTTCGCCGAGATGCCCACGGCCAAGGCGTCGTTCGCCACCAAGTTCGTGAACCGCTCGCTCCTCGACCTCGACCCGCGAGGGCGCACCCGCGTCCGGTTCTCGCTCATGCCCGACCGCGACTCCCGCCTGCTCGACATCCGCACCACGCCCATCGCCGACCGCATCGCCGCGATCGACGACTTCGTGGCCGCCGGATACGAGGTGCACCTGAACCTCTCCCCGGTCGTCATCCGCGACGGGTGGCTCGAGGACTGGCGGGAGCTGCTCCTGCAGGTCGCCGACGGCACCGGCGCGGCGTTCCGTGAGCAGGCCGCCGCCGAGGTCATCTTCCTCACCCACAACGAGCAGCTGCACGAGGTCAACCTCGGCTGGCACCCGAAGGCCGAGGACGTGCTGTGGAGACCGGATGCTCAGCAGCCCAAGCGATCACAGAACGGCATGACCAACGTCCGCTACCGCAACGACGTCAAGCGGCGCGGTGTCGACGACCTGTGCGACCTCATCGCGGCGACCACGCCGTGGATGCGTGTGCGCTACGCGTTCTGACCGGTCCCGAGGCCGGTCACCGACACCGTCGCCGTCGGCAGGGGCAGCGCGATCAACGCGGCGACCTCCTCCTCGGCGACCCCGAGCGCACGCAGCACATGCGCGGTGACGGTGTCGGTCGCCGCGGCGTCGTCGCGATCGGGTTCGTCGAGCAGCAGCTTCGCCAGCGCGAGGGTGGCGCCGGAGACCACCGTCAGCGCGAGGTCGAGGTCGGTGACGACGAAGCGTCCCGCCTCGACGGCCGCCCCGACGTCACGACGAGCTCGTGGCAGCAGGCCCTCGTCGGCGGTGAGCATCCCCAGCCCCCTGTTCACGATCACCCTGCTCAGTTCGGGGAACTGCCGGTGGAGTCGACCGGTCAACCGGAAGCTCTGGGTGAAGGCCACGGCGGGGTCGTCGATGTCGGCGGTGAGGCCGTCCATCACCGCGCCGTGGATGTCGACGACGGCCATCACCGCGGTGTCGAACAGTTCCTCTTTCGTCGCGAAGTGGTTGTAGAACGATCCCGTCCCGACGTCGGCGACGGTGGTGATGTCGAGGACCGACACCGCGGTGCGCCCCTCGGCGAGGAATTGCTGCGCCGCCCGGATCAGCGCCTGGCGGGTCTGCTGTTTGCGACGCTCGGAACGACTCGCCACACCGTCGGCGGTCACCGGTCACCCCTGGTCATCGAGTCATCATCGCACGCGCCCAACTCTGACGATGTCGTCACCGACAGGCCGTCAGCGCTGCTCCTGGCGGTGCCTGCCGAGCTCGAGGCGGGCGACCATGCCGAGGTGCACCTCGTCGGGACCGTCGGCCAGGCGGATCGCACGTGCCGCGGTCCACGCCGCGGCCAGCGGGGTGTCGCTGCTGAGACCACCGCCGCCGTGGATCTGCATGGCCATGTCGATGACCTGCTGGGCCGTCGTCGGCACCGCGACCTTGATCTGCGACACCTCCGACAGCGCGTTCATCGGTCCGCCCTCGTCGAGCTTCCACGCGGCGTGCAGCACCAGCAGCCGTGCCGAGTCGATCTGGATGCGCGCCCACGCGAGCCGCTCACGGTTGCCGCCGAGATCGATCAACCGCTTGCCGAACGCGGTCCGGTCCAGGCCGCGGCGGATCGCCAGCTCGAGTGACCTCTCGGCGAGCCCGATCAGCCGCATGCAGTGGTGGACGCGCCCGGGACCCAGACGCCCCTGCGCGATCTCGAACGCCTTCCCGGCGCCCGCGATCACGTTCTCGGCGGGCACACGGACGTCGGTGAAACTCACCTCGCCGTGGCCGTACGGCTCGTCCTGGAAGCCCATGGTGTCCAGCAGACGCTCGACCGTGACGCCGGCGGCGTCCCGCGGGACGAGGATCATCGAATGACGGTGGTGCCGGTCGGCGTCGGGGGCGGTGACCGCCATGACGATCAGGATCCGGCAGTCGGGGTGACCGACGCCGGTGGACCACCACTTGCGGCCGTTCAGCACCCAGTCGCCGCCGTCGCGGACGGCCGTCAACTCCATGTTGGTCGCGTCGGACGACGCCACACCGGGCTCGGTCATGCAGAACGCGCTGCGGATGTCGCCCGCGAGAAGCGGTGCCAGCCACTGCTCCTGCTGGTCGGCGGACCCGTACTTCAGCAGCACCTCGGCGTTGCCGGTGTCCGGCGCATTGCAGTTGAAGGCGTACGGCGCCATGGCCGATCTCCCCATCACCTCGGCCACGGGTGCGTAGTCGACGTTGCTCAGCCCGGCTCCCCCGCGGGTCCCGTACCGCTGCGCCCACGGACCCTCGTGGCCGGCCGGCAGGAACAGATTCCACAGGCCCTCGGCGCGCGCCTTGTCCCGCAGCTCGGCCAGGACCGGGAGCGGAGTCCACGGGTCGCCGCCGTTCGCACGGAGTCCCGCGAGCTCCCGGTGGTACCCGTCCTCGATGGGATCGATCTCGCGGGCGACGAACTCGGACACGGCATCGACGAGGTCGGTGGCGCGCGGCGACGGGGAGAAGTCCATCCCCCGAGGCTATCGATCCGCCGGACGTGCGGATCGCCTCTCCGGACGGGTCAGTCCGACGAGAACCTGTCGAGGATGGAGTGGATCGCCCGGGTGACCGTCGGCCGGTCGTAGGTCTGCACGAAGTCGAAGGTGCGGTCGAGGTCGTCGACGCTGTCGTGCCGGTCGCGGGCGGCGAGCAAGGCCGAGAAGTGCGGCGACAGCACGGCCACGTTCCACTCGTCGGCCAGCGGGTCGTCGGGGTCGAGCGCTGCGTGCACCACGGCACCGTCGGCCATGGGGCGGACGCCGACGCCGTAGACACCTGCCAGAGCGGTGGTCTGCGCGAGGCGGTCCCATCGCAGCGCCGTCGCGACGGTGAAGTGACGAGCGTGCTGGAACGTGCCGAGGACGACGACCGCGCCGCCGCTCGCCGCGGCCTGCGCCTCGAGCGCCTTGCTCATCTCGATCAGCAGGCGCTTGCTGCCCCCGGCGCGCGCGGTGCGAACCCTCACAGATCGAGTACGGCGTGGTCGGTTCCGTCGCATCGGCCTGAGCCCGAGCGGTGATCGACAGCGGCGCCCGCGGACCCGTCACCATCCGGGGGTGCTCGACGGTCGGGAACATCGCCCCCATGCCGTGGGTGGCACCCAGGGTCTGTGCCACCTGCCGGTGTCGGGGCGAGTCGACGCCGTCGGCGACGACGATCGTCGACGTCTGCTGGACGTGGGCGGAGAGCGCGTGGACGAACGTGCCGAGCCGACGCGACGACCCGATCTGCATCACCTGTCGGTCGACGATCACCACGTCGGGTTCGATCAGCGCCAGCAGCGTCACCGCGGCGTCGTCGACGCCGAGGCCGTCGACCCACACCGCGCGCCCGGCGCGACGGGCGGCGTGGACCGCGGCGATGGTGCGATGCGGTCGGTTCAGGAGATCCTGCGGTCGGACCGACACGGCCGCCGTCTCGGCGGAGTCGTCGTGGGTGGCGGCGATCGTCGAGAGCAGGTCGATCGTCACGAGCAGCGGGAGGTCGGACGCCTCCGCACATGGGCCGAGGGTGCGGGCGGCCGCGAGCCGGGTGGCGTCGACGACGCGCTCGAGACCCATCTGCCGTGCGGCGTGCACCAGGGCGTGGGGCTGTGCGATCGCCGTACCGGGCGGTCCGGTGACCTGCACCGCGACGGCCGCGGCGGCACCGTCGGACAGACGGTGGATCGGGGAGAACCGCGGGTGCAGGAGGTCGGACCAGGTGCTCATCTGATCGTCGGCCTCGAGTCGGCTGCGGGTGTCGTCGGCCGTCATGGTCGCGACCGAGCTGAGCCGTGCGCCGGGGTCACCCGGTATAGCGGTGATCGCATCCAGGCCCCCTCCCTCACGACTCTGGCCCATCATATGCTTTCCGTGGAAACCAAATCCGACGGTGGGACGAATCGCCTCACGCAAGCCGCTTCGGACTGACCGACCAGGCAGACGGGTGACCAGGGGTGTGATGTACGACGACGACGTCGCGGACGAGTTCTTCGATCACCTCGTCCGCGCGCAGATCCTGCTGTGGAACGCCGTCGACGGGCGGTTGCGCGAGGACCACGACCTCCCGCTGAGCTGGTTCGAACCGATGCGTGTCGTTGCGGCTCACGACCATGCCCGCGTCCACGACATCGCCGTCACCCTGCTGATCACCGATGGCGGGGCGAGCAAGCTCGTGGATCGGATCGCCGCGGCGGGATACCTCCACCGTCACCGCCACCCCGACGACGGACGTGCCACCTGGCTGGAGCTCACACAGGACGGCGCGGCGGTGCTCGCCGCCGCCGAGGCGACCTTCCGCGACGAACTCACACGACGACTCGGCACGACGCTGCCCGGCGACCGCCTCCGCGAGATGGCCGACGCGCTGGCCCGCGTGCGGCAGTCGGCCGGCGGTCCCGCCGACTGAGCCGGATCAGCCCCGACGACGTCGCCGACGGGCGGTCGCGGTGAGTTCCTCGGTGCTGGTGAGCTTCACTCGCGGCCGGCCGGAACCGAGACCGCGTTCGCGCTCGACGCGGTCGATGGTGCGGATACCGCGACGCCGGATCGGGGTGACCCCGCGCTTGCGAAGGAACGCCTCCAGCTCGTCGGCCTGGCGCGTCGGCGACGGCACCCGGCCGTCGGCGATGTCGTCGATGACCGCCGACACCGTGTCCTCCGCGCAGGCCCGGTTGGCCCCGATGCCGCCGGACGGCCCGCGCTTCGCCCACCCCACGACGTACGAGCCGGCCAGGACGTCGTCACCGTCGACGACGCGGCCGTCGCGACTGAGGATGAGGCCGGCGTCGGGATCGAACGGCAGGCCCTGGATGGGCCGCGTCCGGTAGCCGATGGAGCTGATGAGGTTGTCGGCCGCGATGTCGTACTCGCGGTCGCCCGAGCGGACACGCACGGCTGTCATGACGTTCCCGTCGCCGACCACCTCGACGGGTCGGGTGCCGAAGACGAACACCACACGACGGCGTCCGGGCTGCGGAGGACCGGAGAACTGCGCCGGATCGACGTCGTCGGCGTCGAGCGTGATGACCTCGACGTCGGGCATCGCTGTGAGAGCGGCGAACTCGGCCTTGGTGTAGGCCGCGGTCTCCGGTCCGCGCCGACCCAGCAGCACGATCTCCGACGTCGCGTTGTCGTCGAAGAACGGCAGAGACCGGTCGGCGATGTCGGTGCGGCGCAACGCCTCCGACGAGGTGTGGAAGAGACGCGCGATGTCGAGGGCGACGTTGCCGGTGCCCACGAGCACCGTGCGGCCGACGACGCCGGGGCGCAACGGGTTCTCGACGTCGGGGATCCCGTTGTACCAGGCGACGGTCTCGGTGGCCGACGTGCTGCCGTGGAGGTCCTCGCCGGGGATCCCGAGACGGCGGGGCTCGGACGCGCCGACCGCGTAGACGACGGCGTCGAAGTGCGCGGCCAGGTCCTGCGGCGAGATGTCGACGCCGACCTCGACCCCGCCGAGCACGGTGACCCGCGGGTCCCGCAGGTGCAGGTCGAAGCCGTGCATGATGTTCTTCGTCGCCGGATGGTCGGGCGCGACGCCGGACCGGATGAGTCCACCCGGCGTGGGCAGCTTGTCGATCACCGTCACCGACGCGATCGTGCGGTTGAGGATGGTCCGCAGCGCGTATCCGGCGGACGGCCCGGTCCCGACGAGGGCGATCCGCAGGCCGTCAGGCAGCCGGGGGATCCGCGCGTACTGGGTCTGCAGCGGGCCGGAGTCCACCTCGGAGTCGCGGTAGTACGCCGCGTTCACCTCGGCGAAATGCGCGTCCTTCGGGCCGAGGCGGTCGATCGGGAAGATCGCGTCGACGGGGCACGCGTCTGCGCACGCGCCGCAGTCGATGCACTTCTCCGGGTCGATGTGCAGGATGTCGGCGGTGCCGAACCCCGGCTCACCCGGTGCCGGGTGGATACAGCCGACGGGACAGACCGACACACACCCGGCGTCGCTACAGCACGACTGGGTGATCGCGAAAGCCACTGCGAGCCGCGATCAGAGGATGTGCGCGCGGCGGTACCAGTACGCCGCGGGGCGCGTGAGCAGACCGACACTGTCGAGGAACTCCATGAGGTGCGTGCAGCTGCCGCGCATCATCGAGTGGAAGTGACTGTTCTTCTTGCGCGCGGCCATGGCCTGCTTGCGGTCGAGACCGGCGTTCACGTAGGCCTGCGGCGAGTGGAGGCTGCCGACGATGACGAAGCCGGCGATCGCGATGATGAGCGCGCTGATCTGACGACGCAGCCAGCCCACACCCTTCAGCGACTCGCGCACCTCCTCGCGCGCGAACTTCATGTGGCGGGACTCCTCGAGCACGTGGATCTCGTTGATCGTGCGCACGAAGGGCAGGACGCGGTCGTCGTTCATGCACCCGCGCTGCAGGACGTCGAGGACCTCCTCGGCGACGAGGATGCCGGCGTAGGCGACCTCCTTGCGGGCGAGCAGCTTGAACCCCTGGCCCAGGACCCCGACCAGCTTCGACGGACGGTACGAGGTGCCGACGAGCTTCTCGGAGCCCTTGGCGAACATCAGCGAGTGACGGCACTCGTCCGCGATCTCGATGAGCGACCACTGGAACTCGGGGCTGTGGTACTCGCCCAGGTACTGATCGCGCAGGACCATCTCCTGCAGGATCATCTCGAACCAGATGCCGTTCGAGGCGACCGACGCGGTCTCGTGCTTGGTCAGCTCGATCTGCTGCTTCTCGTCGAGGCTGTTCCACAGGTCGGTGCCGTAGAGGGTGCACCACTCGGGGCTGCAGCCGTACTTCGTCGGGTCGACCGGCGCGTCCCAGTCGACCTCGGTCATCGCGTTGCGCGAGAGGCGCGCAGCGGAGGCGATCAGCCGGTCGGAGACCTCCTGGGGTCCCTGGTCCAGCCGAGAGTCGGCGTCCGCGCCGTTCGACTGCGTGCCGTCCTGCGCGACCGTGTTGTCCGCGATGACCGTCATCGTGCACCTCCGTTGTGAGACGACCTCGTCGTCGTCGATCGTGACAATTGCTGTTGTCGTCAACGCTCGTTGTCACGATACGACGCGGGTGCACACGTGTAAACCCACTGCGAGGCGGTCACCCCGGCACCCCTACGGTGAACTACGTCACAGACGCCCGGTCTGTTCCCGATCGGTCACGACGGGCGGGTGATCGGCGTGGACCAGCCGCTCGGCGACCTCCGACAGCCGCGTGTTGGTGTTCTGCGAGAGCTTCCGGATGAGGTCGAAGGCGCGGACCGCGTCGATGTCGAACCGCTCCATCAACATGCCCTTGGCCTGCCCGATGATGTCGCGCGAGGCGAGCGCGCTGTGGAACTGGGTGGACCGTCGGGCCCCGGAGATCGCGACGGCGGCGTGGGTGGCGAGGATGTGCGCCAGGTCGCGTGTCTCCTCGTCGAAGGCATGTGGGCGGTCGGAGTAGAGGTTCAGTGCCCCCATGTCGAGGTCGGAGACGTACAGCTGGATCGACAGCGACGACCGGACCGGCAACTCGTCGAGGACCGACGCGATGAGCGACGGCCACCGCCGCTCGGCGTGCATGTCCGGGACCTCGATCGTCTCGTGTTCCCAGACAGCCTCGTAGCACGGGCCCTCGTCGTGGGTGTGCTGCAGCGCGTCCAGACGCTCGGGCACCGGCCCGGTCGGGGCCGTCGACTCCAGGTAGGGCTTCTTCACCCCGCGACGACGGCTGACGAGCGTGATGCCGGAGTGGTCGACCGCGGGCAACAGCGTCACCGCCGCGTGCGTGACCTCGGCCAGGACGGTCGACGGGTTCAGCCCCCGTGCCTCGATGCCGTGCAGTTCGCGCGCCAGCCGCGCGATGGCGGTGTGCACCTCGAGATGGTCGTCGTAGAGGTCCGGGGCGGCGTCCTGCCGATCCGACCCGTCGTCTCCGGTGTGCAACATCGCCTCTCCCCACGGTCTCGGGTTCCTGGTCGGGTGCGATGTACCCACACCGGCCCGGACGAAACGCCATCTGACCGGGACGGTCACACACGGGCGTAGTCGGTGGGTCGTAACCGTGCCGCCCGCCGACGGTGGGATCCCATTGACCACTGCCAGTTGTGCGTGTCGTGTCCGTGCCGGTCGCGGTACCAGTTCCGGCAGCCCGCCCAGACCGTCCGGTGCTCCACGGCCCGTGGATCTCCGGGCCGGGTGCGAACCGCCGCGACCACGAGACGGTGCGGGCGAAGAATCGCGACCCGCGGTTCCGACCGCATGGTCGATCAGGGACACCCATCTGGACAGGTGTCAATGCGTCGGTAAGCCGCCCGGGGTCAGCGCGCGGGCGACAGCACCAGCGAGGCGATCACCCGCTCGACGCCCTTCTCCTGGTCCGTCACCCGGGACTGCGTGATCCGGGACATCGGGGCTGCGATACGGGCGCCGCCGCCGATCGGTTGGAGTTCGACGAAATCGACCGGGCTGTGCCGCACGGCGACCACGGTGCAGACGCACCGTCGGCCGTCGGGCAGGGCCACCGACACCAGATTCCCCTTGAGCATGGATCGCTCCTCACCCGCCTCGCGGCGCGCTCGGGTACCGACAGAGTGGTGACGCCCGGTGATCTCGTCGACGTCGTCGCGATGTCATACCCGCCCCGTCGGGGACGAAACGTCGCGGACCGGGAGCTATTGGTAGCTGACGTAGTCCGGCGCGGGTGCCAGCGCCAGCACCTGCGCGGGGGTCATCACGCCCACGTCCTGGCGGTAGAACACCTTGAACCCGGGGTGCATCCGTGGGTCCGCGAGCTCGGCGTACTTGCGGACCTTGGTGCCGGTGGTGCCGAAACCGTCGGTGTGCGCGATGAGCGCGAGCTCCGGCGGTGTCAGCACCCCCGCCCGGTCGGTGATCATGTCGGGGGTGAACTGGTGGAGCACCACCGGCTTCTGCGGCAGGCCGCCGCGGCGCGTGAGGTCCGCCAGCCAGCTGACCACCCCGTTCACCTCGGTCGACGACACCGTCCCGATCTGCGTGCCGGGCACGACGCCTCGCGGCATCCGCCACTCCGCGTCGAGCGCGAGTCCGACGTCGGGCTGGGTCAGGAACCGCTGCCACCGCTGCACCTGCGGCAGGAACGGACACTGGCCGGGCTGGACGTCGAGGACCAGCATCTGTCGGCGTGCGCGCGCGGCGGCGAGGTACCGGTCGATGTCACCCTCGGCGATGGGGTGCGAGTAGCAGCCGTCGGGACCGGGCGTGGGATCGGCGACGGTCACGATCATCTCCATGACCGGCAGCACCGGTCGCCCGGGTCGCACGTAGGCCGCCGCCTGCTGTTCGAGCCGCGCAGCGGCCTGGTCCGGGGTGCCCACCCCCAGTGCACCGAGACCGCCCCCGTCGTCGGTGCCGTACAGGGCGACGAGCCGATGATTCGGGAAGAGCACGCGTCCGCCCCGCGGCAGTTCCGGGGCCGTCGGTGGGACCGCCGTCGACGAGGACGGGGCACGCGATGAGGAGGCGGCCACAGGCGTCGGCGACGACGAGCCGCACGCCGCGGTCCCGAGGACGAGTGCCGCCACCGTCGCGACGAGCGCAGAACGCACACCTCTGGTCCCACCCACGGTCGGCGATGGTGCCACGCGGCGGGACCGCTCCGGAACGGTGGGGAGGGTCAGACCCCGGCGGCACCCACCGGTCGGAGCAGGTCGTCGGGCGAGAGCTGGGAGACCTGGGACGCGAACCACGGGCTGAAGGCCCACGGGGCGCGCTCGACGGCCGCCCACACGTCGGCGACGTCGGCCCCACTCGTGTTCGGCCACCTCGTCGGCGGACGGCAGCACCTCGCCGACGGGTCGCGCCGTGAACACCGGGCAGATCTCGTTCTCGACGATCCCGCTGGCGTCGACGGCGCGGTAGCGGAAGTCGGGCAGGACGCAGCGCAGGTCGGCGATCCCGAACCCGAGTTCGCGGGGTGCGTACCGGTGCACGGCGTCGTCGGTCGCTTCGTCGGGCCGGGGGTGCCCGCAGAAGGAGTTCGTCCACACCCCGGGCCACGTGCGCTTGGTCAGGGCGCGCCGCGTCATGAGGATCGCGCCGTCGTCCACGACGAGGCACGAGAACGCCAGGTGCAGCGGCGTGTCCTCGGTGTGGACGGTCGTGCGGTCGGCGACACCCGTCGGTGCGCCCGATTCGTCGGTGAGGACCACCAGATCTGCGTTCATGTCTCCCGACCGATGTCTCGCCTGCAGTTCCTGGACTGATCGTACAGAGACGGCGCCGACGCCACCGGGCACGCGTGCGGGGTCCGCGACCGAAACGAGACCTCCGACCCCCGTCCGTCACCGTTCGGCCGCACCTGCCCACCCGGGCCGTCGGCGCCTCGTCAGGCCCCCGGGCCGCTCGTAGCGTGGCGTTCGTGACCGAGCCCGAGAAAGTCCCCGACCTCGAATCCGGCGGCGGTGTCGCACCCGGATCGACCCCTCCCGCAGCGGAATCCACGTCCTGGGTCCGCGACGACGCCGACCCGGACGTGACGCGACGGTTCCCGCCGGGAGGCAGGACGGGGAAGGTCCTGGCGGCCGCCGTGGTGCTCGTACTGCTCGCGTTCCTCGTCGCCGCCGCGATCGGCGTCGGAGTCAACTACGCGACCTGATCCGGGTCCGGCGATCGTGGCCGCCTCAGCCGCCCCCGGCGGAAGGGCACGCCCGCCGCACCTTTGTTACCGTGAACATGTTCGCGATCGCGGACTTGTGATGAAGGATGCGCAGCACCGTCGTGCGCGCATGTCGAGTGGAGATGCCAGCGTCTGGGTGGGGAGCGATCCGGCGGATGCCTGCGCCGGTCACGTGGGTCCCGACCCGCGACAGCGCCATCGACGGACCCGTCCGCGTCACCACCACGATGGCCTGCGTCAGCTTTGCCGGATGGGCGGCGTTGGCGGCAGGCTCGGGGCTCGCGACGACGGTCACGACCACCCGGGTGCTCTGGTTCCTGGTCGTCCTCGCACTGGGCCTCGCCGCGACGTCGGCCACCACGCCGTCGGCCTTCGAGGGCCGCGGGGCCGTCGCCTTCGTCATCACGGCGGACGTCGGCATCGCAGTCGGCGTGACATCGGTCGCGGACGAGACACTCGCGATGATGGGCTGCTCGCTCTTCCTCTTCGTCGGCGCCTTCGCCGGCCTCCTCGTCGGACGCCTGGCGTTCCTCGCCCACATCACCATCTCGGTGGGATGTCTGGTCGCCGTCGCGACGGCGGCGACGCCCGGTGGCCGCACCACCCTCCTCCTCAGCCTCGCCACGTGGCTCGCGCTGGGCGCCCCGCTCGCCGTGCGGGCCCTCTGGGGCGACATGCGCCCGCGCGCACAACTCGCGTTCACCGACTCCCTCACCGGGGCGGCGAACCGCGCCGGGCTGGAACGCAATTTCGCGTCGCTGCTCCCGATGGCCCACCGACGCGGGCTGGCGGTCGCGGTGGTCATCGCCGACATCGACCGGTTCAAGACCGTGAACGACGTCCACGGGCACGCGATCGGTGACGCGGTCATCGGGGAGGCGGCACGGCACCTGTTCGACCACTTCGGCCCGGGCGCGACGGTGGCCCGTCACGGCGGCGAGGAGTTCACGGTGCTCGTCGCGGGGGTGCCGGGGGACCTGCGGTACCGGGTCTCGGCGCTGCCCACCGTCACCCCGGGACACCGCGGCCCACAGGTGACCATGAGCGTCGGCGCGGCGTGGTGCGCCGCCGAGCCGGAGTCGGCCGATGCGCTGTGGCGGGCGGTCGGAGTCGCCGACGCGGCGATGTACGAGGCCAAGGCCGACGGCGGCAACGCCTGTGTGACGAGGCTCTGACCCGGGCCCGGTTTCCGCCCGCGGTGCGCCGGGTAACCGTTCGCACATGACCGAACCCGAACAGACACCCGACCTCGAGTCCGGCGGGGGCGTCACGCCGGGCTCCACGCCGCCCGCCGAGGCCACCACCTCGGGGCTCTCCGAACCGGAACCCGATCCCCGCCATCGCTGGTCGACGACCGGCGTCGCCACGATCATCGCCGTGGCCGTGCTCGTCGTCGTGTTCGGCGCGGCGGTCGTCGCGATCATCTACGAGATCGCTGCCGGCTGAGCCCCGTCAGGCAGGCTCGCGCAGCTTGCTGAACGACACCGTCACGTCCCGACCGTCGGGACAGTCCGCGCTGGTCACGTCCACGTGATCGACCGACGCGTTCACCAACTGCCACCCGACCCCCACCCCGAGCCGACGCCGCCCCGTCTGGACCACGCCGCGGATCTCACCGTCCGCGGCGTGCGGTCCGGTCACCACCGAACACGTCAGCGGATGGCGGTGGTCGGACCGCTCGACGATCTGCTCGCAGATCTCGGTCACCGCGAGCACGAGGTCCGACGTCGTCTCCACGCTGAAGTCGACGCGCAGCAGCAACGTCTCCAGCATGGCCCGGATGAGACCGACCCGGTGCGGCGCGACGGTCACCGTCACCATCGCCGACGACCGTGTCCAGTCCTCGATCTCGTCCATGGGCTCCCCTCCCCCGTGCGTCACGTCACCACCGCGACCCCGCGCCTCGCCGCCTCCTCGCGGTCGAGCAGGCGCCGGGTGTCCAGGACCGTGATGGGCGAGGGCCCGTCGTACGACAGGTCGCGGTAGCACGGCCAGTCCGTCGCGAGCACCGCGATGTCGGCGCGGCGCAACGCGTCGTCGACCGTGGTCACCACGGGGACACCCGCTGCCTCGGGCGGCGGGCAGGACGGGTCGTGGGCGATCACCGTGGCGCCGCGCTCCTGGAGGGCGGACGCGAGGGCGACCGAGGGCGACGCGGTCAGGTCCGGGGTGCCGCTCTTGAACGCGAGACCGAGCACCGCCACGGTGATGGCGTCGACGGGTGCCCCGGCGATCGCGCACACCCGATCGGCGAGACGTCCCGCGCGGACGCGGTTCGCCTCGACGGCGGCGTCGAGGACCGTCATCCGCGCACCGGCGCGCCGTGCGATGCGGGACAGGGCGGCAGCGTCTTTCGGCAGACACGCCCCACCGAAGCCCGGACCCGCGCGCAGGTGCCGCCCCCCGATGCGGGGGTCGAGTCCCATCACCGTCCCGACGTCGTCGACGTCGGCACCGACCGCCCGCGCGACCCTCCGCCAACTCGTCCACGAACGCGACCTTGGTGGCCAGGAACGTGTTCGCCGCGTATTTCGCGAGCTCCGCGGTGGCCGGATCGGTGGTGACGACGGGTGCGTCGACACCGGCCCAGAGCCGCGCCACGCGCGCGACGGCGTCGTCGTCACCGCCCACGACGATGCGGTCCGGATGGACCACGTCGGCGACAGCGTGTCCCTGCCGCAGGAACTCCGGAGCACACACGACCGCGGGTCCCTCGTGTCCCACCCGCGTCTGCATCGCCGCGGTGGTGCCGGGCGGGACCGTCGACTTCAGCACGATCACCCCGGCCGACGGGAGGACCACCGCCAGACGGTCGACCACGTCGGTGACCGCGGTGAGGTCGGCCGCCCCGTCGTGGCGCGTCGGGGTGGGGACACAGACCAGCACCACGTCGATCGTCGCGAGGTCGTCGACGGACGACGAGAAGTCGACCGTTCCGTGCGCCGACGCGGTCGCGAACGCCTCGGCGACACCGGGTTCGGGGATCGGACAGTCGCCGGCGCGCAGGGCCTCGACCTTCGCGCGGTCGCTGTCGACGAGGACGACGCGGTGACCCGAGCGCAACAGTCCCACGGCCGTCGCCGTGCCGACGTACCCGGCCCCGACCACCCCGACCCGCTCGGCGGACTCGTCACGACGCTGCACCGGACACCTCCCTGTCGAGTGTGTCGACGGCGGCGAGGACGTCGTCGACACCGATGTCGAGCAGACCCGCGAAC
>JAQIJH010000025.1:0-50069 GCA_036946345.1 Gordonia paraffinivorans | reverse complement strand
GTACAAGGACCTGCCGGTCACGCTCTACCAGATCCAGACGAAGTACCGCGACGAGGAACGTCCGCGTGCCGGCATCCTGCGCGGTCGGGAGTTCGTCATGAAGGACTCCTACAGCTTCGACCTCGACGACGCCGGCGCGAAGGCGTCCTATGCGGCGCACCGCGAGGCCTACCAGCGGATCTTCGCCCGCCTCGGCGTGCGGTACGTCATCGTCGCCGCGACATCGGGCGCGATGGGCGGCAGCGCCTCGGAGGAGTTCCTCGCCGAGAGCGAGGTCGGGGAGGACACGTTCGTGCGCTGCCCGGAGTCCGGGTACGCCGCCAACGTCGAGGCCGTCGTGACCCCGGCGCCGCCGGCGCGTCCCCGTCGACGGTCTGCCCGAGGCGGTCGTCCACGACACCGAGAACACCCCCACCATCGCGACGCTCGTCGACTGGGCCAACGGCGCGCTCGATCGGACCGTCACCGCCGCCGACACCTTGAAGAACGTCATGGTGAAGGTCACCGCGCCGGGTGGTGCGCCGGAGATCGTCGGCATCGGCGTCCCGGGGGACCGGGAGGTCGACATGAAGCGCCTCGAGGCGTCGTTCGAACCCGGCACCGTCGACCTCCTCGACGAGTCCGACTTCGCCGCGAACCCGTTCCTGGTGAAGGGCTACATCGGCCCGCGCGGTCTGCAGGCCAACGACGTGCGGTACCTCGTCGACCCCCGCGTCGTCGACGGGACCGCGTGGATCACCGGCGCCGACGAGCCCGGCAAGCACGTCGTCGACCTCGTGGCGGGCCGCGACTTCACCCCCGACGGCACCGTCGAGGCCGCCGAGGTCCGCGACGGCGACGCGTCACCCGACGGGATGGGCACGCTCGTCAGCGCGCGCGGCATCGAGATCGGCCACATCTTCGCGCTCGGGCAGAAGTACACCGACGCGTTCGAGGTCGACGTCCTCGGCGAGAACGGTGCGCCGGTCCGGCTCATCCAGGGCTCCTACGGCATCGGGGTGTCCCGCATGGTCGCGGTCGTCGCCGAACAGACCCACGACGACAAGGGTCTGAGCTGGCCCGCGGCGATCGCCCCGTTCGACGTCCACGTCGTCATCGCGAACGCCAAGGACACGGCGTTGGTGGACGGTGCCCAGCAGGTGGCCGCGGCGCTGGAGGCGTCGGGACGCAGCGTGCTGCTCGACGACCGCAAGGCCTCACCCGGCGTGAAGTTCAAGGACGCCGAGCTCATCGGCGTGCCCGTGATCGTGGTCGTCGGCCGCGGGTACGCGAACGGCCTCGTCGAGGTGCGTCACCGAGCGACCGGGGACGTCTCCGAGGTGCCGGTCGGCGAGCTCGTCGCGACCCTCGACGCCTGAGACCGCCGGGGTCAGGACGTGGTGCCGGGGAGTGCCACCGTCGACGGCGACACCTGCAGCACGAGGCGCCAACGCGCGGCCCGCACCGCCGCGGCCGCCAGGGCGTCGACCCCGACGCGCCGGACCGCGTCGGTGTCGGCCTTCTCCAGCAGCACCCGGTAGGCGCGGGTGCAGTCCTCCTCCGCGACGAGCATCGCGCGCACGGCGGACACCGGGTCGGTGACGGCCACGGGCAGGACGTACCCGACCGCCGCCTCCGGCGGGGTCGCGCCGGCCGACGACATGAGCCGGGCGAGCTCGTCACGGCGCGCACGGTGGTCGGCGGTGTACTCGTCGACGGTGTCGCGTCGGGTGGTCGCCGCATAGGCGACAGCGATGCCGTAGGCGAAGATCGCGGCGTTCTCCGTGTCGACGGCGGTGCCGAGGGCGTCGGTGGTGGCACTCATCCGAGCTGCACCTCCACGAGCGTCGCCAGCGACGCCGCGATCGAGCCGAGCAGGCCGGCGCGGTAGCCGTCCGAGGCCACCGCCAGGTCCGCGGTGGCGGTGCGGGCGCCGGAGAGCCGGCCCCGCAGACCGTCGACCGTGGTCACCACCGGCGGCGACGCCGACGACGGCGCGGCCGAGGAGGTCGGTGACGCGCTCGGGACCAGGTCGGCGGAGAGGCGACTCACCTCGTCGGTCAGTGCCCGTGCGTGGACGTCGCGGTCGTCGGCGATCACCCGCAGTGCCGCGGAACGGTCCGGGACCTGCGCGGCCAACGCGCGAGCCGCGACGGCGTCCTCGCCCGCGGCACGGGCGAGCGGCGCCAGCTGCTGTGCGGTGCGGGTCGCCGCGTCGGGACCCGAGGACGTCGAGCACCCTGCGAGCGCGGCACCGGCCCCGATCACCCCGACGACGGTGACGCCGCGGACGAGCGCCTGGCGTCGGGTCACCACCGGCGACACGGGCGGGGAGAGGGAGGTCACGTCGGACGTCGAGCGCAGGGCCACGGTCGACCATCGTGCCAGGTGCCCGGCCGCCCACGCGCGTCGCCGCGGGCGTGTCCGGACGTCGCGTCACGGCGGACGGTCGCGGGTGGACGGAGGAGGGTCGCGCAGCGGGTAAACTCCGTCGGGCACATCGCCTCCCGACACCCGGGTGACCGGGTCGGCAGGCATGCACCACGGCGAGGCGACAACTGCAGACGAGGAGGCACCGGTCATGGCGGGCGACGGTCGGACCGAACGCGACTCGCAGTCCCCACGGACGGCGCGTGACCCCCGGACGCAGGATGTCGGCGATGCCGTGGCCACGGTCGTCGGGCCCCTCGTCGAGGCCCGCGGTCTCGACCTCGAGGGCGTCGAGCTGTCCGGTGGCGGCGACGCCACCGTCGTCCGCGTGGTGGTCGACTCCGACGCCGGGACCGATCTCGACGACCTCGCCGAGCTGAGCCGCGAGCTCTCCGCGGCACTCGACGGTGCAGACCCCGATCCGCTCGGCGATCTGCGCTACACCCTCGAGGTGACCTCACGCGGCGTCGACCGTCCGCTGACCGCGCCGCGGCACTGGCGGCGTGCGCAGGGACGGAAGGTCACCGCCACACTGCGTGTCGAGGGCGGGGCGGACGAGCGGGTCGCCGGTCGCGTGGGACGGCTCGACGAGGCCGCCGGCACCGTCGACGTCGTCGTCCCGGCCCGGCGCGGGACGTGGGACGTCCGCGCGCTGCCCCTCGCCGACGTCACCGCGGCCGTCGTCGGGGTCGACTTCTCGTCACCCGGCCCGGCCGAACTCGAACTCTGTGGACTCGACGGCGCGGATGCGCGCCGGGAAGGCAACCGATGAACATCGACATCGGCGCACTGCGCATGATCGAGGCCGACAAGGGCATCCCGATCGACACCGTCATCACCGCGATCGAGACGGCTCTGATCACGGCCTACCGCCACACCGACGGGTTCGCGCCGCACGCGCGTATCGACGTCAACCGCAAGTCCGGCGAGGTCCGCGTGATGGCCCAGACGCTCGACGAGGACGGCACCGTCATCAGCGAGTGGGACGACACCCCCGAGGGGTTCGGTCGCATCGCCGCCACCACCGCCCGTCAGGTGATCCTCCAGCGTCTGCGCGACGCGGAGAACGAGAAGAGCTTCGGCGAGTACGTCACCCACGAGGGCGAGATCGTCGGCGGCGTCGTCCAGCAGGACTCCCGTGCCAACGCCCGCGGACTCGTCATCGTCCGCATCGGCAGCGAGGCGACCGGCGCCGAGGGTGTCCTCCCGCCGGCCGAGCAGGTCCCCGGCGAGACGTACCGCCACGGCGACCGCATCAAGTGCTACGTCGTCGGGGTCACCCGCGGCACCCGCGGGCCGCAGATCACGCTGAGTCGTACCCACCCCAACCTCGTGCGCAAGCTGTTCTCCCTCGAGGTCCCCGAGATCGGCGACGGGTCGGTCGAGATCGTGGCCGTCGCCCGCGAGGCCGGGCACCGGTCGAAGATCGCCGTGCACACCGGTGTGGCCGGACTGAACGCCAAGGGTGCCTGCATCGGACCGATGGGCCAGCGCGTCCGCAACGTGATGAGCGAGCTGGCGGGGGAGAAGATCGACATCATCGACTACTCCACCGACCCGGCCGTCTTCGTCGGCAACGCGCTGTCGCCGTCGAAGGTGGTGTCGGTGACGGTCGTCGACCCCACCGCCAAGGCCGCGCGGGTCGTCGTCCCCGACTACCAGCTGTCGCTGGCGATCGGCAAGGAGGGCCAGAACGCCCGCCTGGCCGCCCGGCTCACCGGGTGGCGCATCGACATCCGGTCGGATGCGGAGGGCCGTTCCCCGGACGACGCCGACGGCGGTTCGCAGCGGACCGGCGGGTCCGGTGCGACGAGGCCCACGGCCGGCGGGTGACGACACGCGGGGAGCCGAGGTCGGTCGAACACATCGGATTTGCGACGGGCGGTAGACTGCTCGATGGTTGACAGAGCGCTGACGACCTCCGGCCCCGTGCGAACGTGTGTCGGCTGCCGGAAGCGCGCCGCGGTCACCGAACTCATTCGGTTCGCTGCGGTGGTGTCCGCTGATCCGACCACCGGGTCCGTCTCCGCGACGGTCACACTCGGTCGTGCGTCGGATCTCGCAGGGCGGGGTGCCTGGCTCCATCCCGATCGCGGTTGTCTGCGGTCGGCGGTGCGGCGCAGGGTCTTCGCCCACGCGTTGCGGACACCCGACGTGCGGGTGGACGAGTCGGTCCTCGGAGACGAGATCGACGCGCTGCTCGCAGACCGCGAGGGACGACCGGCCACCGACGGTGGTCGGAGAGGGTCGAGGGCAACCCGCCCACGACAGGACAGGTAGCAGAAGACATGAGCACACCGTGAAGTTCCCACGATGAGCACGTTTCGGACGTAATCCGAGGCCGTAGCGGGCAGCCCGCTCGGCCTCACCAGTGAGGAGAGCAGTGGCAGGCAAGGCCCGCGTGCACGAGTTGGCCAAAGAACTCGGTGTCACCAGCAAGGAAGTCCTGGCTCGACTGAGCGAGCAGGGCGAGTTCGTCAAATCGGCGTCGTCGACGGTGGAGGCCCCCGTCGCGCGTCGTCTGCGGGAGTCGTTCCCGTCCGCAGGTGCCAAGTCCGACGGCGCCGCGCGGAACGGCGGCGGCGCCGCCCCGCGCACCCCGTCGTCGACCGCGCCGAAGCCCGGCGCGACGCCGGGTCCCAAGCCCGGCGCACCCAAGCCGGCGGCTCCGGCCCCGACGCCGGCACCGGCCGCACCCGCGGCTCCCACCCCGGCCGCCGCGTCCGCGCCCCCGGCGGCACCCGCCGCACCCGCGGCCCCCGCGGCGCCGAAGAACGACGGCCCGACCCCGGGTCCGCGGACCCCGGCTGCTCCGGCGGCCGCCGCGACCCCGGCGCCGCCGCAGGCTCCCGGTCCGCGACCGGCGCGCCCCGGCCCCAAGCCGGGCCCGCGCACGCCGCGCGTCGGCAACAACCCGTTCTCGTCGACGCCTGCGCCGCGTCCCGCCGCCCGCCCGGCGCCGGGCCAGCAGCCCGGCGGCGGTGCGCCCCGTCCGGGTGCACGGCCCGCGGCCGGTCCCGGTGGACCGCGTCCCGCGCCCGGCCAGGGCGGTCCCCGTCCGAGTCCCGGCAGCATGCCGCCGCGCCCGAACCCGGGTGCGATGCCCGCTCGTGCGGCGCGTCCTGGCCCCGGCGGTGCCGCGGGTCGCGGTCGTCCCGGTGCGCCGGGTGGTCGTCCCGGCGGCGGCGGTGGCGGATACCGCGGTGGCGGTGCCCCGACCGGTGCTCCCGGGGGTCCCCCCGGTGGTTTCCGCGGCCGTCCCGGTGGCGGCGGCGGTCGTGGCCGCGGCGGTGCCGCAGGTGCGTTCGGTCGTCCCGGCGGAGCGCCGCGTCGCGGCCGCAAGTCGAAGCGGGCGAAGCGCGCCGAATACGAATCGATGCAGGCTCCGGCCGTCGGCGGCGTCCGTCTGCCCCGCGGCAACGGTGAGACGATCCGTCTCGCCCGTGGTGCCTCCCTCGTCGACTTCGCCGACAAGATCGACGCCAACCCGGCAGCCCTGGTGCAGGCGTTGTTCAACCTCGGCGAGATGGTCACGGCGACCGAGTCGGTCAACGACGAGACGCTGGAGCTGCTCGGCGGCGAGATGAACTACGTCGTCCAGGTCGTCAGCCCGGAGGACGAGGACCGCGAGCTGCTCGACAGCTTCGACCTCTCCTACGGCGAGGACGAGGGCGGCGAGGAGGATCTCGAGCAGCGTCCCCCGGTGGTCACCGTCATGGGTCACGTCGACCACGGCAAGACCCGACTGCTGGACACGATCCGCAAGGCCAACGTCCGCGAGGGCGAGGCCGGCGGCATCACCCAGCACATCGGCGCCTACCAGGTCGACACCGACCTCAACGGCGAGCACCGTCTGATCACCTTCATCGACACCCCGGGTCACGAGGCGTTCACCGCCATGCGTGCCCGGGGTGCCAAGGCGACGGACATCGCGATCCTCGTGGTCGCCGCCGACGACGGCGTCATGCCGCAGACGGTGGAGGCGCTCAACCACGCACAGGCGGCCGACGTGCCGATCGTGGTGGCGGTCAACAAGATCGACAAGGAGGGTGCCGACCCGGCGAAGATCCGCGGTCAGCTCACCGAGTACGGGTTGATCCCCGAGGAGTACGGCGGCGACAGCATGTTCGTCGACATCTCGGCACGCGAGGGCACGAACATCGACGCCCTGCTCGAGGCCGTGCTGCTCACGGCCGACGCCTCGCTCGACCTGCGCGCCAACCCGGACATGGACGCCCAGGGTGTCGCCATCGAGGCGCACCTCGACCGCGGCCGCGGTCCGGTGGCGACCGTGCTGGTCCAGCGCGGAACGCTGAAGGTGGGCGACTCGATCGTCGCGGGCGACGCCTACGGTCGCGTCCGACGCATGGTCGACGAGCACGGCGACGACGTCGCCGAGGCCACCCCGTCGCGTCCGGTGCAGGTCGTCGGCTTCACCTCGGTGCCCGGCGCCGGTGACAACCTGCTCGTCGTCGACGAGGACCGGATCGCCCGGCAGATCGCCGACCGCCGCAACGCGCGCAAGCGCAACGCGATGGCCGCGCGCAGCCGCAAGCGCATCAGCCTCGACGATCTCGACGCCGCGCTGAAGGAGACGTCGCAGCTCAACCTGATCCTCAAGGGCGACAACTCGGGAACGGTGGAGGCCCTCGAGGAGGCGCTGCTCAACATCGACATCGGCGACGAGGTGCAGTTGCGCGTCATCGACCGTGGTGTCGGTGGCGTCACCGAGACCAACGTCAACCTGGCGACGGCCTCCGACGCGATCATCGTCGGGTTCAACGTCCGTGCGGAGGGCAAGGCCACCGAGCTGGCCAACCGCGAGGGTGTCGACATCCGGTACTACACGGTGATCTACCAGGCCATCGAGGAGATCGAGAACGCCCTCAAGGGCATGCTCAAGCCGATCTACGAAGAGGTCGAGCTCGGGCGTGCGGAGATCCGCGCGATCTTCCGGTCGTCGAAGGTCGGCAACATCGCCGGCTGCCTCGTCCAGTCGGGCATCATGCGGCGCAACGCCAAGGCCCGGCTCCTGCGCGACAACGTGGTGGTGGCCGACAACCTCACCATCTCGTCGCTCAAGCGGGAGAAGGACGACGCGACCGAGGTCCGCGAGGGCTACGAATGCGGTCTCACCCTGACGTACAGCGACATCAAGGTCGACGACGTCATCGAGACCTACGAGTTGCAGGAGAAGGCCCGCACGTAGTGATGCGCGTCGCCGACGGACATCAAGGTCGACGACGTCATCGAGACCTACGAGTTGCAGGAGAAGGCCCGCACGTAGGAGCGGCTCCAGCATCAGGTTCACGCACCCGGCGCCCGGGCACCCGAGAGATCAGGTGTCCGGGCGTCGGGTCTCCCGGGCAGGGGAGAAGAGAGGAGTGCCACCATGGCCGATCCGGCCCGCGCCCAACGGCTCGCCAAGCGCATCTCGTCGATCGTCGCGTCGGCGATCAGCGGGGAGATCAAGGACCCACGGCTCGCGTATGTGACCGTGACCGACACGACCGTCACCGCCGATCTGCACGACGCGACCGTCTACTACACGGTGATGGGCGCATCCATCGACGCCGAACCCGACTACGAGGCCGCAGCGGCGGGGCTCGCGCGTGCGACCGGGGTACTGCGGTCGAAGGTCGGCGCCGGCACCGGGGTGCGGTTCACGCCCACCCTGCGGTTCGTCCTCGACACGGTCCCCGACGCGGCCCGCGAGATGGAGGAACTCGTCGCCCGCGCCCGGGCCCAGGACGAACTGGTCGCACGACGGGCGGCCGAGGCGAGGCCCGCCGGCGACGCCGACCCGTACAAGAGCGACGAGCGTTCCGATCACGGCGACGATGACGCCGATCCGCAGGATCGTCAGGGCTACGATGGGCACCGTTCCTCGACGCCCTGAGCGGTGCGACGCCGGCGTCGGACACGGGGACGACGGGACGGCGACGGCGGGGACGGAGGTGACGGTGACAGACGGCACCCTCGCCCGCGGTCGCATCGTCGACGCGCTGCGCGACGCCTCCGCCGTCACCCTCATCACCCACGTCCGCCCCGACGCCGACACGGTCGGTTCGGCGCTCGCGCTCGCGGTCGCCCTCGACCGCTCCGGTGTCGACGTCGAGGTCGGGGTGCCCGGCACGCTCCCTCTGCCCGACGCCCTGTCCCGGTTGCCCGGGGCCAAGCTCATCGCCTCGCCGGGGGAGATCGTCGGACACCGCGTCGCGGTCGCACTCGACTGCGCGAGCGTCGGGCGTCTCGACGACCTGCAGCACGTCTTCGTCGACGCCGACACCCGCATCGTCGTCGACCATCACGCCTCGAACGCCGGATTCGGCGACCTCGACCTCGTTGACCCCGAGGCGGACTGCACGGCCGAGCTGGTCCTCACCCTCCTCGACGACCTCGGCGCCGAGGTCGACGCCGACGTCGCCACCTGCCTCTACGCCGGCCTCGTCACCGACACCGGGTCGTTCCGGTGGGCGCGCCCGGGATCACATGCGATCGCCGCCCGACTGCTCGCCGCCGGGGTCGACGGCCCCGCATGGACGCGCACCCTGCTCGACACGCACCGTTTCGGCTGGCTGGCCATGGTCGCCGACGCGTTGCGGTCGGCCGTCCTGGTCCCGGAGGCGTTCGGCGGCAACGGATTGGTCTACGCCTGCGTGGACCACACGTGGCGTGACGCCATCGGCTGGGACGAGGCCGAGAGCGTGATCGATCTCGTCCGCACGATCGGCGACGCCGACGTCGCGGTCGTCTTCAAGGAGTCCGAGCCCGGCACGTGGACGGTGTCGATGCGCTCCCGCTCGGCGACCGACCTGGTCCCGATCGCCCGCGCGCACGGCGGGGGCGGTCACCCGCACGCCGCGGGCTTCGGGTTCACCGGCTCCGTCGAGGACGTCGTGGCCGCGTTCTGCGCCGCGTGAGCGAGACCGACACCGCCTACTCCTCGATCGGCCGGCTCGCCCTCTCGGCGCTCGTCGTCCTGATCGCGGAGCCGCTGTACCTCATGGAGGACCTCGCCGTGGTCGGGCGGCTGGGGACCGCGCCGCTCGCGGCGCTGGGTGTCGGGACCGTGATCCTGGGTGTCGTCAGCACGCAGCTGACGTTCCTGTCGTACGGGACGACGGCCCGGTCCGCGCGCTGGTTCGGCCGCGGGGACCGCTCCGCCGCGGTCGGTGAGGGCGTGTCGGCGTCGTGGCTCGCGGTCGGGGTCGGGGTGGTCATCGTCGCGGTGGTGGCCGCGCTCGCCCGGCCGATCGTGCGGGTGGTCGCCTCCGACGGTGTGGTCGCCGACGAGGCCGCCGGGTGGCTGCGGATCGCCGTCTGCGGGGTGCCGCTGATCCTGCTGAGCATGGCGGGCAACGGGTGGATGCGCGGCGTCCGTGACACCCGACGGCCGGTCGTCTACGTGGCGACCGGTCTGGGCCTCAGCGCGGTGCTCTGCCCGGTGCTGGTGCACGGGCTGCTGGGGGCGCCGGACCTCGGGCTGCACGGCAGCGCCGTCGCCAACGTGATCGGTCAGTCGGTGGCGGGGCTGCTCTTCGCGCTCCGGCTCGCGCGCGAGACCCGGGCCCCGGGATCGACCATCTCGCCGTGGCCGGACGCGACCGTGATCCGCGCGCAGCTGACGCTCGCCCGGGACCTCGTCGTCCGGAGCCTGTCGTTCCAGGTGTGCTTCCTGTCCGCGGCCGCGGTCGCCGCCCGGTTCGGGGTCGCGGCGCTCGCCGCCCACCAGGTGGTCCTGCAGCTGTGGAACTTCCTGTCGCTGCTGCTCGACGCGCTGGCGATCGCGGCGCAGGCACTCGTCGGTGCCGCGTTGGGTGCCGGGACCGCCGTCGCCGCGCGCATCGTCGCCCGCCGGGTCACCGTCGTCTCGGTGGCCGTCGCAGCGGTGGCGCTCATGGTCCTCGCCGCGGGTCGCACACCCATCGCGCGGATCTTCACCGACGACCCGGACGTGCTCGACGCCTCGGCGACTCCCTGGTGGTTCCTCGTCGGCATGCTGCCCGTCGCCGGCGTCGTCTTCGCGCTCGACGGGGTGCTCCTCGGGTCGGGGGACGCGGCATACCTGCGCACCACGACGGTCGGTAGCGCGCTCGTCGGGTTCCTTCCGCTCATCTGGGCGTCTCTGGCGTTCGACTGGGGCCTCGCCGGCATCTGGACGGGGCTCGCGGCGTTCATGGTCCTGCGCCTCGTCGCGGTGACCGCCCGGCTCGCGTCGGGCCGGTGGACGCGGATCGAGCTCCACGGCGTCGGCCGATAGCATCGAGCGAATGGCCACTCTCTGGGCGATCAGCGATCTGCACGTCAGCCACAAGGGCAACGACGAGATCCTCGACCGCATCGCCCCGGAGTCCGCGGACGACTGGCTGATCGTCGCCGGTGACGTCGCCGAACGCACCGACGACATCGCCGACACCCTGCGCCGCTTGAAGATGCGGTTCTCCACGGTGATCTGGGTGCCGGGCAACCACGAGCTGTACACGACGGCGAAGGACCCGCTGCAGATCCACGGCGTCGCCCGCTACGACTACCTCGTGCAGGTCTGCCGCGACATGGGGGTCGTCACCCCGGAGGACATCTACCCCCTGTTCGACCCCGGTGACGGCACACCGCCGGTGCGTGTCGTCCCGATGTTCCTGTTGTACGACTACACCTTTCGTCCACCCGGTACGACGACGGCGCTCGCGGCGCTGGCCGTCGCGCGGGAGAACAACGTCGTCGCGACCGACGAGTTCCTGCTCTCGCCGGAGCCCTACGGCACCCGGGACGCGTGGGGGAGGGCGCGCGTCGCCGCGACCCGTGAGCGTCTCGACGTGCTCGACCCGAGCGAGAAGACCGTCCTGATCAACCATTGGCCGCTGCGGCGGGAACCCACGGACGCGCTCATGTACCCCGAGTTCGCACTGTGGTGCGGGAGCGAACTCACCGACGACTGGCACACGCGCTACAACGCGGCGTGCTGCGTCTACGGTCACCTGCACATCCCGCGCACCACCTGGTACGACGACATCCGCTTCGAGGAGGTGTCCGTCGGCTATCCCCGCGAGTGGAAGCGGCGCGGGCTGCCCGAGCCGCTGCTCCGGCGCATCGCCCCCGACGACGGGACCCGACCCGAGGATCTGCCCGAGCACGGCGCACGGTTCCACCTCCCGCCGGACTACCGGGAGCGGGCGAAGGAGTTCACCGAGCGTGTGGCCCGCCAACGCGAACTGCGGGCTCAGGCCCGCGCCGACCGGGGGGAGGGGAGCCGGTGATCGAGCACGTGGTCGGACCCGGCGTCGTGGCCGCCGAGGCGTTCGACGACCCGGCCGACGCCGCGTTGCTGCCCGGTGAGGAGTCGATCGTCGCCCGCGCGGTGGACAAGAGGCGGTCGGAGTTCACCACCGTCCGGACCCTGGCGCGGCGCGCTCTGGCGCACCTCGGTGAGGACCCCGTGCCGATCCTGCGCGGCGAGAAGGGCGAACCACTGTGGCCGCGGGGGATCGTCGGCAGCCTCACACACTGCGACGGGTACCGCGCCGCGGTCGTCGCCCACAAGCTGCGGGTGCGATCGGTCGGCATCGACGCCGAACCGCACGGACCGCTCCCCGACGGCGTGCTCGACCACGTGAGCATCCCCGAGGAGCGCGCAGTCCTGGCCGACCGCGACTGCACCCTGCACTGGGACCGGATCCTGTTCTGCGCCAAGGAGGCCACCTACAAGGCGTGGTTCCCGCTGACCGGCCGGTGGCTCGGGTTCGAGGACGCCCACATCACCGTCGACCGCTCCGACGACACCTCCGGCACGTTCACCTCCCGACTGCTCGTCGACGGCTCGACCACCGACGGTGGCCCACCGCTGACCGGGTTCGAGGGATCGTGGCGGGTCGCCGACGGCATCATCGTCACGTCGATCACGCTGTGAGCGGGCAGGACAGGCGCGCCGACGCCGGCGCGGTCACCGCGGCGGGGCTCGTCCTCGTCGACAAGCCGACGGGGATGACGAGCCACGACGTCGTCGCCCGATGCCGGAAGGCGTTCTCCACACGCAAGGTCGGCCACGCCGGCACCCTCGACCCGATGGCCACCGGAGTGCTGGTCGTCGGCATCGAACGCGCCACCAAACTCCTCGGCCTGCTGTCGCTGACCACGAAGTCCTACACCGCGACCATCCGACTCGGGGCCGGGAGCGACACCGACGACGCCGACGGCACACTCGGCGACCGCTCCGACGTCGCCCACCTCGACCGCGAGTCGGTCACCGCCGCGACGCGGGCGTTCGTCGGCGACATCGAGCAGGTCCCGGCCAAGGTCAGCGCCATCAAGGTCGACGGCCGCCGCGCCCACGCCCTGATGCGCGAGGGCGTCGACGTCGACCTGCCGTCGCGGCGGGTCACCGTCTCCCGGTTCGACGTCCGCGGCACCCGTGCCGTCGACGGCTGGTTCGACGTCGACGTCGAGGTCGACTGTTCGTCGGGGACCTACATCCGTTCGCTGGCACGGGATCTCGGGGCCGCACTCGGGGTCGGCGGACACCTGACCGTGCTGCGACGGACCGCGGTCGGGCCGTTCACCATCGACCGTGCCGTCGGGCTCGAGGCGCTCGAGGCGGACCCGCGGATGTCGCTGGCCATCGACGACGCGGTCGCCGTGGCGTTCCCGCACCGCACCATCGACGACGCCGAGGCCGAGTCGATCAGTCAGGGCCGTTGGCTCACGCCGATCGGGATGACCGGCGTGTACGCCGCGGTCACCGGCGACGGCCGGGTCATCGCCCTGCTCCAGGAGAAGGGCCGCCGCGCGGCGTCGGTGATGGTCGTGCGTCCGGCGACGCTGCGCTAGCGGGCGTCGGTCTGCAGCCAGATCGCGCGGGTCGCGATGTCCCCGAGATCGATCGCGTCGCCGTCGTCGACCCGGACCGCGACCGTTCCGGCGAACGGGCGTTGCTCGACGACGGTGATGTGCCGGTCCAGGGCGATGCCCACGGAGTCGAAGTAGCGCAGCATCGCCGGGTCGGTGTCCGCGATGCGCGCGACCCGCCCTCCCGTGTCCGGCCCGAACTCGGCGAGTTGGCGTGCGGTCGTCTCCGGGACCTCGCCGTCGCGGGCGGGGATGGGATCACCGTGCGGGTCGCGCGTCGGGTGACCGAGCTTGGCGTCGAGCCGGTCGATCATCCGGTCCGACATGGCGTGCTCGAGGACCTCGGCCTCGTCGTGGACCTCGTCCCAGCCGTAACCCAGTTCGCGCACGAGGAACGTCTCGATGAGCCGGTGGCGCCGGACCATCAGCACCGCCGCGGCGCGACCGCGGTCGGTGAGGGTGACGGCGCCGTAGCGGGCGTGGGACACGAGGTCCTGGTCGGCGAGCTTGCGGACGGCCTCCGACACCGTCGACGGCGAGACGGTCAGCTTCTCGGCGAGGAGCTTGGTGGTGACCTTGGCCTCCGACCACTCCTGCGCGGTCCAGATGATCTTGAGGTAGTCCTGCGCGACCGTGGACAGCTCGGTCACCGGCACGACGGTGGTCGGGCCCGGGGATGCGCCGCCGGGGTCCGCGCGGCCGTCGGTCGTGGACACGACGACGAGCCTATTGCACGTCCTCGACACGCCCGACGCACGCGGACCCGGCGGGGGTCCCGCGCCCGGTGGTCGGCCCGTAGGCTTGGGGTCGTGCTGCGATGGCGAGGGTTGGAGGACATCCCTGCGGGCTGGGGCCGTTGCGTCGTCACCATCGGCGTGTTCGACGGGGTGCACCGCGGACACGCGCAGCTCATCGCCACCGCCACCGCCGCGGCGCGCAGACGCGGGGTCCCCGCCGTGTTGATGACGTTCGACCCGCATCCGGCCGAGGTCGTCCGGCCCGGGACACACCCGCCGCAGCTGTCGACGCTGACGCGTCGGGCGGAACTGGCCGAGGAACTCGGGATCGACGTCTTCTGCGTCATGCCCTTCACGCCCGTGCTCGCGTCGCAGTCGCCGAAGGACTTCGCCCACGAGGTCCTCGTCGAGGGTCTGCACGCCGCCGACGTCGTGGTCGGGTCCAACTTCACGTTCGGCCGGAAGGCCGCCGGGACCGTCGAGGTCCTCGCCGACCTGGGCCGGACGTTCGGGTTCGAGGTGCAGGCCGTGTCCCTGCTCGGCGACGGGACGGGTGAGTCGCGGCCGGCGGTCACGTTCTCCTCGACCTACATCCGGTCCTGCGTCGCCGCCGGCGACGTCGAGGCGGCCGCCGAGGCGCTGGGCCGACCGCACCGCGTCGAGGGTGTGGTCGTGCGCGGCGACGGCCGCGGCCGCGAGATGGGCTACCCGACGGCGAACGTCGCGCCGCCGATGTACTCCGCCATCCCCGCCGACGGCGTGTACGCCGCATGGTTCACCGTGCTCGGTGCCGGGCCGGTGGTGGGCCAGGTCGTGCCGGGGGAGAGCTATCAGGCCGCGGTGTCGGTCGGGTCGAACCCGACCTTCTCCGGCCGTACCCGCACCGTCGAGGCGTTCGTCCTCGACACCCACGCCGACCTCTACGGCCAGCACGTCGCCGTCGACTTCGTCCGTCGTATCCGCGGGATGGAGAAGTTCGACTCGATGGAGTCCCTCATCGTGCAGATGGACCGAGACGTCGAGGTCGCCCGCGAGGCCCTCGCGGCGTCCTGACCCGCGAGGACACAGCCGTCCGTGATGCGATCCGGCCCTGCCGGTGAGGTGGGTGCGGACTTCGCCCGCGATTTGGGCACGGGCTCCGCACGCGGGTAGCCTGGCCCGTCGGTGTTGCTGCAGTCCGCGGCGGCGCACCACCCGACCGCCCCGGTGGGCGCAGGGATCTCATGTACGCGGCACCGAAGCAGAGGAAACTCCCATGGCTCTGACGACCGAGCAGAAGAAGACCATCCTGGCCGAGTACGGCCTGCACGAGACCGACACCGGCTCGCCCGAGGCCCAGATCGCGCTGCTGACCAAGCGCATCAGCGACCTCACCGAGCACCTCAAGTTCCACAAGCACGACCACCACAGCCGCCGCGGCCTTCTGCTGCTCGTCGGTCGTCGTCGTCGTCTGCTGAAGTACGTCGCCCAGGTCGACGTGCAGCGCTACCGCTCGCTCATCGAGCGCCTCGGCCTGCGCCGCTGACCTCACCACCCCGCACGTCGCGGGGTGAGCATGCACGGATCCTCGGGTCCCCGGTGGTAGTCTCGCCGGGGACCCGATCTCGTGAGGGGTTCGTCCGCGCGGTACACGTTCGGGCGATCGGTCTTCGGTAGTGGCTGCCGGAACGTGTGTGTTCCGGCCGCTTCGATCGACGGCCGTCGCCACGTGACCCACCCGGCCGGTGCTCGCGCACCGCGGCCTCGGACACGTCGTCCACAGCACGCACGTCGTCCGCAGCACGCCGGGCCGCTCCGCCGTCTCCTCGCACCCATCGGACCACGTCGCCCGCCGTCACGGCGGCGACGTCACCGCCGCGCGCCGCGTACGACGCCGCGCGCACCTCGACGAGAGGATCTCCACCACCCATGACAGACGTGACCACCGCCCCGGCCGACGATCTCGAGTACGACGACGAGATCACCGAGGCGACCGCCGTGATCGACAACGGCGAGTTCGGCACCCGCTCCATCCGCTTCGAGACCGGACGCCTCGCCCAGCAGGCCGCCGGATCCGTCGTCGCCTACCTCGACGACGAGACGATGCTTCTCTCGGCCACCAGCGCCGGCAAGCACCCCAAGGACCAGTTCGACTTCTTCCCGCTCACCGTCGACGTCGAGGAGCGGATGTACGCCGCGGGTCGGATCCCCGGCTCCTTCTTCCGTCGCGAGGGCCGTCCCTCCACCGACGCGATCCTGACCTGTCGTCTGATCGACCGTCCGCTGCGTCCGTCGTTCGTCGACGGTCTGCGCAACGAGATCCAGGTCGTCGTGACCGTCCTCAGCCTCAACCCGGAGGACCTCTACGACGTGGTCGCGATCAACGCGGCCTCGGCGTCGACGCAGCTCGCGGGCCTGCCCTTCTCGGGCCCCGTCGGCGGCGTGCGGGTCGCGCTCATCCCGACCGAGTCCAACCGGGCCGGCCAGTGGGTCGCGTTCCCGACCGTCGAGCAGCTCGAGGGTGCGGTCTTCGACATGGTCGTCGCCGGCCGTATCGTCGGTGACGACGTCGCGATCATGATGGTCGAGGCAGAGGCCACCGAGAACGTCATCGAGCTCGTCGCCGGCGGTGCGCAGGCACCGACCGAGGCGATCGTGGCCGAGGGCCTCGAGGCCGCCAAGCCGTTCATCCGCTCGCTGTGCGAGGCGCAGCGCCGGCTCGCCGAGTCGGCCGCGAAGGAGACCGCGGAGTTCCCGCTCTTCCCGCCGTACCAGTCCGACGTCTACGACGCCGTCGAGTCGGCCGCCAAGGACCGCCTGTCGGAGATCCTCACGATCGCCGGCAAGGCCGAGCGCGACGACGCCACCGACGCCCTGAAGTCCGACGTGCTCGACTCGCTCGCCGGACAGTTCGAGGGTCGTGAGAAGGAGATCGGCGCCGCGTACCGCTCGCTGACCAAGAAGCTGGTGCGCCAGCGCATCCTCACCGACCACTTCCGCATCGACGGCCGTGGCATCACCGACATCCGGTCGCTGTCCGCGGAGGTCGCGGTGATCCCGCGTGCGCACGGCAGCTCGCTGTTCGAGCGCGGCGAGACCCAGATCATGGGTGTCACCACGCTGGACATGGTGAAGATGGCGCAGCAGATCGACTCGCTCGGGCCCGAGACCAGCAAGCGGTACATGCACCACTACAACTTCCCGCCGTACTCGACCGGTGAGACCGGTCGTGTCGGGTCGCCGAAGCGTCGCGAGATCGGCCACGGCGCCCTCGCCGAGCGCGCCCTGATGCCGGTGCTGCCCAGCGTCGACGAGTTCCCGTACGCCATCCGACAGGTGTCGGAGGCGCTGAGCTCCAACGGATCGACCTCGATGGGCTCGGTCTGCGCGTCGACGATGTCGCTGCTCAACGCGGGTGTGCCCCTGAAGGCTCCCGTCGCGGGCATCGCGATGGGCCTCGTCTCCGACGAGGTCGACGGCCAGACCCGGTACGTCGCCCTCACCGACATCCTCGGTGCCGAGGACGCGTTCGGCGACATGGACTTCAAGGTCGCCGGCACGAAGGACTTCGTGACCGCGCTCCAGCTCGACACCAAGCTCGACGGCATCCCGTCGCAGGTGTTGGCCGGTGCGTTGAGCCAGGCCAAGGACGCCCGCACCACCATCCTCGAGGTGATGGCCGAGGCGATCGACGAGCCCGACGAGATGAGCCCGTTCGCGCCGCGCGTCACCACCGTCAAGGTCCCGGTCGACAAGATCGGCGAGCTGATCGGCCCCAAGGGCAAGAACATCAACGCCATCACCGAGGAGACCGGCGCCAACATCTCGATCGAGGACGACGGCACCGTGTTCGTCGGCGCCACCGACGGGGTCAAGGCGCAGGCGGCGATCGACCGCATCAACGCGATCGCCAACCCGCAGCTGCCGAAGGTCGGGGAGCGGTTCCTCGGGACCGTCGTCAAGACCACGGCGTTCGGTGCCTTCGTGTCGCTGCTGCCGGGGCGTGACGGACTGGTCCACATCTCGAAGCTGGGCCAGGGCAAGCGGATCAACAAGGTCGAGGACGTCGTGAACGTCGGCAGCAAGCTCCGCGTGGAGATCGCCGACATCGACGACCGCGGCAAGATCAGCCTCGTCCCCGTCGCCGACACCCCCGCCGAGGGCGCGGACGCGCCCGCGGACGCCGGCTGACACTGACCGGCACACGTACCCCGCAGCCCACCGGCGGCGCTGTCTCGCGCAGCGTCCTGTCCGGTGGGCTGCGGGTCGTCACGGAGCACGTGCCCGGCGTCCGATCGGTCTCGATCGGCGTCTGGGTCGGCGTCGGATCACGGGACGAGACACCGGGTCTCGCCGGTGCGGCGCACTTCCTCGAACACCTGCTGTTCAAGAAGACGCCCACGCGGACCGCGGCGTCGATCGCTCGTGAGCTCGACGCGGTGGGTGGTGAGCTCAACGCGTTCACCAGCAAGGAACACACCTGCTTCTACGCGCACGTCCTCGACGACCACGCCGCGATGGCGGTCGACGTGCTCGCCGACGTCGTCGTGCGAGGGGAGTGCGCGGCCGCCGACGTCGAGGTCGAACGCGAGGTGGTCCTCGAGGAGATGGCCATGCGCGACGACGATCACGAGGACCTGCTCGCCGACGCGTTCATGACAGCGGTCTTCGGTGACGCCCCGATCGGTCGGCCCGTGATCGGCACCCCCGAGGTCGTCGGATCGCTGTCGGCACAGCTCATCCGGGGCTTCCACACCCGCCGGTACACCCCGGATCGCATGGTCGTCGCGGTGGCCGGGAACATCACCCACCGCGAGGTGGTGTCACTGGTGCGGCGTGCGTTCGGTCCACACCTCGTGCCCGACACCCCCACCGCCCCACCGCGTCGCCGCACGCGACCCGCCCGGGCGGTCGGGACCGCGCAGGTCGTCGACCGCGACAGCGAGCAGACGCACCTGATGATCGGGATGCCGACCGGAGGCGTCGACGACCCCGACCTGCCGGCGCTGTCGGTGCTCAACGCCGCGGTCGGCGGAGGGCTCAGTTCCCGTCTCTTCCAACAGATCCGGGAGGAACGCGGTCTCGCGTACTCGGTGTACTCCTCCCTCGACACCTTCAGCGACGTCGGCACCTTCTCGGTCTACGCGGGGTGCAACCCGGACCGGGCCGGAGAGGTCGCGGGCGTGGTCACCCAGATCCTCGACGACATCGCCGAGAACGGCATCGACCGCGACGAGATCACCCGTGCGCAGGGGTCCCTCCGCGGGTCGATGCTCCTGGGTCTCGAGGACACCGGCTCCCGGATGCACCGCCTCGGCCTCGGGGAGATCGATCACGGCCGGTACCGGACGGTGGCCTCGTCACTCCGGCGGATCGACGGGGTGCGTCCCGCACACGTCTCCGCAGTCGCGCGACAGGTGCTCGCGCAGCGCCCCTCGGTCGCCGTCGTCGGCCCGTACCGTCGCGTGCGCGACCTCCCGGCCCCGCTGCGCGGTCTGGCGGGCTGAACGTCAGCCCGTGACGCGGGCCTTGTGCTCGGCCTCGGCCTCGGCCCAGGCCGACCCGAGACGTCCTCCGGTGTGTTCGGTGACGTTGCCTCGGATCGCGTACCAGCCGATCGTGAGTGCCGCGGCGATGATCGGGATGCCGACGACGACCACGTAGAAGTCGACGCGTCCGCCTGACTTGTCCAACCAACCCGAGATGCCCAGCGCCACGATCACCCCCACGAGGAACACCAGTCCGAAGATCGAGGTGTACGGATACCCGGGTGCCTGGAACTTGCCCTTCGGGATGATGCCCTTGTTGACCAGCGATCGCAGCTTGAGCTGGGAGGCGAAGATCGTTCCCCAGGTGAACACGATCCCGATCGAGGACGCCTCGAGAGCGATGTCGAAGGCGCGCCCGGGCACCAGCAGGTTCAGCACGATGCCGAGCAGATAGACGACGGTGGTCATCGCGATACCCGCCCACGGGACACCGCCCTTGCTCATCTTGGTCGCGAAACCGGGGGCCTGCTTGCTCATGCCCAGGCTGCGCAGCACGCGGCCGGTCGAGAACAGGCCGGAGTTCAGGCTCGACATCGCCGCGACGATGAGTACCGCCTGGATGACATCTCCCATCCACCCGAACCCGAGCCTCTCGAACACCGTCACGAACGGGCTGGTGCCCGCCGTGTAGGACGTCGTCGGCAGCATGGCGCAGAGGAGCAGGATCGACCCGATGTAGAAGACCGCGATACGGAAGATGACCGCGTTGACCGCGCGCGGCACCTCCTTCTCCGAGTCCTCCATCTCGCCGGCCGCGACACCCACCATCTCGATGGACGCGTAGGCGAAAACGACGCCGGACATCACCAGGATGGGTCCGTACCAGTTGTAGGCGCCGCTCGTAGGCCAGAAGCCACCGGGGTTGTCCCAGAGGTTCGAGAAGCCTGCCTGGTGGTCACCGACGTGCACCGCACCCAGCACCACCACGATCCCGACGATGAGGAACAGCACGATCGCGCCGACCTTGAGGATGGACGCCCAGAACTCGAACTCACCGAACGCCTTCGCGCTGAGGAGGTTCACGCCCAACACGACGACGAGCGCGATCGTCGCCGACAACCAGTTGGGGACCGATTCGAAGTTGTTGTGGACGTAGACCCCGACGGCGGACAGCTCGGCGACCCCGGTCAGTGCCCAGTTCAGCCAGTACATCCATCCGGTGACGTACGCGGCCTTCTCGCCGAAGAACTCGCGCATGTACGAGACGAACGCGCCGCTGGTCGAGCGGTGCAGCACGAGCTCACCGAGTGCTCGCATGAGGAAGTACGCCACGAGGCCGGCGAAAGCGTAGGTGAACAGGAGGGCCGGCCCGTTCGCGTTCAGGCGTGATGCGGACCCGAGAAAGAGTCCGGTACCGATCGCACCACCGATGGCGATCATCTGGACCTGACGCCGGCCCAGTGACTGCTTGTAACCCACCTGCTCCGCGTCGAGATGCGCGGTGGGTGAGGACGTGTCCGAGGTCATGGGGAGCGACTATGCGCTCGACAGGTTTCCCCGGTGTTGCCGCGGCACGGAGGCGATGTTGCCCGAACGCGCATAGCGCCCAAGACGGACACACGACCTGCGGCGCGCAGGGGAGGTCGGTGTGCCACGATCGGCCCATGAATGACGTCGCGGAGTTCCTCGGGCGCCATCCGCCGTTCGACGCGGTCCCGACCGACCAGCTCGAGCGGCTCGCCGCCACCGTCACGCGCCGTCGGTTCGCGGCGGGTGAGGTCATCGTCGACGGTTTCACCGACCGCATCACCGTGCTCACCGTCGTCGTGTCGGGCGAGGTGGCCCTGTGGAACCGCCGGGTCGACGCACCGCACGGACTGCCCGACGAGGACCCCGACGAGGTCCTCGGTGTCGGTGGTGTCTTCGGGTACCTGTCGCTGTTGACCCAGGAGCTCTCGGGGCCGCGGGCGGTCGCGTTGCGGGACAGCACCGTCGCGACGCTGCCGAGCGATTCGGTGCAGGCGGTGTTCTCCACCATGGCCGGCGCCCGGTTCCTCGCCGGCAAGTTGCAGACGCCGCGCAAGGTGGTCAGCACGCCGGTGCGGGGCGGGACCGTCGACGAGTTGATCCGCACCGCACCGGTCGTCGGCACGCCGCAGATGAGCGTGACCGACGCCGCGCGCGCGATGACCGACCGGGGACGCGACCACATCGTGATCCCGGGCGCCGACGGCACGCTCGGCATCCTCACCGACGCCGACATCCGCTCCCGGCTCGTGGCCCGGGGGCTCGCGGCGGACACCGCCGTCGCCGAGGTGATGACGCCGCGTGCACGCAGCGTCGTCACCGGCACACCGGCGACCGAGGGTCTCCTGCAGATCCTCGAGCACGATCTGAGCTGTCTGCCGGTGGTGGACCCGGCGGGCCGGCTGCTCGGGGTCGTCGGGCCGGGCGACTTCGTCGCCGCACCGGGTGGGGCGACGGTCGGTCTGCGGACCCAGATCTCGCGCTCGGGGTCGGTCACCGAGCTGGCCGAGCAGGCGCAGCGGGCACCCTGGGTGCTCGCCGACCTGGTCCGTCGCGGACAGCCGTCCCACGAGGTCACTGCTGTCCTGTCCCTGATCCACGACGCGACCGTGCGGCGCGCGCTGGAACTCGCGCTCGCCGAGGCACCGGCGATCGACGGCGACCGCCTGACGTGGTTGTCGTTGGGGTCCAACGCCCGTCGGGAGGCGGTGCTCAGCTCCGACGTCGACAGCGCGGTCGCGTTCGACGACTCGCTGGTCGACCCGGACGAGAACGCCGCCTACCGTGCGGTGTTCGCGCGCGTCGACGACATCCTGCGTGACTGCGGTCTCGTGATCGACCCGAACGGCGCCATCGCATCGTCTCCGCTGTTCGCGCGCACCCACGCGCACTGGCGTGCCGCCGCGCGGGAGTGGTTGCGGGCGCCGCTGGAGAACAAGGGGATGATCATGACGTCGCTCATGCTCGACGGGCGGCCGATCTGGGGCGACCGGGGGCTCTCGGAGGTGACCCGGGTCTTCTCCGACCTGCGCTCGCACCCGTCGACGCTGCGGCTGCTGCTCGCGGAGTCGTTGTCGCACAAGGCACGGATCCGCTCGACGCGGGACGTGCTCGCGCGCCGGGGCGGGACCTTCGACATCAAGACCCACGCCCTCACACCGCTGGTCAACATCGCGCGCTGGGCGGCGTTGTCGGTGGAGTCGACCGAACTCGACACGCGCTCACGGCTGCAGGCGGCCGCGGGGAGTCTGATGCTCACCGAGGACAACGCCCACACGCTGATCGAGGTGTTCGACGTGCTGCAGAAGGTGCGCATCTCCTACCAGGTGGCCCAGCTCGACCAGGCCGAGCGCGTCGGCGACGTCATCACCATGCGTCGCCTGTCCCCGCTCGATCGCGGCCTGGTGGGCCAGGCGGTGCGGGAGATCGCGGGCATCCAGCGGCGCATGGCGAACATGGCGCACTATGCGCCGCTGGTGCCCGAGGACTGATCGCGTCAGACCGCGGCGACCGGGAGGTCCAGCGCCTCGCCGACCGAGGCCGAGAACAGCTGCCCCTCGTGCGTCGACAGGCCGGTCGCGAGACCGGGGTTCGCGGCGCACGCCGCCTCCCAGCCCTTGTCGGCCAGGGCGATCACGTGCGGGAGCGTGGCGCCGGTCAGAGCCCACGTCGACGTCCGCGCGACGGAGCCGGGCATGTTCGCGACGCAGTAGAAGACCGAGTCGTGGACCGTGAACACCGGGTCGTCGTGGGTGGTGGGACGGGAGTCCTCGAAGCAGCCGCCCTGGTCGATCGCGATGTCGACGAGCACCGAGCCCGGCTTCATCTGCGCCACCAGCGAATTGGGGACGACGACGGGCGCCTTCGCGCCGGGGACCAGGACGGCCCCGATGACCAGGTCGGCGCGGACGAGCGCCTCCTGCAGCGCGAGCGCCGTGCTGTACCGCGTGTGGACCCGACCGCCGAAGCGTGCGTCGATGGCGCGCAGCTTCGTGATGTCGAGGTCGAACACCGTGACCTGGGCACCCATGCCCATGGCGATGGTGGCGGCGTTGACACCGCTGACGCCACCGCCGATGACGACGACCTCGGCGGGCTCGGTGCCCGGGACGCCGCCCATGAGGACGCCGCGACCGCCGGCGGACCGCATGAGGTGGTAGGCGCCGACCTGCGGGGCCAGGCGACCGGCGACCTCGCTCATCGGCGCGAGCAGCGGCAGGCTGCCGTCGGGCGCGGTGACCGTCTCGTAGGCGATCGAGGTGATTCCGGACGAGAGCAGTGCGTCGGTGCACGGACGACTCGCGGCGAGGTGCAGGTAGGTGAACAGAGTCTGGCCGGACCGCATGCGGCCGTACTCCTCGGCGACCGGCTCCTTCACCTTGAGGACGAGGTCGGCCTGCTCCCAGACGGCGTCGGGACCGGAGAGGATCTGCGCACCGGCCTCCTTGAAGTCGGTGTCGTGGATGGACGAGCCCTCGCCCGCACCCGCCTGGACGACGACCTCGTGGCCACGTCGCGTCAGCTCCGTGACGCCCGCGGGGGTGATCGCCACCCGGTACTCGTTGTTCTTCACCTCACGGGGGACACCCACGCGCATGATCCGCCTCCTCCAGCGTGTTCGTCGACCCGCCGGGCTCGGCGCGTCGGTGTACTCAGCGTGAAGGGTGTTCGGTGCAGCGGCAACAGTACTGAACGGTATTCTGCACAGGCGGACCATCGCGGCGATTGTTCGATATCATCCGTCCCCATGAGCACCTCGCCGAACGATGTTCGGGCACCGGGCCCGGTGGACCTCGACGACGTCGACCGCGAACTCGTCCGACTGCTCCGGGGTGACGGGCGGATGGCCAACCGCGAGCTCGCCGACCGGGTCGGCATCGCCCCGTCGACATGTCACGGGCGGGTGCGGCGCCTCGTCGACCTCGGTGTCATCCGCGGGTTCTTCGCCGACATCGACCCGGCGGCGGTCGGTCGGCCCCTGCGCGCGATGGTCGCGGTGAGCCTGCAGTCCGACGCCCGGGGTCAGATCCGACACTTCGTGGGCCAGATCCGCGGACGCGACGAGATCATCGACGTCTTCTTCCTGGCCGGGACCGACGACTACCTCCTGCACGTCGCGGTCCCGGACACCCAGGCGCTGCGCGAGTTCGTGGAGACCCTCAATTCCCGACCCGAGGTCGCGGGCACGACGACGTCACTGGTGTTCGAACACGTCCGCGCCGCTGCTCCGGTGTTCTGACCTCACGCTCGGACCGCGCCGACGCGCCGGTCCATGGCCTTGCGCAGGCGGGTGAACGGCCGCGGCATGTCCACGGCGACCACTGCGTCGGGGGAGTCGGGGTCGCCCGCGACGGCGACGAACGCGTCGTCGTCGATCGATCCCTCGACCACCGTGGGGTCGACGTCTCGGGGCATCGTCCCGCAGATCTGGATCCGGCGGCCGTGCTGCTCGCTCCACACGTACGGCGTGCGCGCCGCAGGTGGCGCGTGGCCGGCGATCGCGTGGGCGACGGTGCGGGCCGACTCGATCGCCGCCGACCAGTGCTGGTGAATCGGCGCGGTGCCGGTGCTCGGGTCGACGGTGCGCGCGCAGTCGCCCGCGGCCCACACCCCGGGCATGGTCGTCGCCCCCGAGGCGTCGGTGACGAACCCGCCGTCCACGTCGACGGGCGAGTCGACGGCCCAGCGGGTCTCGGCGGTCGCGCCGACACCGACCACGACGACGTCGGCGGGGATGGTGTGACCGCCGATCAGTCGCACCGCCTGTACCCGGCCGTCGGCGGAGTCGAAGCCGTCGACATCCGTGCCGACCATGACGTCGACGCCGGCGCGGCGGTGCAGGTCGAGTGTCCACCGCGCGAGCCGCGACCCGAGTGTCGCGACACCGGGATCGGGTGCGCGTTCGACGATGGTCACCCGTCGTCCCATCGCGACCGCGGTCGACGCGATCTCCGCGCCGATGAAGCCGGCGCCGACCACGACGACATCCTGCGCGCCGCGCAGGTCCTGCGCGAGCCCTCGGGCGTCGTCGAGGGTGCGCAGGGTGTGGACCCCGGACAGGTCGTCTCCGGGCAGTCGCCGGGCGCGGGCGCCGGTGGCGAGAACGACTGCGCGAGCGCCGACGTCGCCCGTCTCGGTGTGGACCACCGGCCCGTCCGGGGTCGACGACAGACCGGTGGCGGCGACCCCGAGTCGCCAGTCGAAGCCGTCGGCCTCACCCGGGGTCAGCAGCGTCGCCCACCCGGGGTCGGGTGCCGCGGACGCATCGGAGCCGGTGAGCATCTCCTTCGAGAGCGGCGGCCGGTCATAGGGGAGCCAGGGTTCCGCACCGACGAAGGTGATCGGTTCGAGGACGCCCAGTGACCGCAGGGTGCGCGCGACGGTGAGCCCGGCGAGGGACGCCCCGACGATCGCGATCACGCCGCGTCGGACGCGGCGCCCGCACCGCCGGTCCAGACGCTGACGAGTCCGTCGACGACCTGGACGGTGTGGGTCGCGATCGGCTGTGTGGCCGGCGGGCCCATCGCTGCTCCGGTGCGCAGGTCGAAGCAGGCCTCGTGCAGCGGGCACTCGACGGCACAGTCCTCGACCCACCCCGCCGACAGCGAGGTGTCCTGGTGCGAGCAGGTGTCGTCGACGGCGAAGACGCCGTCGTCGGTGCGGACGACCATGATCGGCGGCCGCCCGTCGAGCTCCACGCGGACCGGGGTGTCGACGACGAGGTCGTCGAGCGCGGCGACCGCCACGAAGGCGCCGAACTCCTCGGCCGCCGTCCCGGGTCGGGTGGTGTACTCGCTCAGCGTCATGACCGTCTCCCATCGTGTTGCGTTCCACGCAACGCTGCGCGTATTGCGCAACACCTTTGCAGTGGTGGCCGAGCGCGTCAAGTGACGGCGGGGCGAGTCGCGCGATCTACAGTGACGAGGACATGACGAAACGCGACGTACCGCCCGCATCGGTCCAGTCGGTGGACCGGGCCCTCGAGGTCCTCGAGATCCTCGGCCGCGACGGGGAGGGTGGCGTCTCCGACATCGCCGACGCCCTCGGGGTCCACAAGTCGACCGTGTCGCGTCTGGTCTCGGTACTCGAGTCACGCGGTTTCGTCGAGCAGATCAGCGATCGCGGCAAGTACCGCCTGGGCTTCACCGTGGTCCGGCTGGCCGGCGCCACCATGTCCCGACGCGACCTCGGTCGGGAGAGTCGGGACATCTGCGAGCCTCTGGCGGACACGGTCGGCGAGACGGTGAACCTGGCCGTCCTCGACGCGGGCCGGGCGATCAACGTCACCGAGGCCAACGGCGGTGCCGGGATCGCGCTGCGGACGTTCGTCGGCCAGAGCTGTCCCGCGCACGCGACCTCCAGCGGCAAGGTGTTGCTCGCCGGGCTGTCGGACAACCGGCTCGCCCACTTCCTCGATGGTGCGCTGGAGCGGTTCACGCCGGCGACGATCGTGCGCGGCGACGTGCTGCGGCACGAACTCGAGGAGGTGCGCGCCCGAGGCTGGGCGGCGGCCCGCGACGAACTCGAGGACGGGCTGACGGCGGTCGCCGCGCCCGTGCGCGACCACACCGGCGACGTCGTCGCCGCGCTGAGCATCTCCGGGCCGTCGTTCCGGATGACCGGGGACCGACTCCCCGAACTCTCCCGGCAGGCCATCACGGCAGCGGAGGCCGTCAGCGCCCGTCTCGGGCACACCGCCTGATCCGCGCGTCGGATTGACGCGACGGCCCACGGGGCCCATCCTGTTGCGTGTTGAGCAACCCGTTGCGGTCTCAGCAACAATCCAGGACGACGCGGGCAGGTGGGTGATCCATGGGCGGCGAACAGCACGGCCCTCGAGTGGTGGTGATCGGTGCGGGCATCGTGGGCACCTCCCTCGCCGACGAACTGGTCACACGGGGCCTGGACCGCGTCACCGTCGTCGACCGGGGACCGCTGCCCGCGGCGGGCGGGTCGAGCAGTCACGCGCCGGGCCTCGTCTTCGCGACGAACGCCTCCCGCACGCTGTCGGACCTGGCCGCCGCGACGATCACGAAGTTCCGGGGTCTCTCGACGCCGGACACGCTGTGCTTCAACCCCGTCGGCGGACTGGAGGTCGCCACCACGCCCGAGCGCCTGGCCGAACTGCATCGCAAGGCGGGGTGGGCAGCGTCGTGGGGGAGGCGGGCGGAGGTCGTCGACGCCGCCGAGTGCCTGCGACTGCACCCGCTGCTCGACGCGGGGACCGTGGTGGGCGGGCTCCACACGCCCGACGACGGTCTCGCCGACGCGCTGACCTGTATCGCGGTGCAGCGTCGACGCGCCGAGGCCGCTGGTGCGCGGTTCCTCGCCGAGACCCGGGTCCTGGACGTGCTCACCGCCGGTGACCGCGTGGTGGGTGTGCAGACCGACGCCGGCGTCCTCGACGCGGACGTCGTGGTGTCGTGCGGCGGGTTCTGGGGTGCGGAACTCGGCGAACTGGTCGGGCTGTCCGTCCCGCTCGTCGCGATGGGCCACGAATATGTCACCACCACAACGGTTCCCGCGGCCGCGCCGTTCGCCGACGCGCGTGCCGGGCACGCGGCCGCGACCCTGCCGATCCTGCGTCACCAGGACGCCGACCTCTACTACCGCCAACACGGCGACCGCATCGGCATCGGCTACTACGGACACGATCCCGTCGTCGTCGACATGGAGACCCTCTACGCCGACACCGCCGGACAACCGATGCCGTCGATGCTGCCGTTCTCCGCCGCAGGGTTCCGCGCCGCGTGGGACGAGTCGCGGCGGGTCCTGCCGGGATTGCGCGACGCCACGATCGACGACGGGTTCACCGGCATCTTCTCCTTCACCCCGGACGGCGGACCCATGCTGGGACCGCACCCCGGGCTCGACGGGTTCTGGGTCGCCGAGGCGATCTGGGTGACCCAGTCCGCCGGTGCCGCCGCGGCGATCGCCGACTGGGTGGTCACCGGCTCGCCCGGGATCGACGTCTCGGGCTGCGACGTGAACCGCTTCGCCCCGGCCGAACTCGACCGCGAGGCCGTCGTGGCGCGGTCGTCGCGTGCGTTCGTCGAGGTGTACGACATCATCCACCCGCGCGCGCTCCCGGCCGACGCACGTGATCTGCGGCTCTCGGCACTGCACGACGACCACGTCGCGCGCGGCGCGGCCTTCGGTGTCTCACACGGATGCGAACGGCCCCTGTGGTTCTCGTCGAACGAGGCTCTGTCCGACCGCTTCCCGGTCGACATCCCGGACCTGCCCGAGTGGTACACGCGGGACTGGTCGCCGACCGTGCTCGCCGAGGCCGCGGCCACGCGCGCGGTCGGCGGGCTCTACGACATGAGTTCGCTGACCCGGGTGGAGATCACGGGTCGTGACGCGGTCGCCACCCTCGCGCCGCTCGTCACTCGTGACCCCGACCGTCCCGTCGGGTCGGTGGTGTACGCGCTCATGCTCGACGAGACCGGCGGCATCCTCAGCGACGTGACCGTCGCGCGCGTCGCCGAGGACCGCATGGTCGTGGGCGTGAACGGTCCGCTCGACGTCGCCCGTCTGACTCGCGCCGCCCGGCATGCCCGAGCCGGCGGCGCGGCCGTCGACGTCCGCGAGATCACCGACGAGACATGCTGTGTCGCGGTGTGGGGTCCGCGAGCGCTCGACATCGTCGCGCCGCTCACCGATCTCGACGTCAGCCCGTCGGGGTTGCGGTACTACCGGTGCGCGGAGACGACCGTCGCGGGGGTGCAGGCGTCGTTGACGCGCGTGTCCTACGTGGGTGAGTTCGGTTGGGAGATCACCACCTCCGCGGCCGACGGACGTCGGCTTGCCGATGCACTGGGCGAGAACGCGGATCGACTGGGCGCGGTCTGGGGCGGCCGCGCGGCGATGGACTGTCTTCGTGTCGAGAAGGGCTATCGGTCGTGGGGGACCGACATGGCCCGCACCGACTCGCCGCACGAGGCGGGGGTCGCCTTCGCGGTGGCCAAGGACCACGAGTTCGTCGGGCGCGCGGCCGTGGCGGAGCGACCCGTCGAGCGGCGGCTGCACACGCTGGTCGCGGACGACGCCGACACCGTCCTGCTCGGTGCAGAACCCCTGCGCCACCGCGGATCCGACGTCGGATACGTCACGTCCGCAGCGTGGTCACCGACGGTCGGCGCCACCGTCGCCTACGCGTGGGGGCCCGCGGATCTGCGGACCGGTGACGCCGTCACAGCCGAGTGGTTCGGACGGGGACGATCACTGCGTGTCGCGCCCCCCGTCACCGTCGACCCCGAGAACCTGCGACTGAAGGGTGTGTACCGATGAGCCGGGAACGAGTGATCGTCGTCGGACTCGGCGGGATGGGGTCGGCGGCCGCCTACCATCTAGCTGCGCGGGGAGCCGACGTCGTCGGGCTGGAGCGGTTCCAGCCGGCCCACGCGCGGGGGTCGTCGCACGGCGGGTCCCGCATCATCCGGCAGGCCTACTTCGAGGACCCGGCCTACGTCCCGCTGCTGCTGCGCGCCTACGAGTTGTGGGAGCGACTCGGCGCCGACAGTTCCCGTGAGGTGCACCGGATCACCGGCGGTGTCTTCGCGGGGCCCGAGACGTCGACCACCGTGGCCGGTTCGTTGCGCGCCGCGCAGGAGTACGGGCTCGCTCACGACGTGCTCACCGCCGGCGAGATCGCGCGCCGATTCCCCGGTTTCGCGCCCGCCGACGGTCAGATCGGCGTGGTGGAGCACCTGGCCGGCTTCGCCCGCCCGGAGGAGACGGTCCGCGCCCACATCGACCTCGCGCACCGTGCCGGCGCCGACCTGCGGTTCGGCGTCGAGGTGCTCGACTGGGCCGACACCGGTGACGCGGTGCGGGTGACGACCGACCAGGGCGTCCTGGACGGCGACCGGCTCGTCGTCTGCCCCGGCGCGTGGGCGCCGGAACTGCTGGCGGACATGCAGACCGGGATCCGGATCGAGCGGCAGGTCATGTACTGGTTCGACCTCGCGGCCGGCGCACCCGCCATGGACGACGCACCGATCTACATCCACGAGACCGCCGCCGGCGAGCAGATCTACGGCTTCCCTGCCATCGACGGCCCGGACGGTGGTGTGAAGACCGCGTTCTTCCGCAAAGGCGTCGACTGCTCGCCGGAGACCATCGACCGCACCGTCCATCCCGACGAGGCGCAGGCGATGCTCGACCGCGTCCGCGCGCTCATCCCGGGTGTCGGGTCGAGCGACGTCGCGTCGGCGAGCATGCTGCACGCCGCGACGTGCATGTACTCGACGACCCCTGACCACGACTTCGTCATCGCGGAGCATCCCCGGCATCCGCGCGTCGCGGTCGCCTGCGGGTTCTCCGGTCACGGGTTCAAGTTCGTCCCGGTGGTGGGCGAGATCCTCGCCGACCTCGTGCTCGACGGCTCCACCCGGCACCCGATCGGCATCTTCGACCCGACCCGGCCCGCGCTGGCCGGACAGACCGCAGGGGTGGGCATCGCATGACCGCAGAGACGACCGGCGCGCACGACGCCGCGCAGGAGGAGACGCTCGTCCCCACCCTCCCGGGGTCGGCGTACACCGACCCTGCCGTGTACGCCCGCGAGACCGACCGCATCTTCGGTCGACGCTGGATGTGCGCCGTGCGCGTGGGTGACGTCGCGGCCACGGGCCGGTTCGCCACCGTCGAGATCGGTGGGGAGAGCATCCTCGTCGTCCGGGGACGAGACCAGGTGCTCCGCGCGTTCCTCAACGCGTGCCGGCATCGCGGTGCACTCGTGTGCACCGAGGAGTCCGGCGCCGTACGCCGGAACCTGCAGTGCCCGTATCACGCGTGGACGTACGGTCTCGACGGCGCGCTCGTCGCCGCACCCAACCTGTCGAGCCTGGGCGACATCGACCGGACGCGGTACGGGCTGGTCCCGGTCGCGTCGCGGGAATGGCTGGGGTACCTGTGGATCTGCCTCGACGACACCCCACCCTCGTTCGAGGACACCGTGATCGGTGCGGTGACCGACCGTCTCGGGGACGCTGCCATGATCGAGCACTGGGACGTCCCGGGTCTCGCTCTCGCACACCGGGAGACCTACGAGGTGGCGGCGAACTGGAAGCTCATCGTCGAGAACTTCATGGAGTGCTACCACTGCGCCACCATCCACCCGGAGTTGACCGAGGTGCTGCCCGAGTTCGCCGACGGCCTCGCGGCGCAGTACTACGTCGGTCACGGAGCCGAGTTCGCCTCGGACGTCGACGGCTTCACGGTCGACGGGTCGGCCGGAGCGGGCTCGCTGCCGTCTCTCACCCCTGACCTCGACCGGCGGTACTACGCCATCACCGTCAACCCGACCGTGTTCGTGAACCTGGTGCCCGACCACGTCATCGTGCACCGGATGTTCCCGCGCGCGGCCGATCGCACGACCGTGGTCTGCGACTGGCTCTACGCACCGGAGGTCGTCGAGTCAGGGCGGGACGTCTCCGCCGGCGTCGAGTTGTTCCACCGGGTCAACCAGCAGGACTTCGACGCCTGCGAGCGGACGCAGCCGGGCATGTCGTCGCGGGCCTACCGGGACGGCGGTGTCCTGGTGCCCGCGGAGCACCACATCGCGCAATTTCACCATTGGGTGAGCGAGATGACGGCCTAGGGGCAAGGATCGAGTTCGTGGACGATCTGTACATCGACGGGGCGTGGCGCGCTGCGGCATCGGGGCGCACCCGGTCGGTGATCGACCCGGCCGACGGCAGCACCATCGTGGAGGTCGCGGAGGCCGACCCCTCGGATGTCCGCGACGCGGTCGTGGCCGCACGTCGCGCGTTCGACGACTCGCCCTGGCCGGCGACGCCCGTCGCGGAGCGGTCGGCGCTGCTGCGCCGTGTCGCGGACCTCCTGCAGCGCGACAAGGAGAGTCTGGCCGAGACCGAGACCCGCGACACCGGCAAGACGCTGGCGGAGAGCCGCATCGACATCGACGACGTCACGGCGGTCTTCCGCTACTACGCCGACCTCGTCACCACCCTCGCCGATCGCGTCGTCGACGTGGGGGACCCGGCCGTCGTGAGCCGGGTGGTCCGCGAACCGATCGGCGTGTGCGTCCTCATCGCGCCGTGGAACTACCCGCTGCTGCAGATCTCGTGGAAGGTCGCACCCGCCCTCGCCGCGGGCGCGACGATGGTGATGAAGCCCAGCGAGGTCACCCCGCTGACGACCATCGCCTTCACGCGCCTGCTCGTGGAGGCGGGCGTCCCGGCGGGCGTGGTGAACCTCGTGCTCGGCGCGGGCCGGGACCTGTCCGACGCCCTCAACGACGACCCCGACGTCGACCTCATCTCGTTCACCGGCGGCCTCGCGACCGGGCAGGTCATCGCGGCGACGGCCGCGAAGCACGTGACGCGGGTGCTGGTCGAACTGGGCGGGAAGAACCCGCATGTCGTGTTCGCCGACGCCTGCGGGACCGACGACCAGTTCGACGCGACCGTCGACCAGGTCGTCACCGGGGTGTTCCTGCATTCCGGGCAGGTGTGTTCGGCCGGAACACGTCTCATCGTCGAGGAGAGCGTCGCCGACCGTCTCGTCGCCGCGGTGGCCGAGCGTGCCGACCGCATCGTCGTCGGGCCCGGGAGCGACCCGGCCAGTCGTACCGGCCCGTTGGTCTCGCAGCAGCAGTTGGACAAGATCGTCGACCATGTCGCGTCGGGTCGGGCCGAGGGTGCTCAGCTGGTGACCGGTGGGCGGCGACTCGACGATCCCGACCGCGACGACCCGCGGCTGGCACAGGGCTATTTCTACGCGCCGACGGTGTTCGACCACTGCGACCGGTCGATGCGGATCGTCCAGGACGAGACGTTCGGTCCGATCCTCACGGTCGAACGCTTCACCACCGAGCAGCGGGCACTGGAGCTGGCCAACGACACCCGCTACGGCCTCGCCGGCGGGGTCAGGACGGCCGATCCCGCACGCGCGGAACGGTTCGCCCGCGGGATGCGCCACGGGACCGTGTGGATCAACGACTTCGGCTACTACACCCCCGCCGCGGAGTGGGGTGGGTACGGGCGGTCCGGCAACGGGCGCGAACTCGGTCCGTCCGGACTGGCCGAATACCAGGAGACCAAACACATCTGGAACAACACCGCGGCACCGACGGCAGGATGGTTCGAGTCATGACACAGACCGCCCCCGACACCGGGATGGAGCATTTCGGGTACAAGGAGAGCCTCGACCGCAGCATCGGCAAGTTCGCCAGCTTCGCCGCCGGGGTCAGCTACATCTCGATCCTCACCGGCACCTTCCAGCTCTTCTACTTCGGGTTCGGCACCGCGGGGGCCGCGTACCTCTGGAGCTGGCCGATCGTCTTCGTCGGACAGCTCGCCGTCGCACTGTGTTTCATGGAGCTCGCCGCGAAATACCCGATCGCCGGGTCGGTCTACAACTGGGCGAAGATCCTCGGCAACAAACTCGTCGGATGGTTCTCGGGCTGGATGATGCTCACCGCGTCGATCGTGACGATGTCGGCGGTGGTGCTGGCGATCGACTCGACACTGCCGAAGATCTGGGGTGGGTTCCGCCTCATCGGCTCCGACGACCTGTCCGTGGTGTCACCGTCGAACGCCGTTCTGCTGGGATCGATCCTGGTGCTCGCGACCACGGCCATCAACGCCTTCGGTGTCCGGCTGATGGCCATCATCAACAGCGCCGGCGTGTTCATCGAACTCATCGCGGCCGTGTTGATCGCGGTCATCCTGGCGTTCAACGTCCAGCGCACCCCGGCGGTGTTCTTCTCGACGAACGGTTACGGCGCGGGGGAGAGCGGCGGTTGGCTGGGCGCGTTCCTCATCGCCTCGCTGGCGTCGGGGTACGTGATGTACGGCTTCGACACCGCGTCGTCGCTCGGTGAGGAGACCGTCAACCCGCGCAAGACCGCGCCGTCGGCGATCCTGCGAGCCATCCTGGCGTCGTTCGTGATCGGTGGCGCGATCCTCGTGTTCGCGATCCTCGCCGCGCCGAACCTGTCCGACCCGGCGCTCGGCGCACAGGGCGGACTGCAACAGATCGTGCTCGACGTCATGTACGGACCGGTCGGCAAGATCTTCCTCATCTGCATCGTGGTCGCGGTGTTCGTCTGCACGCTCGCGGTGCACACCGCCGCCATCCGGCTCACGTTCGCGATGGCCCGCGACAACGCGTTGCCGTTCGGGGAGTCGCTGGCGAAGGTCCACCCGCGGACCCAGGCCCCGGTCATCCCGTCGGTCCTCATCGGGGTCCTGTCGATCCTCATCCTGGTGATCAACATCAACCAGCCGACCATCTTCCTGCTGCTGACCTCCGTGGCCATCATCATGATCTACATCGCCTACCTGATGGTCACCGGTCCGTTGTTGGTCAAGCGTCTCCGCGGTCAGTGGCCACCGGCGGACCTGAAGTCGGGTGGGTACTTCACGATGGGCCGCTGGGGACTGCCGGTGAACATCGTCGCCGTGCTGTGGGGGATCGGGATGGCGATCAACCTGGCCTGGCCGCGCGAGGCCGTCTACGGCGCGCCCTGGTACAACACGTGGGCCGCGTTCATCTACATCGGCGTCATCGGGGGCGTCGGGTTGATCTGGTACTTCCTCGTCGGCAGCCGCGGGATGGGGACCCTCCGCTCGCACGCGTCGGAGACGAAGTCCGACGCCGTCGCCGCCGAACCGTTCCCCGGACCCGAGGGAGTCTGACCCAGATGGCCGATCCGTTGACCGACACCACCGTCACCGCGGGGGAGTTCGACTACGTCATCCTCGGCGGCGGTACCGCCGGATGCGTTCTGGCGGCACGACTCTCGGAGGACCCGTCGGTGTCGGTGTGCCTCGTCGAGGCCGGCCCCAGCGATGTCGACGACCCCGCGATCCTCGTCCTCAGTGACTGGATGCACCTGCTCGACTCCGGCTACGACTGGGACTACCCGATCGAGCCGCAGGAACGCGGGAACAGCTTCATGCGTCACGCCCGCGCGAAGGTGCTGGGCGGCTGCTCGTCCCACAACTCCTGCATCGCGTTCTGGCCGCCGACCGAGTACCTCGACGAGTGGGAACAGATGGGGCTCACCGGGTGGGGTTCGGCCGCCGTCCACCCGCTCACCCGACGTCTGGAGAACAACGACGCGCCGGGCGACCACGGCCACGACGGTCCTGTGCGCCTGCGCGATGTCCCGCCGCTCGATCCCTGTGGCACCGCACTTCTCGAGGCCGCCGCGGCGGTCGGACTCCCGACCGTCGGGTTCAACCGTGGCGAGACCGTGCGCAACGGGGCGGGGTGGTTCCAGATCAACGCGGGCGAGGACGGCAAGCGCATGTCCACGTCGCACGCATACCTGCACCCGATCATCGGGCGTCGTCCGAATCTCGAGATCCGCACGGGCTGTTGGGTACAGGAGATCGTCTTCGACGGCACCACCGCCACCGGTGCCCGCTACCAACGTCCTGACCTGACCGGCTTCGACGTCGTCGGCGCGCGGCGGGAGGTCATCGTCACAGCCGGTGCCATCGACACGCCGAAGCTGTTGATGTTGTCCGGCGTCGGGCCGGCGGATCAATTGCGCGAGTTCGGGATCGACGTCCGCGTCGACCTTCCGGGCGTCGGGGAGAATCTCGACGACCACGTCGAGGGGCTCGTGTTCTGGGAGGCGTCGCAGCCGATGGTCACCAGCTCGAGCCAGTGGTGGGAGATCGGGGTGTTCGCGACCACCGAACCGGACCTGCCGCTACCCGACGTGATGATGCACTACGGCAGCGTCCCGTTCGACATGAACACCCTGCGGTGGGGGTACCCGACCACCGACAACGGGTTCTGCCTCACGCCGAACGTCACCCAGGGGCGGTCGCGCGGGACGGTCAAGCTGCGCAGCCGTGACTTCCGCGACCGCGCCCGCGTCGACCCGCGGTACTTCACCGACCCCGACCACCACGACGAGCGGGTCATGACCGCCGGAATCCGGCTGGCGCGGGAGATCGCCGAGCAGGAGGCCCTGAAGGGCTGGATCGCCCGCGAACTGGCGCCCGGACCCGACGCCGTCACCGACGACGACCTCGTCGACTACATGCACAAGACGCACAACACCGTCTACCACCCGGCGGCGACGGCCCGCATGGGCGTCGACGGTGACCCGATGGCCGTCCTCGACCCGCAGCTGCGGGTGCGAGGGACACAGCGACTGCGCGTCGTCGACGCGTCGGCGATGCCCAAACTGCCGACGGTCAACCCCAACATCACGGTCATGACGATGGCCGAGAAGTGCGCGGACCTCATCCGCGGCGTCTGACCCGTCCCGCCCGGTGGGACGGCATCGGTCGTGGGGGATCATGGACCCATGACTGAGCGGATCCGTGTCGGTGTGTTCGGCAGTGACGGCAAGGTGGGCCAGGCGATCGTCGACGCGGTCGAGGCCGCCGACGACCTCGACTTCACCGTCGGGGTCGACAAGGGCGACGACCGGTCCGCGCTCGTCGAGTCGGGCACGCAGGTCGTCGTCGACTTCACCCACCCCTCGGTGGTGATGGACAACCTGGAGTTCCTCGTCGGCAACGGCATCCACGCCGTCGTCGGGACCACCGGATTCGACGACGATCGCCTCGCGACGGTGCGGTCGTGGCTGGAGAAGGCGCCGGGCACGGGGGTGCTGATCGCCCCGAACTTCGCGATCGGCGCGGTGCTCTCGATGCGGTTCGCGGCGGCGGCGGCGCGCTTCTACGACTCCGTCGAGGTCATCGAGCTGCACCACCCGCACAAGGCGGACGCGCCGTCAGGCACCGCCTACCGCACGGCGCGGCTGATCGCGCAGGCCCGCGCCGACGCCGGCAGCAAGCCCATGCCCGACGCGACGTCGGACGAACTCGACGGTGCCCGCGGCGCCGACGTCGAGGGTGTGCGGGTGCACTCGGTGCGCGTGGCGGGCCTCGTCGCCCACCAGGAGGTGCTGCTCGGGACGCAGGGCGAGACCCTCACGATCCGACACGACTCGATCGACCGGACGTCGTTCGCGCCCGGCGTGCTGCTGGGTGTGCGGGAGATCGGTGCGCGGCCCGGCCTCACTGTCGGACTCGACGACCTGCTGGACCTCTGACCCCCATGGCCCGCAGGGATTTCTACACGCGCGACGCGCGGCCGATCGTCGTCACGATCCTGGTGATCCTCGTTCTGCTGGCGGTCTACATCGTCCTGCTCGGCGTGCGGGGCGTGCAGCTGATCCAGGACGGCGGAGTGGTCGGGGTCGGGCTCGGCGTCGGTGTGCTGATCCTCCCGCTGCTGGGTGTCTGGATGGCGGTCACGACCGTCCGCGCCGGCATCACGCACCAGCGACTCGCACGTCGGGCCCGTGAGGAGGGCCGTGAGCTCGACGTGGCCGACCTGCCCCGGCGGCCGTCGGGGCGGATCGAACGGGACGCCGCCGACGAGTTGTTCTCCCAGGTGCGGACCGAGTGGGAGGCCGACCCCGAGAACTGGCGCAACACGTACCGCATCGCCCGCGCCTACGACTACGCCGGCGACCGGACGCGGGCCCGTCAGATGATGAAACGTGCTGTCGAGCAGGAGAAGACGGAGCGGCAGGAGTCGGCGTGAGCCGACTGCTCATCGTCCACCACACGCCGTCGCCGCACTGTCAGGCGATGGTGGAGGCCGTGGTGTCCGGGGCGAGCGACCCCGAGATCGAGGGTGTCGAGGTGATCCGGCGACCCGCGCTGACGGTGTCGCCCGTCGAGATGCTGGAGGCCGACGGGTACCTGCTCGGGACACCGGCCAACCTCGGGTACATCAGCGGCGCGCTCAAGCACGCGTTCGACGTGTCGTACTACCAGCTGTTGGACGCGACCCGCGGCAGGCCGTTCGGGGTGTACCTCCACGGCAACGAGGGAACCGAGGGCGCCGAGCGAGCGGTCGACTCGATCACGACGGGCCTGGGCTGGTCGCGTGTCGCCGAGACGGTCGTCGTCTCCGGCGCACCGTCGAAGGCCGACATCGAAGCCTGCTGGGAACTGGGCGCGACCGTCGCAGCGCAACTGATGGGCTGAACGCGCGCGCCACCGGGCGCGATGTCCACAGATGAGCGCGGGTCCACAGAAACTGCGTCGAGCGTGGATGGCGCCTGACGATTGTAGGGGCGCGCCGGTATCGTCGCACATATGTTCGAGAAGGTTGTCGAGGCGGTTGATTGCCTCGCTGATGCCGTCCGCGAGTGTGACCCGCCCGCGGATGATGACGCGTTGGTGGAGGGGGTGCGTGCGGCGGTCGCGGCGCGTAACGCTGCGGATGGGTTGCTGGCCCGGCTGGCCGGGGAGATCGAATGTCGGGGCACGGCGACGCGGCTGGGGATGTCGGTGCGGGAGTTGCTGTCGCGCAGTGGGTGTGTGCCGGTGGTGGCGTCGCGGGCGATCCGACTGGGGCGGGCGATCGCGCATCTGCCGGCGGTGGCGCGGCATCTGCGGGACGGGTCGCTGTCGGCGGAGTTCGCCGACGCCGTTGCTCGCGGGGTGCGGCACGTCTGCACGCGGACGCGGTCGCCGCTGGGGTCGGAGGTGGCGGTCGAGACCGAGGCTGTCCTGATCGGGCACGCCCTGGCCGGTCGTTCGCCGGTCGAGATCGCCGATCGGGCGCGGGCGATCGCGCTCGAGCACGAACTCGTAGTCGACGACACCGACGAACCCGCGACGCCGGTGGCGGAGGACACCACGCTGAACGAGGTGTCGTGGGCGCAACGTGAGGACGGCCGGCTGGCCGGGACGTTCGATCTGGACGTGGTCACCGGGGAGCGGTTGATCTCGTGTGTCGACACCGCGTCGCGGCCGAAGCCATTGCCGGACGGGACGCCGGATCCGCGGTCGGCGGCGCAACGCCGGGCGGATGCGTTCGTGCAGGTCGTCGAGGCGGCGTCGCGGGCACTGGGTGACGGTGGGCTGGTCGCACCCACCCGGACGGAGGTACTGCTGACCGTGCCCGCGACGACCACGCAGTGTTGCGGGGTCGCGCCTGCTGGGCCGGCGCATCTGCAGTGGATGGGCACGGTGTCCGATGAGGCGGTGTCACTGCTGTCGTGTGATGCGTCGGTCTCGCGGATCGCGGTCGATGTGGATGCGGCGCCGGTGGACATCTCGGCGTCGGCGCGGTTGTTCACCGGCCGGACGCGCAAGGCGATCGTCGCCCGGGATGAGTGCTGCATCAAGTGTGGCGACCCGGCGTCGTGGACCGACGTCCACCACATCGTCTTCCACTCCGACGGCGGGCCGACGACGTGTGACAACGGGTGCCTGCTGTGCCGGACCTGCCACATCGCGGTCCACCAACACGGCTGGGACATCGTCATGGGCCCAGACCGCCACCCGTGGATCCGACCACCCGCCACCGTCGACCCGCGACGAGAACTCCAACCCGCCTACAACCGACGAACACTCAGACTCGACGCCATCGCCGCCTGACCAGCCAGAAAATCCATCGCACCTGACCACCGGTCAGGACCGCATCAGACGTTTGACAACTTCACAGTGTGGGTCGCGGCGCGCGCCACGGTGGTGCCGTCGCGATCGAGGCCTCTCTCGTAGACTGACGCCGATGATCGCGACGCCGTACGAGGACCTGCTGCGCGACGTGCTCGAGACGGGCACGCCCAAGTCCGACCGCACCGGCACCGGGACGCGCAGCGTGTTCGGGCGTCAGCTCCGGTACGACCTGTCCGAGGGCTTCCCGCTGATCACAACCAAGCGGGTCCACCTGAAGTCGATCGTCTACGAACTGCTGTGGTTCCTCCGCGGCGACTCCAATGTGCAGTGGCTGCAGGACCGGGGCGTCACCATCTGGGACGAGTGGGCCGATGCGAACGGGGAACTGGGCCCGGTCTACGGCGTTCAGTGGCGCAGCTGGCCGACACCGTCGGGCGACCACATCGACCAGATCTCGGCCGCGCTCGACCTGCTGCGAAGTAACCCCGACTCGCGCCGCAACATCGTCTCGGCGTGGAACGTCGGCGAGATCCCGCAGATGGCGCTGCCGCCCTGCCACGCGTTCTTCCAGTTCTACGTCGCCGACGGCAAGCTCTCCTGCCAGCTCTACCAGCGATCGGCAGATCTGTTCCTGGGCGTCCCGTTCAACATCGCCTCCTATGCGCTGCTGACGCACATGATGGCGGCGCAAGCCGGCCTCGAGGTGGGCGACTTCGTGTGGACCGGCGGCGACTGCCACATCTACGACAACCACGTCGAGCAGGTCACCGAACAGCTCACTCGCGATCCGTTCCCGTACCCGACGCTGCGCCTGGCGCCGCGGGAGTCGTTGTTCGACTACACCTTCGACGACATCGAGGTCGTCGACTACCAGCACCACCCGGCAATCAAGGCGCCCGTCGCCGTATGACGATCGCGCTGGTCTGGGCGGCCGACCGCTCGGGCGCCATCGGCAGTGGCAACACCATCCCCTGGCGGGTACCCGAGGACCAGCGCCGCTTCCGAGACCTGACGTCCGGGCACCCCGTGATCATGGGTCGGCGCACCTGGGACTCGCTCCCGCCGAGATTCCGGCCGCTGCCGAACCGCCACAACATCGTCGTCACCCGCGACAACACCTGGTCGGCCGAGGGTGCAACCGTGGTGACCGCCTTCGACTCTGCCCTGCGCATCGCCCAGGGCGAGGACGAGACCGTCGTCGTCTCGGGTGGCGAGCAGATCTACGCTCTCGCACTGCCGTACGCGGACACCCTCTGGGTCACCGACATCGACCTCGAGATCGACGCGCCGGACGCGTTCGCGCCGGCGGTGGACGAGGCCGACTGGGAGACCGTCACCGACCACGGCTGGCAGACGTCCACGACCGGCGTCGGCTACCGCTACCGCGACCTCGCTCGTCGAGGATGACGACACCGCAGCCGCCGCGTCGCACGCTGAGCCCCGCGACCACACGCCGGATCGCGCTGGGCGCACAGGGTTTCGCCGACCGCCCGCCGACCGGAGACGTCACTCGCCGGCACCTGCGTCGCGTCGTCGACCGCCTCGGGGTCATCCAGATGGACTCGGTGAACGTCGCCGTCCGTGCGCACTACATGCCGCTCTTCAGTCGACTCGGGCCGTACACGACCTCGGTCCTCGACGACGCCGCGTGGCGGTCGACCGCCACGCGGCGTCGTCTCCTCACCGAGTACTGGGCGCACGAGGCCGCGCTCATCGACGTCGACGACTGGCCGCTCTTCGGCTGGCGCATGGCCGACTACCGCTTCGGACGCTACTCTCGCGCGACCTCGGAGAGCTCGACGCAGACCCGGCTGCGGGCCGAGGTGCTCGCGGCGGTCACCGACCTCGGCCCGTCGACCGGAGGGATGCTCGAGGACGCGCTCGGCCGCCGGCGTGAGGGTCCGCGCCGCGGCTCGTGGTGGGACCGCAGCGAGGTGAAGCACACCTGTGAGGTGATGCTCGCCGCGGGCGAACTGGCCGCCGTCCGCGACGACACGTTCGCGCGTCACTACGACCTCGCCGAGCGGGTCGTGGGGGAGGAGCGGGTCGGGCGTCACATCCCCCGCGACGAGGCGGTCGACACGCTGATGCGCCGCGCCGCCGGCGCGCTCGGGGTCGCCACCGAACTCGATCTGCGTGACTACTTCCGGCTTCCCGTGGTCGACGCCCGTGCGTCTCTCGCCCGCCTGGTCGAGAACGGCGACCTCACCCCGGTCGCGGTCCGCGGGTGGGATGCGACGGCCTACCTCGACCCGACTGCTCGAGCCCCGCGCCGGGTCACCGCGTCGGCTCTGCTCGCGCCGTTCGACCCGCTGGTCTTCTTCCGGCCCCGCCTGGCCCGGCTGTTCGGCATGGACTACCGCATCGAGATCTACGTGCCCAAGCCGAAGCGCGTGTACGGCTACTACGTGTTCCCGTACCTGTGGGACGAGACCGTCGGCGCGCGTGTCGATCTCAAGCACGACCGCACCGCAGGCGTCCTGCGGGTGCAGTCCGCGCACGCGGAGGACGACGTCGACCGCGGTGCGCTCAGCGAGTCGCTCGCCGCCGACCTCCGCACCATGGCCGGCTGGCTGGGCGCCGATGACGTCGTGGTCGCCGACCGTGGCGATCTCGCGCCCGACCTGACCAGGGCCCTGAAGTGAACGCCGAGACGGCCGCGCGCACAGATCTGCCGACGGAGGGCGGGTGCCGGGTCCGTCGGCGCAACAGGGGAGAATCGGCGGCGTCGCGAGAGTCGCGGGCGAGGAGTGTGGCGGTGTCGGAGATGGTCGGGTTGCGAGTGCGACTCGTGGCCCACAGCGCGTTCCTCCCGCCCGCCGACGTCGACTGGGAGACCGACGCGGTGGACGGCGAGGCGCTCGTCGAGTTCGCCGGCCGCGCCTGCTACCAGAGCTGGGACAAACCGAACCCGCGCACGGCGACCAACGCCGGCTACCTCCGCCACATCCTCGAGGTCGGGCACCTGTCGCTGCTCGAACACGCGACGGCGACGTTCTACATCACCGGCATCTCGCGGTCCTGCACGCACGAACTCATCCGCCACCGCCACTTCTCCTACTCACAGCTGTCGCAGCGGTTCGTGCCCGAGCACGACAGCAACGTCGTCTGCCCGCCGGCGGTCGAGGGCGACCCCGAGCTCGAGGCGCTGTTCACCGCGGCCACCGACGCGTCCCGGGCGGCCTACACCGAGCTGTTGGCAGCCCTGGAGGCCAAGTTCGCCGACGTCCCCAACGCGATCCTCCGTCGCAAGCAGGCGCGGCAGGCGGCGCGATCGGTCCTCCCGAACGCGACCGAGACGAAGATCGTCGTCACCGGCAACTACCGGGCCTGGCGCCACTTCGTCGGGATGCGTGCCACCGAGCACGCCGACGTCGAGATCCGCCACCTCGCGGTCGAGTGTCTGCGACACCTGACCGAGCTGGCGCCCACGGTCTTCGGCGACTTCGAGATCGGAACCCTCGCCGACGGCACCGAGGTCGCGACCTCCCCGTATGTCGTCGACGCCTGAGGACACCGGACACCCGGCGGACCCGCTGGTCGCCGCGCCCGCCGGGCGGGGTGGGCTGTTCGTGAGACGAGCCCCGCGGGCGGTAGCCTTTCCGACCATGAACAGCGCCCCTGCCCAGCACGGGCCGCACCCGTTCGGAACGGTGGGTGTGGCGATGGTGACGCCGTTCCGTCCCGACGGCTCGCTCGACCTGCCGCGGGCCGTGGAGCTCGCCGAACACCTCGTCTCCCGCGGTGTCGACGGCCTGGTCGTGTCGGGCACGACGGGGGAGTCGCCCACCACCACCGTCGACGAGAAGCTGAACCTCCTCTCGGCGATCGTCGAGGCGGTCGGGGACCGGGCCCGCATCACGCAGGGCGCCGGCAGCTACGACACCGCCGAGAGCGTGCGCTTCGCGGTCGAGTCCCACAAGCGCGGCGCCCACGGCCTGCTCGTCGTGACGCCGTACTACTCGCGCCCCCCGCAGACCGGACTGTTGGCGCATTTCACCGCCGTCGCCGACGCGACCCCGCTCCCGGTCCTGCTCTACGACATCCCGCCGCGCTCGGTCGTGCCCATCGAGCACCGCACCCTGTTGGAGCTGGCGCGCCACCCGAACATCGTCGGGGGTGAAGGACGCCAAGGGTGATCTCAACTCGGCCGCGTCGCTCATCGCCGACGCCGGCTTGGAGTACCTGTCCGGTGAGGACGCGCTCAACCTGCCGTGGCTCGCAATCGGTGCCAGCGGGTTCGTCTCCGTCATCGGCCATCTCGTGCCCGACCGTCTGCGTGACCTGCTCGACGCTGTCACCAAGGGCGACATGGTGACGGCGCGCGAGCTGAACATCTCGATGATCCCGCTCGTCAACGCCATGGGACGTCTCGGCGGAGTCACCATGGTGAAGGCCGCCCTGCGGATCCTCGGCATCGACGTGGGCGAGCCACGCCTGCCCCAGGTGCCCGCGACGGGCCCCCAGATCGAGCAGCTCATCGCCGATCTCCGTGCCGCGCAGGTGCTCTCGTGACCCACCCGCCCGGCCGCGACCGCCGACGCAAGCGCGCCAGCCGTCCCTCGGGACCGCCGGCGCCCACCCCGGAGCCGACCGTCGAGCCGGCACCGGAGCCCACCCGGGCAACCGAGCCCTCGCAGCCGGCCACAGACGCGCAGAACGCCGGGACTCAGGACACCGCCCCACAGGATGCGGCACCGCAGCGATCCGGCGGACAGCGCCGGCAGAAGAACGGCGGGTCGAAGGGCAACGGCCAGAACGCCGCTCGCACACCCCGCGACTCGGGGCCGCGCCGGGACCGGCAGTCGCGACCGGCGTCCGTCGAACCGGCTCGTGACCGGTCGCAGCGCCCGGCCTCGCAGCCGGTCGGCGATGCGATGGACCGCCTCGGCACCCCGCGGAAGCTCCCGAAGGCGGGGCTGCGGGTCGTCGCACTCGGCGGCATCGGTGAGATCGGTCGCAACATGACCGTCTTCGAGTACGACGGCAAGCTGCTCATCGTCGACTGTGGCGTGCTGTTCCCCGAGGACCAGCAACCCGGCGTCGACCTGATCCTCCCGGACTTCCGCTACATCGAGGACCGGATGGACGACGTCGAGGCGATCGTCCTGACCCACGGCCACGAGGACCACATCGGCGCCGTGCCGTTCCTGCTGCGTCTCCGCGGGGACATCCCCGTCGTCGGGTCGCGTTTCACCCTGGCCCTGCTCGCCGCCAAGTGCCGTGAGCACCGTCAGCGGCCCACGCTGGTCCAGGTCGCCGAGGGCGACAGCACGAACCACGGACCGTTCGAGTGCGAGTACTTCGCGGTCAACCACTCGATCCCCGACGCCATCGCCGTCGCCATCCGCACCCCCGCGGGTGTCGTGCTGCACACCGGCGACATCAAGCTCGACCAGCTCCCGCTCGACGGGCGCCTGACCGACCTCGCCGGGTTCAGCCGCCTCGGCGACGAGGGCGTCGACCTGTTCCTCGTCGACTCCACCAACGCCGAGGTCCCCGGCTTCGTCACCCCCGAGCGCAACATCGGCGGCGTGCTGGACACGTCATCGGCAAGGCACGGCAGCGCGTCATCGTCGCGTCGTTCGCCAGCCACGTGCACCGCATCCAGCAGGTCGTCGACGTCGCGGCCGCCCACGACCGCCGCGTCTGTTTCGTCGGCCGGGTCGATGGTGCGCAACATGCAGATCGCCCAGGACCTCGGGTACCTGTCCGTGCCCGACGGCGTCATCGTCGACATGGACACCGCGGGGCAACGCTTCCCGACCACCGCGTCGTGCTGGTGTCGACCGGGTCGCAGGGCGAACCGCTGTCGGCGCTGTCGCGGGATGGCCCGCGGGGAGCACCGCCAGATCAACATCCACGCCGACGATCTCGTGGTGCTGGCGGTCGTCGCTCATCCCGGGCAACGAGAACTCGGTGTTCACCGTCGTCAACGGACTCGCGAAGCGGCGGCGCGACCGTCGTGACCCAGGCCAGCGCCAAGGTCCACGTCTCCGGACACGCGTCGGCGGGCGAGCTGCTGTACCTCTACAACGCCGTCCGGCCGCGCAACGCGATGCCCGTGCACGGCGAGTGGCGGCACCTGCGGGCCAACGCCGCCGCTCGCCGAGGCCACCGGCGTCGACCCCGAGCGGGTGGTGCTCGCCGAGGGACGGCGTCGTCGTCGACCTCGTCGACGGCGTCGCGTCGATCGTCGGACGTGTGCCGGTCGGGTTCGTCTACGTCGACGGCCTCTCGGTCGGCGACGTCGGCGAGTCGACGCTCTCGGAGCGCCTCGTGCTCGGGGAGGGCGGGTTCATCGCCATCACCGTGGTCATCGACGCCGCCGACGGCCGGCTGGTCAGCACCCCGGAGGTGTCCGGTCGGGGCTTCTCGGACGACCCGGGCGCGCTCAAGGACGCGGCGACCCTCGTCGACTCCGCCCTGGCCGACCTCGCCGCCGAGCGGGTCACCGACACGCACCGCATCGCGCAGACGATTCGTCGGACCGTCGGCCGCTGGGTCGGCGACACCTACCGCCGTCGGCCGATGATCGTCCCCGACCGTGCTGAGCGTCTCCGGGGGCGACCGGCGCCGCTGATCGCGACCGTCCTCGCCGGGACGTGGGCGGTGCGGCCGGCCGATAGGCTCGGTCCATGAGTGCTGTCGCCGACGAACGAGCTGCCCTCGCCTCCACCTTCCGGGAGACGGCGCCCGATGCGCCCACACTCTGCGGGGGGTGGGCCGCCCGGGGATCTGTTGGCACATCTGGTCGTCCGGGAGGGTCGCCCGGACGCCGCGCCGGGCATCGTCGTCCCCTTCCTGTCGGGCTACACCGACCGCGTCCAGAACTCGTACGCCCGCGGTGACTACGCCGCACTCGTCGACCGGTTCGCCGACGGGCCGCCGTGGTGGTCGCCGTTCCGGCTGGTGGAGGGGCTGGCGAACACGGCCGAGTTCTTCGTGCACCACGAGGACGTCCGCCGCGCGGTGGACGGGTGGGAGCCGCGCACCCTGCCGCCCGCGCTGCGTGACGCCCTGCTGTCGACGCTCAAGCGCGTCGGGAAGCCGGCGCTGCGGTCCGTCCCGGCCCGGGTCACGCTCGTGGACCCGCAGGCCGGTGAACTGCTCACCACCGGGGCGGGGCCCACGGTCACCGTCACCGGCGACGTCGGTGAACTGGTCGTCTTCTGCTTCGGGCGGGATGCCGCCCGCCTCGACATCGACGGTGCCGCCGACGTGGTCGACGCCGGTCCGGGGCGCCTCCCGCGGGATCTGACGACCGGCACATCACGAAACAGACACACCCCCCGTGTGACCGGTGAGGTGGACGGGGCTTCTGTTGACGGATGCGGTTTATCCTGAGCGGCATGAGCCCCAAGTCGACGGCCCGCCGCTCCGCCGCGCCCGCGTCGCAGTCGAAGGCCGCCTCGGGGACGTCGTTCCACCGGTACACGCCGGTCCGGCGCCGCGGCCGGCAGCGCATCCCGCAGCACGCGGGTCCACGGCGTCCCGGTCCACGACACGCGGTTCAGGGTCCGGCTCGCGATCCACCGCTCGCTCGGGGTCCGGCGCACGGACCACGACGTCCACGGCCAGGACCGCCACCACCCGCCGCAGCTCGGCGACGATGGTCGACGACCCGCTTCGACGACACACCGCCGCAGCGGTCGGCGGCCAAGGCCGTCGGTCGCGGAGTGGGACGCGGTCTCGGCGCGGGCTGGATGGCCATGGCGCGCGGCGTCGGCTCGCTGGCCGAGTCGGCGCAACACCCGGCCGCGGGCTCCGAGCGTGACATCGATCCCGACACCGATCTCGACGCCGTCGACGACCACGACGACGACCCGTTCGGCGGCCCGGCCGGGACCCCGGCGGGCGCGGCTGCACCGTCGGCACCCGTCGATCACCGCCGCGACGGGTTCGCTCTCGGACTGATCGCGGCGGCCATCCTCGTCGGGGCGTCGGTGTGGGTCCACGCCGCGGGTCCGGTCGGGGCGTTCGTCGACACCCTCGTGCGCGCGGTCGTCGGATCGGCCGCCGTGGTGGTCCCGATCCTGGCGCTGGTGGCGGCCGTCGCCCTCATGCGCCGCGGACCGAACCGGCCGACCGGGGACGCCGCATCGGCGTGGCACTGCTGATCGGTCTGCCGCTGCTGGGGCTCTGGCACCTCGTCGCCGGCGCGCCCATCGACTTCGACGGCCGCCTGCGCGCCGGTGGTTTCCTCGGCTTCGCCGCCGCGGGACCGCTGACGACCGGCCTCACCGCATGGGGTCTCGGTCCCGATCCTGCTGCTGTGCATGGTGTTCGGCGTCCTGCTCGCCCTGCGCATGACCGTGCGGGAGGCCGTCACGCGTGCCGGTGACTACCTCGGCATCGGTCACCGACGGGTCGACCACGACGATCTCGACGCCGACGACTGGTACGACGACGACCTCCCGCCGTACGACGCCGACGAGGCGCCGGCCTACGGCGACGACCCGTACGACAACTACCCACCCGACCCGCCGGTCGGACGCCATCGTCCCGTCACGGCGAGCGAGGCGCTGACCGAGCCCGTCATCGACGACACCCCGCCGGCGCCGGCGGCCGAACAGGTCACCGAGGTCCTGCCGCGGCGTCGTCGGGGCCGCGCCGAAGAAGGCCGCCATCCCGACCCCGTCCCCGGCGCCCGCGCCGTCCGTCGCCGACACCGACGAGCTGGTCGACCGTCCGGTGGAGGGCGACTACCGCCTGCCGCCGGCGTCGCTGCTCATCGACGGCGAACCGCCCCGCACCCGCAGTGCATCCAACGACGACATGATCGACCGGATCACCGCGGTGCTCGAGCAGTTCAAGATCGACGCCGCCGTCACCGGCTTCACCCGGGGCCCGACGGTCACCCGCTACGAGGTCGAACTCGGCCCCGGGGTGAAGGTGGAGAAGATCACGGCACTGGCGCGCAACATCGCCTACGCCGCAGCCACCGACAACGTCCGGCTGCTCGCGCCGATCCCCGGCAAGTCCGCGGTCGGCATCGAGGTCCCCAACTCCGACCGCGAGATGGTGCGTCTGGCCGACGTCCTCAAGGCGCCCACCACGCGCAAGGACAAGCACCCGCTCGTCATCGGCCTGGGCAAGGACATCGAGGGCGACTTCGTCTCGGCCAACCTCGCGAAGATGCCGCACCTGCTTGTGGCCGGATCCACCGGCTCGGGCAAGTCGAGCTTCGTGAACTCGATGCTCGTCTCGCTGCTGACCCGCGCGACGCCCGAGGACGTCCGGATGATCCTGATCGACCCCAAGATGGTCGAACTGACGCCCTACGAGGGCATCCCGCACCTCATCACCCCGATCATCACGCAGCCGAAGAAGGCCGCGGCCGCGCTGGCGTGGCTCGTCGAGGAGATGGAGCAGCGCTACCAGGACATGAAGGCGTCGCGGGTGCGGCACATCGACGACTTCAACACGAAGGTGCGGTCGGGGGAGACCAGCACCCCACTCGGATCGCAGCGCGGTGTACCGGCCCTACCCGTACATCCTCGCCATCGTCGACGAGCTCGCCGACCTGATGATGACCGCGCCGAAGGACGTCGAGGACGCCATCGTGCGCATCACCCAGAAGGCGCGTGCCGCCGGGATCCACCTGGTGCTGGCCACGCAGCGTCCGTCGGTCGACGTCGTCACCGGTCTGATCAAGACCAACGTGCCGTCCCGTCTGGCCTTCGCCACGTCGTCGCTGACCGACTCGCGCGTCAATCCTCGACCAGCCCGGCGCGGAGAAGCTCATCGGCATGGGTGACGGCCTCTTCATCCCGATGGGTGCCAACCGCCCGATCCGCATGCAGGGCGCCTTCATCACCGACGAGGAGATCGCGGCCGTCGTCGACTTCGCAAAGGAGCAGGCCGACCCGCAGTACGACGAGGGCGTGACGACCCAGAAGGCGAGCGACAGCAAGGACATCGACGCCGACATCGGCGGAGACCTCGACGACCTGCTGCAGGCGATCGAACTCGTCGTGTCGAGTCAGTTCGGCTCGACCTCGATGCTGCAGCGCAAGCTGCGCGTCGGCTTCGCCAAGGCGGGTCGCCTCATGGACCTGATGGAGACGCGCGGCGTCGTCGGACCGAGCGAGGGGTCGAAGGCCCGCGAGGTGCTCGTCAAACCCGAGGACCTGGCCGGTGTGATGGCGTCGATCCGGGGT
>JAQIJH010000024.1:0-58968 GCA_036946345.1 Gordonia paraffinivorans | reverse complement strand
CCGGACCCGACCGCCATCCGGGCGCAGATCCTCGTACCCGTCTACTCGTCGGGCGCGCTCACGCGCGACCAGGTCCGCACGATGAACAAGGTCGCCGGCGAGCTGACAACGGCCGATCTCGCCACCATGGCGCAGCAGGTGTCGCAGAAGCGGGCGACGAGGTCGGCCGTCGTGGGCGGGTGGCTCGCCGAGCACGGGTTCTGACCCGGCCGTGGCCGTCGCGCTGACCTGGTGGGGGCACTCCACCGCGACCGTCGTCGACAGCGGTGTCCGCGTCCTCACCGATCCGGTGCTCACCGACGGGGGTCGCGCACCTGCACCGACGGCGCGGACCCCGTCCGGCGGTCGGGTCCCGTCGTGCCGATGTCGTCGTCGTGTCGCACCTGCACGCCGATCACCTGCACGTGCGGTCGCTGGCGATGGTGGACGACTCCGCGGTGATCGTCGTGCCGCGCGGTGCTCGGGACGCCGTCCCCCGGACTCGTGCGCCTGCGTCGGCGCGACATCCGGGAGGTGGCTCCCGGTGACGTCGTCGAGATCGGTCCGGTGCGCATCCGCGCCGTCCCGGCCGACCACGACGGGCGACGGCATCCGCTGGCGCGACGGCACGTCACCCCCGTCGGGTACGTGGTCGAGGGATCGTCGCGGACGTACTTCGCCGGCGACACCGACCTCTGGGACGGCATGGCCGCCGCGGTCGGCGAGTGCGACCTCGCGCTGCTGCCGGTTGGCGGCTGGGGGCCCGGGCTCGGGGGAGGGTCACATGACGGCGGAGCGAGCGGCGGTCGCCGCCGGCCGACTCGCCGCGCGGGTCGCCGTTCCCGTCCATTTCGGGACGCTGTGGCCCCGGGGGCCTCGCCACGGTGGCGCCCGACGAGTTCCTTCCCCCGGGAGCGCAGTTCGTGCGCGCGACCTCTGTCCATGCGCCGTCGACGCGGGCCCGGGAGCTACAGCCGGGGGGAGGGTCTGTCGGTCGACGACTGACGCCCGGAGGCGTTCGAGGTGCCGCCGTCGGATCGCCCATATCGGGAACGCCTTGCCCTGACGCAGGATCCGCAGCATGCGATAGCGGTCGTAGAGCGTCACGACCAGCGAGATGAGCAGCAGGAAGAACAGCGACGGGACCGGCTGCACGGCGGGGCCTCGCGGAGTCGGCAGCAGGACGAGGACCACGACGACCCCCCGCGTTGATCGCCGCGACCGCGATGAACTGCGACACCGTCGACGTCCATTCGACGCCGCGCCCCGCGACGTGGTGGCTGATCACGGAGTTCGCGACCACGAGGATCGCCACGGTCACGACGATCTGCGGGGAGGTCGCGTCGACGCCGGGCAGGATTCGGGAGAACACGAGCAGCAGCATCGAGACCAGGACGATCTTCTCGACGAGCGGCCCGCGCACGAACGCGCTCTGCGTGGCCCGCACACCCGCCGGCACGCGTGCGACGCGACCGCCGCGGGTCCGTGCGGAGACGTCGAAGCCGAACGGCCAGTCGCCGGCCGGCAGACGGCGCGCACCGATGCGGATCCCGATCGCGAGCACGGCGATCACCACGGCGGCGATGGGAAGGACCCAGGGACGGTTCGCGATCGCGACGGTCCAGCTGTCGTCGAGTCCCGCGCCGAGGACCGTCGTCTTGACCTCGTCGGTGACGTCGAGCTCGGCGACGTGCAGCCACCATTCCTGCGGCAGCTTGATCAGCACCCAGATCCCCGCCGCGAGGAGGAGCAGCGTGCGGTGTCCGAGGCGTGTGGGCGCCCACCGGCAGCGGACGAGTTCGTAGGCGATGAAGAAGTACTCGAAGATGTTCGGGAACGCCAGCAGCAGCCATCGCTGCGAGCTGTACTCGAACGCCACCACGCCGATCAGCCGGTAGTAGAAGAGGAACCGCGCGATGCCGAATGCGAGTGGGTCCGACCAGTTCTGCAGCGTCGCGAGGTAGGCGATCGCCAGGTAGTAGACGTCCAGGGCCTTGTCGTAGGACTGGTAGCCGGAGATGTCGAGGCCCGGGACCTGTTGGAACACCGTCTGATCCACGGCGTCGAGCACGAGTGCGCCGATGATCGCGGGCACCGGGAACCGGGGGATGAGCAGCGGGACGAGCAGTCGACCCGCGACGACGAGCAGCACCACGGCGGTTCCCACGCCTCGCCCCTCTCGCCGTGTCGCGCCGGGTCGGACCCGGCAGACGACGATAGCAACGCCGGTGCTCGGGTCCCCCCTCCGTCAGGGCCCCGTCGCGGCGGGGAGCAGACGGTCGAGCAGGGCGCGGGTCGCCGGGGCGGGGTCGTCGCGCCAGATGATCCCCAGACTCGACCGGGCGCGGGGGGTCGTCGATGCGGACGTCGACGAGGCCGGCCGCCCCACGCCCGGTGGTCCGCGAGAGCACCGCGACCCCGAGACCTCGCGCGGCGAGCGCGAGCGCGGTCGCCGGGGGTCGCGACCTCCCACCGCGGCCGTCGGCCGGCCGTGCCCTCGAGGACCGCGTCGAGCGCGGCGCGGGCACCCGTGCCTTCGGGCAACGCGATCACGTCGGCGTCGATGAGGTCCGCGGGGGGCGACCGCGTCGCGGGTCGCCCAGGGGTGGTCGGGGCCGACCCACGCAGCGAGGACGTCGTCGACCACGGTGACCGACCCGCAGGCCCGTCGGGGCATCGCCGGACCAGGCGACCACCGCGACGTCGAGCTCGCCGACCCGCACACGGTCCGTCAGCGGGTTGTCGCGGCGTCCTCGACCACCGAGATGTCGAGGCCGGGATGCGCGGTGTGCAATGCCGCGAGCGCGTCGAACACCGGCGGCCACGTCAGACCGCCCACGGTCCCCACCCGAAGGCGACCTGCGACGACGCCGCGAATGGCTGCGGCCGTGTCGCGGACCGCTTCGACCGCGGCGACCGCGGTGCGGATCGCGGGGATGAGGTGGTCTCCCGCCGCGGTGGGCGTCACCCGGCGGGTCGACCGTTCGAGCAGTGTCACGCCCAGCTCCCGCTCGAGCTTGGCGATCTGTGCGCTGACGCCGGACTGACTGATGCGAACCGACTCGGCAGCCGCGGTGAACGTCCCCTCGTCGACGACGGCCAGCACGTAGCGCAGCTGATGTAGCTCCATGACTGTGAATGCTAGGTGGCAGAACGATCAGCTGTTGGACAGATGGATGGGGCGGCCGCGATGCTCGATGCATGAGCACCGAACAGACACGAACGGCGGTCACGACCTACTTCGACGCCTGGCGCGATCGCGACTTCGACCGGCTGCGGACCGTTCTCGCCGACGACGTCGACTTCGTCGGGGTGATGGGCACCGCCCGTGGCGCCGACGAGTGCATCGCCGGTCTGCGGGGGATGGCGGAGTCGATCATGACGGACCTGACGCTGCACGCGCGGGTCGCCGACGGCGACGATGCGATCACCTGGTTCGACCTCCACACCGCGTCGGCGCCGCCCATCCCCACGGCGAACTGGAGTCACGTCGAGGACGGGCTCATCACCCGCATCCGCGTCACCTTCGACCCGCGACCGCTGGGCCTCTGACCCACCGTCTGTTGGGCAGTAGGAACCATCTGTTGGGCGGCCGGAACACGCCTACCTGTGGACGTGAATCCATTTGTGCACAAACATCATTGACCACGGGGTCGTGTCGGACCCCTCGTGTACACATGTCCGTATGGAGCTGACCGGCATGGTCAACGCGCAGGACGCGCTGCGCGAGATGCTGACTGTGCTCGGTGAGCTGCCCGCGGCCGACACCGAGGCCGCGGCGATCGATCTGATCTCCCTAGCGGAGTCGGTGAAGTCCTCGTGTGCCGCGGTACAGGCGGAGCAGACCCTGCGGTTGCACGAGTTGCGGTCGGCGGCGGAGGCGGAGGCCGGCGTGCCGATCGAGCGCCGATGCCGCGGTTTGTCCGCCGAAGTGGCGCTGGCTCGGCGCGTCTCGGGCAACGCCGGCGGCCGGTATCTGGGATTCGCCCGCGCGATGGGGGAGATGCCGAACACGTTCGCCCGGCTTCGGGAGGGGTCGCTGTCGGAATGGCGAGCCACCATCCTCGTCCGTGAGACCGGCTACCTGCAGGTCGAGGATCGCAGGGTGATCGACCAGGCGCTGTGCGCCGACCAAGCGACCCTCGACGGTGTCGGTGACCGTGCGCTCGAGGCGCTGGCGAAGAAGATCGCCTACGAGCGCGACCCGCATGCGGTGGTCGACCGCAACGCATCAGCTCCGAAAGACCGCCGCGTGACCATGCGGCCGAAACCCGATGCGATGGTGCAGCTCTCGGCCCTGCTGCCGATGAAGGCCGGTATCGCGGCCTACGCCGCGCTCAAGCAGCACGCGGACGGGCTCGTCGGCGACGGCAACCGCACCCACGCGCAGGTCATGGCCGACACGATGCTCGAGCGGCTGACCGGAAAGGCGAGGGCTGAGGACGTGGCCGTCTCGGTCGACGTCGTGATCGCCTGTGATGCGCTCGTCGGATTCTCTGACGTCGCGGCAGACGTTCCGGGCTACGGACCCATCCCGGCTGACACTGCGCGGTCGTTGATCTCCGACGCCCTGGATGTCGAAGCCATGGTCACGCTGCGACGACTGTTCGCCACCCCGGAGTCGGGCGCACTGGTCGCGATGGAATCGCGAGCCAGGATCTTCCCGAACGGTCTGCGGCGGTTCATCACCCGCCGCGACGTGTCATGCCGGATCCCGTACTGCGACGCCCCGATCGCCGAGATCGACCACGCCCACCCCCACTGCGACGGGGGACCCACCGACAGCGTCAACGGCAACGGCCTGTGTCGAACCCACAACCGCCAGAAGGAGAGCCCGGGTTGGGAAGTCGCCACCGCCATCGACGGCAAGGGCGTCCACGAAGCGCTCATCCGCACACCCACAGGCCACGAACACCGATCCCGCGCACCAGCCCGACGGACCGACGAGGCCGCGTGAGCGCCGTCAGGAAAGGCGTGCGCGCAGGAACCCACCGAGGTGGTCGACAGCGTCGGCGGCCTCGGTGAGCATGCTCGCCTGCAGGTGGCCGACGTGCCACAGCCGCGGGAACTCCTCGACCTCGACCTCGACGCCCGAGGCGCGCGCCTTCTCGACGAAGGTCATCGCCTGGGGATACAGGGCCTCGCGCCGACCGATGTGGACGACAGTCGGCGGTAGACCGCTCAGGTCACCGTTCAGCGGTGCGTAGCCCGGATCTGTCGGGTCACCGTCGGCCAGGTACGCGGCCGCGCATGCCCTCGACCACGGGTGGTTGACGATGACGTCCGTGGCGTGTCCCTCGTGCCCGGTGTCGATCGCCGGGTCGACCCACGGAGCGATCAGGCCCAGGGCCGCGGGGCGGACGTCGTGGTCGTCGATGAGCCGACGGGTCACCGCCACCGACAACCCCCCGCCCGCGGAATCGCCGGCGACCGCGATCTGCTCGGGCGCGAAGCCATGGTGCCGGACGAGATCCAGGAAGGCCGCGACCCCGTCCGCCAGCGCCGCCGGATACGGATCCTCCGGCGCCAGACGGTAACCGGGGACGAACACCGTCGCGTCGGTCACCGCGGCCAGCCGGGCGGTGAGGCGACGATGCGACCTCGGCGACCCCATCACGTACCCGCCACCGTGCAGGTAGAGGATCGCGGTGGGGTTTTCGGTGGCCCCGACTGTCACGCGCTCTGTCGGCCGGCCGCCGAGGGTGATCGGACGGATGACGGTGTCGGCGGGCAACGGGTCGACGTCGAGGGCGTGATCGGCGATGGCGCGCTGCCACGCGACCGGCATTCGAGCGTGCAGCATCACCCCGTACAAGACGCGGGGTGAGCGGCTCGACGAGCCCGATCGGCAACGACAGGCCGGGTGGGGTGACGCTCACCGCGGCTTGAGGGTCGACCCGGCCGCCTTCGCGACGACCTGCATGTAGGACGGCCCCAGGACACGCACCAGCTTGTCCAGGAACTTCGCGTCGGCGCCCACCAGGATGCGCGGCTTGTCCTTCTCGACGCCGGCGATGATCACCTTCGCGGCCTGCGGCGAGCTCATCCGGGCCAGCTTCTTGTCGAACAACTCCGCGAACTTGGCGGCGTCCGATCCCTCGTTGACCGTCGCGTTGCGGGCGATGGCCGTCTTGATGCCGCCCGGGTGCACACACGACACCGAGACGGGGTGGCCCGCGAGACGCATCTCCTGGATGAGCGACTCGGTGAAGCCACGCACCGCGAACTTGGCTGCGTTGTAGGCACTCTGGCCAGGCGTCGACATGAGCCCGAAGAGCGACGACGTGTTGACGATGTGCCCGTCACCCGACGCGATCAGATGCGGCAGGAACGCCTTGGTGCCGTTGACGACACCCCAGTAGTCGACGTCCATGATGCGTTCGTAGGTCTTGAAGTCGGTGAGTTCGACCTCGCCGTGGTGCGCGATCCCGGCATTGTTGAAGATCGCGTTGACCTTGCCGAAGTGCTCGATGACGGTGTCGGCGTATTCGAGAACCGCCTCGCGCTCGGCGACGTTGAGGAGCTGGGCGTGCACGTCGGCGCCCTTCGCCTCGAGCATCGCCCGGGTCTCCTCGAGCCCGGTCGGGTTCATGTCGGAGATCGCGACGCGCGCACCCTTGTCGGCGAGCTGCAGAGCGAGGTCACGCCCCATGCCGCTCGCGGCGCCTGTGACGACGACGACCTTGCCGGAGAAGTTCTTCATCTCGCGTCCCTTCGTCTCAGACCGACGCCGACTGCGGCTCGGACCGGCGGGCGGACTCGGCCCGCTGCGTCTCGTAGGCGGCGAGGTCGAAGCTCTTGGTCGCCTTGCGGTAGTTGAAGGTGAAGCCCGGCCACAGGGTGGTGATGTTGCCGAACTTGTCCTTGTACCAGCTCGAGCAGCCGCCGTTCTCCCACACGCTGGTCGCCAGCGTGGACTGCACCTCGCGGTTGTACTCGCGCTGGACGTCGGCGCGGACCTCGGTGCGCGTGATGGCGTTGCGGCGCACCGTCTTCAGCCAGTCGACCAGGTAGTTCAGCTGCGACTCGATCATGAACACCATCGACGTGTGTCCGAGGCCGGTGGCGGGTCCCACCATGAGGAACATGTTGGGGAAGCCGTGCACGGTCGAGCCCTTGTAGGCCGCCATGCCGTCCCGGTCCCAGACCTGCGCGAGGCTCTCGCCCTGCTTGCCGATGATGTGCTCGAACCCGGGGGAGTCGGTCACGTGGAACCCGGTCGCGACGACGATCGCGTCGATCGGTCGCTCGGTCCCGTCCTTGGTGACGATGCCCGACGCGGTGACCTTCGCGATGCCGTCGGTCACGACGTCGACGTTGTCCTGCCCGAGCGCGGGGTAGTAGGTGTTCGACAGCAGGATGCGCTTGCAACCGACCTTGAACTGCGGTGTCACCTTCTTGCGCTTCACCGGGTCGGAGATCCCGCGCCGGATGTTCGCGCGTCCGATCGCGTGCGCGGGCCGCAGCACGTCGGGACGGTGCGTGAGCCCGTAGGACACGAGCTCGTGCGCCAGGTAGATGCCCGAGCGCGACAGACGCTGTGCCCCCGGGACGTTCTTGAAGATCCAGTGCTCGAGGCCCGTGTACTCGCGGTCGGCGCGGGGCAGGACCCACGGTGCGGTGCGCTGGTAGACGTCCATGTGCCCGACCTTGCCGGCGAGCTCCGGGACGATCTGGATGGCAGACGCGCCCGTACCGATGACGGCGACGCGCTTGCCGGTCAGGTCGGTCTCGTGGTCCCAGCGGGCCGAGTGGAAGATCGCGCCCTCGAAGTCCTCGATGCCGTCGATCTCGGGGAGTCGCGGCTCGCAGAGGGGACCGAACGCACCGATGAGGATCTCGGCCCGGATCTCCTGCGGTCCGTCCGCCTCGCTCGCGGTCGCGACGATCCACCGGCCCTGGGCCTCGTCCCAGCGGGCGTCGGTCACCTCGGTGCGGAACCGGGTGCGGCTGTGGAGGTCGTACTTGTCCGCCACCCGGTTGATGTAGGCGTGGATCTCGGCCTGCTTGGAGAACGAGCGCGACCACTCCGGGTTCAGCTCGAAGGAGTAGGAGTACAGGTGCGACGGCACATCGCACGCGGCACCGGGATAGGTGTTGTCGCGCCAGGTGCCGCCGAAATCCGAGCCGCGGTCGAGGACGACGAAGTCGTCGAAGCCGTTCTGCCTGAGGGTGATGGCCGCGCCCATGCCGGAGAAACCGGCGCCGACGACGGCGACCTTGACATCGTTCATGGGTAAGATCGTACACAGTATTGACGGGTGGTCAATAGACTATTGACGGTCAGTCAGTACTATGGCCCCATGGCCGGCCAGAAGCGCACCCGTATGACGCCCGAGGCGCGGCGGGTGCAGCTCATCGAGGAGGGCCTGGCGATGGCGGCGGACCGCCCGCTCGACCAGGTGACGGTCGAGGCCGTCGCCGAGGCGGTGGGGGTGTCCCGCGCTCTGATCTTCCACTATTTCGACACCAAGCACGACTTCCATGTCGCGATGGCCCGTGAGCAGTCGCAGCGGATGCTGACCGCGACCGAACCCGACTTCGAACTGGGTGGTCCGATCGAGGTCCTGCGGGGGACGATCCGCGGTTTCGTCGACTTCGTGACCCAGAACCGGAACCTCTACCTCGCATTGATGCGCGGCTCGGCGTCGTCGGACCCGGCCATGCAGGCGGTGTTCGACGAGACCCGGTCGGTGATGGTCCAGCGCACGCTGGGCAGCGTCGAACTCGTCGGTCTGCACCCGACGCCGCTGGTGGAGCTGGCCATCAACGGGTGGCTCGCGTTCACCGAGGACGTCACCATCCGCTGGCTCAAGCACGAGATGGTGACGCGCGACGAGTTGCTCGAACTCATCACCGCGGCCCTGCCCAGTCTGGGTGCGGTGGCCGGCGAGATGTCGGGCGCCGACACCAGCGCCATGTCGCTGACCTCCTGACCCGCCGGAACGGCGACGGCCGCCCATCCGAGGTCGGATGGACGGCCGTCAGCACGGGACGGGTCAGTCGAAGGCCTTGTCCAGGATCTCCGTCTGCTCGACGGCGTGCACCTTGCTCGAGCCGGACGACGGCGCCGACATCGCGCGGCGCGACACCCGGGTGAATCCGCTGCCGAAGTGCTCGGGCAGCACCTCGGGCAGATTCAGGCCGAGGAACGGCCACGGGCCCTGGTTGGCCGGCTCGTCCTGCACCCACCGCTTGTCGTCGGCGTTGGGGTAGCGGTCGAGGGTCTGCGCCAGGCGCTTGTGCGGGATCGGGTACAGCTGCTCGATCCGGACGATCGCGATGTCCTCGCGGTTCTCCTTCTTCTTGCGCGCCGCAAGATCCCAGTACAGCTTTCCGCTGACCAGCAGGACCCGGGTCACCTTCTCCGCCGCGGCGTCGTCGGTGACCGTGGGGTCGTCGATGATCGACAGGAACTTGCCCTCGGTGAAGTCCTCGACGGGACTCGTCGCGGCCTTGTTGCGCAGCATCGACTTCGGGGTGAACACGACCAGCGGGCGGCTGATGCCGTCGAGCACATGCCGACGCAACAGATGGAAGTGGCTGGCCGGCGTCGACGGCTGGGCGACGGTCATCGACCCCTCGGCGCACAGCTGCAGGAAGCGCTCGATGCGCCCCGAGGTGTGGTCCGGGCCCTGGCCCTCGTGGCCGTGCGGCAGCAGCAGGACGACGTCGGAGAGCTGTCCCCACTTGGCCTCACCCGACGAGATGAACTCGTCGATGATCGACTGGGCGCCGTTGACGAAGTCGCCGAACTGGGCCTCCCACACGACCATCGCGTCGGGGTTGCCGACCGAGTAGCCGTACTCGAACCCGACGACCGCGAACTCCGAGAGCGGCGAGTCGTAGGCGAGGAAGCGACCGCCGGCGGCGTCACCCTCGGTCTGCACCACCTGGTTGAGCGGGGTGTACTCCTGGCCGGTCTTGCGGTCGATGATGACCGAGTGCCGCTGGGAGAACGTGCCGCGTCGGGAGTCCTGACCGGACAGGCGCACCGTGCGCCCCTCGGCCACCAGCGAGCCGAATGCCAGGAGCTCGCCGAACGCCCAGTCGATGCCGCCCTCGCGGGACATCTCCTGGCGGCGGGTGAGCACCGGCTTGACGCGCTGATGCGGGGAGAACCCCTCGGGCACCTCGGCGAAGGCGTCGCCGATCGCCTCGACCACCGACCGGTCGATGCCGGTCATCAGCTTCGCGGGCAGCTGCTGGTCGGACTCGACGGACGGGCTCGGGGCCGGGGTGAACTTCTCCAGCTCCTTGACCTCGTTGAACACCCGCTCCAGCTGGCCCTGGTAGTCGCGCAGCGCGTCCTCGGCCTCCTTGGTCGAGATGTCACCACGACCGATGAGTGCCTCGGTGTAGCTCTTGCGCACCCCGCGCTTGGTGTCGATCACGTCGTACATCGCCGGCTGCGTCATCGACGGGTCGTCGCCCTCGTTGTGACCGCGACGGCGGTAGCAGACGAGGTCGATGACGACGTCCTTGTGGAACGCCTGGCGGTAGTCGACGGCGAGCTTGGCCGCCCACACGCACGCCTCGGGGTCGTCGCCGTTCACGTGGAAGATCGGCGCGCCGATCATCTTCGCGATGTCGGTGCAGTACTCCGTCGAGCGCGAGTGCTCCGGGGCGGTGGTGAAACCGACCTGGTTGTTGACGACGATGTGCACGGTGCCGCCGGTGCGGTAGCCGGGCAGCATCGCGAGGTTCAGGGTCTCGGCGACCACACCCTGGCCCGCGAACGCCGCGTCGCCGTGGAGCATCAGGGGCAGCACGGTGAACGCCTCGTCGGGACGCTCGAGCAGATCCTGCTTGGCGCGGACGAGTCCCTCGAGCACGGGGTTGACGGCCTCGAGGTGCGAGGGGTTGGCGGTCAGCGAGACGTTGATCTCGTTGTCGCCGAACATCTGGTAGTACTTGCCCTCGGCCCCGAGGTGGTACTTCACGTCACCTGACCCGTGTGCCTGCGACGGGTTCAGGTTGCCCTCGAACTCGGTGAAGATCTTCGAGTACGGCTTGCCGACGATGTTCGCGAGCACGTTGAGCCGGCCACGGTGCGGCATCCCGATGACGACCTCCTCGAGGCCGTGCTCGGCGCTCTGGTCGATGACGCCGTCCATCATCGGGATGACGGTCTCGGCGCCCTCGAGTGAGAACCGCTTCTGCCCGACGTACTTCGTCTGCAGGAAGGTCTCGAACGCCTCGGCGGCGTTCAGCTTGCTCAGGATGTACTTCTGCTCGCCCACGGGCGGCTTCGTGTGCTTGATCTCCACGCGCTCCTGCAGCCACTCCTGCTGCTCGGGCTCGAGGATGTGGGTGTACTCCACACCGACGTGCCGGCAGTAGGCGTCGCGCAGCACCGACAGGACGTCGCGCAGCTTCATCCGGTCCTGGCCGTGGAAACCGCCGACGGTGAACTCGCGGTCGAGGTCCCACAGGGTCAGGTCGTAGGTGAGGACGTTCAGATCCGGGTGGGCGGCACGGGCATCGGAGTCGATCATCAGCGGATCGATGTCGGCCATGAGGTGACCGCGGCTGCGGTAGGCGGCGATCAGCTCCAGGACGCGCGCGTTCTTGTCGACGGCGGGGGACGCGATGTCCTTGCGCCACCGGATCGGCTCGTAGGGGATGTGGAACGCGGTGAAGATCTCGTCGTAGAACGCGTCGTCGAGCAGCAGGGTGTGGATCGTGCGCAGGAAGTCGCCCGACTCGGCACCCTGGATGATGCGGTGGTCGTAGGTCGACGTCAGCGTGATCAGCTTGCCGACGCCCATCTCGGCGATCCGCTCGTCGCTCGCGCCCTGGAACTCGGCGGGGTACTCCATCGCGCCGGCACCGATGATGGCGCCCTGACCCTTCATCAGGCGGGGCACCGAGTGGACGGTGCCGATGGTGCCCGGGTTGGTCAGCGAGATGGTGACACCCGCGAAGTCGTCGGCGGTGAGCTTGCCGTCACGCGCGCGCCTGACGATGTCCTCGTAGGCGGCGTGGAACTCGCCGAAGCCCATCGTCTCGCAGTTCTTGATCGCGGCCACGACCAGCGACCGGTTGCCGTCCTTGCCCTGCAGGTCGATCGCGAGCCCGAGGTTCGTGTGCGCCGGGGTGACGGCGTTGGGCTTGCCGTCGACCTCGGCGAAGTGGCGGTTCATGTTCGGGAACGACTTGACCGCCTGGACGATCGCGTACCCGAGGATGTGGGTGAACGAGATCTTGCCGCCGCGTGTGCGCGCGAGGTGGTTGTTGACCACGACGCGGTTGTCGATCATCAGCTTGGCCGGGATGGCCCGGACGCTGGTGGCGGTCGGGATCTCCAGCGAGAGACCCATGTTCTTCGCCACCGCGGCCGCTGCGCCGCGCAGGACCTTGGACGTGTCCTCGGCGGGGGCGGACTCCTTCGGGGCCGCAGTGTCCTTGGCGGTGGGCTTGTCGGCGGCCTTCGCGGGCGCGTCCTTCGCCGCGGCCTTCGCGGGTGCGGGCTTCGTCGACGACTTCGCGGGGGCGTCCTTCGCCGGGGCGGCGTTCTTCGCCGTCGTGTCCTTCTCGTCGGACGAGGACTTCGTCACCGGGGTGGTGGTGTGCGGCGCGGTCCCCGTCGTGGGGGCGCCGGCGCCCGACGAGGCCGAACCGTCGCGGCTCTCCACGGCCTGGCCGGACGCGGCCTTGGTCGCCGGGGCCTCGGTGACGCTCGCGGGCGACCCACCGTTGCGCGAGCCGTTCGTCGCGGCCTTGTGTGAGCCGTTCGACGAGCCGTTGCCCGCCGATCCGTTGGTCGAGCCGTTGCCGGCGGGGGAATCCGCGGGCGGGGTGTAGGACTCGAGGAAGTCGTGCCAGCTGCGGTCGACGGAATCGGGATCCTCACGGAAGCGCTGGTACATCTCCTCGACCAGCCACTCGTTCTGTCCGAAGTCTGATACCGAACTGCTCACGGCAGATTCTCGCCTCTATTCCCTGATCGTCGCGTCGTGTCGGAGTGTTGTGTCCGAACGGTGTCGGTGTGCCGGGGGTTGCCCGGGGTACCGGCGTCGTTGTGGTCGGGCACCACGCGCGACACGGGCGACCGGCTGACCGGCGTCGCGTCGTCCGAGGTACCACGGCAAGGTTAGTCCCCGCTCACCTGCGATGCATACGGGCTCGGTGTTGTGCCCCACACCCGCCGCGCGGCGTGATCGCTCAGCCTGCGTCGGCGGTCTCCGCGGTGGTCGGCCCCGTCGCCGAGCCGGTGTCCCACAGGACCCGATACCTGCCGTTCAACGCCAACAGGTCCTCATGGGTTCCCAGTTCGACGATGCGTCCGTCGGCGACCACGGCGATGCGGTCCGCGCGCGCAGCGGTGGCCAGTCGATGGGCCACGATCACCGCGGTGCGGGACCGCGCGAGGCGGCGGCCGGCGTCGAGCACGCGTCGCTCGGTGGCCTGGTCGAGGGTGGCGGTCGCCTCGTCGAGGAGGAGCAGGTCGGGGTCGACGAGTTCTGCGCGCGCCAGGGCGATGAGCTGTCGCTGACCGGCCGACAGGCCCTGACCGCGTTCCCCGACCCGATGGGTCATACCGCCGCGCATCCCGGCGATCACGTCGAGCGCCCCGACCGCCGCGGCGGCGGCCTCGATGCGCTCGCGCGACGCTGTCGGGTCGCCGTAGGCGATGTTCGACGCGATGGTGCCGGTGAAGAGGTGCGCTTCCTGGGGGACCACACCCAGCCGCCTGCGGTGCGCGCGCAGCGGCACCTCGCGGATGTCGCGGCCGTCGAGACGCACCGACCCATCGGTCGGGTCGTAGAAGCGTGCCAACAGCTTCACGATGGTCGACTTGCCCGCCCCGGTCTGTCCGACCAGGGCCAGCGACGACCCGGCGGGGATGTCGAGGTCGACACCGCGCAGGGCGTCGTCGGCGGCGCCGGAGTAGCGGAACCGCACCGCGTCGAGCTCGGCGTGCGCCGACGGACCGCCCGTCGAGGGCGGCGACGTCGGCGTCACATCCGCGGCAGGGTCGGACTCGAGGCTGCTCGGTGTGCGCAGCAGGTCGCCGATCCGACGGAGTCCGACGACGGCCTGCTGGTAGCCGTCGAACACCTGGCTCAACTGCTGCACGGGACTGAACAGCATCCCGAGGTACAGCACGAACGCGACGATGGTGCCGGGTTGCGTCTGACCCGAGGCGACCTGCGACGCCCCGATGCCGACGGCCGCCGCCGTCGCGAGGTCCGAGACGAGGGTGATGAACGGGAAGTACAGCGAGATGGCACGCTGCGACACCATGCGTGCCGTCACGTACTGCCCGGCCAGGTCGCCGAAGCGGGCACGTGCCCGGCTGTCGTTGCGGTAGCTCGTCGTCGTCCGCAGTCCGGCGATGTTCTCCTGGAAGTCGGCGTTGACCGCGCTGACGAGTTCCCGCGAGCGCGTGTAGGCCCGGGAGGCGACGCGCTGGAACACCACCGTCGCGATGCCGAGGGGGATCAGCGCGACGACGACGATCGCACCCAGCGACGGGTCGGTGACGATGAGGGCCGCGGCCACGCCGACGATCGTCAACAGGGCGATCACCGTGGTCGACAGGCCCGTCTGGAGGAACGACGACAGTGCGTCGATGTCGGTCGTCATCCGCGTCATGATGCGGCCGGAGAGTTCGCGTTCGTAGTAGTCGAGACCCAGGCGCTGCAGGTGGGCGTAACTGCGGACGCGCAGTCGGAACAGCACGCGCTCGCCGGCACGGGTGCTGGTGATGGTCGTGACCGACAACGCGACCCAGCCCACCGCGACCGCGGCCAGACCCGCGGCGGCGGTGAGCCACAGTGTCGACAGCCGGTCCTGCGTCGCCGCGTTCACCCCCAGGCGCGCCAGTGTGGGGAAGGCGAGGCCGGTGGCGGTGTCGACCGCGACCGCGACCACGGCGAGCAGCAGCAATCCGCGGACCGGTCGGAGCAGCCCGCGCAGGGAGAACGCCCGGTCCGGGGCCCGGGCCTCCTTCTCGTCCACCTGCGGGTCCTCGTGTGCGGGTGGGAGTTCGGCGACCGCCTCGAGCAGTGCCGGGGTGGCGGGCATGGACCCCAGCGCGCTGGACACCCCGCCACCGCCGCGGCGCCCGGCACGCGGTGGTGTGGCCGGGCGGACCCGGTCGCCGGTTCCGGGGTCCGGCGCCTCGGTGTCCTCGGGCCAGAGGGAGCTGCGGTCGGGGAGGGGCGCGATCACGACGTCGTCGGGCGTCGCGACGGCGCCGCTCGGGTCGGACATGAGCGACCGGAACAGCGTCGACCGCGCGGCGACGTCGGCGGGCGGGCCGGACTCCACGACGCGCCCGCCGTCGAGCACGACGACCCGGTCGGCCGGCGCGAGGGTCGATCGGCGGTGGGCGATGAGCACCAGGGTGCGGCCGGGGGTGTCCCGCAGCTCGGCGAGGATCGCCGCCTCGGTGGTCGCGTCGACGGCCGACGTCGCGTCGTCGAGGACGAGCACGGGCGGGTCGACGAAGAACGCGCGGGCGAGGGCGATGCGTTGTCGTTGTCCGCCGGACAGCGTCAGACCCCGTTCACCGACCACCGTGTCGTAGCCCTGGGGCAGGGCCGCGATGAAGTCGTGCGCAGCGGCGCGCCGAGCGGCCCGTTCGACGCGTTCGCGGACGGCCCCGGCATCGAGACCGACGACCGTCGGACCCAGGGCGATGTTCGCCGCGATGGAGTCCGAGTAGAGGAACGGGTCGTCGAACACGATGCCGATGCGGGACCGGATGGCCTCCAGATCGGCGTCGGCGACGTCGAGCCCGACCCCGGTCGCGCCGTCGACGAGTTCGACGGTCCCGCGGTGTGCGGGGGCCAGTCCGGCCAGCACGGCGGCCAGCGTCGACTTCCCGGAACCGGGAGGCCCGACGACCGCGACCGCCTCACCCGGCGCCACCGACAGGTCGAGTCCACGGAAGAGTGGCGTGCCGTCGGGGAGGTCGACGTCGACGTCGGAGACACGGATGCCGACCGGACCCGACGGCGGGGTGCCGGGGTCCGGGTGGGAGAGGTACCGCGGGTCGGTCGGGTGGTCGATGACGTCGTAGACGCGTTCCACCGCCGCCCGCGCGAGCTGCGCGGAGACCACGAGGTTGGTGAGCAACCGGGCCAGGCCGGTCATCGTGGTGACGTACGTGGCGAAGGCGAGGAACGTCCCGACGGTGATGTCACCCCGGGCGGTGAGGATCCCGCCGAGCGCGACGATCGCGACCAGGGCGAGCTGCGGGATGGCGTTCATCGTGGGGGAGAAGCGGGCGTTGATGCGGGCGGCGCGCATGCGCTGGGAGAACAGACGACGTCCGTGGCCGGCGAGTTCGTCGACCGAGCGCTCCTCCTGCCCGAAGCCCTTCACCACCCGGACGCCGGTGACGGTCTCCTCGACGTGCTGCGCGACGTCGGCCGCGGTCTGCTGTGCCGACCACGTCGCCGCGAACAGCGACCGCCGGGTGCGGAAGGCCACCACCGCGACGAGCGGGATGACGAGCAGCGCGACCAGCGTCAGCAACGGCGACAGGTACGCCATCACGACGAACGCCAGCACCACCTGCACGACCGCGCCCAGGGACAGCGGCACCATCGCCAGGAGTCCCTGCACGAGCTGGAGATCCGAGATCGACCGCGACACCACCTGTCCGGTGACGATGCGGTCCACCGACGGTCCGTCGAGCCGCAGCAGCGTCGACAGGATCGACGTGCGCAGCACGTTCTGCACGGTCAGCGACAGCCGGCCCGCGGTCAGGCGTCGGAGGAACTGCGCGACGAACCGCACGACGCCGAGCACGACGAGCGCGCAGCCGAGCGTCGCGATCGAGAACCCGTGCGACGCCGTGCCGGTCGCGGTGTCGATCGCGGCCTTGGTGACCAGCGGCACCGACAGGTCGATCGCGACGCCGACGGCGGTGACCGCCAGCGTGATCGACAGCAGTGCGCGGTGACGGGCGCACTCGGCGGCGAGGCGCCTGATCCAGCCGCGCGTCACCGATCGTGCGCGGTGATCGCCGGCGTCGCGTCGGGCCAGGTCGAGGGTGGCGGCCCGAACGACGCCCGCGCGTTGGCGACGATCCGTCGACCGAGGGCGCGGTTGCCGGCGCCACCGACCGCGGCGCCGATCCCGGCCGGCAGCATCTTGCCCACCATCAGCGGTGCACGGCGGGCCGCGTACTTCTTCACGACGCGCTTGAGCAGCGTCTTGTTCAGGCTCCGCAGGGCGGGCCCGTTCAGTGCACCGCCGGCGACACGGCCCAGCGGGTTGTTCCGCGACCCGAGTGCCTTGGCCAGTGCGGTAAGTCCTTCCTCGCCGAGGACGACGGCGAGCACCAGCGTGCGGCGTCGCTCCGCCTCCTCGATCGGGATGCCGTGCACCTCGGCCACCGCGAGGGCGAGCAGGGCGGACGCCTCGACGAAGAACGCGGACTCGCCACCGATCGCCGCGATCGACGCGATGGTCCCCACGCCCGGCACCGCCGCGGTGGCGCCGACGGCTCCGCCCGAGGACGTGACGGTCAGCAGGTAGCGCTTCTCGAGGCGCTCGACGATCTGCCCGGGGGTCTCGTCGGGATGTGACGACCGCATCCGACGGACGTACGCGGCGACCGCCGGCGCCTGGAGGCGTTGGGCCCGGTCGATGACGCCGACGATCGCGCCGCCGCGGTCGCCGCTCACCGCGGCGCCCAGTCCTGCAGCGCGACTGTCTCGTCCGGACGCGGCGGGGGCGGCGGGGTGCCGTCGCCGAACGGGCGTCCGCCGAGCTGTTCGCGGTGATGCGGGGTGTGCCAGCCACGCAGGTCCGGACCCAGCGGGACGATCCCGGTCGGGTTGATGTCGGAGTGGACCACGTAGTAGTGGCGCTTGATCTGGGTGAAGTCGACGGTGTCGCCGAAACCGGGGGTCTGGAACAGGTCTCGCGCGTACGCCCACAGGACCGGCATCTCGCTGAGCTTCATCCGGTTGCACTTGAAGTGCCCGTGGTAGACGGGGTCGAAGCGGACCAGCGTGGTGAACAGCCGGACGTCGGCCTCGGTGATGGTGTCGCCCACCAGGTATCGCTGCGTGCGCAGGCGCTCGGCGATCACGTCGAGGTGGTCGAACAGGCGCGCGTAGGCCCGCTCGTACGACTGCTGGCTGCCGGCGAACCCGCAGCGGTACACGCCGTTGTTGATCTCGGTGAACACCCCGGCGTTGACCTCGTCGATCTCCGCGCGCAGGTGCTCGGGGTAGAGCTGCGGCGCGCCGTCGCGGTGGTGCTCGGTCCACTCCAGCGAGAAGTCGATGGTGATCTGCGGGAAGTTGTTGGTCACGACCTGTCCCGACGGCACGTCGACCATCGCGGGCACCGTGATGCCCTTGCTGTAGTCCGGGAACCGGGCGAGGTAGGCGTCCTTGATCCGCGGGATCTTCAGCACCGGGTCGACGCCACCGGGGTCGAGGTCGAAGGTCCACGAGTCGGGATCGTGTGTGGGGCCGCACAACCCCATCGATATGGCGCCCTCGAGACCCAGCAGCCGCCGCACGATGATCGCGCGGTTCGCCCACGGACAGGCACGCGCCACGACGAGGCGGTACCGCCCGGCCTCGACGGGGTACCCGTCCCTCCCGTCGCGGGTGATGCGGGTCTCGATGTAGTTGGTGTCCCGGACGAAGTCCGAGCCCGGGTTGACGTAGGTGCCCGGCGTCGACCAGGTCTCGTTCTCGTCCCCGCCGTCGGCTGCGTCGGGGGTGCTGTCCGCCGGTGACCCGGTCGCCGATCCGTCTGCGCTCATCGATGCCAGGTTAGCCCGCCGTCCGCCGGTGCCGGTCGGCTTGCGAGCCGCTCGTCTCGGTGCGAATATTCCGGGTGGAACATGTGCGGCCGATGCGGACGGGGAGGTGGCCGGTGGCGGCAGGACGACGTCGGGACGACAGGTCCGTCCTCACCCCGCTCGCGGTGCTCGTGCTGTGCGCCCTCGCCGAGCGACCGATGCATCCCTACGAGATGCTGCAGGTGTTCGAGTCCCGCAAGGAGGACCGTTTCGCCACCCTGGCGCCCGGCACGCTCTACCGCACCGTCACGCGACTGGAGGAGCGCGGCCTCGTCCGGGTCGACGACGTCTCCCGCGCCGGGAACCGCCCCGAACGCACCGTGTACGCGGTGACGGCGGTGGGCGGCGAGATCGTGCGCGAGCACCTCGCGGCGCTGCTGGCGACGCCGTCGGTCGAGTACAGCGACCTGCACCTCGCCCTCGCCGAGGCCCACGAGCTGCCACGTGACCAGGTGGTCGACCTGCTCGCGACCCGGATCGTGCACATGCGCGCGGAGCTGACGCGGTGGGAGACGGCCCGTGACCAGGCCTCGGCCCGCGGCGTACCGGAGATGTACCTGCTCGACATCGGCTGTCGGTGCGCGACACTGCGCGCCCAGACCGATCACCTGGCGGCGCTGCGCGGCCGACTGGCCGACGGGTCGCTGCCATGGAAGTCGGATCCGGCCCACGCCGACTGCCCCCTCACCGACGAGGACTTCCCCCTCCCGACGCCGAGTCCGCCCGACCACACCGCACAGGAGTACGCGCGATGACCGCACCACGACCGTTCACCCCCGTCACGGATCGTCCGTGGGCTGCGCTGATAGCGCTCTGCGTCGGTTTCTTCATGATCCTCGTCGACATGACCATCGTCGCGGTGGCGCAGCCCGACATCCAGGAGAAGCTGAACACCGACTTCAACGGGGTCATCTGGGTGACCAGCGCGTACCTGCTGACCTACGCGGTCCCGCTGCTCATCACCGGTCGCCTCGGCGACCGGTTCGGTCCGAAGCTGATGTACCAGGCCGGGCTGGTCGTGTTCACCGGGGCGAGCGTGTGGTGCGGGCTGTCGGGGTCGATCGGCGAACTCATCGCCGCCCGCGCCCTGCAGGGTCTGGGCGCCGCGCTCATCACGCCGCAGACGATGTCGCTCATCACGCGCATGTTCCCCGCCGAACGTCGGGGCGCGGCGATGGGCGTGTGGGGCACCGTCGCCGGTGTCGCCACGCTCGTCGGCCCGCTCGCCGGCGGCGTCCTCGTCGACGGCCTCGGCTGGCAGTGGATCTTCTTCGTCAACGTCCCGGTCGGTGTGGTGGGCCTCGCGCTCGCGTGGTGGCTCGTCCCGACCGTCGACACCGCCGGACGTGATTTCGACGTCATCGGTGTGCTGCTCAGCGCGATCGGCCTCGGTGCACTGGTCTTCGCCATCCAGGACGGCGAGAAGTACGACTGGGCCGCGTGGATCTGGATCCTGGCCGCCGCGGGCATCGCGATCCTCGGGGTGTTCGTGTGGTGGCAGTCGAAGGTGCGCGGACAGCCGCTGGTCCCGCTGTCGCTCTTCCGCGACCGGAACTTCTCGTTGGCCAACATCGGGATCGCGGCCATGGGTTTCGCGACCGCGGGTCTCATGGTCCCGATGATGTTCTTCCTGCAGCTGGTCGGCGGGATGTCGCCGACGCGATCGGCGCTGGTGCTCGTGCCCATGGCCGTGCTGACCGGCGTCCTCGCCCCGGTGGTCGGGCGGCTGGTCGACACGATGCACCCGCGCTGGATCATCGGTGGGGCGCTGCTGCTCAACGCCATCGCGGTCGCACTGCTCGGGTGGCTCGCCCAGCCGCAGACCCCGGTCTGGCAGCTGCTCATCCCGGTGTGTCTCATGGGCATCGCCAGCGCGGGCATCTGGGCGCCGCTGGCCGCGACGGCCAACCGCAACCTGCCGATGGCGCAGGCCGGTGCGGGTGCCGGTGTGTACAACACACTGCGCGTGGTGGGGTCCGTGCTCGGCAGCGCCGCGGTCGGAGCGCTGTTGCAGACCCGACTGGCCGCGGAGTTCCCCGGCGTGTCGGTCTCGACGGGGTCGACGGGCGCTTTGCCGGCGGTCGTGAAGCCGGGCTTCGCCGACGCGATGGGGCAGTCGATCTACCTGCCGGCCGCGGTACTGCTCCTCGGCGTCGTCGCCGCCGCCTGCTTCGCCCGCCCGAGGCACATGACACCCGCGTCGGTCCCCGTCGCACCCGCGTCGACGACCGGCGACCGTGCCGCCACGGTGGCGGTCGGCGACCCGGCGACGACGGTCTGACACGCCGATGGGGCCCGGCGGCGTGGTGTCGATTGACCCGTCGTGGCCGACGGGTGTGGACTGACGACCATGCTCTCCCGGCTCACCATCGACCAGCGCCGTGAGCAGCTGGTCGACCGCGCACTCGAGATCGCCGAGCGCGCGGGCATCGGTGCGGTCACCGTGCGCGCGGTGGCCGACGCCGCCGGCGTCTCGCTCGGGATCGTGCACTACTGCTTCGCCGGCAAAGAGGAGTTGATGGACGCCGTCGTCGGCACCGCGATGGCGCGCCACCTCGACGCGTTCCTCACCGACAACCCGGATCTCGGCGGCGGCGTCGACGGGACGATGTCGACGACCGGTCGGGAGGCGCTGCACGCCTCGGTGTCGGCGACGGTCGCGTCCGTCCTCGCGCTGACCCGCGAGTCACCGGGTCGGTGGATGGTGCTCGTCGAGTCGATCGTGGACTCGCTGCGGGCGCCGGCGGACTCACCGGCGCGGGCTGCGACCCGCAGCCACCACGACCTCGCGGAGCAGTACGGCGTCCGCTACCTCGAGACGGTCGGTGCGCGGACCGGGATGCACTGGGACGGGCGCGAGCGAGAGGTGGTGCGCTACGCCGTGCAGACCATCCACGGCATGTTCCAGTGGTGGCTGGTCGACCGGGACGACGACGCCGCAGCCCGATCCGCGGACCTGCTCGTCGACTGGACGGTCGGGCTCGCCGTCGACCGGGACGCGGCCCAGACCCCGTCGCGACCGCTGCGCGCGGTCATGTGACGGTGACGTCGACCGAGTGCAGGCCCGACGCGCCGTCGGGGATCGGTGGGGCGACGATCGCCGACTGCTGACGGCCGTCGCCGTCGAAGGCGCGCACGGTGAGCGTGTGGTCGCCGGGGGAGGCGTCCCACGTCCAGCGCCACAGGCGCCACGCGTCGAGCATGTCGGGGGCGAGGACCGTCGCGGCCTGCCACGGACCGTCGTCGACGCGGATCTGCACCCCGTTGATCCCGCGGCCCTGCGCCCACGCCACACCCGCGACGGTGACCCGGCCGCGGCCGACCGTGTCACCCGAACCCGGGACGTCGATGCGGGAGCCCGTCTTGATCGGCCCCTTCTCGGCCCAGCCGCGCTGTGTCCAGTAGGCGGTGGCCCGGTCGAAGCGTGTGACCTCCAGCGACACCACCCATTTCGTCGCCGAGACGTAGCCGTACAGACCGGGCACGACCATCCGTGCCGGGTACCCGTGTTCGATGGGTAGCGGCTGGCCGTCCATCCCGACCACGAGCAGCGCGCCGCGGTCGTCGGTGAGGGCCTGCAGCGGGGTCCCCGCGGTGAACCCGTCCTCGCTGCTGGACAGGACCATGTCGGCGTCGCCGGACGGGCCTGCCATCGCGATCAGGTCGCGCAGGGGATAACCGACCCACCGGGCGGTGCCGATGAGGTCGCCGCCCACCTCGTTCGACACACACGTCAGCGTGACCGTCTTCTCCACGGCGGGCATGCCCCGCAGGGTGGCCATGTCGATGCGGACCTCCCGGTCGACCATCCCGTGGATGCGCAGCGACCAGTTCTCCGCGATCACCTGCGGTGGACGCAGCGCGGTGTCGATGCGATAGAAATCCGACGGCGGGGTGATGAACCCGGCCGGGGCGTCGCCGGATGCGGCCGGCGGGTCGAGCGAGCGGGTGGCCTTCGGGACCGCGAACCCGGACCGGTCGCGGCCCACGTCGTTGAGCAGGTGGTCGAGCACGGTGCCGACCACGCCGGCGAGCACGGCGCCCGCCCCGGCACCGGTCAACCCGAGGAGCACCGTGCGGCGGTCGGTGCGAGCCCCGGGGACGCGGGGCGGTCGGGGCGCCGCGAGCCGACCGGTGCCGGTCCGCAGCACCGCCACGCCGGCGGCGACACCGAGGACGGTCGGCAGGAACCAGGCGACACCGGCGCCCGCACGGGTCGTCGCTGCCACGACACCGACGATCCCGAACGCGACGAAAAGGACACTGCCCCAGGGCCGTCGGGGGCGTTCGATCGATCCCGCGAGAGCGGCGAGCGCCGCGATGACGACGCACATCCCGACGATCAGTGCGGTCTTGTCGCCGGTCCCGAACGTGTCGATGGCGAATTCCCGTACGGGCGCGGGCGTGTGGTCCACGACCGCCGACCCGACGGCGAGCAGTGGGCCCGCGGCGCGGTCGAGGAACGCCGCCACGAACTGCCCGACGCCGAGCACCACCGCGGCGGCCACGACACCGGTTGTGGCGGCCAGGACACGCTCGGGTGCGGGGGATCTCACCCGGTCCAGTATCCACACGCCGGGCGCGGGTCCCCGGCGCTGTCGGAGCCGCGCCCTACGGTGATCGCATGCGGTTCCTCCACACCTCCGACTGGCACCTCGGTCGGACGTTCCACGGCGTCGATCTCCTCGACGACCAGCGCCGTGCGCTCGCCGAGGTGGCGGCCGTGGTGTCGGCGGAATCCGTCGACGTGGTCGTCGTGGCGGGGGACGTCTACGACCGTTCGGTGCCCTCGGCCGACGCGGTCGCCGTCTACGACGACGCGTTGCGCGCTATCCGCGCCGCCGGAGCCCGGATCGTCGTCACCTCGGGCAATCACGACTCGCCGACCCGACTCGGGGTCGGGTCGTCGTTCGCCGAGGCCGGCGGGCTGCACCTGCGCACGTCGTGCGCCTCGATCGACCGGCCCGTCGTCCTGACCGACGAGCACGGTGAGATCGCGGTCTACGGCATCCCCTACCTCGAACCCGACGCCGCGCGTGCGCATCTCGGCGTCCCCGACGCCCGCGGCCACCAGGACGTCCTGTCCGCCGCCATGGACCGTGTCCGCGCGCACCTCGCCGATCACCCCCGCCGGTCCGTCGTCGTGGCCCATGCGTTCGTCGTGGGTGGCGAGTCGACCGGCTCCGAGCGGTCGATCAGCGTGGGTGGCGTCGAAACCGTTGCCGAGCAGACGTTCTCCGGTGTCGACTACGTCGCGCTGGGTCATCTGCACGCGCCACAGGTCGTCGCCGACGGCGTGCGCTACAGCGGATCGGTGCTGCCGTACTCGTTCGGCGAGCGGTCACACCGCAAGGCGGTGTGGATCGTCGACCTCGACGCCGGGGGGCTCGCCGCGGTGCTCCGTCACGACCTGCCGCTCGTGCGCGACCTCATCTCCCTGCGCGGCGATCTCGCCGACCTCCTCTCCGACGACGCGCACACCGTTCACGAGAACGCCTACGTCCGAGCCGAACTCACCGATGCGGTGCGGCCGGTGGACGCGATGCGCCGCCTCCGGGCGCGTTTCGCCCACGCCGTCCACGTGGAGTGGACCCGCCCGGAGTCCGCCGGCGCCGGCGACTACCGCTCCCGCGTCCACGGGCGGACCGACCCCGAGATCGTTCGGGCCTTCCTCGAGGACGTGCGCAGCGCACCCACGGAGGGGGAGTCCGCCCTCGTCGCCGAGGCGCTGCGCGCGGTGACGGCGGAGTCCGAGGTGTCGGAGACGTCGCGACCGGCCGTCGCCATGCCGACGGTCGACGTCGAACCCGTCGTCGAGCTGGTGGAGGAGGACGGGAGCTTCGCACTGTTCGCACTCCCCGCCGACGAGGGGGTGTCCGCGTGAGGCTGCACCGGGTGTCGGTCCGCGCCTTCGGACCCTTCGCCGACGAGGTCGTCGTCGACTTCGACGCCCTCGGCGAGGACGGACTGTTCCTGTTGCACGGTCAGACCGGAGCCGGCAAGACCACCGTGCTCGACGCCGTCGCGTTCGCACTGTTCGGGCGGGTGCCGGGCGTCCGCCACGAGGGCCGTCGCCTGCACTCCGACCACGCCGACCCCGACGTGGTGCCCCGCGTGGTCCTCGAGGCCACCGTCGCCGGTCGACGGATGCGGCTCGAACGGTCCCCGGAACACCACCGACCGAAGTCCCGGGGGACAGGACTGCGCAAGATCCAGGCGAAGGGTGTCCTCGTCTGGACCGACGGGTCGGGTCCCGAACTGACCCGCCTGCCGGCGATCGGTGAGACCGTCTCGCGACTGCTCGGGATGACCGCCGACCAGTTCTTCCAGGTCGTCCTGCTCCCGCAGGGCGATTTCGCCCAGTTCCTGCGGGCCACCAACGAGGACCGGGAGGCGTTGCTCGAGAAGCTGTTCGACACCGGGCGCTTCGGCGGGGTGGAGGAGTGGCTCCGGGACCGCGCACGCACGGTCCGCGCCGAGGTCGAGGGGATGGCCCAGTCGGCGGATCGGCTCGCCGGCCAGATCGCGGCGATCGCCGGCGTCGAGACGCCCGCCGAACCCGACGTCACCTGGGCGACCGACCTCCTCCACGCCTCCCGGACCGACGCCGCTCGTGCTCGGGACGCCGCGGACGCCGCCACACAGGACGCCGAGCGGGCACAGACCCACCTCGACGACTGCACACGCCGCAGCGAGCAGGTCCGTCGCGCCGAGACCGCACGTGCCGAGCTCGCCGCCCTCGACGCCGACTCGGCCCTGGTCGAGGAGACCCGCGCCGTCCTCGACGCCGCACGGCGCGCCGTCGCCGTCCGGTCCGCTCTCGACGACGCGGCGGACGCCCACGCGCGCCGGGACGCCGCCGCCGGGGCCGTGGCCACCGCGAGCGACGCGCTCGCCGGGACCCCCGGAGGCGCGGCGGTGGTCGCGGCCGTCGCGGACGCGTCCGACGTCTCGGCGACCATCGACGCCGCGGTCGACCGGTGGTCCGCGGAGTCGGGCCGACTCGAGCCCCTGGCCGCCCGGGCATCGGGTCGCCCGGCGATGGTGGCGGAACTGTCGACCCTCGCCGCCGACGTCGCCCACGCCGAACGGCGGCTGTCGGCCATCGCCGTCGCGCAGGCCAGAATGCCCACCCGCCGGGCGGAACTCGCGAGCCGGATCTCGGCGGCCACCGCCGCTGCGGCCGCAGTCCCCGGTCGCACGGCCGAGTCGGCCGCGCTCACCGCACTCGTCGCCGACGCCACCCGCCGGGACGCGCTGACCCGCCTGCTCGCGGCCGCACGAGCTGCGGCCGACGCGGCGCGCAGTGCCCATCTGGACGCGCGTCAGGACCTCGTCTCCGTGCGCGAACGTCGCGTGGCGAACATGGCGGCCGAGGTCGCCTCCCGACTCGTCGCGGGTGAGCCGTGCCCCGCCTGCGGCTCCGCGGAGCATCCCGCACCCGCCACCGGCGGGGCGGGACCGGTGACCGACGCCGACGAGCGTGCCGCCGAGACCGCCGAGGCGGCGGCGGGGGACCGCGCGCACCGCTCCGCGGTCGCCCTCACCGAGATCCGGGCCGAGTACGACGCGCTGTGCGCACGGGTCGGGGAGCGCACGGTCGCCGAGCTGACCGCCGCGGCGGCGTCGGCCCGACGCGCCGTCACCGAGACAGAGCGCCTCGCCGCCGATGTCGACCTCCTCACCACGGAGGCGGCCGAGCTCGAGTCGGCCGTCACGGCGCTGGCCGCCGAACAGTCTCAGGTGCGGGCGGACCAGTCACGACGGGCCGAACGTGCACAGGCGCTCCGGACCGCGCTGTCCGAGCTCGACGCCGAGATCGACGCCGCGCGTGGGGACGCGGAGAGCGTCGAGCTGCGGCGCCGACAGCTGACGGCGCTGTGCCGCGCGGCCGTCGCCCTGCGCGACGCGACGGCACAGTGGGCTGCCGCCGACGAGCGGGCGTCGGCGGCGACCGAGCGCGCGCGGATGCTCGCGGTCGACGCCGGTTTCGCCGACGCAGCGGCCGCACGGGCAGCGGTCGCCGCCCCCGGCCAGATCGGCCGGTGGGAGACGATGCTGGAGAAGCTCGCGGCTCGGCGGTCGGCGGCACAGGCCGTCCTCGACGACGTCGATGTCGCCGACGCGGTTGCCGCGGGTCCGGTCGACGTCGACGGTGCGCGCGCCGCCCGGGACACCACACGGCAGGCTCGCGACGACGCGCATCGACGTGCCGCGCTCGCCGTCGACCGCGTCGACAAGCTCGAGACACACTGCGCCCAGTTCTGGGCCGCCGCCGACGTGATGGCGCCCGCGCGTGCCCGTGCCGACGAGGTGACAGGACTCGCCGACGTCGTCGCCGGCCGCGGTGCGAACAACCGGTCCATGTCGTTGCGGTCCTACGTCCTCGCAGCCCGCCTCGAGGAGGTCGTCGTCGCGGCCTCGTCGCGGCTGCGTGAGATGTCCTGCGGGCGCTACGAGTTCGAGCATTCTGACGCCGCCGGCAGCCACGGGCGTCGCGGTGGCCTGGGGATCGCGGTCCGCGACGAGTTCACCGGCGCCGTACGGCCTGCCGCCACGCTGTCCGGCGGCGAGACCTTCTTCGCCTCGCTGGCGCTCGCGCTGGGCCTCGCCGACGTGGTGTCGGCGGAGGCGGGCGGTCGTGTCCTCGACACCATGTTCATCGACGAGGGCTTCGGCAGCCTCGACCCCGAGACCCTCGAGCGGGTGATGGGTGTCCTCGACGACCTGCGGTCCGGGGGACGGGTCGTCGGTCTCGTCAGCCACGTCGACGAGATGCGCAGTCGGATCCCGGCCCAGGTGCACGTCGTGCGCACCGAATCCGGGTCCCGCATCGAACTGCTCGGCGTCGCGGGCTGACCGGCCGCCACACCCACCACCGGCTTTGGGCGCCATCCCCGCGGTGCGCTAGTCTTGCTCCGCCCGATGAGCCCCCGTAGCTCAGGGGATAGAGCGTCTGCCTCCGGAGCAGAAGGCCGCAGGTTCGAATCCTGCCGGGGGCACCAGATCGACCTAGGCTCTCGCCATGCGGATCGCGGTGTCGACCTACGGCAGCCGGGGGGATGTGCAGCCCGGGGCCTGCCTCGGACACGAACTCGCCCGGCGTGGTCACGACGTCACCATGCTCGTCCCGCCCAACTACGTCGATTTCGTCGCCGGACTGGGTCTGTCCGCGATCGCGGTCGGCGCGGACAGCGAGTCCTACTGGGACACCGAGCGCGGCCGCGCGACCCTGGCGACGCGCAATCCCCTGACCAAGCTGCGGCTGGCCCGCGAACAGGTGCGAGAAGGGTTCGCGCGCTTCGACTCCGGGCTGTCGACGGCGATCGCGTCGATCGTCGACGACGGCGGACTCGACCTCGTCGTGAGCGGACCGCTCGGGCAGGATCGCTGTCTGGCCCTCGCCGAACGCCACGGTGCCGCGCTCGCGACGATGCGGTTCTGTGCGATGTCCGAGAACGGTGTGATGGGTCCGGTGCCGACAGCTCGTCGAGTCCCGCCGGCGCTGAACCGCGCCGGGTGGCGACTGGCCGACCGCGTGACGTGGGCGGCCACGCGGGGGTCGGAGAACCGGTTCCGGGCGTCACTCGGCGTCCTGCCGGCCCGGGGTCCGCTGCCATCGCGACTGGCCCGCCGGGGTGTCCGGCAGGTCCAGGCCTACGACGCCGCGTTGTTCCCGGGCCTCGTCGACGAATGGGGCCCGACACGCCCGCTCGTCGGGTTCCTGGACCTCCCCCACGAGGTCCGCGCCGCGGTCGGTGATCGCGTCGACCCGCAGCTCGATGCGTGGCTGTCGGCAGGTGAGGCCCCGGTGTTCGTCTCCTTCGGCAACGCACCCGTCGGCGACCCACCGCGGCTCCTCGCCGCCGTGATCGCCGCGACCGCGTCGCGCGGGGTCCGGGCCCTGGTCGTCGGACTGGCCGGACGGACCGGCCCGGACGCCGATCACCCCCACCTCTTCCACGCCGAGCGCGTCGATCACGGCGCCGTGCTGCCGCGGTGTGCCGCCGCCGTCCACCACGGGGGCGCGGGCACCACGGCGGCGACACTGCGCGCCGGTCTGCCGGTGCTGATCTGCGCAGCGGGTGCCGACCAGGCCTACTGGGGTGCGCGTGTCCGCGCGCTGCGGTTGGGCTCGTCGACACGGCTCTCCCGCCTCGACACGGACGCCCTGGCCCGCGGGCTCGACGGCGTCCTCGACGACGCGACCCGTCGTCGGGTGGCCGACCTCGGTCGACGTCTCGTGCCCGCCGACGAGGCCGTCGCACATGCCGCGGCAGAAATGGAGACGGCGCCCACCGCGGTGATGCGGTGAGCGCCGTCTCGATGACGTCGTCGGGGCGGGTCAGCCCTTGACGCAGGTGAACTGCATGACGTCGATCATGTCCTTGCGGAACGCCGCAGCGCAGCCGCTCAGGTACTTGACGTAGGTGTTGTAGTTCGCGCGACCACACAGGGCGATGGCCTCGTCGCGGTGCTCACCGAGGTTCTTGCTCCACGCGTCCAGGGTGCGGGCGTAGTGCAGCTGCAGCGGCTGGATGCGCTCGATCTCGAAGCCGACCTTCGTCGCGCCGTCGGTGACCTGCTTGGGCAGCGGGAGCTGGCCACCCGGGAAGATCTCGGTCGCGATGAAGCGCAGGAACTGGAAGTCGTCCTTGCCGATCTTGTTGCCGGTCTCGTGGTGGTGCGACAGGCCGTAGGCGACGATCGTGTGCAGCAGCATCCGACCGTCGTCCGGCAGCGCGTTGTACGCGAAGTTGAAGAACTGGTCGTACCGCTCGAAGCGGAAGTGCTCGAACGCGCCGATCGACACGATGCGGTCGACCTTGCCGTCGAACTCCTCCCAGCCCTGCAGCCGGACCTCGCCCTTGAGGCCGGTCTCGGCGGCCTTCTTCTCGACGAGCCCCTTCACGTGGGCGTGCTGGTTCTCGCTCAGCGTCAGGCCGATGACGTTGACGCCGTAGTTCTCCATGGCGCGCACGGCGGTGGCGCCCCAGCCGCAGCCCACGTCGAGCAGGGTCATGCCGGGCTCGAGGTTCAGCTTGCCCAGCGACAGGTCGATCTTGGCCAGCTGCGCCTGGTTGAGGCTGTAGTCCTCCTCCTTGAAGTACGCACAGCTGTAGGTGCGCGACTCGTCCAGGAAGAGTGCGAAGAAGTCGTCGTTGAGGTCGTAGTGCGCCTGCACGTCCTCGAAGAACGGGGTCTCGGTGGTCACAATGAACCTTTCTCGTGTGTACACCCACCGGCGCGGCCGGCGGCGTGGCGGTCGTGTCTGTCCTCGGCCGCGACCGTCCCCCGACGAATCGCCCCCCGATGGGTGCCGGGCCGGGACATGGGCTGTGGTGCGACGGTCAGCGGAGCTGCACCGTCGCCGTCGCCCGGCCGAAGATCCGCTTGCCACGGAAACTGGCACCGAGCGCGATCGTAGCCGTTCGTGAGGCCGCGTCGAGCTCTTTGACGCGGCCAGTGTATTCGACCTGGGCGGGCTCGTCGTCGGCGACGTAGGCGATGCCGGTGAAGCGGACACGGTAGTCGCGGATCGCGGCCGGGTCCGTCGTCCACCCGGACAGGAACGACCCGCCGATCCCCATGGTGAGCATCCCGTGCGCGGCGACGGTCTCGAGTCCGACCACCGACACCACGCGGTCGCTCCAGTGGATCGGGTTGTGGTCGGCGGAGATGCCCGCGTAGTTCACGAGGTCACCGCGGCGCAGGATGACGGTGCGACTGGGCAGCTCGTCGCCGACGGAGACGTCGTCGAACGAGGGGACGGTCTCCGCGAGCGGTACGTCCCACGGCGCGACCGGTGGCGTCGGGGTGCCCTCGATCTCGGTCCACGACCGCGTCGCCGGCGGTTCGAAGTCGCCCATCATCACGTCGGACAGGGCCGCGGCCAGGGCGGGCTCGGCGTGCGCGCCACGCCGACCGGCCGCGGTGGTGACGAGCGACTGCACCACCTCGCCGTCGGAGTTGATGAGCAGACCCTCGACGATGATCGTGTCGCCGCCGGCCTTCTGGCGGATCGGGCGCAGGCCCATGGTGAGGCCCAGTCGGTCGCCGGCGTGCATCGGACGGTGCTGGGTGAAGATCTGGTCGGTCTGGACGAACGCGCTCGTGTCGTACTCGAGCAGCACCTCGTCGAGCAGCCAGTTCAGGCCGCTGCCGGCCAGTCGCGCGGTGAAGGTCACCGGAGCCATCAACCCGGGGTGACCGAGCTCGGCGGCGGCGGCCTCGTCCCAGTGGACCGGGTTCGCGTCCTTCATGGACCGCGCGAACTCGCGGATCTCCTCGCGGCCGATCTCGTAGGGGTCGTCCGGCGCGTAGTACTGCGTCCAATCGCGCTCGGCGGAACTCACGTCCTCGGGCTTCACGGCGCTCATGGTTGCACACGCTCACCACGCCGACCGACCACCGGGGCACCGAGCGGGGACGGCTCCTAGTTCATCGGCAGGGGAGCCGCACGCCGCTCCGAGAGCATCTGCGTCATCGTGTCCGCCTCGGTGGTCTGCACGTTGATCATCTGCTGCGCGAGGTCCCGGACATAGCCCTCCGAGACGTGCTGCGGGTCGACCGCGTACTCCATCATGTGCTGTCCGCCCTGGTGGTGCCGGAGCATCAGCTGCAGGAAGTAGGTGTCGACGGCCGAACCCGACAGCGACCGCAGCCGCGACAGCTCGGGTTCGGTGGCCATGCCCGGCATGATCGGCGTGGTCACGCCGTCACCTGCGGTCATCGACACACCCATACCCATGGCGTGATCGCCGGTCATCCAGGACATCGCCGGTGTCGTCGACGCCAACGGACGACCCCACCGCTGCAGCCACGACTGCATCTGACCGATCTGGTTGGACTGCGACGTCAGGATGTCGAACGCCAGGGAGCGCACCTGCTCGTCGGTGCCGCGATCGAGTTCGATCGCGGCCATCGACACGGCCTGCGCGTGATGGGCCGACATGTCCTGGGCGAACCCGACCGACGCCGAGTCCGGGGCGGGCGCGGCGTCGTCCGACGGCACGGTCCGTCCGACCAGCAGCCCCACGCCGAACCCGACGAGCAGCAGGGCGACGACGCCGAGACCGATCAGAGCGGGCAGTTGGCGCCGCCAGCCCGGACGGGTGTCGGTGTCGGGGGTGGACTGCGTCTGCGGGTGCTCGGTGGTGGTCATGCGGTCACCCGGCCGGGGTCGGCGCGACGCCGGGCTCGTTGGTGGCCTGCTGGGTCCCGGCGCCGTTCATCGGGACCGCGTTCGCCGGGACCGGCCCGACGTCCGCGGGCGGCGGGTTGTTCGGGTCGAACGAGCCGGGGATCGCGGCGCAGGAGGCACCGACCTCGGGGTACGCGGTCTGCTGGGGCTGTCCGGGGTAGACGTTGGTCTGGGAGTTCAGCCGGAGTGCGGTGATGAACTGGTCCACGCGCGGGTCGCTCGCCGAGTTCAGCTTGAGCTGGTGACCCCATGACTGCAGTGAGATCGGCGTGCTGAGGCCGGGGTAGGGCGACATGAGCATGAACTGCTTGCCGTTCACCTTGCTCTCCAGCGTCGCCTTGTCGGCGGCGGAGATCGTCTGCGGGTTGTAGGCGATCCACACCGCGCCGTGCTCGAGCGAGTGCACCGCGTTCTCGGTGCGCAGCTGGTTCGGGTAGACGACGCCGGTGCAGGTGGCCCACACCGCGTCGTGCGGTCCGCCGAACGGCGGCGACTGGTCGTAGGCGACGCGCTGCGTGGGCGCGACGTGCTGACCGGCCGGATAGAACTGCTTCGTCACCCCGGGAATCGAGTTCGACGGGTCCGGGTTGGACGCCGTCGGCACGAACTTCTGCGCCTCCTCGCGCACCGTGTACTTCGGCACGAGGTACGCCGCGATGCCACCGACGATCGCGAGGACGACGACGACCGCGGCGATCGTGGCCCACGGCACGGATCGACGCTTGCCCGCGGCGGTCACCGGGATGGTGCCGGGGCGGCCCTTCTTCTTCGGTGCCTTCTTCGTGGGGCCCTTCGGCGCGGTCGGAGGCTTCCCCTCACCCGTCGTCGACGCCGTCTCGTCCGGCTTCGCGGCGTTGTGCGGGCTGCTCATGCTGGCCATCGTGTGGGTCCGTCCTCCGTCGGTCTCGACCTCATCGGGCGCGACCATCCTACGGGTGGGTTCTGAGGCGACCCTGTGGCGCGGCGCGGGAGCACCCGGCGGCCCGTCCCGGCCGACCCGCCCGGACCTGCGGATGTGTGCGTGACGTGCGGATGTGGTCGTGGCGGGGCGGGACCATAGGATGATCTCCCGTGACTCCCACGGAACTCCCCGACGTGCTGCGTGACGCGACGACCGCCGTGTTGTCGCGCCGCGGTCTCGACACGTCCGTGGTGCCGGAGACGGTGGTCGTCGAGCGGCCGCGCAACCCCGAGCACGGCGACTACGCCACCAACATCGCGCTGCAGATCGCGAAGAAGGTGGCGACCTCGCCCCGCGACCTCGCACAGTGGCTGGCAGACGAACTCCTCGGGGTCGACGGCATCGCCACCGCCGAGATCGCGGGACCCGGGTTCCTCAACCTCCGGCTGGCCGCCGCCAGCCAGAACGTCGTCGTGTCCGACGTCCTGTCGGCGGGTGACGCCTACGGGCGGGGCGAGACGCTCTCCGGTCGGACCATCAACCTGGAGTTCGTGTCGGCCAATCCGACGGGCCCGATCCATCTCGGCGGCACCCGCTGGGCCGCGGTCGGCGACGCCCTCGGTCGGGTCCTCGCCGCGCAGGGCGCCGCGGTGACCCGGGAGTACTACTTCAACGACCACGGCACCCAGATCGACCGGTTCGCACGGTCGTTGCTCGCCGCCGCACTGGGCGAGTCGACGCCGGACGACGGGTACGCGGGCGCCTACATCGCGGAGATCGCCGAGCACGTCCGGCAGCAGCGTCCCGACGTCCTCGACCTCCCCGAGGAGGAGCGGCTGGAGGTCTTCCGATCGGTCGGTGTCGACGCCATGTTCGACCAGATCAAGCGCAGCCTGGACGATTTCGGCACGCACTTCGACGTGTACACGCACGAGAACTCCATGTTCACCAGCGGTGCCGTCGAGGAGTGCATCGCCGTGCTCAAGGAGAACGGCAACCTCTACGAGAACGACGGTGCGTGGTGGCTGCGGTCCACCGACTTCGGCGACGACAAGGACCGCGTCGTCATCAAACGCGACGGGGAGGCGGCCTACATCGCCGGCGACATCGCGTACTTCCGGGACAAGCGGAACCGCGGTTTCGACCTCTGCATCTACATGCTCGGCGCCGATCACCACGGCTACATCAAGCGGCTCAAGGCCGCGGCGGCCGCGCTCGGCGACGACCCCGACACCCTCGAGGTGCTCATCGGGCAGATGGTCAACCTCGTGCGCGACGGCAAGCCGGTCCGGATGAGCAAGCGTGCGGGCACCGTCATCACCCTCGACGACCTCGTCGACGCGGTCGGTGTCGACGGCGCGCGGTACTCGCTGATCCGGTCGTCGGTGGACGTCAACCTCGACATCGATCTCGACCTGCTCACGACGCAGTCGAACGAGAACCCCGTCTACTACGTGCAGTACGCGCATGCGCGGCTGTCGGCCATCGGCCGCAACGCCGCCGACCTCGGTGTCGTCGCGGACGCGGGTGCTCTCGACCTCCTCGTCGAACCGGCCGAGGGCGACCTCATCCGGACCCTCGGCGACTTCCCGGGCGTGGTGGAGACGGCCGCGACCCTGCGTGAGCCGCACCGGATCTGCCGGTACCTGGAGACGCTGGCCGGCACGTACCACCGCTTCTACGACCGCTGCCGGATCCTGCCGCAGGGCGACGAGGAGCCGACCGCGTTGCACGGCGCCCGCCTGGCGCTCTGCGACGCGACACGGCAGGTCGTCGCGAACGGCCTCGACCTCGTGGGCGTCAGCGCGCCGGAGCGGATGTGATGGCGCACCCGGCCGGCCCCCGTCACGCCGAGGGGCCCGCGACGCGCGGCTCCGACGGCGACGGCGTCCCCTCGACCGTCGCACAGATGGGCGAGCTCCCCGACCACGTGTGGCCGCGCAACGCCCGTCGCGGCGACGACGGCGCGGTCACCCTCGCCGGTGCGTCCGTGCACGATCTCGCCGCCGAGCACGGCACGCCGCTGTTCGTGGTCGACGAGGCCGACTTCCGGTCGCGCTGTGCGGACATGCTCTCCGCGTTCGGCGCGACCGGTCGGGTGCACTACGCGTCGAAGGCGTTCCTGTGCAGCGAGATCGCCCGCTGGGTCGACCAGGAGGGGCTGAGCCTCGACGTCTGCTCCGGTGGGGAGCTCGCGCTCGCCCTGCGTGCCGGGTTCCCGGCCGCGCGGATCGCGTTGCACGGCAACAACAAGTCGACCGAGGAACTCGAGGCGGCCGTCGCCGCCGGCGTCGGCCACGTCGTCGTCGACTCCGCAGTCGAGATCGAGCGCCTCGATGCCGCCGCCGGTGCGGCCGGGGTGGTGCAGGACGTCCTCATCCGGGTCACCGTCGGCGTCGAGGCCCACACCCACGAGTTCATCTCGACCGCCCACGAGGACCAGAAGTTCGGGTTCTCGCTGAGCGAGGGTGTCGCCATGGACGCCGTGCGGAAGATCTTCGCCGCCGACAACCTGCGACTGGTCGGCCTGCACAGCCACATCGGTTCGCAGATCTTCGATCTCGACGGTTTCGAGCTCGCCGCCCACCGGGTGCTGGGCTTGCTCGCCGACGTGGTCGCGGAGTTCGGGGTCGACAAGACCGCGCAGCTCTCGGTGCTGGATCTCGGTGGCGGACTGGGGATCTCGTACGTCCCCGACGACGACCCGCCCCCGGTCTCGACGGTCGCCGAGACACTCGTCGACATCGTGCGTCGACAGTCCGCGCAGCTCGGCCTGCCCACCCCGGTCCTCGCGGTCGAGCCCGGGCGCGCGATCGCCGGGCCCGGCACCGTCACCCTGTACCGGGTCGGGACGGTCAAGGACGTGGCCGTCGGCGGCGGGCGGCACCGCCGGTACATCTCGGTGGACGGCGGGATGAGCGACAACATCCGCACCGCCCTCTACGGCGCCGAGTACGACGTCCGACTCGCCTCGCGCACCAGCGCAGCCCCCGCCACACGCAGCCGGGTGGTCGGGAAACACTGCGAGAGCGGCGACATCGTCGTGAAGGACTGCTGGCTGCCCGACGACGTCGCCCCCGGTGACCTGTTGGCCGTCGCGGCCACCGGCGCCTACTGCTACGTGATGTCGAGCCGGTACAACATGGCGGCCCGACCGGCCGTCGTCGCGGTCCGCGACGGCGCGTCGCGCACACTGCTACGACGCGAGACGCTCGCGGATCTGATGAGCCTGGAGGTGGATCGATGACCGACGACGCACGCCGGACGATCGGTGTGGCGGTGCTCGGCATGGGCAACGTCGGCGCCGAGGTGGTGCGGATCCTGCAGCAGAGTGCCTCGGACCTGGAGGCCCGCGTGGGTGCGCCGCTGGAGATCCGCGGGGTCGCGGTGCGGGATCTGGGCAAGGCGCGGTCGTGGTGCTCGCCGTCGCTGCTCACCGACGACGCCGCGTCTCTCGTCACCCGCGACGACGTCGACGTCGTGGTGGAGCTGATCGGTGGCATCGACCTGCCACGCACGCTCATCGGCACCGCGCTCGAGCACGGCAAGTCGGTGGTCACCGCCAACAAGGCGCTGCTCGCCGACTACACCGGCGAGCTCGCGACGATCGCTGCCCGCGCGCACGTCGACCTCTACTTCGAGGCGGCGGTGGCCGGGGCCATCCCGGTCATCCGGCCGCTCATGCAGTCCCTGGCCGGGGACACCGTCCAGCGCGTCGCGGGGATCGTCAACGGCACCACCAACTTCATCCTCTCAGCGATGGCGGAGAACGGTGACGACTACGCCTCGACCCTGGCCGAGGCCGGTCGCCTGGGATACGCCGAGGCCGACCCGACCGCCGACGTCGAGGGCTACGACGCCGCCGCGAAGGCCGCGATCCTCGCGTCGATCGCGTTCCACAGCCGCGTCACCGCGGGGGACGTGTACCGCGAGGGCATCTCGACGATCACCACCGACGACCACGAGTCCGCCGCGACCCTCGACTGCACCATCAAGCTGCTGTCGATCTGTGAGCGCATTGACGACTCGATGGGGCGGCAACGGGTCTCGGCCCGCGTCTACCCCGCGCTGGTGCCGAACTCGCACCCGCTCGCGTCGGTGAACGGGGCCTTCAACGCCGTCGTGGTGGAGGCCGAGAACGCCGGCCGGCTGATGTTCTACGGCCAGGGCGCCGGCGGTTCGCCGACCGCGTCGGCCGTGCTCGGCGACCTGGTGATGGCCGCCCGCAACAAGGTCCACGGCGGTCGCGGACCCCTCGAGTCCACCTACGCCTCGCTGCCGATCGCGCCGATCGGAGACGTCAACACGCGCTACTACGTGTCGATGAAGGTGGCCGACCGCCCGGGTGTGTTGTCCACCGTCGCAGGCGAGTTCGCGAAGCGTCGCGTGAGCATCGCGACCGTCCGCCAGGCGGGCGCCGGCGACGACGCGCGCCTGATCGTGGTGACCCACCGCGCCCCGGACTCCGCACTGTCGGAGACCGTGGACGCCCTGAACGACCTCGATTCCGTGTTGTCGGTGTCGAGCGTGCTCCGACTGGAGGGGACCGATGTCTGACAGTGACCTGCAGGCCGCCGGGACACGGCGTCCCGGCGTGCACACGCGGTGGCCCGGACTCATCGAGGCCTACCGGGACCGCCTCCCCGTCGACGCCGACACGCGCGTGGTCACGCTGCTCGAGGGTGGGACACCGCTCCTGACCGCGCCGCACCTGTCCGAGATCACCGGGTGCGAGGTCTATCTCAAGGTCGAGGGCGCCAACCCGACGGGCTCGTTCAAGGACCGCGGGATGACGATGGCTGTCAGCATGGCCGTCACGAACGGCAAGAAGGCCGTTCTTTGTGCCTCGACCGGCAACACCTCGGCGTCGGCCGCTGCGTACGCCACTCGGGCCGGCATCACCTGCGCGGTGCTGATCCCCACCGGCAAGATCGCGATGGGCAAGCTCGCGCAGGCAGTGATGAGCGGGGCCAAGATCATCCAGGTGAAGGGCAACTTCGACGACTGCCTGGAGCTCGCCCGCAAGGCGACCGCGGAGTTCTCCGAGATCGAGCTGGTCAACTCGGTGAACCCCTTCCGGATCGAGGGGCAGAAGACCGCGGCGTTCGAGATCGTCGACGTCCTCGGCCGAGCCCCCGACGTGCACGCCCTCCCGGTGGGCAACGCGGGCAACATCACCGCCTACTGGAAGGGCTACTCGGAGTACCACGCCGACGGCGTCGCGTCGTCGCGGCCGCGGATGCTCGGGGTGCAGGCCGCCGGTGCGGCGCCGCTGGTGACCGGCCAGCCGGTGAAGAACCCGGAGACCGTCGCGACCGCCATCCGGATCGGGTCGCCCGCGAGCTGGTCGCAGGCCGCGGCCGCGAAGGACGAGTCCGGTGGTGTCTTCCGTGCCGCGACGGACGAGAAACTCCTGGAGGCCTACCGGCTGGTCGCCGGCCGGGAGGGTGTCTTCGTCGAGCCCGCGTCCGCCGCGAGCGTGGCGGGACTTCTCGCCGCGCGCGAGGAGGGATGGGTGTCGGCGGGGGAGACCGTGGTCTGCACCGTCACCGGCAACGGCCTGAAGGACCCCGACACCGCGCTGGCGGGCATGCCCGAGGTGCAGGCGATCGACGTCGACCCGCACGCGGTGGCCCGCATGCTCGAGGTGGGCTGAGATGTCCGACGCCCCCCGCGGACGGCGTTGATGTTCCCGGTGCTGCCTGACGGCGTCGTCGCCGACGTCCGGGTGCCCGCGTCGTCGGCCAACCTCGGCTCCGGCTTCGACTCCCTCGGCATCGCCCTCGACGTCTACGACGACCTGCGCGTCCGGGTCACACCGTCGGGCGTGCGGGTGGCCGTGGACGGTGAGGGCGCCGGGACGGTACCTCTCGACGATACCCACCTCGTCGTGCGCGCGTTGCTGCGGGGACTCGAGGCCGGCGGTGTGCAGGCGCCCGGTCTCGACATCGTGTGCCGCAATGCGATCCCGCACTCGCGCGGGCTGGGGTCGTCGGCCGCCGCGGTCGTGTCCGGCCTGGCGGCGGCCTCCGGTCTGATGGCCAAGAGCGGTGTGCGACAGGGCTTCTCGGCCGACCAGCTGATCCAGCTTGCCGGTGAGTTCGAGGGTCACCCCGACAACGCCGCCGCCAGCGTGCTGGGATCGGCGATCGTGTCGTGGACCGAGGAGGTCGACGGCGCCCCGACGTACCACGCGCGACCGTTGACGGTGCACCCGTCGATCGCGGTCACCGCATTCGTGCCGCAGCACGAGTCCTCGACGGCCCTGACCCGCGGGCTGCTCCCGGACGCCGTGCCGCGGCTCGACGCCGTGCACAACCTCAGTCGCAGCGCCCTCGCGGTGGTCGCCCTCACCTCCGACCCGTCGTGCCTGCTGCCGGCGACGGCCGATCGGTTGCACCAGCACTACCGGGCGCCCGTCCTGCCCGACACCACCGGCATCGTCGCCGAACTCCGGGCCCGCGGCATCGCCGCCTTCGTCTCCGGTGCCGGTCCCTCGGTCCTCGCACTGCACGAACGACCCGTGCCGGAGGAGAGTGTGGCGATGGCGAGCGGGCTGGGTTTCGACGCCCGGCCGCTGCGCATCGCCGGGCCGGTCTCCATCACCTGACCCGACGCGCCGGGTGGGCGGGTGTTGCCGCACGACCACATGCTGGATACCATGTGGTCGTCTCGCAGCGGACATGCGATCGTCCTGCCGCGCCCATCTCCTTCGAGATCCCGATCACCTCGGTGCTGGGTGCCATACGGGTCGACACGTCGTCGGGGTCGGCCGCAGATCGTTCGAGCAGTGCGCGAGAGACACCACCGCCCCCGGGCATGCCGGTCCACGGCGACCGCACGCGAACCACGTGTGCACCCGTCGCGTGACGTCCCGCCGACCCGGTGCGGACCACACAGACCTCCGGCCATGTCGATCTGACGGGTACGGAATCCGCCGGCATCCACGGCGGGTATTGCGAACCCCCACCGTTTTTCTCACGGCGGGGAACGAAAGGACATCCGTGACCGATACGGACCTGATCTCCACCCCGGCCCCCGAGGCGGCACCGCCCGCCGACGCGCCCGCCCGCAGCGGTCGCTCCCGCGGGACCGGCCTCAACGCGATGGTGCTGACCGAGCTGCGGCAACTCGCCGGTGAGCTGGGCATCCGCGGCACCTCGGGGATGCGCAAGGGCGACCTCGTGGCCGCGATCGCGGCCCGCCAGTCGACCGGGTCGTCCGGGCCGTCCGGGGCCCCGACGAACGGCTCGGCCGGTTCGCAGAGCGCCCCCTCGGCGCCCGCCGCGGAGGCCGCGCCCACCGTCGAGGCACCCGCCGCCGACGACTCCCGGGGACAGGACGGCGACTCCGGCGCACGCCGCGACGGGCGTCCCGCCCGGGAGCACAACGGCACCTCCCCGGAGTCCCGCGGCCAGGGCGGCGACACCCGCGGCGATGACACCCGCGACGGCGACACCCGTGAGTCCGGCCGTGGCGAGAGCGCCGGCGACGAGCGCCCGCAGCGCACCCGCGAGCGCGGCCAGCGCGGCCGCGGCGACCAGACCCGGGACCAGGGGGGCGACGGACAGCGCACCCGCGAGCGCGGCGACGGCAACCGCGGCGACAACAACCGAGGTGAGAGCCGGGACGGCGGCAACCGCGGCGAGAACACCCGCGGTGAGAACAACCGCGGGGACGGCAACCGCGGCGAGAGCAACCGTGGCGAGAACAGCCGTGGTGAGAACAACCGTGGTGAGAACAACCGTGGTGAGAACCGGGACGGCGGCAACCGCGGCGAGAACAGCCGTGGTGAGAACAATCGCGGCGACAACCAGGGCAATCGCGGCGGCCAGAACGGCCCGCGCGGCAACGACCGCCAGGACGACGACGGCGAAGGCGGCCGCGGCCGTCGGGGCCGTCGGTTCCGCGAGCGCCGCCGCGGGCGCGACCGTGAGGGCGGTGGCAACGAGGCCGAGCCACAGATCAACGACGACGACGTGTTGCAGCCGGTCGCCGGCATCCTCGACGTCCTCGACAACTACGCGTTCGTCCGGACCTCGGGCTACCTCGCCGGGCCGAACGACGTCTACGTGTCGATGAACCTCGTCCGCAAGAACGGTCTGCGTCGCGGCGACGCCATCACCGGTGCGGTGAAGCTGCCCCGCGACGGTGAGCAGAACAACCAGCGCCAGAAGTTCAACCCGCTGGTGCGGTTGGACACCGTGAACGGCGGCGACGTCGAGGCAGCGCGCAAGCGTCCGGAGTTCGGCAAGCTGACACCGCTCTACCCGAACGAGCGTCTGCGTCTCGAGACCACGCCGGAGCGTCTGTCGACCCGTGTGATCGACCTGATCATGCCGATCGGCAAGGGGCAGCGTGCCCTGATCGTGTCGCCGCCCAAGGCGGGCAAGACCACGATCCTGCAGGACATCGCCAACGCGATCTCCATCAACAACCCCGAGTGCCACCTCATGGTCGTCCTCGTCGACGAGCGTCCCGAGGAGGTCACCGACATGACCCGCTCGGTGAAGGGTGAGGTCATCGCCTCCACCTTCGACCGCCCGCCGTCGGACCACACCTCGGTGGCCGAGCTCGCCATCGAGCGCGCGAAGCGCGTCGTGGAGTCCGGCAAGGACGTCGTGGTGCTGCTCGACTCGATCACCCGCCTCGGCCGCGCGTACAACAACGCGTCGCCGGCGTCGGGCCGGATCCTGTCCGGTGGCGTCGACTCGACGGCGCTCTACCCGCCGAAGCGGTTCCTCGGCGCGGCGCGCAACATCGAGAACGGCGGCTCGCTGACGATCATCGCCTCGGCGCTGGTCGAGACCGGTTCCACAGGCGACACGGTGATCTTCGAGGAGTTCAAGGGCACGGGCAACGCCGAGCTCAAGCTCGACCGCAAGATCTCCGAGCGCCGCGTCTTCCCGGCCGTCGACGTCAACCTGTCCAGCACGCGCAAGGACGAGCTGATGATGTCGGCCGACGAGTTCGCGATCGTCCACAAGCTGCGGCGGCTGCTGTCCGGTCTGGACTCCCAGGCGGCCATCGACCTGCTCATCTCGCAGCTGCGGAAGTCGAAGACGAACATCGAGTTCCTCATGCAGGTGCAGAAGAACGCACCGGGTCAGCTCACCGAGGACTGACCCTCGAGCGGTGACCGTCAGGCGTCGGGGATCGCCGACGCCGGCGGCGGACCGACGTCCGCCCGCGGCGGGTCGTCGACGTCGAACACGCCCGTGCCCGCGCAGGTGCCGGTGGGCTCGGGCGACGCGAACGCGGTCGGGTCCTCGGGGTACAGGCCCTTCTGCGTGTTCAGGCGGGTGGCGGAGACGAACCGGTCCAGACGCGGGTCGTCCGCGCGGTCGAGACGCAGCTGGTGTCCCCACGCCTGCACCGAGATCGGCCGGTCGAGACCGGGATACGGCGACATCAGCATGTGGTCGACCCCGGTGACCCGCCGTGCGAGTGCGGCCACCGACGCCGCGTCGAGTGACGGGGCATAGGTGATCCACACCGCGCCGTGTTCCATCGAGTGCACCGCGTTCTCGTCCCGCAGCGCACGCGGGTAGACGACGCCGGTGCAGGTCGCCCACACCGCGTCGTGCCGTCCGCCGACGGGCGGGCTGTAGCGGTAGGCGACGCGCTTCCCGGGCCCGACGTGCCCGCCCCGATAGAACGCCCGCACGACGCCGGGGATGCGCATCGCCGGATCGGGATCGGCGGCGGAGGGCACCCAACTCTCCGCCCGCGGCGACGACCGGCCGGTCAGCGTCACCGTCGTGACCACCCCGGCCACGACCACCAGGGCGGCGACGACCGCCACCACCACCGTCCGACGTCGCATGCCGACCCCCTCTCGACCTCGCCACCCAGGGTAGGGACGCCCGGGAATGTCAGGACGTCTGCGCTGGTTGAGACCGATGTCCGAGCGGCACCGCCCGCCTGGAGTCGATTTCGACGCAGGTCACGGGTCTGGCATACTCGGCAAGGTTGTGCACCACCTCGATGCACATCATCACCGTCCGGTTCCGGTTCACACCGTCATCGCGGCCCCGCCGCGGCGGTGACCCGGCGACCACGAAAGGGACACCAGATGAAGCAGGGCATTCACCCGCAGTACGTCGACACCACCGTGGTGTGCGGCTGCGGCAACACCTTCCAGACGCGGAGCACGCGGGACAGCGGCCAGATCACGGTCGAGGTCTGCTCGCAGTGCCACCCGTTCTACACGGGCAAGCAGAAGATCCTCGACACCGGCGGTCGTGTCGCGCGCTTCGAGAAGCGCTACGGCAAGCGCACGCCGAAGGGCGCCGACGCCGCCAAGTAGCACACCCATCGACGCCCGTCCCGCGCATCGCGCAGGGCGGGCGTCGGTGTGTCTGCACCCCCGCCGACCGGTCCGGTCGGCGTGTCCCACCACCTGAGGAGGTCGCCGTGAGCACGACGCAGCCGTCGGCCGTCGACGACGTCCTCGCCGAGTACGCCGGTCTCGAGTCGCAGATGGCGGACCCGTCGCTGCACGACGACCCGGCCGCCGCGCGACGGGTGGGCAAGCGGTTCGCCGAGCTGGCCCAGGTGAAGGCCACCCACGACCGGCTCGTCGCTGCACGCGACGACCTCTCCGCCGCACGCGAACTCGCCGCGGACGACCCGTCCTTCGCCGACGAGGTGACCGCACTCGAGTCGACGGTGGCCGACCTCGACGTCGCCTTGGCCGACCTCCTCGCACCCCGCGATCCCCATGACGGTGACGACGTGGTCCTGGAGATCAAATCCGGTGAGGGAGGCGAGGAGTCGGCGTTGTTCGCCGCCGACCTCGCCCGCATGTACCTGCGGTACTGCGAGCGTCGCGGGTGGTCCGCAACGCTTCTCGGCGTCACCGAGTCCGACCTGGGCGGCTACAAGGACGCGACGTTGTCGATCAAGGCGAGGGCCTCGTCACCCGACGGGGTCTGGGGACGGATGAAGTTCGAGGGTGGGGTGCACCGCGTGCAGCGCGTCCCGGTGACCGAGTCGCAGGGTCGCATCCACACCTCTGCTGCCGGCGTGCTCGCCTACCCGGAGCCCGACGAGGTCGAGGCCGTCACGATCGACGAGTCCGACCTCCGCATCGACGTCTACCGCAGCTCGGGCAAGGGTGGTCAGGGCGTCAACACCACCGACTCGGCCGTCCGGATCACCCACCTGCCCACCGGCATCGTCGTCACCTGTCAGAACGAGCGGTCCCAGCTGCAGAACAAGGCCCGCGCCCTGCAGGTTCTCGCCGCGCGTCTGCAGGCCGCGGCCGAGGACGAGGCGGACGCGCAGGCGGCGCAGGGGAGGGCGGCGCAGATCCGCACCGTGGACCGGTCGGAACGCATCCGCACCTACAACTTCCCCGAGAACCGCATCACCGACCACCGCATCGGGTTCAAGGCCCACAACCTCGACGCAGTGCTCGACGGTGACCTCGACGCGCTGCTCGACGCCCTCGTCGCGGCCGACCGCCAGGCGCGCCTGCAGGCCTGATGGCCACCCGGGTCCGCGACGTGATCGCCGCCGCGACAGCGCGACTCGCCGACGCGGGCGTGGGATCGCCGCGCGTCGACGCCGCACTGCTCGTCGCCCACGCCCTGCAGACCGACCGCGGCCGGCTCGTCGTCGTCGACTCCCTGACCGACGACCAGCACGCGCACGTCCGCGCTCTCGTCGACCGACGTGCCGGTCGCGAACCGCTGCAGCACATCCTGGGCGCCGCCGCGTTCGGACCGGTGACCCTGGCGGTCGGGCCCGGGGTCTTCGTGCCCCGGCCCGAGACCGAACTGCTCCTCGAGTGGGCGGTCCACGCCTGTGCAGCGGTCGGACCGGCGCCGCGCGTCGTCGACCTGTGCAGCGGCAGTGGTGCCCTCGCCCTCGGTGTCGCCGCACTCACCGACGCCGGCGTCGTGGCGGTCGAGAAGGACCCCGCCGCGCTGGTCTGGTTGCGCCGCAACGTGACCGCGTCACCGGAGTCGCAGCGCCGACGCGTCGAGGTGCGCGCCGGCGACGCGACCACCCTCGACTGGCGTCGTCCCACCGACGGCTCGGTCGACGTCCTCGTGAGCAACCCGCCCTACGTACCGGCCGCCGCCGACGTGCCGGCCGAGGTCGCCGACCACGATCCGGCGGTCGCCGTCTTCGGCGGCGAGGACGGGATGAGCGTGATCACACCGATGGCCTCGGTGATCGCCGCAGTCCTCGCGCCCGCGGGCCGCTGTGCGATCGAGCACGACGACACCACCGCCGACCGCGTCGTCGCGGCCCTGCACGCCACCGACGCGTTCGAGGAGATCGTGTCGCACCGCGACCTGACGGGCCGACCCCGGTTCGTGAGTGCGCGCCGACGGTCGGCCCCGGCGACCACCATGGGAGGATGACCGACGTGAGCACGGTGTTCGATTGCAACCAGGTCGATTCGCGCGCCGCCGGGATCCGCGCCGCGGTGGGCGCGGTGAAGACCGGACGTCTGGTCGTCCTCCCCACCGACACCCTCTACGGGCTCGGGTGCGACGCGTTCGACTCCGACGCCGTCGCGTCGCTTCTGGCGACCAAGAACCGCGGCCGCGACATGCCGGTGCCCGTCCTGGTCGGGTCCTGGGACACCATCGACGGCCTCGTCCTGTCGGTGACGCCGCGGATGCGGGAGCTGGTCCGGGCCTTCTGGCCGGGCGGGCTGAGCATCGTCGTCGAGCAGGCCCCGTCACTGGCGTGGGACCTGGGGGACACCAGCGGCACCGTGATGGTCCGCATGCCCCTGCACCCGGTGGCGATCGAACTGCTCCGCGAGGTCGGGCCGATGGCCGTGTCGAGCGCGAACCGCTCGGGCAACCCGCCCGCCACAACCGCCGACGAGGCGCGCGCCCAGCTCGGTGACGACATCGCCGTCTACCTCGACGGGGGACCGGCCGACCACGCGACGCCCTCGACCATCGTCGACCTGTCCGGTCCCACCCCGGCGATCCTGCGTTCGGGCGCGGTCCCGCCCGAACAGATCGCCGAGGTCCTCGGGGTCGAGACGGCCAGCCTGCTGGACTGACGCGGCGCGCCGCTGCAGGGCGGGGACGTCGATGGGGGACACCAGTAGATTCGACGGGTGCTCCTCGCCGCGACGACCCTCTCGGACAACGGTGCAGGTGTGCCGTTGCGCGAGTTGGCCCTCGTCGGGATGAGTGCAGCCCTCATCACCTACCTCGCGACCGGCGCCGTGCGCGTGATCGCGACACGTACCGGCGCGGTCGCGGTCCCGCGTGCGCGGGACGTGCACGCCGTCCCGACCCCCCGCCTCGGTGGCGTCGGGATGCTCCTCGGTGTCCTCGCGGCCATCCTGATCGCCCAGCAACTCCCCGCGCTCACGCGGGGGTTCGCCTACACCGACGACATGGACGCGGTGGTCGTCGCGGCGCTGGTCATCGTGGTCGTCGGGATCATCGACGACCGATGGGGCCTGGACGCCCTGACCAAGTTCGTCGGCCAGCTCACCGCGGCCGGGGTGTTGGTCCTGATGGGGGTGAGCTGGACGGTCATCCCCGTGCCGTTCGCCGGCATCGACACCGTCGTCCTCGACCCCCTGCAGTCGGGGCTTGTGACCATCGCCCTCACGGTGGCGACCATCAACGCGATCAACTTCGTCGACGGCCTCGACGGTCTGGCCGCCGGGCTCGCGTTCATCGCGGCACTCGCCATCCTGCTGTTCTCGCTCGGTCTGCTGCGTGACCAGGGCGGCGACGTCAGCTACTACCCGCCCGCGCTCATCTCCGTCGCGCTCGCGGGGGCGTGCCTGGGTTTCCTGCCGCACAACTTCCAGCCGGCACGGATATTCATGGGCGACTCGGGCTCGATGCTCATCGGGCTGATGCTCGCGACCGCCTCGACAAGCGCGTCCGGCCGCATCGCAGTCACCGCCTACGGGCCGGCGGACCTGTTCTCGCTGCTCTCGCCGCTCATCCTGGTCGCGGCGGTCATGTTCATCCCCATGCTCGACATGCTGCTCGCCGTGATCCGCCGGACCCGTGCCGGCGTGGGCTTCTACACACCCGACAAGATGCACCTGCACCACCGACTGCTCGAGCTGGGACACTCGCAGCGCCGCGTCGTGCTGGTGATCTACCTGTGGGTGGCCGTGCTCGCGTTCAGCGTCGCGGCGAGCACCGTCTTCTCGATCTCGGTGGTGACACCGGCGCTCGCCGGGGGACTCGTGGTGGCGCTCGTGGCGACCGTCGTACCGCGTCTGCGGCGCCGCGCCGTCGTCGCACGCACGCGCCGTCCGAGCACGCGGACGCCGTGACCGGGACCTACCATCACATGTAGTACTATTCCGCGTAGTAGCACCGCTGACGTGCGAGGAATAGTCACCGCGTGTGACCGAGACCCCACGCAGACCGCGCTACGCCGCCGTTGGTAGGGTCATCCTGACCGGCGAGCTTACGACCGCTTTACCCCGCGGATCGCACGCTCGATGGACGCCGCCCACACCGACAGCCCATGCCGCGCTCGACGACGAGTGCGGTACTCCGACCCGAGGAGAGGCCGATGACGACGTCGACCCCCAGCTCGTCGGACCAGTTCTATCCCGCCATCCCGCTGTCGCTGAAGCGCCCCGCCCTCATCGCGGGCGCCGCCGCCGTCGTCGCCCTCGTGGTGTCCGGCGTCCTCGGCCACATCCTCTTCGGCGTCTTCTTCACCGCGGGTGTCGCACTGATCCTGGCCAACTCGAAGATGGTGCAGTTCAGCGTGTCCGCGGCCACCGAGGGTGACACCGGCCGCAAGAAGCCCGTCGTCCTCAACACCGCCGTCCGCCTCGCCGTCATCACGGTCGCGGCCCTGGCTATCGCGTTCGTGTTCCGGCCCGAGGGCCTCGGGGTCATGTTCGGCCTCGCCCTCGGCCAGGTCATCGTGGTGCTGTCCACGGTGATCCCCGTCATGAGAGGACTCCGCAAGCAGTCATGAGCGCCGTCTACACGTTGGCCGCCGAGGGATCCGGGGGCGATTCGAAGATCGAGGTCGGGCACCACATCCCGTTCTCCGTCGGGGGTCTGGAGTTCAACCTCGACACCATCATCGGCACGGGTGTCGCCGCGATCATCCTGCTGGGCCTGGCCTTCTACCTCCGCGCGAAGGTCACCTCGGGTGTCCCCAACGGCGTCCAGCTGTTCTTCGAGACCGTCGTGAACCAGATGCGGTCGCAGATCGAGAGCGCCATCGGCATGCGCGTCGCGCCGTTCGTCCTCCCGCTCGCGGTCGGCCTCTTCACCTTCATCCTCATCTCCAACTGGCTGTCGGTGATCCCCGCCCAATACGGGACCTCCGAGGGCACCGCGTCGGAGTGGCTCAAGCCGCCGGCGTCGGACGTCAACTTCGTCTACGCGCTCGCGGTGACCGTCTTCGTCTGGTACCACGCGGCCGGCGTGAAGCGCCGTGGCTTCCTGGGCTACCCCAAGAAGCTCGTCAAGGGCCACGTCGTCTTCCTCGCGCCGATCAACATCATCGAGGAGATCGCCAAGCCGGTCTCGCTGTCGCTGCGACTCTTCGGCAACATCTTCGCCGGCGGCATCATGATCGCCCTGATCACACTGTTCCCGGCGTACATCGCCTGGGCGCCGAACGCGATCTGGAAGCTGTTCGACCTCTTCGTCGGACTCATCCAGGCGTTCATCTTCGCGCTGCTGACCATCCTCTACTTCAGCCAGTCGATGGAATCCGAGGACGCGCACTGACCTCCGGGTGATCCCGGCCTGAAACGGTGACGGCACCGCCGCCACCCCCACCACGACCCGGCAACCGTTGCCGGTTCACCGAAAGGAACGAATCATGGACCCACAGATCGGTCTGGGCGCACTGATCGGCGGCGGCCTCATCCTGGGCGGCGGCGCCATCGGTGCCGGCATCGGTGACGGTCTCGCCGGTGCACAGCTGATCGCCGGTATCGCCCGCCAGCCCGAGGCGCAGAGCCGGCTGTTCACCCCGTTCTTCATCACCGTCGGCCTGGTCGAGGCCGCGTACTTCATCAACCTGGCGTTCATGGCCCTCTTCGTGTTCGCCACGCCGATCTCGGCGTCCTGACCCAGGCCATCCCTGGAGGAATCGGGTACTGACACCATGGCTCTCGCCGCAGGAAACTTCCTCATCCCCAACGGCACGTTCTTCGTCGTGCTGGTGATCTTCGGGATCGTGCTGCTCGTCATCGGCAAGTTCGTCGTGCCGCCGATCAAGAAGGTGCTCGACGAGCGGGACGAGCAGGTCGCCCAGACCGGACACGACAACCGGACGGCGACCGAGGAGTTCGAGGCCGCCGAGCGGGAGTACCGCGAGGCGATGAAGTCCGCCCGCGGCGAGGCCACCGGTATCCGTGACGAGGCGCGGGCCAAGGGTCGCGAGACCCTCGACCAGATGCGCCAGCGGGCGACCGCCGAGGCCGACGGGGCGGTCGCCGCGGCGACCGACAAGCTCCGTGGCGACGGGGAGAAGGCCGCCGCCGCTGCTCGCGAGGACGTCGGCCGGCTCTCGGCCGACCTCGCCAGCCGCGTGCTCGGGTTCGACGTGAGCTCCGACTCCCGCCTCGCCGAGAAGTTCACCAGTGCATCCACGTCCGCGTCGGACTCGACGCGGCAGCCGAGCGGGACGGGGAGCTGAGCTCGTGTCCATCGTCATCGTCAACCTGATCGGTTTCGCCGTCATCGTCGCGGTGGTCGTGCGGTACATCCGCCCGCCCGTCGCCAAGGCGATGAAGTCGCAGCAGGACGCCGTCGCGGACCAGATCGCCGAGAGCGAGAAGGCCAAGAAGCGCCTGCAGGAGGCGCGCGACGCGCACGCCAACGCGGTCGAGGAGGCGCGGGCCACCGCGAGCCAGATCCGGGAGGAGGCCCGCGCGGACGCGCAGGCCATCTCCGAGGAGCTGGCCGCCCAGGCCGACGCCGAGGTCGCCCGCATCCGCGAGCACGGCACGGCCCAGGTCGAACTCAACCGTGCCAACCTCGTCCGCGGCCTGCGCGCCGACCTCGGTCTCGCATCGATCGAGCTCGCCGGCTCCGCGGTGCGTGAGCACCTGCAGGACGACACCGCCCGGCAGGAGTCCATCGACCGCGTCATCGACGAGCTCGAGACCATGGTCGGCTCCGACGACGACCGGTCCCGTGTGTCCGCGCCGTCGGATCTTGTCGGTCTGCACTCGATGCGGGCCGCGAGCCGTGAGGTCGTCCGCGACCTGACCGAGGAGTTCGACCGCCGCACCGCCGATCTCGACGAGGAGGGCCTGCGGGCTCTCGCCGACGAGCTCGCCGACGTGGTCGCCGTCCTCACCCGCGAGCACGTCCTGCGCAAGCACCTCGGCGAGCCGTCCGACGATGCCGAGTCGAAGAAGCGTCTCGTGGACGCGGTCTTCGGTTCGGTCCGCGACGACACCAAGGCCCTGCTGCACACCGCGGCTACCGGACGGTGGTCGGAGACCGTCGACCTCACCCAGGCGCTCGAGCGGTTGGCGCGGTTCGCGCTGCTGGTCGTCGCCGACCGCGCGTCCACGATCGACGACGTCGAGGACCAGCTGTTCCGCCTCGGGCGCCTGCTGGTGGCCGAGCCGCGCCTCTCGGCGTTGCTCTCGGACCAGAACGCCGGCGTCGAGGGACGACTGTCGCTGCTCGACTCGGTCGTCGACGGCAAGGTCGACCCGACGACCGAGGCCCTCGTGGCCCAGTCGGTGCGTCTGCTGCGCGGCCAGTCCGCTGCGTCGGCCGTGTCCGATCTCGCCGAGCTCGCCGCCGCACGCCGTGGCGAGACCGTGGCGCACGTGATCGCCGCGATCGAACCCAGCGACAGCCAGCGCGAGCGCATCGCGGGCGTGCTGAGCCGGATCTACGGTCGCGAGATCTCGACGCAGATCGAGGTCGACCCCGAGCTGCTCGGCGGCCTGCGGGTCGCGATCGGCGACGAGGTCATCGACGCCGACGTCGCCACCAAGCTGGCGCGTGCCGCGAGCGACCTCCCGTCATGACCGGATCGCACGGTCGACCCACACACCACACGGACCTACCCCAACGCAAGGAAGACTGATACCCATGGCGGAGTTGACGATCTCATCCGACGAGATCAAGGGTGCAATCGAGCAGTACGTCTCGTCGTTCACGGCCGAGGCCTCGCGTGAGGAGGTCGGTGTCGTCACCGACACCTCCGACGGCATCGCCCACGTCAGTGGCCTGCCCGGCGCGATGGCCAACGAGCTCCTGGAGTTCCCGGGCGGCGTCCTCGGCGTCGCGCTGAACCTCGACGAGGACGAGATCGGTGCGGTCATCCTCGGCGACTACGAGCACATCGAGGAGGGCCAGCAGGTCAGCCGCACCGGCGAGGTCCTCTCGGTGCCCGTCGGCGACGGCTTCCTCGGCCGCGTCGTCAACCCCCTCGGTCAGCCGATCGACGGCCAGGGCGACATCGAGTCCGACGAGCAGCGCGTCCTGGAGTTGCAGGCCGCCTCGGTGCTCGAGCGCCAGCCCGTCGAGGAGTCGCTGGCGACCGGCATCACCGCCATCGACGCCATGACCGCCATCGGTCGCGGCCAGCGCCAGCTCATCATCGGTGACCGCAAGACCGGCAAGACCGCGGTCTGCATCGACGCCATCCTGAACCAGAAGGCGAACTGGGAGACCGGCGACGAGAGCAAGCAGGTCCGCTGCATCTACGTCGCGATCGGCCAGAAGGGCTCCACGATCGCCGGCGTCAAGCAGGCACTCGAGGACGCCGGCGCGTTGGAGTACACGACCATCGTCGCCGCCCCCGCCTCGGACTCGGCCGGCTTCAAGTGGCTCGCCCCGTACACCGGCTCCGCCATCGGCCAGCACTGGATGTACCAGGGCAAGCACGTGCTGGTGGTCTTCGACGACCTGACCAAGCAGGCCGAGGCCTACCGCGCCATCTCGCTGCTGCTGCGCCGCCCGCCGGGCCGCGAGGCCTACCCCGGCGACGTCTTCTACCTGCACTCCCGCCTGCTGGAGCGTTGCGCGAAGCTGTCCGACGAGCTCGGCGGCGGTTCGATGACCGGTCTGCCGATCATCGAGACCAAGGCCAACGACATCTCGGCGTTCATCCCGACCAACGTCATCTCGATCACCGACGGTCAGGTGTTCCTCGAGTCGGACCTCTTCAACAAGGGCGTCCGTCCCGCCATCAACGTCGGCACCTCGGTGTCGCGCGTCGGTGGCGCGGCCCAGACCAAGGGCCTGAAGAAGGTGTCCGGCTCGCTGCGTCTGGAGCTCGCACAGTTCCGTGAGCTCGAGGCCTTCTCGGCGTTCGCGTCCGATCTCGACGACGCCTCCAAGGCGCAGCTCGAGCGCGGTGCCCGCTGGGTCGAGCTGCTGAAGCAGGACCAGTTCAGCCCGGTCTCCGTCGAGGACCAGATCGTCTCGATCTACCTCTGTGGCGCCGGCCATCTCGACTCGGTCCCCGTCGAGGACGTGAAGCGCTTCATGGGTGAGTTGCTGACGCACCTGCACCACAGCGCGTCCGGCGTGTACGACTCGCTGGCCGGCGGCAAGGTCCTGTCCGACGACCAGGCCGAGTCGCTCGTCGGCGAGGTCAACAAGTTCAAGCAGGGCTTCCAGGCCAGCGACGGCTCGCGGGTCGTCGACGACGAGGACGCTGAGGCGATGGACGCCGACGACGTGACCAACGAAGAGATCAAGCTGCGGAAGTCCTGAGACGATGACCGTGTGCCGAGATCGACGAGACCGTAGAGGAGCGTGAGACATGGCCAGCATCCGTGAGCTGCGATCGCGCATCCGATCGGTGCAGTCGACACGCAAGATCACCAAGGCGCAGGAGCTCATCGCGACCTCGCGCATCACCAAGGCGCAGGCGCGCGTGAACGCCTCGAAGCCGTACGCCGAGGAGATGACCTCGGTCCTGACCGAGCTCGCCAGCAAGTCGGGCACGCTCGACCACCCGCTGCTCAACGAGCGCCCGGAGCCCAAGCGGGCCGCAGTGCTCGTCGTCACCAGCGACAGCGGTCAGTGCGGTGGGTACAACTCCAACGTGCTGCGCGAGACGCGCGAGCTGCTGGCCCTGCTCCGGGACGAGGGCAAGGACCCGATCATCTTCGTGATGGGCAAGAAGGGCCTGGGGTACTTCACCTTCCGCGACATCGAGGTGGCCGGGGCCTGGACCGGGTTCTCCCAGCAGCCGCGCTACTCCGACGCCAAGACGGCCACCGACCGGCTGGTCGAGCTGTTCGTCGCCGGTGCGGGCACCGATGTCGAGGGCGAGGACGAGGCGCCGTCGCTGGAGGGCGTCGACGAGATCCATCTCGTCTACACCCGCTTCGCGTCGATGCTGAGCCAGGTCCCCGAGGTGCGGCGGATCGCGCCGCTCGTGGTCTCGGAGTCCGACGAGTCCGACAGCGACGACGACTCGGAGAACCCTGCGCGCAACTACACGTTCGAGCCGGGTGCGGAGACGCTGCTGTCGGCGCTGCTGCCGAAGTACGTCGCGACTCGCGTGTACGCGGCACTGCTCGAGTCGGCGGCCTCGGAGTCGGCGGCCCGTCGTACCGCGATGAAGGCGGCGACCGACAACGCCGACGAGCTGGTCACCGATCTGTCCCGCCAGGCCAACCAGCTGCGGCAGGCACAGATTACGCAGGAGATCAGCGAGATCGTCGGCGGGGCGAGCGCACTGGCGAACTGAGCACGACCACCGGTGGGGCAGCCGACCCCGCCGCGACGAGAACCACGAGATCCAGCGGCCGTCAGGCCAGGAAGTGACCACCATGAGCACTGCAACAACCGAGGCCCCGAGCACGTCGGGGTCGCGCGACGCGGCCGGCCGCGTCGTCCGAGTCATCGGTCCGGTCGTCGACGTGGAGTTCCCGCGCGGCGCCGTCCCGGATCTGTTCAACGCCCTGCACGCCGAGATCAGCCTCGAGGCCGTCGCCAAGACGCTGACCCTCGAGGTCGCGCAGCACCTCGGCGACAACCTCGTGCGCTGTGTGTCCATGCAGCCCACCGACGGCCTCGTCCGCGGGGCCGAGGTCGTCGACTCCGGCAAGTCGATCACCGTGCCCGTCGGCGACGTCGTCAAGGGTCACGTGTTCAACGCGCTCGGCGACTGCCTCGACGCGCCGGGCACCGGCCGTGACGGCGAGCAGTGGAGCATCCACCGCAAGCCGCCGCCCTTCGACCAGCTCGAGGGCAAGACCGAGATCCTCGAGACCGGCATCAAGGTCATCGACCTGCTGACCCCGTACGTCAAGGGCGGCAAGATCGGTCTGTTCGGTGGTGCCGGTGTCGGCAAGACCGTCCTCATCCAGGAGATGATCACGCGTATCGCGCGTGAGTTCTCCGGTACCTCGGTGTTCGCCGGCGTCGGCGAGCGCACCCGCGAGGGCACCGACCTCCACCTCGAGATGGAGGAGATGGGCGTCCTGCAGGACACCGCCCTGGTGTTCGGTCAGATGGACGAGCCGCCGGGCACGCGCATGCGCGTCGCGCTCTCGGCTCTGACCATGGCCGAGTACTTCCGCGACGAGCAGGGCCAGGACGTCCTGCTGTTCATCGACAACATCTTCCGGTTCACCCAGGCCGGTTCCGAGGTCTCGACCCTGCTGGGTCGCATGCCCTCGGCGGTCGGGTATCAGCCCACGCTGGCCGACGAGATGGGTGAGCTGCAGGAGCGCATCACCTCGACCCGCGGCAAGTCGATCACCTCGCTGCAGGCGATCTACGTCCCCGCCGACGACTACACCGACCCCGCGCCGGCGACGACGTTCGCGCACCTCGACGCGACCACCGAGCTCTCGCGTCCGATCTCGCAGCTGGGCATCTACCCGGCCGTGGACCCGCTGACGTCGACCTCGCGCATCCTCGAGGCGTCCATCGTCGGCGACGAGCACTTCCGCGTGGCCAACGAGGTGAAGCGGATCCTGCAGAAGTACAAGGAGCTGCAGGACATCATCGCGATCCTCGGCATGGACGAGCTGTCCGAGGAGGACAAGGTGACGGTCCAGCGCGCCCGTCGTCTGCAGAAGTTCCTCGGCCAGAACTTCATCGTCGCCGAGAAGTTCACCGGCCAGAAGGGCTCCGTCGTGCCGCTCTCGGACACGATCGAGGCGTTCGACCGCGTCTGCAAGGGCGAGTTCGACCACCTGCCGGAGCAGGCGTTCAACAGCTGCGGTGGACTCGACGACGTCGAGGCCGCGGCCGAGAAGATCTCCGGGAAGTGACGCGGGCCCATGGCTGACGAAGGCTTTCCGGTCGAGGTCGTCTCGGTCGAGGAGCGGCTCTACTCGGGGGAGGCGACGTTCGTCATCGCCCAGACCACCGAGGGCGAGCTCGGCATCCTCAACCACCACGAGCCGCTGCTCGGTCAGCTCATCCCCGGGGGGTTCGTCCTCATCGAGCAGACCGACGGCGAACGTCGCGTCGCTGCGGTGCAGGGTGGGTTCCTGTCGGTGACCGGTGACTCGGTCACCGTCCTCGCCGAGTCCGCCGAGTGGGCCCGCGACATCGACGCCGATTCGGCGCGGCAGACGCTCGAGTCGGCCGAGGAGGGCTCCGAGGAGTACGAGCAGGCACTCTCCCGGGTCCGCGCGGTGGAGCAGTTCGACAAGGAGAAGTGACGTTCACGACGACCCGGACCACGGTCCGGGTCGTCGTGGCAAGCTGGTCACACACCAGCTGGTGAGTGAACACGAAGACCAGGGTCACGATCCCCGCAAACTGCAGAGTTTGCGGGGATCGCTGTATCCGGCCTCCCGACAGGGAGATCCCAGGAGGCGCGCATGAGTGGGACGACGACCTTCGCGATCGTCGTCCTCGTCGTGCTCGTCGTCGGCTTGGTCGCCGTGGGCGTGAGCGTGGCGCTGCGCGTCGCCCGCCTCCGCAGCCGCGGCACGGCGGTGCTGTTCCGCGTGCTCCCCGCCGGCGACGACCGCGGGTGGCGGCACGGCATCGTGCGCTACAACGACGACGCCCTCGTGTACTACCGGTTGTCCAGCCTCCGGACGGGGCCGAGCCGGGTGATCGAACGTCAGGCCATCGAGGTCGGACGGCGCCGGGCACCGCACGGGACCGAGGTCGACGTCATCGAGGACATGACGGTCGTGGAGATCTCTGCCGGCCGGAACCGCTACGAGCTGGCGATGTCCCCGGGCGCGGTGACCGCGTTCCAGTCCTGGGTCGAGTCCCGCCCGTCGGAGCGATCACGCCGTCGGCGTACCGCCTGATCCTTCGCGCGGGTTGCGTTGACGGTCGCCGCCCGGTCGCCAGAGCACGTCGTCACCGCCGTTGGCCGCACGGGCGAGGATGAACAGCAGGTCCGAGAGCCGGTTGAGGTAGCGCGCAGGCAGCACCGAGGTCGTGTCGGGGTGCTCGTGCACCGCCGTCCACGCGGCGCGTTCGGCCCGACGGGTCACGGTGCGGGCGGTGTGCAGCAGGGCCGCCAGGGGTGATCCGCCGGGGAGGATGAACGAGTCGAGCGCCGGGAGCGGGTCGCCGTACTCGTCGCACCAGTGCTCGATCGCGTCGATGTACTCCTGCTTCACCCGCAGGGGCGGGTACTCGGGGTCGGGCACGACCGGTGTCGCGAGGTCGGCGCCTGCGTCGAAGAGGTCGTTCTGCACCGTCGTCAGGATCTCGGTCATCCGCGCGTCGGGGGAACCGAGGGCGACCGCGACCCCGATCGCCGCGTTCGCCTCGTCGCACTCGGCGTACGCCACGACGCGGGGGTCGGTCTTGGGCACCCGCGAGAAGTCGCTGAGACCCGTCGTCCCGTCGTCGCCCGTACGGGTGTAGATGCGGGTGAGGTGCACTGCCATGGCCCAACCGTAGGGGACGCCCGCCGCGACCCCACGCCGAGAGCCGCGGGACCGGCTCCCGAGGTGCGGGGCGGGCGATACCCTCCCGGCATGACGCCGAGGCCCTTCCGTGTGGAGCGCAGTCGCACCATCGCCGCCCCGCCGGCGCAGATCCTCGCCGAGCTCGTCGACTTCCGGCGGTGGACGGCGTGGTCACCGTGGGAGGACGCGGACCCGTCCATGACCCGCGAGTACTCCGGCGCCGACCGCGGCATCGGCGCGCGCTACCGGTGGTCGGGTAACCGGCGCGCGGGGAGAGGGGTCGATGGAGATCGTCGGCGCCGACGCTGCGGGCGTCGACATCCGTCTGGTGTTCTCCCGGCCCATGGCAGCCGACAACGCCGTGCGCTTCGACCTCACCGACGACGGCGGGGGCACCCGCGTCACCTGGTCGATGACGGGGGAGACGTCCGGTCTCGCTGGTCTCGTCTCGCGCATCGTGCCGATGGACCGGCTGGTGGGACGGGACTTCGACCGCGGTCTCGAGCAGCTCGACGCCGTGGTGACCGCGGGCGCCGGACGGGGACCGGTGACGGGTTCGCGTGGCCCGGGGCGGGGACGGCGCTGCACGTGGCTAGGCTCGAAAGCGTGAGCGATCGCTTCCTGGTGACCGGCGGGGCCCGACTGGTCGGCGACGTCGCTGTGGTCGGCGCCAAGAACAGCGTCCTGAAACTGATGGCGGCCGCTCTCCTGGCCGAGGGCCGGACCACGATCACCAACTGCCCACAGATCGCCGACGTCCCCCTGATGGCGGACGTCCTGCGGGGACTGGGGACGACGGTCGAGATCGACGGGGACACCGTTGTCGTCGACACCCCCCGCCGAGCCCAAGTTCCACGCCGACTTCGACGCGGTCAAGCAGTTCCGCGCGTCGGTCTGCGTGCTCGGGCCACTGCTCGCGCGGTGTCGGCAGGCAGTGGTCGCGCTGCCCGGCGGCGACGCGATCGGGTCGCGCCCGCTCGACATGCATCAGGCGGGTCTGCGGGCTCTCGGTGCGCACAGTTCCATCGAGCACGGCTGTGTCGTCGCGCGGGCCGATCGCCTCGTCGGCGCGGCGGTCGCCCTGGAGTTCCCCTCCGTCGGCGCGACGGAGAACATCCTCATGGCGGCCGTGCTCGCCGAGGGGACCACCACCATCGACAACGCCGCGCGCGAACCGGAGATCGTCGACCTGTGCGTGATGCTGCGGCAGATGGGGGCGCGCATCGAGGGTGCGGGGACGTCGACGCTCACGGTGACCGGCGTCGACCGACTCCACCCGACCACCCACCGCGTCGTCGGTGACCGCATCGTCGCGGCGACCTGGGGTGTGGCGGCTGCGATGACCCGGGGGGACATCCGGGTGACGGGGATCGACCCGGCGCACCTGCACCTCGTCCTTGCAGAAGCTCACCGATGCCGGCGCGTCGGTGGAGCGTTTCGACGACGGGTTCCGGGTGCGGCAGGAGGACAGGCCGCGCGCGGTCAACGTCTCGACGCTGCCGTTCCCCGGTTTCCCCACCGACCTGCAACCGATGGCGATCGGTCTCGCGACCGTCGCCGAGGGCATGTCGGTGATCACCGAGAACGTCTTCGAGGCGCGGTTCCGCTTCGTCGAGGAGATGATCCGCCTCGGAGCGGACGCGCGGACCGACGGTCACCACGCGGTCGTGCGGGGGATCGAGCGGCTGTCGAGTGCGCCGGTCTGGTGCAGCGACATCCGTGCCGGCGCCGGCCTCGTCCTGGCCGGGTTGGTGGCCGACGGTGTGACCGAGGTGCACGACGTGCACCACATCGATCGCGGCTACCCGGAGTTCATCGAGAAGCTGCGCGATCTCGGTGCCGACGTCCGACGGGTGGACGATGCGTCTGTCGGGCCCGCTGACCAGGCGATTTGACGACGCACCGAACTCTGCGTAGTTTTCTCCCAGTCAGCGCGCCACGGCGCCGCCCCGGTCAGACCGGGAAGCCGGAAACCGGGCCTGCGCAGACACCCAGTCACCACGATCGGCCGATTCGCTCGGCTGGTCACGGTGCGCCGAGGATCCCGGATCTACCCCGCGAGAGCGGATTTGGACCGGACACGATCACTCTGCTAGGCTGGAAGAGTTGCTCCGGAGACGGGGGCAGCGACCGAACTACAGTCCACGATCACGAGCCCTACCAGGGCAAACGGTTCGTGGGTGTGTGTTCTTTGAGAACTCGATAGTGTGTTGACAATTGTTGGTGAGTTTTTGTTGCCTGCGATCATCTGTCAGTGGTGGTTGTGGGTTTTTTTGGATTGTTTGGTC
>JAQIJH010000023.1:0-55166 GCA_036946345.1 Gordonia paraffinivorans | reverse complement strand
CGCGTCGAGGAAGCCCCGGCTGCTGGTCGTCGTGATCCACCCCTCGTCGATCGGCGACACGTACAGCGCACCGCTTCCGGCGAGCGACCGAGCGATCTCCGACGACATCGGCCGCAGCGCACCCGTCGAGGCAGGCGTCGGGGGGATCGGCCCGATGACGACGACCCGCGCCTCGGGATAGGTCACACGGGCCGCCTCGACCACCTGCGCAGCCGCACGGCCCACACCATCGGGCCGGGCGAGGTCGTTGATGCCGCCCTGGACGATGAGCAATCCCACCCGTGGATCGACGTCCAGCTGTCGCATCCGCGTCGGGAAATCGGGCGTGCCCGAGGGCCCGCGGGTGACGTACCCCGTGCCACCGGCTCCCAGCACGCGAGTCGGCGTCCCGAGCTCACGACCCCACCAGGAAGGCGAACCCCTGAGTCCTCGGCGATGCCGCCACACCCTCGGTCCAGGAGTCTCCGAACACCACCAGCGACTGACCGCCCACGGGGAGCCGGAACCGGCCGTCGTCGACGGCGCCGGAGGTCCCGTGCCGGCTCTGGACGGAATGGACCCGGGCGGTCACCACCACGAGGCAGATCGCCGCGAGCACCACCGCGACGGCCGCGGCACCGCGCCACCGTCCGTGCACGATTACTGCGCCACGGACTGACCGTCGCGGGCGAACTGACGAAGCGACCCCACGATCATGTTCGCGATGTACGTGTGGCCGGCGGTGGTGGGGTGGTTGTTCGAGGAATCGAGAAAACCGGGAAACGTCTGGTCGTTGATCCATTTCTGGACCACGGGCGACACGAAATATGCACCCGCCTGCCCCGCCTCGTAACCGATGTTCGACGACATGCGTGCATATCCGCTCGAATCGGGATTGATGGGGATCGGACCGATCACCACGATCTGGGCATTGGGGAATTTCGAGCGGGCATTCACGATCGTCTGCCGGACGGCATCACCCACCCCGGCCGGCTTCTCGACGTCGTATATGCCGCCCTGCAAGAGCAACAACGTCACCGTCGGGTCGGACGCCGCCCGTGTCATCCGGCGTGGGTAGTCGCCATCTCCGTTGGGACCGGGGTTGACCCACCCCGTGCCGCCGACGCCGGCCACCACCGTCTCGACGTTCAGCGTGCGGCCCACCTGGTAGGCAAAGCCTTTGGTCGTCGGCGCAGCGGCGACGCCCTCGGTCCACGAGTCACCGAAGACCAGCAGCTTCTCGGGTCGCGACGGCAGCCGCAGGCGAGGGAGAGAGAGCGACCTGGGTTCGGACACGATCCCGGGCGCCGCTGCACCGGCGGAGCGGGAGTCGCTGCGACGCTCGGAGTTGACGAGCACCGTCGCGACGATCAGGGCGAGGACCCCGGCGACGACGATCCCCATCCACACGAATCGGTGGCGGAATACGAACACCGGCGAATTTTATGGTGCGCAGGCGCCAGGCGCTGGGCGATCCGACATCTCCATTCCCGCGGCCGGCCCGACATTTCCTGTCCGTCATGCGACCGACATTTCTGGGGCCACGGCTCGCCGCTCTGTAGAGTCGACGCGAACACGCAGCGGAGGGGTCCGACTGCAGCGGGGGTACCCGCACCGCGACGACCGCCGGGGAGGGCGATCCGATGCAGAGTGAGACGGGCGCGTGATGGCGTCCGCATCAGAGGTGGGCCGACCGCCACGGAATGCGCCCGACAGGCGCTCGACGCCGCGCACGAGCCCGCAGGTCACACCCTCGTCGGTGTCCGACGGCCTCTGCCCACTGTGCGGCCATCCCCGCACCGTCGCCACCGGGCCCTGGGAGTCGGTCGCGACGGTCCTGCGACGGATCGCTCGGCGCCCGCGCATCGACATCGATGCCCCCGTGTGCGAGTGGGACGAGCTGGGCGATGTCGACTCCGACTTCTGCGGGTGCGCATCCGCGTTCCACCGAGCGTGATGACGAACCTGTCGCGAGCGCAACAGCTGGTTGTCCGACGAGGGCATCATGAAGGGTTCACGGTGACGAGAGAGGGCGGGCGGGCGATATGCGGGTCATGAAGCGCACGTCGGCACTGCTTGCCGCCTTGCTCGTCCGGCTACGCCGTCCTCGTACCCAGCGGAGCCTGGAGCACCAGGACTGCGACTGTGCCGCATGTCGATGGACGCGCGACTGACAGCGGTGTCGACGGGATCCGAGACCTCCGCGGCAGGAGATCGCGCCGCCGACGACTGCGGGGTAGCCACCTGCGGCGCAGGTCACACAGGGTCGGCCTGTACCTTCTGTCGCATGTACGGGGGGTGGGACGCAGCCGCGGACTTCGGTCTCGAGCTGACGCAACATGGGCATCTGATCACGCGATGGGAGGCCGACCTGATCGACGCGGCCTTGTCCGGGGGTCCAGATGAGGTCGAACGCAAACGTGAATCCGCGGTGGGTCGACTCTTTCGTCGACATTTCGCGGAGCGTGCACCGACGTGCGTCTGCACGTCCTGCTGTATGACCCGTCCGTAGGACGACGTCCCGCCCGACGTTCCCGGGGCGTCGGGCGCCTGCCCCCGGTCCGAGCCAGGGGGATGGGATCGGACCGGGGGTTTCCACGACGCGCCACACGGGGCGCTTGTAGGGGTCGGTGGGCTCGGGGGCTGGGGGGCGGATCCGCGGCCTGTGCCGCCTACCCCACAGACGTTACGGCACGCGCGAGAGATTTAGTGTAACGATCTGAATGTTTGTGTGACCAATCTGGTCACTCTGTTCAGAAAGTTTCTGACCGCACTTCATTAGCGCGACATATCTTTTCGCGATGACAACCCCGGTCTGTCGACCCCCGTCACGGCGGTCGTCAGCCGAGATATTCACGTCATCACATTTGCTATTCCTTACGCGGTTTGCCGGTAGTGCACGAGATCCGCGCTCTCCCACCATGATCGGGCGGAACTGACTCATCGGTAAGGGCACGAACAACGCACGCGTCGTGTATCAATTGCACTGTTGTGCGGCTTGTCGAAGTCGCAATGTGCAATCGAGAAATGGGGACCTGGTGGTCTGTTCACGGTTCCTCTGCGTCGTCTCGGCTGCTGTGACGCTGATGCTCGTCGCGGGGCCCGCCGCGGCGGCACCCTCGGACCCGATCCCACCCCAACCGCTGTCCGCCGTCGGAACGGCTTCCGTGGCGCAGTTCGACGCCCCACAGGCGCAGTACAGCCTGACCGTCCCCGTGGACCCCGGGACCACTCCGTCGGAGCTCCGCGGCACCGCTCAGCTGCCACCGGGCGTCTCCGGCGGCACCGTCGACGCCTACAGCGGCGACACGTTCCTGTCCCGCGTCGTGCTCGGATCCGCGCCGTCGGCACCGGTCCGCTGGAGCCTCACGGGGATCCCGGTCACCGACAACGCCGCCGACATCACCCTGCGCACGGATCTCACCGGTGAGGGGACCTGCCGCTTCGATCCCGAGACCCCGTTCCGGGTGGTGGGGATGACGGTCGCGTACAGCGGGAACCCGATCGTTCCCGCCACCGTGACCGACTTCCTGCCGCCGGTGCTCACCGCCGTCGACCTGTTCGTCCCCGCAGCCCCGTCGTCCACCGAGGCGTCGGCGGCCATCGACCTCGCGACCGCCGTCGTGGGTCGATACAAGCCGACGCCCGTCGCGATCCGTACGCGCGCCCTGCCCCCGTCGGGCGCGCCCGACATCGCGCAGGACCCGACCGTCCGACAGATCGTGCTGTCCGAGGCCGTCGCCCGGGGTACGGCGCTCCGCACCGGCCCGTTCGGTCCGTACCTCCAGATCGGCGGCCGCGGCAACGATCTCCGCACGCAGTCGCAGCTGATCACGTCGGGACTGTCGACGGTCGCCGTGGCATCAGCGGCCATCGCCGACCAGTCGGCGGCGGCCCCCCAGGTGACCCCCACCATCAGGACACTCGCCGATCTGGGCGTCGGCGACAGCGAGTCGAGCGGGACCGGGCGTGCGGACATCGGGTTCGGCCTCGACCAGACGCGCCTCGGTGGTCCCACACACGACGTCCGCTTCGAGGTCCGCGGGACCTACACCCCGCTGCCGTCGAACGGCGGTGGCCGGATCGTTGTGCGGTCTGCCACCACCACCATCGCGTCGTGGCCGGCCGACTCGACGGGCCGGATCGACCGGTGGGTGGACGTCCCCGACCGGCTCCTGCGTCGCTACATCGACCTCACGGTCTCCCTGGAACGCGGTGACGACCAGGGCGGGTGCGATCAGGCGCAACGGATCTCGATCTCACTGGACCCGACGGCACCCGTCCAGTTCGCGCGGGCCGAGCCGCCCATCCCCTCCGGGCTCGGATCCATCCCGCAGGCCCTGCAGCCCCGCGCGCAGATCGCCTGGACGCGCGGCGATCTCGCCGACGTCTCCCGAGCGGTCACCATCGCGGCGGGGCTACAGAGCCTCACGGTCACCCCCCTCGGGATCGACGTCGTGTCGATCGACCAGGCGCGTGCCTCGTCCACCCCGGCCGTCATCGTCGACGCCGACGGTTCGGCACCGGACATCCCCGCGTTGCCGGTCAGCGCACGCGGCGACGTGATCACCCTCGATCCCCTCGCCGCGAGCGCACAATCCGGTAGACGCCAGTCGTTGACACTCAGCCCGACCGTCAAGCTCGGCGCCCTGCAGGCCACGCGGAGCGACGGTCGCAGTCTCCTGGTGGCCTCGTCCAACGGCAACCCCGGTCAGCTCGACGCCGTATTGCGTTGGTTGACAGCCGATCCGCGCCGCTGGTCGTCACTCGACGGCGCTGCCCTGTTGGCCGTCGACGATCGGACACCGGTCCTCATCCCGCAACCGGACTCGTCGGCCGCGACCGACTCTGCCTCCACGAGCGACAACAGTGGCAGCGCGGGCGTCATCGTCGCGACTGCGGGCTCGGTGGCCGCCGTCCTGATCGTCGCCGGGGCAGCGTGGTTCGTGTGGCGGCGCGTGCGTCGTCGAGGCGAGCCATGACCAGCCTCCACACTCCTGCCGTCGTCGGCTCCCCTCCCCCGGACAGTCCGCCCCCGGACACGATCACCTCGACACCGATGTTCGACGCACGCCGCGCCCTGGTCACCATGGTCGTGCGCTGGGCGGTGATCGTGGCCGCCACCGGCATCGCCTTCCACTCCACTCTCTCCGCGGTCGCGCGCGAGATGGCGACCGGCAATCTCATGGTCTATCAACCGATCGCGATCCTCGGCGCGGTCATGGTCTCGATGGGCGTGCTGGCCCGCGACCACGCACAGCTGCCCATCCACGACCGGCAGAGCGACGGGATCGTCGGCGTCATCCTGCTGGCCCTGGCGTGGGTCGTGCAGTACAAGCTGGTCGCGCGCTTCTCCGACGTGTACCTGACGCTGCATCTCGACCTGCTGGCGTTGTGGATGTTCCTGCTCGGTTGCTGCGTGCTGCTGTTCGGCACACGTCCCACCCTGCGCCACCGCGGCTCCTGGTTGATCCTGCTCGCGACGTTCCCGTTCCCCACCCGCCTGCTCACGCTGCTCCTCGGAGGTACGGCGGCGTCGGCATCCACGGTGATCATCGCGATCGCGGTCGCCTCAGCGGCTCTCGCGGCCGGACCGAACATGTCGCGGGTCATCATCGGTACCGCCACCGCCGGAGGCGCAGGTGCGACGACCCTGGTCCTCGTGCGGTTCCTCGCACCGGACACGTCACCGGCTCTCGTCATCGTGGGTCCCGCGTTCGTCGCGGGCCTCACGGCGGGGATCGCCTTGTATGTCGACGACGTGCGTCGCTTCGGTGTCACCAACAACCTCGTGCGTATGCCCGCACGCCGTGTCGTCGCGCCGGGTTCGTGGCGTGTCGTCGCCACCGTCGTGGTGGCAACCGCGGCCATCGCCGTCGTGACCGTTCCCAGCGGGAACATCCGACCACCACGGCCGGTCATCCCGGGTCTCGAGACGACCGGGCCCCCGGTCGTCCCCGATCGCTGGGACCAGACCGGCCTCACCCGCTACGACTTCGCCGGACGGCTCTACGGCGCGGGTGGGTCGATGACGCGGCAGCGATTCGTCGCCCGGTTGTCGGACCCCGCCTGGGACGTCGACGGCCGGCGCCGTGTCATCGTCGCCGACACCATCACGACCCGCCGACCGATCCTGCTGTCGGTGTATCCGGTCTACATGGTCTACGACCTGTCCGGGGTGCGACTGAGCTCGAGCGTGCCGGTCCCGTTGGGCGACGGGCTGACCGGTCAACTGGGCACCCTCGTCGACGACAAGCGGTATCTCACCTACACGCGTCTCACGTGGAGGTGGAGTGACGGACCGATGGCCCAGAGCGTCCAACTGCTCGCCGTCGACGACCACCGGGACAGCGCGCCGTTCCCCACACCGGAACTCACACCGGTCTCGACGGCCGGCGACTTCCTGGCGATCCTCCTGCGCGGCGACGCGATCGTCCGGGACGAGCGACCGGTGTTCAAGGACCGTGAGATGCTGACCAGCGCAGCACGATCGATCGTCGAACAGCAGGTCGCCACCGCGGCTCGACGGAGCGCCGAGCGGTGAGCACCGACCCCGGCGCGATCCGGATGCCGCCCACCGCGGACGGCACCACCGTCGAGGAAGCGCTCACCGATTCCATCGACGGCATCCGCGTCGGTCGGCCGCACCTGTCCGCCTCGGTGGCGTTCGTGCCGTGGCAGAAGTGGTCGCTCATCGCGGTGGCGGTGATCGTGGTGGTGGGACTGGTGTTCGCCACCACCGGCACCCTCACCGTGCTCGCGGCCGTCGCGACGTTCGCGTACGTGGCGACGATCATCGACCGCGTCGTCCTGTTCCGCCGGGGACTGGCGAGCGGGCCGATCCGCGTGTCCGACGAGGCCGCCCGGGCTGTCGGCGACGACGACCTGCCGAACTACACGGTCCTGGTGCCCGCCTACGACGAGCCCGAGGTCGTCGGCGGGTTGGTCGCGGCGATGGAGTCACTGCACTACCCCCGTGAGAAGCTGCAGGTCCTCCTGCTCCTCGAGGAGGACGACGAGGCCACGATCACCGCCGCGGCCGACGTGATCAGCAGCGGCGCGGTGACCCTGCTGCTCGTCCCGGCCGCACAGCCGCGAACCAAACCCAAGGCCTGCAACTTCGGATTGCACTTCGCCACCGGCGACATCGTCACCATCTACGACGCCGAGGACGTCCCGGACCCGCTGCAACTCCGACGCGTCGCCGTCGCCTTCGCCGGCCTCGATGACGACGTCGCCTGCGTGCAGGCCCGCCTCGACTTCCACAACCCCGGCGACAACGTGCTGACCGCGTGGTTCACGGCCGACTACGGTTTATGGTTCGGCTTCCTCCTGCCCGGCCTCATGGCCAGCCGATCACCGATCCCGTTGGGCGGCACGTCGAATCACCTGCGTCGTCGGGTGCTCGACGAGATCGGTGCGTGGGATCCGTTCAACGTCACCGAGGATGCCGATCTCGGCATCCGCATAGCGGTGCACGGCATGAGGACGGCGGTGCTCGACTCCACCACGTGGGAGGAGGCGAACATCGACGCGATCAACTGGATCCGCCAGCGATCCCGCTGGTACAAGGGGTATCTGCAGACGTTCCTGGTGCACATGCGGTCGCCGCTGAGCGTGGCGCGCACCCTCGGTCCGGTCGGAACGTTCCGTCTGGCGACGCTGTTCGCGGGCACGCCGCTCATCGCGTGCCTCAACGTGGCGTTCTGGTTCATGCTCGTCGTCTGGATCCTGGGTCAGCCCGGGGAGATCACCGAGATCCTGCCCCCGGCCATCTACTACCCGTCACTGGTGTCGATGATCCTGGGCAACGCCGCGACGGTGTACATGACGCTGATCGCGATCCGCGAGGACGATCGGCCCGAATTGTTCTGGCCCGCGCTGATCGTGCCGTTCTACTGGGTCCTCATGGGAGTCGCCGCGGTCAAGGGGACCTGGCAACTGCTCCGCAACCCGTCGTACTGGGAGAAGACAGCGCACGGGATCGGCAGCAGCTCGACGCCGTCCGCCCCACCGTCGCCGAAGGTCGCGGACGCGTGACATCGGAGGCGGTGCGCCGTCGACGACAGCGGCCCGGAGCGGCCGTCTTCGGCACAGCGCTGGTCCTGTTCCTCGCCGCCGGCTGGTTCGTCACCGTCGACCGACAGTTCCTCATGGGCGACGCGCTCTCCCGGGTGCAGTCGGCGCAGTCGGTCATCTTCAGCCGCGACCCGCACGTCGCCGCGATCGGGTTCGTGTTCACACCTCTGACGGCGCTGATCCAGTTGCCCGCCGTCGCTCTGTCGCACTGGTTCTCGTGGATCACCGCCGATGCCGTGTCGGGCGTCGCCATGTCGTCGGTGTTCATGGCCGGGGCGGTGTACCACGTGTGGGGCATCGGAAGGGACCGTCGGCTGCCCACCGTCTGCACGGTGGTGCTGACCGTTCTCTTCGCGGTGCACCCGATGATCGTGTTCTACGGCGGCAACGGGATGAGCGAGGCCCCGTTCCTGTTCTTCCTGTGCTGGGCCGTTCGACGGCTCATCCGATGGGTCGACTCCGACGACGTCCACGACCTCGTGACGGCGGGGATCTGTCTCGGGCTCGCCTACCTCACCCGCTACGACGCGGTCGCGGCCACGGCTGCGGCCGCGGCAGTGGTCGCGGTCGTCTCCCTGCAGCGACGCAGCCCGCTCCGGCCCCTGCGGTGGTGCATCTCGCGGGTCGTCGTCGACGTCTCCCTGGTGGTGATCCCCCCACTGGTGGCGTTCGTCGCCTGGGCGGCGACCAGCTGGTTGATCACCGGCAACGCACTGGCGCAGTTCACCTCCGAGTACGGCAACTCGGCGATCGTGACCCAGGCCGGCGGCACACCCGGGGATCTGCTCGGGCGCATCGCCTTCGTCGTCGTCGACGCATTCCTGCTGTTCCCCGCCCTGCTCGTGGGTGTCGTGGTGATCGGCGCACGGCGGATCACCCTCGGCCGCGCTGCCCCGATCGGCGTACCGGTCGCCGTGTTCGGTGCGGTGCTCGCGTTCCAGGGGGCCAGCTACGTGACCGGGTCGACGTTCGGGTTCCTCCGCTTCTACATCGCGGCGGTGCCGCTCGGGGTGGTCGTCGCGATGCTCGCCCTGTCGGCCCGATCGCCGGTGCCGGCCCGCCGGCCCGGACGTCGGACCCGCCCCGCCGAGATCCGCCGACCCTCCACACGGTCGCAGGTGGTCGTGGCGACGATCGTGATCGCCGCGACCGCCGTCAGCCTGCCCACCGCGTGGGGCCTGATGGCGTCGCAGCGGTACGCCCCGCAGGAAGCGGCGCTGCGCGCGACCGTCCTGGACGATCCCACCGCCACCGGCGTCCGCGTCGACAAGGACCGACGTGTGGCGAAGTCGTTCTCGACCGAACGGCAGATCGCCTACTGGCTGGACGCACAGCGACTACCGCACGGCAGCGTCCTGGTCGACACCCTGTACGGTTTCGCGATCCTCGCCCGGACCACGGATCCGCGCCGCTTCGTGATCCCGTCGGACCAGGACTTCACCCAGATCCTCAACGACCCGGCCCGCTCGGGGATCCGCTACATCCTCGCCGTCCCCCGCAGCGGGCGCGGGGTCACCGATGCGGTGAACCAGCGCTATCCGACCCTCTACGGGGACGGGGCGCGGATCGCGTCTCTGGATCTCGAGTTCCCGAACGTGGCCGACGATCTCCCCACGTGGCGGGTCTACCGCGTCACCCCTGACTGAGCATGTCCGCGGCCAGGCCGAAAAGTGGGTCGCCCGGGCCGATGTCGAAGGTGCACTGGTCGTTCCGCGGGTCCGGGACGAACGCCCAGAACAGTGCGCCGGCCGTGCCCGCGGAACGCTGACCCGTCACCTTCCGCCGGACATCGGTCGCGCGGTCGTCGACGGTTCCACACGACCCCGCGTTCTGGCCGATCTCGTTGACCACGATCGGTTTGCCGACCGCCTTCGCCTGCACGATTCGCCGCCCCAGACCGTTCCACTGGTCGCCGGGGAGCGGGACACCGTCGGCGCCGTAGTCGTGGTAGTCGAGCACATCGACACCCGGTGATCGGCCGACGAGCTCGTAGTCGTCTCCGGCGCTACCACATTGGCCGCCGCCGGCGAGTCCGGAGAACACGGGCCGACCGGGGTCGAGCGAGTGGACGGCTCCACCTGCGGCGTCGAAGAACCCTCGGAGAACCGTGCCGGCATCCGTCGGGCAGGACCTGTCGGGGAAGGCACACGAACGACCGCACACACCCGGCTCGGGTTCGCCGACGGGCTCCCACCCGGCCAGCGCCGGAGAGCCGCGCCAGCGGGTGACAGCCGCGGTCAGCCACTGCTGATAGGTCATCCCCCCGAAGGCCTGCTCGGTCTTCCACCCGTCGACATACCAGGTCCGTTGCTTGAACTCGCCGCTCTCACAGGCCCCGTCACCGCCGACGAGAACGGGCAGCACCAGCTGACGGTGCCGCGCCGCGGCGGCGAACACCGCGTCGGCGGGACGGAAGTCGACGGCACCGGTGAACTTGTTGACCGCCAGGGCCGCGAAGAGATCGAATCGGGTCAGCGCGTTCGGGGGGAGGCTGCCGAAGTAGGCGTCGAGGTCGACCTGAGCGCCGCACCCCCGGTTGATCGACCAGTTCGTCGCCAGTTCATAGGCGTCCATCCCGGAGGGCCACCACGCATCGCCGTCGAGGGTGAACCCGTTCGCGGTCGCGGTCACCGTGCGCGGCGGATCCGCGGCGGGCTCCGCGCGCACGGTGCACGCCGTGATCGTGAGCAGCACCGCCACCGCCGCATATGTCAACGACCACCGCACCCGGGCCTTCATCCGCTGACCGTACAAGCTCGAACACTCCGCTATCGTGCAGTTTCCATTCGATGAGATGAAGATGCGGGATCGGTACCCGTGGGGGTCCCTGTGTAACGATGGGACCTCGACCACGATCGTTCGGAGGGCATCGATGACGCGCCGTCGACTGATGGTGGTCGTCGTCGCCGTGGCGATCCTGGTTCTCGGATTCGTGGTCTACCGGGTCAGCAATCCCCCGCCGTCGGGTCCTCCCGGCCCCTTCCTCTCCGCCGACGATTTCCCGTCGGGGTACCAGGTGTCGCGGCTGTCGAACACGGCGCCGCCCGGCATCGGCGGATCCACGACACCGGTCGAGTGCGGGCCGATCATCGCCGACCAGGCATCGCGTCAGCTGCGCGCATCGACGGTCGGCGTCCTCGCCGAGCCGTCGGACCCGACGCTGCCCACCTTCGCCCAGTCGATCGTGACGGGCGGTGAATCCGTCGCGGCGACAACAGCGGTCGTCCGAGCCTGCTCGTCCTACCGGCAGCAGACGGACACCGAGACATTCTCGTCGAGTTCGTCGGTCCTGCCGACACCGCAGGGTTGCCCGAGCGACGCGCTCGTGGTCCGGTCCCGCACCCGCTACTCGGGCCCCGCATCGCAGTCGGACTCGACATCGCTGACCGCGTACGTGCAGGGCCGAACCTCGGTCGGCGAACTCGGCAGCGTTCTTCCACAGGCGGAATCACCGACACCGGACGTCTTCTGCGCGCTGCTGACGAAGGTCGCCGACCGCCTCGACAACAGCTGACCCGGGCCGTCGTCCCGCGGATCGTCCGACCCGACCACTGCGGTCAGGTCCTCGTCGATCCCGTCCGGGAGCTGTTCGCCGGCGTGTACCGCTCGGCGGCCCAGAGGATGTCACCGCGCAGGGTGGCGGCGAGGACGTCGAGTTCGGACGGACCCAGCGGCGTGGCTCCCGAGGCCGTCTGGAACCGGGTGGTGGCGGCGAGATACGTGGTGTGGGGATGCCCCGAGACGTCCGTGCCGATGCGGAAGTCGCACACCGGATCCCCGACGTGGCAGACGGAGATCCGCCGCATCCCCGGGATCGCGTAGAAGGCGTCGACCCCGCGGGCATCGACCCCGCTGACCACCGCGCCCACCTTGTTGCGCCAGATGCCCTCGCCGCGGTCGCCGGTGCCCATCACGCCGTCGGCCTCGGGCTTCTGCAGCGGGTCACCCATCAGCACCGCGGCCGCCACGACCGATCGCTTCGCCAGCTCGACGGCGACGCCGCGCGCCACGGCAGCACCCTGCGAGAAGCCGACCAGGACCACCATCGGCGCGCATCCGGGGCTGCCTTTCGCCCGCGCGGCATCGTAGGCGTCGACAGCAGCCGAGACACCCGACGCGATGGATCGGCCGAAGCTGCGGTGCCGGATGCCGTCCTCGGTGCCGACCGCCTGGTAGTCCCGGCCGACCGACAGCACCGGCACCGCCCGGATGGCCGGCTGGTCACGGTAGGTCTCGGCGAGCAGCGTGCTGAGCGTCGCGCCCTCCCAGCCGCCGGTGACCATGTCGCCGTAGCGCTTGGTCCCGACCGAGCCGTCACCACTCCCGCGAATCGGGATGACGACGACTGGCGCACACGACGTGCCCTTCGCGACGGCGGGTGCGGGGACGGCGACGAGACCCACCGCGGAGAGCCCGACGACCGCTGCCGTCCACCACCGAGTCCCTCGCCGCACCCCACGATGATGCCGCATCCGGCGGACACGACCCGCGCGCACCGACGGCGGCAGAAATCACCGTGCGGGATTAGGTGACTCGGGGGGACCAAACCCCCTACCCCCCAGCGGGCCACCCAGCGCACCGTGGACGCATGACCCAGCTACGGCAGCTTGTGAATCGTCGGCGTCGTCGACACGCGTGCGCGTGCGCAGCGTGCGTCTGGAGCCGCCCGTGACGCGAGGTCGACGCACGCGCTCGCCGCGGGGACAGGTCCCGCCGGCACGACGACGGCGTCAGGCCGTCGCGAAATCCCGGTAGGCCTCGAACATCCGGCGCCCGATGAGTCGCCCGGCCTCGGCGGTGAAGTGGGGATCCTCGGGCAGGCCACTTCCCGGCGCGCCGTTGAGCATCCCGGTCGGCGACGGCACGAACCGCGCGTGGTCCCAGCGGTTCGGGGTGTCCTGGTGGACGGCGTCGATGCCGGCGAGCTTGGGCGGGCCGAAGTTCATGTACTCCGGGCTCAGCTGACCGAGGATGAACGGGACCGGCCCGTAGCGCTCGCGCAGCGCGCCGATCAGCCGGTCGAATTGGCGCTGGAACACGTCGTGCTCCGAGAGCGGGCCGTCGGACTCCCCCTGATGCCACAGGATGCAGTCGAGCTTCTGCCCGGTCTTCCTCAGGGCGGAGTCGATCTGCTTCACCGAGTAGTCGAACAGGTTGACCCGCACGTCGTGGTTGTCGGGATCCCAGGAGTACCCGTTCTTCGGATAGAACGACGTGTCGCCGCGCGCACAGGGAACCAGCAGGACCGGGTCACCGCTCGCCTCGGCGAGCAGCGAGCCGAACGTCGTCGCGAAACCGACACCGGCACCGGGGACCTCATGCAGCAGCGGGTCCTCGGCGAGCAGGATGCGACGTCCGCGGTAGCGCCCGCAGCCGGGCCACTGATGCACCAGCGGGTGCACCGGCGGCGGCGTGACACCGGGCTCCTCGTTCCCGGCCCCGCTCGCGTTCGACTGGCCGAGCACAGCGACGACGCGGTAGGGCTTGTCGACAGGCGGCGCGGGCGTCCCCGTCGCGATGGCCTTCTTCACGACGGTCTTCGCCCGCATCAGCGCCTGCAGGTGCCAGGGAAAGCTGCCGTGGATCGCGCGGTCCTCGGCGTAGGAACGCAACTCGGGGTCGAACGGCGACGGCATACGGCCTCCAGGGTCGGGGCCGACGGTCGCGGCCGGAGTTCATGATGACCCGTCCCGCGACAGCGTGCACAGACTGCGCGGACGGCCGGCGTCGTCTAGGCCTGCACCGTGCGGGCTCCCCCGTCGTTCTTGGCGGCGTACATGGCGCGGTCGGCCCGGATGAGCACCTGGTCGAGGTCGACGAAGAGCGCGTCGCCGTGGACGTCGTGCGGGACCCACGCGATGCCGATGCTCACCGTCATCCGCGGGACACCGGCGACCGCGGTCTCCTCCGCGATGGCGCGGTGGAGCGACTCGGCCAGACCGCACGCCGACGGGTGGCCGCCTTCCACGACGATCGCGAACTCGTCGCCCCCGATCCGCGCGACGACCGCATGCGCGGGAGCGACGCGGCGCATCACCGACGCGACCACGACCAGCGCGTCGTCGCCGGCGCGATGCCCGAACGCGTCGTTGATGTCCTTGAACCGGTCGATGTCTATGAGCAACAACGAGAACTCGACGCCGCGGTCGATCAGCTCGCCCGCCCGGATCTGCATTCCCCGGCGATTGTGCAGATCGGTCATGTCGTCGCGAAACGATCCGCTGGCGTCGCGGCGGAGAACAGCGACGAGGGGCACGAGCAGAACCGGGATACAGATGGTGACGGGGACGAGGAGAAAGGAGCGGATGAGCAGATCGGCGACAGGCGTCGACCCCTGAACGGCGACCCATCCGGCCCAGCCGAGCGTCGCCGACAGGGTCGCGACGGTCTGCGCCGTCACGGCACGGGGACCGTGGTGCACGACGGTGTAGACGCTGACCGCGCTGAGCAGGACGAGGCCGGGCATCGACTGGTAGACGTCGCGGTACATCGACATCACGACGACCACCGCGACGTCGGCGTAGACGACGAAGGCGGCCGAGGCAGCCGGTCCCGGCCACGGTCTGGCCCACCAGATCAGCGCGAGGACAACTGAACTCAGGGCGATTGCCGACAGGACCACGACCACGAGATCGGTGTGGCGCACCCAGGGATTGATCACCGGGAACGACAGCGCGGCAGACACGCCGAACAACAGGCAACCCATCCCGACCACGAGCTTGTGCGTCCGGATGAGGCCGCTGGACTGCATGTGCCGAACGACCCACAGATGGTCGAACTCCTCGGTCCACCACCGCCGCAGAAGGGGTGCGACACCATCGGCCACAGAGCACCCCCGGTCCGGACATCCAACGCCTGTTGCGACTGTACAGACGGGCGCGGACAAATGGGGACAGTTGTGACTGATGAACACAACGGCTGTTATCGCGTCGAACGGTCCGTGCATTCACCACAAAGCGTGCGAAACCATCAACTCATTTTAGGCAATGCAACGAGTCGATTATTGTGGTTGGTCACAAAAATTTGCTGTCATAAACCCCAGATAAGCGTTACCATTCACGAATGGCGCGGATCACGGTTGTCGAGGTCGTCGACGATTTGAGTGGAAAGGTCCTGTCGGACCCGGAGACCATCCGGTTCGGCATCGACGGGTCCGAGTATCAACTCGAGACCTCGCAGGAGAGCGCCGAGGAACTGCGCTCGCTGCTGCAGAAGTACGTGCAGGTCTCGCGGAAGCGGACCACCCGTCGCTCGGACGCCGCGCGAGCCGCCGCGTCCGTCGCGGACATCCGCGCCTGGGCCGTGGAGAACGGCTGGGACATCAGCGAGCGCGGTCGGGTTCCGAAGGTCATCGTCGACGCCTACAACGAAGCGCACTGAGCCGGCGGGTGCCTGCCCGCCGGGTGAGCGTCAGCCCACGATCTCCTTGAGGGTGCGCACCTGCGCGACGTCGTCGGCGTGGTTGCCCGCCATGGGCGTGGCCAATGCCATGGTGACGCCACCGTCGGTGAACGCCGCGACCCGGTCGACGACCTCGTCGCGCGATCCGATGAGCGAGATCTGCCGGACCAGATCGTCCGGAACCGCCTGCGCCGCCTCGTTCTTCTTGCCGTCGAGGTAGAGGTCCTGGATCGTCTTGGCCTCGTCGACGTAGCCGTAGCGCACGGCGAGATCGTTGTAGAAGTTCTTGCCACGGGCACCCATGCCGCCCACGTACAGCGCGACCTGATGTGAGACGAGCTCGCGTGCGGCGGCGGCTTTCTCGGCGTCGTCGGTGATGAGCAGTGCGGTGGTCACCGAGATGTTCAGGTCACCGAGTTCGGGGTCGCGCTTGGCCTTGCCCTTCTGCAGCGACTCACCGAACGCGACGTCGACGTGCTCGGGGTGGAAGAAGATCGGCTGCCACTCCTCGAACTTCTCCGCGGCCAGCGCGACGTTCTTCGGGCCGATGGCAGCGAGGGCCATCGGGATGCGGTCGCGCACGGGGTGATTGATCAACTTGAGGGCCTTGCCCAGTCCCGTGCCACCGTCCTCGGCGGTCAGCGGCAGCGTGTAGTACTTGCCCTTGTACTCGACGCGATCACGGCGCCAGACCATGCGGCAGATGTCGGCGTACTCCCGGGCCCGGCCCAGCGGCGCGTCGTACTTCACGCCGTGGAAGCCCTCGATGACCTGCGGGCCCGAGGCGCCGATGCCGAGGACGGCACGGCCGCCGGAGATGTAGTCGAGGCCGGCGGCGGTCATCGCGATGTTGGTCGGCGTGCGCGAGAACATCGGCAGGATGCCGGTCGCGAGTTCGAGCGTCGTCGTGCGCGCGGCGATGTAGCCGAGCTGACTCACCGCGTCGAAGCTGTAGGCCTCGGGGACGGTGACACGGTCGAGACCGGCGGCCTCGAACTCGAGCAGGTTGTCGATCGTCTCGGTGAAGTCACCCGCGTAGTTGACAGCCATACCGATCTTCACGCGCAACCGCCCTTCGTCTCGACCGCGTTGTCGACGATGATGCCCGACGCCGACTCGGCACCGAGACCGGCATCACCATAACTCACCTTATGTTCGTCGGTCGCGTGTTCGCTTGTTCGAAGGGGTTCGACGGGCTATCCCTGAGGCATGAGACGTGTCCTGACGGCAGCGATCGCGGCGGCCGTGACGATGTCCGCTCTCTCGGCCTGCTCCTCCGGCGACGACAGCGGCCCCGGCACCGTCACCACCCTCGTGACGGTCACACGATCACCGTCGTCGGCCGTCCCCACGTCGTCGGCGACGACGTCCTCGACGGCCGTTACCGCGTACACGCCGACCAGTACCCGGGTGACCGGTCGCACCGACCGCGCGTCGTACGACGTCGCGATCCCCCAGCTCGCCGGCGGGAACCCGGCGGTGACCGGCGAGTTCAACCAGTCCATGCGCGCGGCGCTGCAGGACCAGATCGACGCCGACTACTCAGGCATGGACTTCACCCTGCGCGACGGGTACCGGAAGGGCCCGTTCCACATCGGCGCCCGCGTCGTCAGCGCCGAGTCGATCAGCTACTGGATGGCGAACCCGCCCGGCGCCCACGGGGACTCGCTGCTGGCGACCGTGACCATCGACGCGGACACCGCACAGCCCATCACGCTGTCCGACGCCTTCTCCGATCTCGGCACCGGCCTGCGCCGGCTGTCGCAGGAGTCGGCGCGCATCCTGCCGACCACCGTCGTCGGCGACCGGTACGAGCGCAGCGGCATCACGCCCGAGGAGAAGAATTTCGCCAACTGGACCGCGTCGCCGGACGGGATGCAGATCCACTTCGGCGACTACCAGGTCGGCGCCTACGCCGACGGGCTCGTCACGATCACCATCCCGTGGTCGGACCTGTCCGACGTCCTCGCGCCGGGGATGCAGGATGTGCTGAGCAGCTGATCGGGTAAGACGACACGCATGGAGATCCTGAGCGCGCGAGTGTTGATCCGACCACGCGACGCCGCGGTGACGACGGCGTTCTACCGCGACGCGCTCGGACTCGCGATCGCGCGGGAGTACCCCGGCGGGACGGTGTTCTTCGCCGGCTCCACGCTGATCGAGGTCGCGGCGCATCTGCGGGCCGACGGCGCCGACACGTCGTCGACCTCGCTGTGGCTCCAGGTCCGCGACATCGAGGACGCCCAGCGGTCGCTGACGGAGGCCGGTGTCGCGATCGACCGGGAGGCGCGGACCGAGCCGTGGGGTCTGCGCGAGATGCACATCCACGACCCCGACGGGCGGGCGATCATCGTCGTCGAGGTGCCGTCGGATCACCCGTTGCGTCGCGACACCAGGAACGACGAGCGGTAGTACACGGCACGCCTGCCACGCCAAGATGAACAGTTGGCAAACGGCGACTGTAGGACACCCAAAGCCGCAGGTCAGAAACGAGATACGACGCTGTCCGTTTTGGACATCCGCACCACGCGGGCGGAAGATTTTCGTATGAGCGCAGAGATGCTGATCCTGGTGCTGCTGGTGATCACCGCCCTCGGATTCGACTTCACCAACGGCTTCCACGACACCGGCAACGCGATGGCCACCTCCATCGCCACCGGCGCTCTCAAGCCGAAGATCGCCGTCGGCCTGGCCGCGATCCTCAACCTCGTCGGCGCGTTCCTCTCGGTGCAGGTCGCCGCGACCATCACCAAGGACGTGCTGAAGATCCAGCAGACCAAGGGCGCGAACGCCGGCGACCTGGTCAGCGGACTGGACGCCCAGAAGGCTCTGGTGATCATCTTCGCCGGCCTCATCGGCGGCATCCTGTGGAACCTCTTCACCTGGCTGTTCGGCCTGCCGTCCAGCTCGTCGCACGCGCTGTTCGGCGGACTCATCGGCTCGGGCCTGGCGGCCATCGGCACCAGCGGCGTCAACTGGGAGGGGATCATCGACAAGGTCGTCATCCCCGCACTGCTGGCCCCGGTCATCGCGCTGGTCGTGGCGGCGGTCGGCACCTGGCTGATCTACAAGATCACCGCGTCGATCGCCGAGTCCCGCAAGGAGGGCGGCTTCCGCGCCGGTCAGATCGCGACCGCGTCGCTGGTGTCCCTCGCGCACGGCACCGGTGACGCGCAGAAGACGATGGGCGTCATCGCGCTCGCCCTCATCGCGACCGGCCACCTCTCGGCGGGCTCGGTCAGCGAGGGCCTCCCGGTCTGGATCGTCCTGTCCTGCGCCCTGGCCATCGCGCTCGGCACCTACCTCGGCGGGTGGCGCATCATCCGGACGCTCGGCAAGGGCCTCGTGGAGATCAAGGCACCGCAGGGCATGGCCGCCGAGGCGTCGTCGGCCGCGATCATCCTCACCTCGAGCGCCGCGGGCATGGCCCTGTCGACCACGCACGTCGCGACGGGTTCGATCCTGGGCTCGGGTGTCGGCAAGCCCGGCGCGGCGGTCCGGTGGAGCGTCGCCGGCCGCATGGTCGTCGCCTGGGTGACCACCCTGCCGCTGGCCGGACTGGTCGGCGCCGCGACGTTCTTCATCGCGAACGCGATCGGCGGCGCAGCCGGTGCGATCGTCATCTTCCTGATCCTGGTCGCGCTGTCGGGCGTCATGTACTGGCGCGCACAGCAGCAGAAGGTCGACCACACCAACGTCAACGCCGAGTGGGACGACGCGTCGAACTCGGTCATCCCGGCCGAGATCACCGAGGCCCGCCCGGCCGCCACCGCCGGCTCGCGCTGACCCGCCCCCGACGAACCGAACGAGGACGACATGCAGGAATTCGAGGCAATCTTCAAGGTGCTCGTCGTCGGTCTGGTGCTCGGCGCCGGGCTGCCCGCGCTGTTCGCCGTCGGACTGCGACTGTTCGCGGCCGGCTCCGGTGACACCGGCGCCGACGGCACCACCACCGCCTCCGGCAACCCGGCGCTCAAGGCCGCGGGGATCGCGCTCTTCGCGCTGATCGGTGTGGTGATCCTCCTGGGCATCCTGTGGATCACCCGGACGACGATCAACTACCACTTCGGCGTGAACCTCTTCCCCTTCGCACCGGTGAAGTGATGGCGGACGCGAACACGTTCGACGCCGTCCTGGGATGGCTCCGCAAGGGCTACCCGGAGGGCGTGCCGCCCAAGGACTACTTCCCGCTGCTCGCCCTGCTGAAGCGATCGCTCGACGAGGAGCAGGTGACCCGCGCGATCCTCACGGTGTTCAAGGAGCACGGCACCGACGAGCCGGTCACCGAGGAGCAGATCCGCGGCGCGATCCACACGGTCATCGAGACCGAGCCGAACCCGGAGGAGATCAACCAGGTCGCGTCGCGGCTCGCCTCCGTCGGTTGGCCGCTGGCGCAACCCGCCGAATGACCGCGGCGGTCGTCGCCACCTGCGACGACGCCGCCGACTGTGGGACCATGGACACACCTCACGCGCTGAGCACACAGCGCGCCGCTGTCCCCCATCGCCGACGAGGCGACGAGATCGAGGAGGGCGTCGTGGACCGTTCCCACCTTCTGCGCTCCATCATCGGCTGGCTGCGTGCGGGCTATCCCCACGGCGTGCCCGCCGGTGACTACATCCCGCTGGTCGCGCTGCTGCGCCGCCAGCTCACCGACGACGAGGCCCGCCAGATCGCCGACCACCTCGCCAGCGAGGCGGCGTCGAACCCGGACGAGCCCATCTCCCGGGTCGATGTCGCCGTGCTCATCACCAAGATGACCGACGAGATGCCTGCCGACGCCGACATCGAGCGGGTGCGCTCGGTGCTCGAGGGCGCCGGCTGGACCTGCGACACCGAGACGCCGAAGGCGGACCCGAGCTGAGCGCTGCCCGCCTGCTCGAGCCCCTCCCGCTGCCGTCGGGACCGGATGTCCTGCGCGCGACCGATCGTCTGCGCGCAGTCGTCGACGGCTCGATCGCCGTACTGCCGGTGCCCGCCGGCGACGCCCGCGAGACCGAACGGCTGACCGCCGCGCTCGCCGCCGGGGAGCCTGTCGACGATCAGGTCGCGCTCGTCGTCGCGACGTCAGGGAGCACCGGCGTCCCGAAGGGCGCGATGCACACCGCAGCGACGCTGGCCGCATCGGCGGCGGCGACACAGGAGCGACTCGGCGGCCCCGGTGGGTGGTTGCTCGCCCTGCCCGCCCACCACATCGCCGGACTCCAGGTGCTCCTGCGATGCCTGCGAGCGGGTTTCACGCCGGCGGTTATCGACGTCGCCGGCGGCTTCGCCCCCGCGGATCTCGTCGCCGCTCTGGGGCGCGTCGAGGGTCCCCGGCGGTACACCTCGCTGGTGCCGACGCAGCTGGTGAAGGTCCTCGACGACCCGAGCGCCGTCGCAGCGCTCCGCGAGGTCGACGCGATCCTCGTCGGCGGCGCCGCGACCCCGGCCCCGCTTCAGGCGCGGGCGGTCGACGCGGGCCTGCCGATCGTGCGGACCTACGGCATGAGCGAGACCGGCGGCGGCTGCGTGTACGACGGGATCCCGTTGCCGGGGGTGCACATCCGGCTCGACGCACCCGTCGACGGCGTCGGACGTGTCGCGCTGTCGGGGCCGATGGTCGCCCTCGGCTACCGCAACCGGCCCGACCATCCGGCGTTCGTGAACACGGGAGAGTTCCTCACCGACGACCTCGGCCGCGTCGACGACGGCGTGCTGTCGATCGTCGGGCGCGCCGACGAGGCCATCACCACCGGCGGTCTGACCGTCGTCCCGCAGGTGGTGGAGGCGGCCGTGCTCGCCGACCCCACGGTCGCCGAGTGCGCCGTGATCGGACTGCCCGACGACCGCCTCGGAGAGAAGGTGGTGGCCGTGGTGGTCGCTGCGAAAGACGCTGTCGTCCTGCCGGATTCGGTGCAGTCCGTCGTGCGCGAACGTCTCGACCGGATCGCCGTGCCGCGCGACGTGATCGTCGTCGACGCTCTGCCGCTGCGCGGTCCCGGCAAGGTCGACCGGGCGGCGTTGCGGTCCCTGTTGACCTGACAGGCCCGTCCGCTGACGTACCCCTGTTCGGGTTTTGCCGCGCGGCGCCCGGGTACGTCCCTCGGTGATGAATGCTCACGCACCCCGAGGAGGACCCGTGACGAACGTTCTCGAGACCCCGTGCCCCGACGGCACCCCCGCACCGGCGGGTGATCGCCGATGACGACGGATCCCTCCGTGACGGAGAAGGCCGACGCCGCCGCGTCGACCGCCAAGGACCAGGCCGCACAGACCGCGGGGACGGTGGCCGAACAGGGCAAGCATGTCGCCGCGGTCGCCGGTGACCAGGCTCAACAAGTCGCCGAGGAGGTCCGCGGCCAGGCCGGCGACCTGCTCGGCCAGGCTCGGACCGAGCTGACCGAGCAGGCGTCGACGCAGCAGCACCGCGCGGTCGGCAGCCTGCGCGCACTGGCCGACGAGTTCGCCTCGATGGCATCGTCGTCCGACCAGCAGGGACCGGCATCCGATCTCACGCGCCAGGCCGCCGACCGCGCCCACTCCCTCGCGTCGTGGCTCGACGAGCGCGAGCCCGGCCAGGTGCTCGGCGACGTCAGCGATTTCGCGCGCCGGAAGCCGGGCCTGTTCCTCGCCCTGGCCGCGGGAGCCGGGATCGTCGCCGGCCGCCTCGGTCGAGGCGCAGCCGGTGGCTCGAGCTCGTCGGGAGGGTCGAGCTCGTCGGGCGGTACAGGTTCGGGCGCCGCGGGTTCGTCGGGCGGCCCGGCCGCCCAGCCGACGCAGCCGGCTCCGACCTCAGCCCCGTCGACCGGGGTTCCCACGCCCGCGACGGCGACCAGCGCGGCCGGGTACACCGCCGCCGACGGTTCCACACGGACCGACCACCCCGAGGACAGCACGATGTCCGACCCGGTCGGCTCGCCGCCGTCGCGACCCGCGACGGAGGAGGAGAACGCGCTCGGCTACGCGTCCCACCCGCAGTCGTCGCCGAACCCGGGGGGTCTGCCGTGAGCGGCGCGCACAGTGCGCCTCCCGGCCCCGGTCCGACCGCCCCGACGTCGCAGCCAGGCGCGGAGTCGCCGTCGATCGGCGAATTGCTGTCGGACGTCTCGGGGGACCTGTCGACGCTGGTCCGGCAGGAACTCGAGCTCGCGAAAGCCGAGGCCACGCAGACCGCCACCCGTGTCGGGAAGGGCTCCGGGATGCTCGCTGGGGCCGCGCTCGCCGGCTTCTTCGTGCTGCTGTTCGTGTCCACCGCGGCGTGGTGGGCGATCGGGAACAGCACCGGCCACGGATGGTCGGCACTGATCGTGGCGCTCGTGTGGCTCGTCGTCGGCACGGCGCTCGCCCTCGCGGGCCGGGCCGCGATCCGTCGCGCCCGTGGTCTGCCACGGACCGCGGACACCGTCTCCCAGATCCCCTCGGCCGTCACCCCGCATCCCCAGGAGAACCGATGACCTCAGCAGACCCCGATCAGATCCGCCGCGACATCGACCGCACCCGAGCGCATCTCAGCGCCAACGTCGACACTCTCGCCCACGAGGCCAATCCGTCGACCATCGCGCGCCGCAAGGTCAGTGGTGTCACCGGACGCCTCGGCAGCGTGCGGGACCGCGTCATGGGCACAGCCCAGGACGTCGCGTCCAGCGCGACGGACACCGCCGACTCGGCGACGTCGAGCGTCTCCGACGCGGTGCGGTCCGCACCCGATGCGGCCCAGTCCCGCACCCAGGGCAGCCCCCTCGCCGCAGGCCTGATCGCCTTCGGTGCCGGGCTCCTCGTGTCCGCGCTGTTCCCGCCGACCGAGGCCGAGCAGCAGGCGGCCAGTCGCCTGCAGGAGGCTGCGCAACCACTCGCCGACGAGGTGTCCTCCGCGGCACAGGATGTCGCCGGCTCGCTGCAGGACTCGGCGCAGGATGCCGTCCAGTCGGTGAAGGACACGGCGACCGACGCGGCGTCGACGGTTGCCGACGAGGGCAAATCGGCTGCGCAGGACACGCGCTCGCAGGCGCGACACGCCGCCGGCACCGTCGCAGATGAGGTGCAGTCATGACCTCATCGACGAACGACGGATCCGACGAGCCCACTCTCGACGAGGTCATCGTGCCCACCGAGGAGGTGCACCCCGACCACCGCGAACACGCGAAGGAGAGCTCGCGGCCGGACACCGACGAGCTCGACGAACGCGCCCGCCACGAGGAACAGATCGTCCACGGCGCCGACCCCGACGAACTCGACGTCCCCGACGCCGAGGGGTGAGGATGGCAGGGTGATCGGCCGTCGCCGTCGGCGCTGACGCTCCACTTCCGGTGCTGACGCTCCACTTCTGGTGCTGACGCTCCACTTCTGGTGCGGACGCTCCACTTCTGGTGCAGACGCTCCGGTTGCTGTGCGCCGCCTGCTTGTCGCTCCACATGTTGAAGGACGCTCCGGATATATCCGGAGCGTCCTTCAATATGTGGAGCGGGAAACCTGGAAGTGGAGCGTCACCCTGGAACCGGAGCGGGAAACCTGGAAGTGGAGCGTCAGCCCGGCGAACGGAGCGTCAGCGCAGCGGCCCGTGCGTCACCATCGGTCGACGTGGAGGACCTCGTCGAGGGGTGCGCGGGGGGCGGGCTTGAAGGTCTCGCCGGTGAAGTAGGCGGTCGGGATCAAGGCGCCCTGGTGGTACCCCTCGGGGATGCCGAGGATGTCCGCGACGTCGCGCTCACGGCGGTCGAGGTGCAGTGTCGTCCAGGCGGTCCCGAGCCCGCGGGCACGCGCGGCGAGAGCGTAGCTCCACACCGCCGGCAGCAGCGACCCCCACAACCCGGCCTGGTTGCCGGCGGGCAGTTCCGTGCCCGCCTTGATGCACGGCACCAGCAGCACCGGCACCTGACCCATCGTCTCGCCGAGGTGTCGGACGCTGGACCCGACGCGCTGCTGCACCTGGGAGCGCTCGGCGTCGTCGGAGAACAGCTTGTCGGCGGCGTACTTCGAGTCGAGGTAGCGCTGCGTCTCCTCGCGGTAGATGTCGCCGACGCGACGACGCTGCTCGGCGTCGGTCACCACCACCCACTGCCATCCCTGACGGTTCGACCCCGACGGTGCCTGCAACGCGATCTCGAGGCACTCGCGGATCACCTCCATGCCGACCGGTCGCTCGAGGTCGAGCCGTTTGCGTACCGTGCGCGTCGTCGTCAGCAGATCATCCGGGGACAGGTCGAGTGTGGTCATGGATCCATGGTGGCCCACGGACGTCGCACAGCGGTCGGGCTGATCCTCTGAACGGACCACAAAACTGGACGTGTCGACCATCTTCGCGAGCCCTCGGGCGCACCGTCGGTCACGATGGGCTGCGAGCTGTCGTCAGAACAGCGGACGAGACGGGACCCCCATCAGTGGCAGAGTCGGTCGACCGACCCCCTCGCATCGGAGTCATCGATGACCACGAGATCTCCATCCTCGGCGTGGCCCACATGCTGAGCACCGCCGACGACCTCGAGTTCGCGGGCGGCGCGCCCACCGTCGACGACCTGCTCGCCACCACCCACGACGTGACCCTCGCAGTGCTCGATCTCCGTCTCGAGGACGGCAGTTCACCGCACTCGAACGTCGAGACGCTGCGGCGCCACGGCATCGAGACCCTTGTCCACACCGCGGCCGAGGACGCCTACCTCGTGCGATCGGCAGCCGCTGCCAACGTCCTCGGCGTCGTTCGCAAGTCGACACCGGCCGCGGACATGCTCGAGGCCATCCGACAGGCAGCGCGGGGCGAGCAGGTCCCGACGATGGATTGGGCCGCGGCCATCGACTCCGACGACTCGTTCGTGGTCGACCTGTCGCCTCGTCAGCGGGAGGTACTCGAGCTGTACGCGTCCGGCGAGTCGACGGCCCGGGTGGCGCAGTTGACCGGCATGGCCGCGGACACCGTGAACCAACACCTCGACCGTATCCGCACGAAGTACGCCTCCGTGGGCAGACCGGCACGCAACAAGACCGATCTCTACAAGCGAGCGGTGGAGGACGGATGGTTGCCGATACCGCGTCGCCTGCGCGGCTGAGGTCGCGGCTCGTCCGGGACGTGACCGGGGCGGGTGACAGCGAACGTCGCATCATGCGCCAGTTCGCCCTCTTCATCGGCGTCGGCTACCTCATCTACGTCGGTGTGTGCACCCCGCTGATCCCGCTCTCGTTCGACGCCTCGGCTGCGTGGTGGGCCTGGGGCGCGCCGATCGCGGTGTTCGGAACCGGTGTGGCGGTGGGGATCGCGGGACTGCTCGATCGCACCCAACTCGTCGCCACGACGGTCCTGATCGCCGTCGCGACCTACCTCGTCGCGGGTCTGACGTGGCCGGCCGCGTGGAACGGTGGATCGATCGAGAACGGTTACGGCCTGTGGCTGACGGTGTTCAACGGCCTGCCCGCGATGGCCTCGACGATGGCGCTGACACCCTTGGGCACCGGCATCTACACGGTGGCGGTGTGCGCGGTGAACGTCGTCTGCAACACGCTGAGTCGTCGAGGCGACTACGCCAACCCCCTTCTCGCCGACCTCGCGTTCAACGTCGGGTTCGTCGGGCTCATCACCGTCGCGGCGATGGTCGGGGTCCGCACCGCGCGACTCGTCGACAGCACCCGCGCCGTCACGATCGACACCGCGCGACGGGCCGCCGCGGCCTCGGCGACCGAGATCGAGCGGGCGCGGTTCGCGGCACTCACCCACGACGGCGTGATGGCCACCCTCCTCGGAGCCGCCCGGCAGGGGTCGACGGAGGCGACCCGTCAGCAAGCCGCGGCCACGCTCACCGAGTTCGACGCACTGGCCGATCCAGTCTCGTCAACCGAGCTGACGTCCGCCGTGACGTCGGCCCAGATACGCAGTGCCGTGGCGCAGGTGGACTCCACCATCGCCGTCGAGGTGACCACCGGTGACCCGGAGGCGCACTATCCGACCGATGTGGTGCGGCAGGTCGTCGCGGCGGCCGCCGAGGCCGTGCGCAACATCGTCCGCCACGCCGACCCCGGACCCGGCCGTCGAGTCCGGATGTCGACGGCGACCGACGGGATCGCGGTCGACGTCGTCGACGACGGCCCCGGTTTCGACCCGATGCGGGTTCCGGTCGACCGGCTCGGGATCGCAGTCAGCATCCGCGGCCGGATGGCCGACATAGATGGCGGCAGCGCGACCGTCGACTCGTCACCGGGCGCGGGAACCGCCGTCGCGATCCGGTGGGAGCGACCGTGAGACATCGCATCCGGGACGCACTGGCCCGCCCGGTCGTCGAAGAGGGCACCGACGACGTGCGCACTCTCGTCGGGATGCACACGGTTGGAGGGCTGGCCGCGGTGACTGTGTACGCGGCGCTGATGGTGGTTGTCGCCGTCGACGCCGGCGTCGGCGCCTCGCCGTGGACCGTTCTGGCGGCGGCGGTGTTCGGCTCGGTGTTGCTGGTGCTCGTCGGGGTCCCCGGCGACCCGCTGCCGATTCTCGCAACGGTGTGGGTGGTGGTCGGGGCGGACGCGGTCACGCTCGTCAGCATCATCCCCGCGCGACTTCCTAACCCGGGTCTGCAGAACTGGGGGCACGGGGCGTGCATCCTCGCGCTCGGATTCCTCTGCGTCCGTGGGAGAACGGTGGCGGCGTGGCTGGGGCTCGCCGGCGGGATCGTCGCGCTCTCGGCGTGGTTCGCCGCGAACGGCAGCACGGCGGCGGACGGGTTCGTCTCCATGTTCTCCGACATCGGGGTGCTCACACTGTCGTCGGTGTTCGCGGTGACGCTGAGGCCCGCAGCGCGAACGGTCTACGCGCTCCGGGATGCGCGGGTCGCGCAGAACGCCGAACTAGCAGCGAGTGTGGCCGCGAACCGCGAGCGCGAGGCTCAACTGCATGCCCTGGACCGATCGGTGCGTCCCCTCCTCGCTCGGATCGCCGCGGGGACGGCACTGTCCGCCGACGAACGTCGCGAGTGCGCCGTCGCGAGGCCGGACTGCGGGACACCCTGCGTGCGACACGACTCACCCACCCGTCCGTTGTCCGCGCCACCGTCGATGCTCGCCGCAGGGGTGTCGAGGTCGTGCTCATCGACGACTCCGCGGACAGCAGACTCGACGCCGACGCGCGAGAACGCATCGCGCGCGCCGTCGTGGAGGTGTTGGACGTGACCGCGACGGGTTCGGTTCGTGTCCGACTGCTCCCACCAGGGCGCACCGCGGCGGCATCGGTCATCGCCGACGGCGGTGGGACACACAGTCGCATCGACCTCGGGCCCGACGGACTGCCGCAGAATGCCCCGACGACGAAGCCGTTCCGCCCGAGCGCGGACTCGCCATGAGCGCGGTCGACATGTCACCCACCGTCGAGGTCGGCTCGAGCACTTCGTCCACGGCGACGTGGCAACCCTCGGCATATCACCGTCGCCGCTGCGACGAGGCCGGGATCTGGCGTCACGATCTCGACGAGATGGGTCGATACGTGCGTCCATTAAGTCGTACGCACGGCTGAATGTTGTTGACTCTAAGCGTGTTCCCCGACCAGGGGTCACCCGTTCCGGTGTCTGGAAAGTTGTCCGACCCGCCGGTTAATCTTCGTTCACTGCCGGGCGAGACCAGCTTCCGGCACCGTCCCGAGGAGACCGATGACTGCCGTGCTCGACCCTCCTAGTACCGAATTGCCCGATCCCGGCCTGAGCCAGCGCGAGCGCGAGGTGCTGCGGTCCTGGGTGCTGCTGGACTCCAAGGAGGAGGTGGGTCAGCAGCTCTTCATCGCCGAGTCGACGGTGAACACCCACATCGCCCGGATCCGTGCGAAGTACGAGGCCGTCGGACGTCCCGCCACGACGAAGGCCGCACTGCTCGCGCGCGCCCTGCAGGACGGCATCGTCGACCTCGATCAGCTCTGAGCTGAACCGTCGGCCTCAGTTGACGCAGGGAATGCCGTTCGCCGTCGTCGTCACCGGTTTCCCCTGGTCCGGGGTGCTGTCGGTGTCGCCGTCGCCGGTGTCGGACGACGCCTGACTCGTCGCGCCCGCGACCTGTGAGGCATCGGTCGTCGTCGACGATGTGGTCGCCGCCGGCGGCGGTGTGATCCCGAACGCCGTCTGCACCTGACGCTTGATGGCCTCCGGGTCGACGATGTTGACGTCCTGGTCGTCGACGGTGTCGTAACGCAGCACCGGCAGCGTCGTGAACGTCACCGACTGCCCGGCGATCTGACCGAGCTGCTGGGCGTCGTCGAGGACGTTCCACCCCGACGACAGCACGACGTCCTTCTGCGCGACGCCGACGAGCGAACTGAGCTTGCCGAGGTCGGAGAAGACCCCGGACGACTGCAGTTCGTGCTCGACCGACAGGAGGAAGGCCTGCTGTCGGTGGGTACGGTCGAGGTCGCCGTTGTCGAGTCCGTGTCGCTGACGGACGAAGGCGAGCGACTGCGCGGCGTTGAGTTTGTGCACGCCCGCTGCGAAGTGGGCGCCCGAATAGCTGTCGGACACAGCGTGGTTGAGGCAGACGGTCACCCCGCCGAGCGCCTTGGCGATGTCGTAGAACCCGACGAGGCTCACCTCGGCGAAGCGGTCGATGGGCACGCCGGTGAGCGATCGGACCGTCGCGATGGTCTCGGCGCGGCCGGCGTCACGGCCCTGCGTCTCGAGCTGCACGGGGTCGGACACGCCCTGCGCGCTGAGCGTGTTCTCCGCCTGCGCCTTCGCCCGGCCGTAGGCCTCCTTGATCTTGGCCTTGTCGGTGCCGTCGATGCCGGTGCTGCCGTCGGGGTTGACCATGGGGACGTAATCGTCGCGGGGGATGGAGAACGCGGTGATCTGCTTCCCGTCGGAGGGCACGTGGATCAGGATCAGCGTGTTGGTGTTGTAGCCGCCCTCGGAGCCGTCGCCGGCGTGGAGCTGGGCCAGGACGTCCGGCGGCAACGGGTTGCCGTCGCGGTCGTTACGGGTGTCGAGGCCCATCAGCAGGATGTTCTCCGCCCCGTCGCGCGACCGCGGCGCGTCGGCGAGGGCGTTGGAGGTGTGGAAGCCGCCGCTGACCTGACGCGCACCGGCCCAGCCCACCCCGCACGCCACCAACACCGTGACCGACATCGCCGCGACGACGCCCCGCGGGATGGTCAGGGATGATCGCCGTCTGCGTTCGCGTGCTCGTCGGCGGTGCGGCGTGGGTCCGGTCGCCCGCGCCCGGGACGGTCCGGGCGACGGGGCCGGCCGGAAGCCCTCGGCCAGATCCGGGACGCCGCCGTCCCCCGCCTGTCGGGCACGCACCAGCTCGCCGGCGGTGGGCCGACGACGCGGGGGCGGGGACTGAGACATTGCCGGACACCATAGGCAGATGTCGCTGAGAACCCTCTGAGAGCGCCGCTGAGACACGGGCGAAACGGAAAAGCCCGGTGTACAGCCCTTTTCACCCGTCTGTTGGGCAGCAGGAGCCGTCTGTTGGGCAGGTGGAACCGTTCGTCGCGCGGTCCGAGCGCCGATCCGGTCCCGGCCGCCCAACAGACGGTCCCGACTGCCCAACAGATGGTCCCTGCTGCCCAACAGATGGTCCCTGCTGCCCAACAGATGGCGGGGACCGTCACACCGGTGGCCGGCTCGCGGGGCCCACGACAGACGACGACAGCGTCACGACAGGGGTCCGGCGCAGAGTCGTCCCCATGACCAAGCCCACAGCGACGCAGGCCCCGGCGATCGACGCCCGCGGCCTCGTCAAGACGTTCGGATCCACCCGCGCGGTCGACGGCGTCGACCTCGTCGTCCCCACCGGTTCCGTGTACGGCGTCCTCGGACCCAACGGCGCCGGCAAGACCACCACCGTCCGCATGCTCGCGACGCTGCTCCGCCCCGACGGCGGATCGGCACGCATCTTCGGCCACGACGTCGTCGCCGAACCCGTCGCCGTCCGCTCACTGATCGGCGTCACCGGCCAGTACGCGTCGGTCGACGAGACGCTCACCGCCCGCGAGAACCTCGTCGTGTTCGCCCGACTGCTCGGCCTCGGCCGTGGCCAGGCGCGCACCAAGGCCGCCGAGCTTCTCGAGGAGTTCGGCCTCGAGGAGGCCGCGGCCCGACCGCTGGCCGAGTTCTCCGGCGGCATGCGTCGACGGCTCGACCTCGCGGCCAGCCTCATCTCCACCCCTCCGCTGCTGTTCCTCGACGAGCCCACCACCGGCCTCGACCCCCGCACCCGCGCCCAGATGTGGGACACCATCCGACGTCTCGTCGCGCAGGGGTCGACGGTGCTGCTGACGACGCAGTACCTCGACGAGGCCGACCAGCTCGCCGACCGCATCGCCGTCATCGACCGCGGCCGCAAGATCGCCGACGGCACCGCCGACGAGCTGAAGGACTCCGTCGGCGCCAACACCCTCGTCGTGCGCCCCACCGACCGCGACGACGCCGCCGCCGTGACGACCCTCGTCGAACGCGTTCTCGGCGAGCGGGCAACCCTCTCCCCCGAGGCCGGGCGCGTGAGCGCCCCACTGCCGCAGCCCGATCAGGTCGGTGTCGTGATGGCCGCGCTGGTCGAGGCGCGGATCGGCGTCAGCGAACTGACCGTCGCGAAACCCAGCCTCGACGAGGTCTTCATGACCATCACCGGCACCCCCACCCACGAGTCCACCGAGGAGAGCGCAGCATGAGCACCGCAACCCTGTCCCCCACCACGTCCCACGAGACCTCCCTGGCCGCACGGGTCTCCGATCCCCCGCGCACAGTCGGCCTCGCGGCCACCGTCGCGCAGTCGTTCACCATGGGCTACCGCGGTCTGCTCAAGATCCGGCACAACCCGGAGCAGCTGTTCGACGTGGTGCTGCAGCCCGTCATCTTCACCCTGATGTTCACCTACATCTTCGGCGGCGCGCTCGCCGGCAGCGTCTCCGCCTACCTCCCGGTCATCATCCCGGGCATCCTCGTGCAGACGGTCATCACGACGTCCGTCGTCACCGGCACCCAGCTCCGCGAGGACATGAACAAGGGTGTGTTCGACCGGTTCCGGGCGTTGCCGATCGCCCGCGTCAGCCCACTCGCGGGCGCGCTGCTCGCCGACGTCCTGCGCTACCTCATCGCGACGGTCATCACGTTCGTCGTCGGCATCGCGATCGGGTGGCGTCCCGAGGTCCTCGGACTGCTCGGTGCGGCCCTGCTGGTGCTCGTCTGCAGCTTCGCGGTCTCGTGGATCTGGGCGCAGATGGGGATGCTCGTGAAGAGCGCCTCTGCGGTGCAGGGCTTCTCGCTGATGCTGCTGTTCCCGCTGACGTTCCTCTCGAACGCGTTCGTGAACGTCGAGACCATGCCCGGGTGGCTGCAGGCGTTCGTGAAGGTGAACCCGGTGTCGCACCTGGTGACCGCGGTGCGGGAACTCACGAACAGCGGCCACGTCGGTATCCACGTGCTGTGGTCGCTCGTCGGCGCGGCGGTGATCACCGCGATCTTCGCCCCGCTGACGGTGCGCGCCTACATGCGCAACGCCTGATCACCTCTCCTGCAGAAGCGCGAGGATGTCCCGCCCGATGTCGCGGCGGGGCATCCTCGTCGCGTCTGCCAGGGCGGCGTCCCACGTCGACGCGTCGACCCCGGCCACCGACGCGGCATCGTCGACGATCCGCAGCAGGACGGGATGGTCGCGGCGACCGCCGATGCGGATCCCGTAGGCCAGCAGGCGCCGCCCCGTCGGGTCGCCGGGATCCCGGGCACAGCGCGCGGCACCGACCGCGATCGCGGCGGCTCCGTACTGCGGCAGGTCAGCGACGCCGCCGGGGTGATGCCCACCGACCATCCCCGCCAACGTCCCGGCGTACACCAGCGCTTCGTCGGGGCGGCCGCACGTCGACGCCAGGGCAATGGCCGCGCTGAGGGTCAGCAGGTAGGACGGGTCGGCGCTGTCCGCGTGCTGACCGACGACGAACCGCGCGGTCATCACCGCGACGTCGGCAGCCGCGTCGGATCCGCCACGCTGCCAGGCGAGTTCGGCCGCGACGACCAGCATGAGGCCGATCGTCTCCGGCGCACCCGCCGGGATGGGGTCACCGGGTTTCCACCCGCCGGACACCGTGTCGAACTCCGCGGCGGCCTCGTCCAGACGTCCGAGTCCGGCCAGCACGGCCACGAGATAACAGCGAACCTGCCGCGCCTCGTCGAGCGCGCCGAGTTCCTCGAGACCACCGATCGACGCGCGGTAGGTTTCCGCCGCCTGTTCGTACCGACCGGATTGGCCGTGGATCCCGGCGATCTCCGTCGCCCCCATCGCGAGCATCCAGCCGTTGCCGCGTGAGGCCGCGAGCGCCTGCGCCGCGAGCGAGTCGCGCAGCGCCGAGTCGAGGTCGGAGAGGTTCTCCGCGACATTGGACCGCAGCGACAGCGCGATCGTCCGCACCTCGGGGTCGTCGGCGCGGGTGCCCCGCGCGATGAGGCGCAGGCCGGCGTAGGGCCGCCGGCTGAGCATCAGCGCGGCGGCGAAATCAGCAGGGCGTGTGAGGGTCTCGCAGGGTCGGTGATGGGTCCGCAACGCGCCCATGCCGCGCGCGACGGCGCGCATGTCGGGGCGGATCATCATCAGGTGGCCCGTCGCCATGAGCAGCGCGGCGAGGCGCTTCTCGCGGGTGCGTTCGTCCTCGGGCGCGGACGGTGAGGCCAGCGTCGCCACCACCCGCGGGGCGAAGGCCCGGACCTCGGCGTGGAGCCCGCGGGCCACCCAACTGGCCGCCAGCACCGGGAAGATGGCGAGAACGCCGTCGACGGCGTCGGCGGGCCGCCCGTCAGGGCCGGGGTCGAGGCAGCGCCGCAGGATCCAGACGAGGTTGCCGCTCTCGGCGGTCACCATGGCCGCGGACTCGCGGTTGTCGCCGGCGTCGAAGAGATCCCGGGCGGTCTCGGCGACACCGGCGGCCCAGTGCGCCATCGCCGCGTCGACGCGCGGTGCGTCCGGGGTCTCGGCCAGGCGCTCGGCGCCGAACTCCCGCACCATCTCCAACATCCGGTGCCGCGTCCGGCCGTCCGCCTCGTCCACGCCCAGCAGCGACTGCGCGACCAGGGATTCCAGCGCGTCGTCGACGACCACGGGATCCGCACCGCCGACCTCGGCCATCACGTGGTGCGCCGCGTCGGCGGTGAAGCCCGACGGGAAGCGGCACATCGTGCGCAGCAGCGACCGCGCGTCGTCGTCGAGCAGGTCCCAGCTCCACCCGATGACCGCCTCGAGGGTCTGGTGTCGCTGCGGCGCCGTGCGATCGCCGCTGCGGAACACCGACAGCCGGCCGGTCGTGAGCCGGCGCGTCAGCAGGTCGGCGATGTCGGCGACGGACATGCTGCGCGCCCGTGCGGCGGCGAGCTCGATGGCCAGCGGCAGACCGTCCAGGCGCGCGCACAGATCCGCGATGCGCCGGCGGTCGATGACGACGTCGGGACGGACGGCGGTGGCACGCGCGACGAAGAGGTCGACCGCCGGGGACGACGACACCGCGGTCTCCTCGATCGCCAACGGGAGCAGTCGATGTGTCACCTCGCCGGCGATCATCAGCGGCGAACGTGAGGTCGCGAGCACCGTCACGTCGTCGGCCGCGGCGATGAGGTCGGCCACTGCGCGGGCGGCACCGTCGACGATCTGCTCGCAGTTGTCGAGGACGAGCAGCACGGAGCGGCCCGCGACCGCGTCGGCGACGCGCGCCGCGAGATCACCGACGGGAAGACGCCCGCGGTTGGTGGCGACGACGTCGTTCTCACCGACCCCGAGGCCCGCCGCGATCGCGGCGACGACATCCTCGTCGGAGCGCACCGAGGCGAGTTCCACGACGAACACGTCGCGTCCGGTCGCGTGCACGGTTCGCGCGACCGCCTGCGCGACACGGGTTTTCCCGGCCCCGCCCGGACCGGTCACGGTGACCACGCGGCTGCGTTCGAGAGCGGCGACCAGGTCGTCGATCTCGTCGTCGCGACCCAGCAACGGGTTGGGCTCGGCGCGCAGGCCGACGGCACGGGCCTGTCGAGGCGGCGTGGGCGTGCTCGTCGGGGCTGGTTCCGGCGACCGCAGCAGCGCGCGGTGGAGGTCGTCGAGTTCGGTGCCCGGGTCGACGCCGAGTTCGCTCGACAGGGCGCGGCGGATCCGCGCGAAGACGGCCAGGGCGTCGCCCGTACGCCCCGCGGCCGCGAGCGCCTGCATGTGCAACAGGTGCGCGGGCTCGTCGAGGGGGTCGGCCGCGCACAGCGCCGCGGCGAGTCGACGCGCCGTGTCGGCGTCGCCGTCGTGGAGGGCGACCTGCGCGCGTCGGAAGTCGATGCGACGACGCAGGTCGTCGGCGCGGGAGCGAACAGTGTCGGCGAGGGGTCCGGCGAGGTCGTCGCCGGGCGTGCCCCGCCACATCCCCATCGCCTCGTCGAGCGCGGCCGGGGTCCCGGCGTCGAGCAGGTCGCCGGCGCGGGCGAGATCGGTCGTGACGGCGTCGGCGAGCAGTCGGTACCCGGACGGTTCGGCGATGAGCACCCCGTCGGGAAGGGCCTGTCGGAGCCGGGAGACCTGGGTGTGCAGCGCCGCCTGCGGTGACTGCGGCGGCGCGTCGTCCCAGACGGTCTCGATGAGTGCCCGCGACGACCGCAGCGCCCCGGGATCGACGGCGAGGGCCGCGAGCAACCGGCGGGCGCGGGCGCCGGGGACGGCCTGCATGCCGGAACCGACGTCGACCGCGACCGGACCGAGGAGTCCGATGATCACGGTCGTCATGGGGTCCTCGTCGTCGGCAGGTCGCAGCTGGTCGGGACCGCCGTCGGGGCGCGCGTCGGTCCGTGCATCGAGGGTAAGCCGCGGGGTGGGAGAATCGCGCCATGGCAAGTCCGAAGGAGTGGGTCGAGGGCGCACGGCCCCGTACGTTCCCGAACGCGATCGCGCCGGTGGTGGCGGGGACGGGTGCGGCGGCGTGGCTCGACGGGGCGGTGTGGTGGAAGGCGCTGCTGGCCCTCGTGGTGTCCGTCGCGCTGATCGTCGGCGTCAACTACGCCAACGACTACTCCGACGGCATCCGCGGCACCGACGACGACCGTGTCGGCCCGATGCGTCTGGTCGGATCGGGCGCGGCGACGCCGTCGGCGGTCAAGCGCGCGGCTTTCGTGGCGTTCGGGATCGCAGCCGTCGCGGGCGTCGTCCTCGCGCTGACCTCTGCGTGGTGGCTGATCGTCGTCGGCGCGGTGTGCATTGCCGGCGCGTGGTTCTACACCGGCGGCTCGAAGCCCTACGGGTACGCGGGGTTCGGTGAGGTCGCCGTGTTCGTGTTCTTCGGTCTCGTCGCGGTCCTCGGGACCGAGTTCGTCCAGGCCGAGCGCGTCGACTGGGTGGGTGTCGTCGCGGCGATCGCGGTCGGCAGCTATTCGAGCGCGGTGCTGGTGGCCAACAACCTGCGCGACATCCCCAGCGACTCCGTCACGGGGAAGACGACACTGGCGGTACGACTGGGTGACACCCGCACGCGGACAGCGCATCTGGCCCTCCTGGCGGTACCCACGGTGGCGACGCTCGTCCTCGTCGCCGCGACCCCGTGGGCCCTGCTCGGTCTCGTCGCCGTCCCGTTGGCCGTGCGCGCGAACGCGCCGGTGCGAACGGGCGCGCAGGGGATGGCGCTGATCCCCGCACTCGCGCAGACAGGGTTGGCGATGGTGGCGTGGTCGGTGGCGACGTTCGCCGGCCTCGTCGCCGGGAGCGTGTAGCCCCCGCGACCGTGCGTGACGGCCGCGGGGACTCCACTGTGCCGGATCGGACCGGGTCGGGTCAGACGGCGGCGGTGAGCGCCGCGCGGAGTCGGTCGACGGAGGTGACCGACTCGATCAGCCGGCGCGACTGCTCGTCGCCGACCGCGAGGATGCCGAGCAGGACGTGCTCGGCGCGGAGCCGTCCCCCACGCTCGTCGTCGGCGGCGGACTCACGGCAGATCCGGACGGCCTCCCCGAGTGCGGCGCGGGCCGAGGCCGAGAACCGCGGGCGGCCCCAGGGTCCGCCGCGCCCCCGCGGGCCGCGACGTCCCCGGCCGTGCTGCCACGGACCGGCCTCCCAGGTCTCGTCCTCACCCCACGCGCCGGGGCCACCCGGTCCGCGTCGTCCGCCCGGACCGAAGTCGGGGCCGTCCCAGGGTCCGCCGCGTCCGCGACGGTGATCGCGGTCGTGGCCGTGGTGGTCGCGACCGTGGTGGTCGTGGCGGCGGTGCGGCCCGCCTCGGCCTCCGCGACGCTCCGGTCCGCGCTGGGACCAGCCGTCGGTGATGTCGGTGCCGAACGCGCGCTTGATGGCGTCGGCGACCTTGTCGAGGTCGATGCCGACGGACTTCAGCGCCTCGCGGTCCTCGGCGACCTGCTCCGCGTCGGACTCGGCGGTGGCCGTCGCGGCCCCGTCGTCGTCGCCGTGGATCTCCCGGACGGTGTCGCGGGCGGCGGCCAGGGTGAAGCCCTGCTCGGTGAGCAATGCGTAGACGTCGCTGCGGGCGTTGCAGAGCATCCCGAGGATCAGATGGTCGGTGCCGAGTTGGGCGTGCCCGAGGTCGGCGGCCTCTTCCATGGCGAAGGACAGGATGTGCCTGTTCTCGCGGGTCATGTGGTCGAACATGTCAGTGTCCCTTCGGGGTCGAGTGTTTCTGGTGCACGGCCTGGCGGCTGATCCCGAGGACCTCGGCGATCGCCTGCCAGCTCCATCCCTGTTCCCGCGCGTTGCCGACCTGGACCTCCTCGAGGCGGTCGGCGAGCGTTCGGAGAGCCCGGACCGCTGCGAGCCCCTGAGCGGGGTCCGAACTGGCGGCCGCGGTGGTGATGTCGTCGTTCTCGCCGTGCATGGCTGTCAGGTTATGTTGACGTCGACGGTGTTGTCAACCTTTCTTGACAACACCGTTTGTTGGGCGCTTGAAACCGTTCGTTGGGCAGCAGGAACACGCGGAGATGTCCCAACCGCCCACCAGACGGTTCCTGCTGCCCAACAGACGGGTGGGGTGAGGTGTCGGGGGGACTACTCGTCGGCGATGGCGTCGACGATGGTGAGGCGGCCGGCGCGCTGGGCCGGGACCACCGCGCCGACGACGCAGAGCAGGAACGCCGCGACGACGTAGACGACGGTGAACACCTGCGGCTGGTAGCTGATGGAGACGGCGGTGGTCACGCCGAGCACCTGGTCGCTGATCGCGTGCAGCAACTCCCCGCTCGCGACTCCCAGCACCGCCCCGACGCCCGCGATCCCCGCGGCCTCCGCGACCACCATCCGCGACGCGAACCGGCGCGACGCCCCCATCGCGCGGAGCACCCCGATCTCCCGCCGCCGCTCGATCACCGACAGCAACAGCGTGTTGAGCAGCGCGATCGCCGCGACCATCGCGACGATCCACTGGATGGCGATGGTGAACTGTCCCGACTGCTCGACGGACGCGCGGGTGGCGTCGAGTGTCTCCGGCCCGGAGTACACGTAGGGACGCACGGCACCGCTCGCGCCGGCGACCGCGCCCTGCGCCGCCCGGGTCACCGAGGCTCGCACCGCGGCCGGGTCGGCACCGGGCGCGATGGTCACCTGGAGGAATGTGTCGCCGGGCCGCTGGAACCACTCCTGCAGCAGCCCGAACGACATCGCAGCGGTCCCCGACTCGATCGCGGGATAGTCGACGACCTGCAGGACACGCAGTGTCCGGTACCCGACCGGCGTGGCGAGCCGGACCTCGTCGCCGACACCCTTCTTCACCGTCGCCGCCAGCACCTTCGACAGCACGATCCCGTCGCCGGCGATGGCCCGCTGCACGACGTCGGGCGCGGCGCGCTTCACGAACGGCGACTGCACACCCGGCGTGAGGCCTTGCACGACGACACGCGCGGCCCCGAGGTTCAGGTAGGCCCACTGGCCCCCGACGACCCGCGACACCCCCGGGACGGTCGAGACCGCTTCGCGGACAGCGGGATCGAGGACGGGACCGGCGGGGATGTCGCTGACGGGCTGCGTCGAGACGTACAGGTCGGGGTCGCCGACGCCGTCGAGTGCGCCGGAGACCGACCCGATGAGGTCGTTCATCGCGCCCGACGTCCCGATGCCCACCGACACCGCGACCGCGACGGTCATCGCGGTGGTCCAGACGCGGCGCGGGGTGCGCTCGGCGGTGACCGCGCCGAGCTGACCAGGACCCCCGAGACGTCGGACCAGGCCCACGATCGCGGCGACGATCGGACGGGTGAGGCCGAAGAACACCAGCAGTCCGCCGATGCTCGACAGCACCGCCGCGGAGAAGACGGCCCGACCGGTGACGGTGTACGCGATGAGCCAGCCGATCGCGATGAGGCCCAGACCGGCGACACCGGCGACCACCTCCAGGCGCAGCGATCCCCGCGACCGCTCGTCGGCCTGCGCGGGGGACATCGCCTCCACCGGCGAGAGCCGCAGCACCGACCGCGCGGCCAGCAGACTCGCTGCGGCGCAGGCCAGTACGCAGGCAACGATCGCGACCACGGGCGCGTACCAGGACAGCGAGTAGGTGACGGTGGCGCCGACGCGGTCGATGTTCGCCGACGGCAATCGCCCGATGATCCACCGTCCGGCCAGCATCCCCAGCGGCACACCGATGAGACCGCCGACGGCGCCGATGACACCGGCCTCGGCGATGAGATCGCGCACCAGAGGGCCCCGCCGGCCACCGATGGCGCGGACCATAGCCAGGACCGGACGCCGCGACGCGACGGCCATCGTCATCGTGTTGAACACCAGGAACGCCGCGATGACGACCGAGATGAGGGCGACCAGCAGCGTCGAGTCCCGGGTGACCGCGCTGGCCGTCGCGACCTGCGCGGCACGGTAGTCGGGGTCGTTGACGACGGCCCGCCCCTCGACGACGGACTCGACACGCGCTCGCAGGTCGTCGGAGGGGACGCCCGGCCGCGCGGCGACGAGGATCGAGTCGACGCGATCGGACTCACCGGTGATGCGCTGCGCCAGCGGTAGGAACGCCGCGACGAACCTCCCGTTCGCGATCGGCCGCGCGGCGTCGGACCGGACCACCGCGGCGACGGTCACCTCCACCCCGCCGACCCGGATCCGCTGCCCGTCCGACAGTCCGAGACCCGGGCCCACCGCGACCGACGTCGACGGGTCGAACCGCTGTGTCGACGAGGAGCCGTCGGACGTCAGAACCGACCGCAACACGCCGCCCAGTCCGAGCGCGGAGGTGTCCGCGCCGAGGACGGCCACGCGCTCGGTGCCGCTGCCGAGCGTGGCCGACGACCGGACGATCGGCGCGACGGTCTGCGCCTGCGGTACGCCGCGGCGGATCTCGCCGACGAGCCCCTGGTCGATGCCTGTGTCGCCGATCGCTCCGACGTCGAGGTCGGCGTCACCGGCGATCGTCGCCGACAGCCGCGACACCGAGTCGGTGATCGACCCGTACGTACTCAACACCGCCACCAGGAGCAGCGACGACACCGCGATGACCAGCAGCGAGGTGATCAGCCGCAGTCGGTGGGTGCGTGTCTCCCGCAGGTTGAGCACCCGCAGTCGGCCGGCCGCCGCGACGACGCGGCCCGGAAGAGACGTCGGCACGGGCGTCTGCGCCGTCGCCCGGGTGCGGGTCGTCACGACTCGATGCGTCCGTCGCGGACGGTCAGCGTCCGGTCGGCGACGCGTGCCGCGGCCGCATCGTGGGTGACCATGACGACGAGTCGGCCTGCACCGTCGCGGGCGACCTCCCCGAGCAGGTCGAGGATGGCCGCGCCGGTCTGCGAGTCGAGGTTGCCGGTCGGCTCGTCGGCCAGCACGATCCGTGGGCCCATGATGAGCGACCGCGCGATGGCGACGCGCTGCATCTGGCCGCCCGACAACTCGCCCGGCCGATGCGACGCGCGATGACCGAGTCCGACGCGGTCGAGGAGCGCCTCCGCATCGGATCGACTGCGCCGCAACGGTGTCCCGTCGAGCAGGCGCGGCAGGGCGACGTTCTCCCATGCCGACAGCGTCGGGACGAGGTTGAAGAACTGGAAGACGAACCCGACGCGGCGACGTCGGAACGTCGACAGTTCATCGTCGTCCATGGCGGTGATGTCGCTGCCGTCCACCAGGATCCGACCGGAGTCGGGCACGTCGAGTGCCCCCATCACATGCAGCAGCGTCGACTTGCCTGCGCCCGACGGCCCGACCACCGACACGAACTGTCCGGCGTCGAGCCGGAGCGTCAGTCCGTCGAGGGCGCGGACCGTCTGATCGCCCATGCGGTACTCACGCACGAGGTCGACCGCCTCGATCGCCGCTCCCCCCGGATCGGTCACGACGCGGGCCAGGAACCGTCGTGCCAGAAGGCGTCGAGGATCTGGCGGGGCCGGTCCAGCGACAGGCCCTGCGCGCCGACCCAGGAGTCGTCGAAGTAGGTGTCGGCGTAGCGATCTCCGGCGTCGCACAGCAGCGTCACGACACTGCCGGCACGCCCCGCTGCGACCATCTGTGCGACGAGGCCGAACGCACCCCACATGTTGGTGCCGGTGGATCCGCCGACCCGGCGGCCGAGCACCTCGCTGACCAGGCGGGCGGTCGCGACCGACGCCGCGTCGGGCACGGTGACCATCGCGTCGATCACCTGCGAGACGAACGACGGCTCCACGCGTGGCCGCCCGATGCCCTCGATCCGTGACCCCACCGCCGACGAGACCGTCGGGTCCCCGGTCGCATATGCCGGGGCGAACACGGAGTTCTCCGGGTCGACGACGGCCAGCCACGTCGGGTGCCGGCGGTACCGGATGTAGCGACCTATGGTCGCCGACGTCCCACCGGTTCCGGCGCCCACGACGATCCAGGTGGGGACGGGATGCCGCTCGTCGGAGAGCTGCCCGAAGACCGACTCGGCGATGTTGTTGTTGCCCCGCCAGTCGGTGGCACGCTCGGCCATCGTGAACTGGTCGATGAAATGCCCGCCGGTCCGCTGGGCGAGTTCGGCTGCGGCGGTGTAGACCTCGGACGCGGCGTCGACGAAGTGGCATTGCCCACCCTGCCGCTCGATGAGCGCGATCTTGCTCGCCGACGTGGTGCGGGGCATGACCGCGACGAAGGGCACCCCGATGAGCGCTGCGAAGTACGCCTCCGAGACCGCCGTCGAGCCCGACGACGCCTCGACCACGGGTGCGCCCGGGCGGATCCAGCCGTTGCACAGCGCGTACAGGAACAGCGACCGCGCCAACCGGTGCTTCAGCGAGCCGGTGATGTGGGTGCTCTCGTCCTTCAGGTAGAGATCGACGCCGCCCGACGCCTCGGCCCACCCCGGCAGCGGGAAGCGCAGGAGGTGGGTGTCGGCGCTGCGGGTCGCGTCGGCCTCGATCAGGCGGATCGCGTTCTGCGTCCAGGAACGATCGGCGCGGTGGTCGGTCCAGGTGCCGGCCCCGGCCACACCGGATGTCACGGGCGTGAGCCCGACTCACCCCGTAGGCGCGACTGCAGCGCCTCCCGCTTGACGCGGCGGTCCTCGTCGACCTCGGCGATGGCCGCGTTGACCCGCAGACGCAACGACTTGAACGCGATCATGCCCAGCGGCAGCGCGATGACCACCGCGAAGATGGCGGCCACGAGGATGGGCACGTCGGTCCCGGCGGCCTTCCCGACGAAGTAGATGATCGCGGCGATCACCACGACGAGGGCCAGTCGGACGGCGGTGTACAGGGCCAGCGCCGAGGCGAGACGACCGCCCGCACCCGGGCGGGGAGCGTCCTGCGGCCGATCGGCGGGAGGGGTCTGATCAGGGGTGTCGCTCACCCCGCCAGCCTACGACGCGGCGTCCGGCGCCCGCGATGTCCGATTTTTACTGTTGGTTTACCAGCCCCTGACGGTTCGAACACCTGGCAATTCGGGTGTAACCATGACGACGTCAGAACGTGAACCCATCGTTCGACCTCGCATCAGGAGGCATCATGACCGCAGTTCATCCGACCACCGGGGCACCGTCGATGATCACCCCGCGGCTGGCGAGCCAGCACACGCTGACGCCCGGTCAGGTCGCCGCGATGTTCAACGTCAACCCGAAGACCGTCGCCCGCTGGGCCAGCTCCGGTCTGCTGGGCGCCATCCGCACCCCGGGCGGCCACCGTCGCTTCCGTGAGGCCGACGTCGTCGCGCTGCTCAACCGCCGCACCGACTGATCACGCACACCTGTCGAACGGACCCCGATCACCTCGCTCGGGGTCCGTTTCGCGTCCCGAGGCCACCCGCGCGCCTCGCGTACCCTGGAACGACGGGTAGTGGAGGTGTCCGGTGGTCTATGTGATCGCGTTCGTGGTGGCAGTCGGGGTGGCCTATCTGGTGTGGCGTGCCTTCAAACCGGAGCAGGACGTGCCGCCCACGCGCCGTGGTCCGATCGGACCGGACGACGACGCCGACTTCCTGTGGGACCTCGGCAAGGAACGTCGTCGCACGGGACGCCATGACGCAGACCAGGGTGACGACCCGCAGGCCCCCAGCCCGTCCTGAGGTGGTCGTGATCGCGGTGCCCTGCATCTGCTGAGCCGGTTGCCGCTCCACATCCAGGGTTGCCGCTCTCGGCGGGCGAACCCTGTGTCGCCTGACCAGCTGTTTCGTTTCCCTGGCGAACGGGGGCGACGCGGCTCCCGCGTCGTCACGGCCGTGGTCGTTGACACTCCGCAAAAAGCTCGACGGGCGGTAGAGTTCGTCAAACATGCGGGACGTGCTCCGTCTCGCATGCGACAACAACCGGTCGCGGGGCCGGCTCAGCAGTCCAGGATCGTGGGGATCCGGCGGATGCGGCCTTCCGACCGGATTCGGGAGAGCACTCACATGTCCATCACAGACGACGTCCGGACCGCGAAGCCGTTCGCCGACAGCCTCAACGAGCTGTTCGACACGGTGCGGGACGAGAACGGCATCCCCTACACGGGCAAGAAGATCGCCCTGAAGGCGAATCGGCTCGGGTACACCCTGTCGGATGCCTACATCTCGCAGCTGCGCACCGGGAAGGCGAAGACGCCCTCGTTCCGCACCGTCGAGGCCATCTCACGCGCGTTCGAGATCAGCGTGACGTACTTCCTCACCGACCCCGAGGAAGACCTGAAGCGGGTCGAGCAGCAGCGTGAATACGTCGCCATGGCCGCCGAGACCGGCGCGCACATCGCCGCGTTCCGTCACGGCGACCTCTCCGCGTCGACGATCGACACCGTCATCGAGCTGCTCAAGGTCGTCAAGAAGCAGGCCGAGACGTCCTGATCCGACCCGTCGTGGTCGGGGCACGCTCCCCTGTCGGACTCAGAGTCCGGCGTAGGAGTGCAGCCCCGACACGACGAGGTTGATGATGAAGAGGTTGAACAGCATCGCCACGAAGCCGGCGATGTTGATCCACGCCGCATTCGTGTTCCGCCAGCCCGCCGTCGCGCGAGCATGCAGGTACGCGGCGTAGATGATCCACGCGATGAAGGACACCGTCTCCTTGGGGTCCCAGCCCCAGAAGCGACCCCACGCCGACTCGGCCCAGATGGCGCCGCAGATGACGCCGAGGCCGAACAGCGGGAACGCGAACACGACGGTCTTGTAGGCGACGCGGTCGAGCGCCTCCGCACTGGGCAGGCGGTCGAGGACCCGGCCGCCGATGCCGGTTCCGGCGTCGGGCCAGCGCAGCTTGATCAGGTACAGCGCGCTCGCCACACCCGACACCAGGAAGACACCGGACCCGACGGACACGATCGAGACGTGGATCGCCAGCCAGTACGACTTGAGGGCGGGGACGACGGGCGCAGCCTGCGTGTACAGCCACCGGCCGGCGATGAACATCAACAGCGCGACGGGCACCAGCACGAACGACAGCAGCGGCCGGTGCTCGGGACGGCGCAGCACGACGATGCCCGCGATCACGCCTGCAGCGCACGACAGGCTGATGAACTCGTACATGTTGCCCCACGGCATGCGGTCGGTCGCGAGACCGCGGAACACGATCGACCCGACGTGGGCGAGCGCGCCGACGATCACCACCGGGAACGCCATCCGGGCGAGCCGGTCACCCCAGGGCTGCCGTTCCTTCTCGACGACACGACCGGGTGTACGCACCGGGGTCTCCGTCGACCCGCCGCCGCCGACGCCGGCCTTGGCCAGCACCTTCTCGGCGGCGGGCGTCGCGGCGCGGCCCTTCGACGACGCGAGCGCCGCGAGGAACATGATCATCGCCAGCACGTACACCGTCAGCGTCGTGCCGAACAGGAGGTCGGAGTACCGCGACAGGTTCTCGTCGATCTGCACCTGGTTCACCTCTCGCTCTTCTGGGCCGGCGTCGTCGGAGAAGCAGCGGCCTCGTCGGTCGCGTCCCGGGAGGCCGTGACCTTGTCGACGAGGTCGGAGAAACCCTCGCCCCAACCGGCCTGATCCGTCCGGGCCAGGCCGGCCATCTCTACTACTGTAAGTCGTTGACCGGCTGTCGCCGAGTCCGCGGACGCCGGGAACACCCGAGCCCACACGCGACGTCGCTTGACCAGCAGCGACACCAGCAGACCACCCAGCATCGCGATGGCCGCGATGAGCACGTACTGCTGCGCGGGGTCGTGGCTGACCTGCAGCGACGCCCACTGCCGGTAGCCGTCGAAGCTGACCGTCGTGCCGTCGGGCAGACGCGTCGACTGGCCGACGGTGAGGTTGGTGCCCAGCCGGGACCCACCCGTCGTGACCTGCTGCCGCAGCCGACCCTGGTTGATGAGGTTCTGATCCAGCGAGTAGACGTTCTGCGGCCGGCCGGTGTCGAGACCGGTGTCGCCCTGATAGATGCGGATGGCGACGGCCGGGTCGCGCGCGGCGGGGAACGACGACGACAGCAGCGTGTTGTTCGCGCCGCTGTACGCCGCGGTCGGGGCGAAGATCCCCTCCAGCGCGATCTGGTTCTTCCGACGGTCGTCGGGGTTGGGGTACAGACCGGCCGGCGTGTCGAACCGGGCCGCACCCGACGACAGCAGCGTCACCGTCTCGTTCGGCGTGAACGGCACCGTCTGCGTGCGGGTCTCACCGTTGGTGAAGCGCACCGTGAACGTCGGGGCGTAGCCGTGGCCGAGTAGGTAGACGCGGTCGCCGGCGACGCGCAACGGCTCGTTGACCTTGACGGTCGTCGTGCGTTCGCGACCGGTGTCGAGGTCGGAACCCGCCTGGTACTCGAGCTTCGCCGAGTACATGTCGGGCTGACCGGTCTGCAGGTACTTCGCGGAGAAGCTGTCGATCTTGATGCAGAACGGCGTGAGGTCGGTGCCGTCGACGAGGTTGCCACCACGGAACGAGTCGTAGACGGCGGTCGAGGTGTTGCACAGTCCCTGCTGGCCGTCGGCGACGAGGATGCGGGTGCCCTCGTAGCCCCACAGCTTGCCCGCGGCGATCGCGACCAGCAGCGCGAGCAGCGCGAAGTGGAAGACGAGGTTGCCGAACTCGCGCAGGTACCCCTTCTCGGCGGACACCTCGACGACGCCGTCCTCGCGGACGGTGGTGGTGCGGCGCCAGCCCCTCAGGTTCTCGCTGATGCGGGCGGCGACCTGCTCGGGCTCACCGATGACCTCGCGGGTCTCGTGGCGCGGCATGCGGGTGAGGTTGCGGGGGGTGGCGACGGGCTGGGCGCGCAGCGACTTCGCGTGCTCGATCATCCGCGGGGTCAGGCAGCCGACCAGCGAGATGAACAGCAACACGTAGATGGCGGTGAACCAGACCGAGGAGAACACCTCGAAGAACTGCAGGCGGTCGAGGATGCGCCCGGCCAGGCCGTGGGAGTCGATGTAGGACTGCGTCTTCTGGGCGTTCAGTTCCCGCTGGGGCAGCAGCGCGCCGGGCACGGCGGCGAGCGCCAGCAGGAAGAGCAGCGCCAGCGCGGTGCGCATCGACGTCAGCGACCGCCACAGGTTGCGTGCCGGCCACAGGAGTCGACGTCGCGCGAACGACGGCCGCTGCTCGGGGGCGGGTGACGACGCGGCGGGCCGCGTCTGGGTGTCGGTCATATCGGCAGTTCCGTGTCGGTGATGAAGGCGTCGCGGACCCAGGTGACGAAACTGTCCCAGAGCCCGGTGACGAGGGCGACGCCCACGAGGATCAGGAGCACTCCCCCGACGACCTGGATGGCGCGGGCGTGCCGGCGCATCCAGCCGACGGCGCGCAGGGCTGTCGCCGACCCGAATGCGAGCAGGACGAACGGCAGCCCCAGGCCCAGGCAGTAGGCGACGATGAGGGCCACGCCGCGGGCGGCCGTCGAGCCCTCGGTCCCCGACGCGGTCGCGACGACGGCCGCCAGCGTCGGGCCCAGGCAAGGCGTCCACCCGAGGGCGAAGACAGCGCCGAGCAACGGGGCGCCGACGAGGTTCGACACCAGGCGTGGATGGAATCGGGCCTCACGCTGCAGCATCGGGACCAGTCCGATGAATACCAGGCCCATCAGGATGGTCACCACGCCGCCGATCCGCTGCAGCAGTTCGCGGTTCACCAGAACCGACGACGTCAGCCCGAAGACGGTCGCGGTGGCGAGCACGAACACCACGGTGAACCCGAGGACGAACAGCAGCGCCGCGCCCGCGACCCGGCCGCGGCCCCGCGACACCTTCTCCCCCGCGCGCACCGGCGGCGCCTCGGCCCCGACCAACCCGGCGAGGTACGAGAGGTACCCCGGGACCAGCGGCACGACGCAGGGCGAGGCGAACGAGATGAGTCCGGCGGCGGCGCAGGCGACGAGCGCCAGGATGATCGGGCCGGACGCGGCGGTCGAGGCGAACGAGCTGCCCACCGACGCCAGGATCACGACGATCCCCCGCGCACGACCGACGTCCCCGTCCCGGCGGGGGTCGGCGGCGGGGTGTACGGCTCGGCCGCGAGGCGACGGACCAGCGGGTCGAGGTCCTCGACGCTGACCGTCCGCAGGAACACCGCGGCGGCGCGGTGGTTGCGGTCGAGCACGACGGTCGTCGGGACGACCGACGTCGGCGTGGTCAACCGGACCAACGTGCGCCCGGGGTAGTCGAAGATCGACGGGTACGTCACGTCGTTGTTGCGGATGTAGTCCTGGGCTTCCTGACGGTTGTCACGGAAGTTGATGCCGAGGAACTCCACACCCAGCGGCGCGGTCTGTTCGTAGACCTGCTCGAGATCGCCGACCTCGGCGCGGCAGGGGGCACACCACTGACCCCAGACATTGATGACGACGACCTTGCCGTCGAAGTCGCTCAGCCCGAGCGGTGCACCGGTGACGACGTTCTCGCCCGACAGGTCGCGAACGCGTTTCCGGCTCGACGCCGGGTCGTAGAAGATGGTCGTCTTGCCACCCGGGGACACGAACTCGAAGGTGTCGCCCTGGGTGACGGCGTCCTTACCGGTGCCACACGCGGCGAGCGTCACGACGAGCGCGACGACCGCCAGCGGGACGGCGACCAGCCTGGAACGCGAGACCTTCGACACGGCAGCCGCTCACGCCCCCGTGGCGAGCGGGTCGGACGCGCCCGCGGGCTCGGAGTAGACGATGTCGACGAGGGCGTCCCCGTCGTAGAGCAGGCTGGTCACCGACGCCAGCGAGCACTGCCGCTTGCGCGGGTCGTGCCAGAGGCGCTGGCCCTCGAGGAACCGTCGCAGGATGTAGACGGGCAGCTGGTGGCTGACGCACACGGCCTCGTGACCGCGGGCGGTCTCCCGCGCCTTGCCGGCGACGGCGAGCATGCGATGGGCGAGCTGGATGTACGGCTCGCCCCACGACGGGGTGAACGGGTCGCGCAGCTTCACCCAGTGTCGGGGGCGGCGCAGGGCGCCGTCGCCGACGGACACCTTGAGGCCCTCGAAGACGTTCTCGGCCTCGATGAGGCCGTCGTCGGTGATGATCTCCAGCCCGTGGGCGGCGGCGATCGGTGTCGCCGTCTCCTGCGCGCGCTGCAACGGCGACGCGAACACGGCGGTGATGTCGTGGTCGGCGAGCTCGTCGGCGACACGCTGCGCCTGGGCGGCGCCCGTCCGCGACAGGTGGAAGTTCGGCAGGCGGCCGTAGAGGATGCCCTCGGGGTTGTGGACCTCGCCGTGCCGCATCATGTGCACGATGGTGCGCTGCATCAGTGGAGCTCCTCGGGTGTCACGCCCTGGATCTCGGTGCCGCTCGGAGTGCTCACCCCTGCGGCTCCGCGGCAGCTCCCGCGGCCCGAGCGGCCGCGGGAAGGGCGTCGGCCAGGACACCGAAAGCATCCTCGTCCAGCGCCGCGGACACAAACCACGCCTCGAAGGCGCTCGGCGGCGGGTAGACCCCGCGCTCGAGCAGGGCATGGAAGAACGGCGCGAACCGCCAGGTCTGCGTGGCCTTCACCCCGGCGTAGTCGACCACGGGGGTCTCGGGGTCGGTTGTGAAGAACACACTGACCATCGACCCCGCGAACTGCACCCGGTGCGGGACGCCCTCGGCGGTGAGCGCGTCGGTGATCATGGCGCCCAGCCGCGCGGAGTTGGCGTCGAGCGCGGCATAGACGTCGGCGTCGGCCAGGCGCAGCGTCGCGAGCCCGGCGGCGACGGCCACCGGGTTCCCCGAGAGCGTGCCCGCCTGGTAGACGGGCCCGGTCGGCGCGAGGTGACCCATGATGTCGGCTCGACCGCCGAACGCCGCGGCGGGCAGCCCACCGCTCATCACCTTGCCGAACGTGTAGAGATCACCTGCGACGCCGTCGAGGCCGAACCAGCCGGCCGCGCTGACGCGGAACCCCGTCATCACCTCGTCCATGATCAGCAGCGCACCGTCGCGGGCGGTGATGTCGCGCAGACCCTGGTTGAACCCGGGACGGGGGGCGATCGCGCCCATGTTGCCGGCCGCGGCCTCGGTGATGACGCAGGCGATCTCGCCGGGATACGCCGCGAACGCCTCCTCGACGGCGGCGAGGTCGTTGTAGGGCAGGACCAGCGTGTCGGCGGCCTGCGCACCGGTGACGCCCGGCGTCGTCGGGAGGCCCAGCGTGGCGACGCCGGACCCGGCATCGGCGAGGAGCGCGTCGACGTGACCGTGGTAGCAGCCGGAGAACTTCACGATCTTGGTGCGCCCGGTGAACCCGCGTGCGAGCCGAACCGCCGACATCGTCGCCTCGGTGCCGGAGTTGACCAGGCGGATCCGCTCGACGGGCGCGACGCGACCGATGATCTCCTCGGCGAGGGCGATCTCCGCCTCCGTCGGCGCACCGAACGACAGCCCCGTCGAGGCCGCGCGGGTGACCGCGTCGACGACCTGCGGATGCGCATGGCCCAGGATCATCGGGCCCCACGAGCTGATCAGGTCGATGTAGGTGGCGCCGTCGGCGTCGGTCATCCGACAGCCCTGCGCCGAGGTGATGAAGCGGGGGGTCCCGCCGACGGCGGAGAACGCGCGGACCGGTGAGTTCACGCCGCCGGGGATGGCCTGTGTCGCCCGATGGAACAGTTCGGCGGAGCGGGTTGTCGCGACAGTCACCACCCCAGTGTTCCAAACACCCGGCAGTGAACGGGGCCACACCGTTCTGACCTGGCGTTATTTGCGGCGAGCTGGGCGAATGGGCAGAAATGCCCATCCGGAAGGTTGCATACTTCGAATCACCTCATGACAATCGTCACCCAACGGGGCACAGGGTGACGTGGTCGACCGGGTGGTGGGGAGGTGGGTATGCGGCCGTCGCCGAGCGCGGTACGCGCTCTGAACTCCCGTGTGACCCCCCACTTCCAACCCATCGTCGACCTGACCGACCGGACCGTGGTCGGGTACGAGGCGTTGGCCCGCTGGCCTGAGGTCCCCGAAGCCCGGCCTGACGAGGTGTTCGCGGCGGCAGCGGCCGACGGCAGCCTCACCGACCTCGACTGGCTCTGTCGGCGCGCCGCGGTGGAAGGAGCCCTCGACGCCGGTCTCCGCCGCCCGCTGACGCTGTTCGTCAACGTGGAGCCGCGTGCCCTCGGCCCGATGCCCCGCTGGCGCTTCCCCGCCGAACGGTTCCGCGAGATCGCGTCGAGTGAGCTGCAGATCATCGTCGAGTTCACCGAACGGGAGCTCCTCGCCGACCCGCGTGCGGTGATGACTGCCATCGACTGGGCCCGGGGCTACGGGTGCGGCATCGCGCTCGACGACGTCGGCGTCAACCCCGAGTCGCTGGTGGTGCTGCCGATCGCGCTGCCCGACGTCGTGAAACTCGATCGCAGCGTCATCACCGACCCCGGTTCGCGCCGCTATCAGGAGACGACGTCGTTCGTGGCCGACTACGCCGTCTCCACCGGTGCACGGGTGGTCGCCGAGGGCATCGAGACCGAGGCCGACGCCCACCTCGCCACGCTCGCCTCCGCGAGCCTCGGACAGGGCTACCTCTTCGGCGCACCCGCCGCGGCGCCGATCGGACCGGTGGCTCCGCCGACGAACCCCCTCCGACTCTTCGAGGGCCTGCCCCCGCCCCTCGCCCGGCCCTCCGACATCCTCGATCGGCTCCCCCGCCACGTCGCGCGCTACGAGGCGATCGCGCGCGTGTTCGACCACATGGGCAGTCCCGGCGAGTCGCTCACCGGCCCGGGGATGCTTCTCGTCTCCGCACAGCACGCCGACGCGTTCGCCCGGCGTTTCGGCGACCGCTACGCGGGCTTCGCGCGCAAGCACACCCTGGTCGGGGTGATCGGTGCCGGAGGGTTCTCCATCCCCGGCGTGCGCGGACCGGCGGATCGACGGAGTCGTTCGACGGCGAGTTCTCGGTGGTCGTCATCACCGACCGATACGCGACCGCCGTCGTCGCCAAGGATCTCGGCGACGACGGACCGCTCGAGAACCGCCGCTATGCCTGGTGTTTCACCCACGACCGTCAGCTGGTCCGCCAGGTCGCCGAGTGCATCGTCCGGAAGCTGGCGCCGCGACGGGTCCCCGTCGGCGTCGGCTAGGGGGCCGGCACCGGGCCGAGGTCAGTAGTACACCGGCCCCGGGATGCCACCGCCCACGGCGATCGCGTCGCCGGGTGATGGCGCCGCTGCGCGGTGACGCCAGGAACGCCACGACGTCGGCGACCTCGGAGGCGTCGACGATGCGACGGATGGAGTTCGTCGCGAGATCCGCCTCCAACTCGGCGACGGTGATCCCCTCTGCGGCGGAACGCTTCTCGAGTCGGTCGACGAGACGCTCGGTGCGAGTCGTACCCGGGTGGACGACGGTGACGGTGACACCCCGCGGCCCGAGCTCGTCGGCGAGGTTCTTGGTCAGCGCCGAGACGCTGACGTTGCGGATGGTCCTGTGCGATCGACTTCGCCTGTCGCGCACCGAGTCCGCTGATGTTGATGATGCGGCCCCACCCCTGCTCCGTGAGGTGCGGCGCCACGGCGCGCGCCGTGCGCAGGTAGCCGAGGACCTTGATCTCGACCTCCTCGCGCACCACGTCGTCGGTGGTGCCGGCGAAGTCGTGGGACGACCGGCACTCCACGGCGTCGCCGCGGAGTTGACGAGGATGTCGACGCCACCGAGCTCCGCGACCGTCCGCTCGACGAGGCGATCGACCGAGTCCTGGTCACCGTTGTCGACGGGGACCGCGGACGACCCGCCCAGCGGTGTCCCGACCGATCTCGTCGGCGGCACTGCGCAAGGTCTCCTCGGTCCGCGCCGCGATCACCACGTCGACACCCTCTGCGGCCAACGCGCGGGCGATCGCGCGTCCGATGCCGCGACTCCCGCCGGTCACGATGGCGCGCTTGCCCGTCAGCTGCAGGTCCATGTGGTCTCGCTTCCCTTGACGTGACTGTCCTGTGCCCCCGAGTCTGCTCGTCGGGCCCGACGGGCCTGTCACCGAGAACGCGGTCCGCTGTCGGGAGTACGGACGAACGTGAGCGCAGACTGCTTGCGCAGCACGAATCCCAGTGTCTCGTAGAGCGCGATCGCGGTGTGGTTGTCGGCGCGGGTGTGCAGGAACGGCGTCTCGCCCCGCTCGCGGATGCCGTGGCCGACCGCCCGGATCAGGCGCGTGCCGAGTCCGCGACGGCGATGTGCGGGATCGGTGCACACGGCGCTGATCTCGGTCCACCCGAGCGGATGCATCCGCTCACCGGCCACCGCCACCAGTGACCCGCCGGTCCGCAGCCCCAGATAGGTGCCCATCTCGATGGTGCGGACGCGGAACGGTCCCGGACGGGTCCGCTCCACCAGGTCGAGGATCTCGGGGACGTCGCCGGGACCGAGCACCACCGCCTCGGGGTCGGGCGCGACCTCGAGTCCGCTGCCGTCGAACTGCACCAGCCCCATCGTGGTGACCAGGGTCCAGTCGGACGGCGGTGTGTAGTTGCCCCGCAGCGAGATCTCGACCGACGGCCCGACGAGTGCGGCGAGATCCGCCCAGTCCCGGTGGTCGAGCACAGGGCGGGTGGCCGATGAACCCCGCCACGTCACCGTCGTATCGCCCGACACGTCCCGACCAACTCGGCGAACTCCGCGTGGGCTCCCCGCAACGACGACCGCACCGGGTCGTCGCGAGCGGGTGCACCGCCACATCGTCGTGGTCATCCACCTGCACCGGATCCCCCGTGGGGGCGACCGCATCCGTCGTCACCGCGTCCTCGCACCGCCTCTCGCAGCCCCACGATAGGAATCACCCGCAAGTCGAGGCCATCGTTGCGCTCAGCGCGATCGGAGCCGTCCCGCGATCGGGCCCGTTGTTCGGGCGTCCGGTGGACTGCGGGGCGGCACCCCGCGCGATACCGTGAGCGCGTCTGTTGCCGACCCGTACCGAGGTGGTCATGCGACGTCCCGTCGTCCTCGCCCTCACTGCGCTGTCGCTGCTGGTGACAGCGCCCTTTCGCCCACGCCGCGCCGACCGTGCACTGGGCGCCGGCAGCACGGTCGTGATCCAGCAGGCGTCCGGGCCGTCCCCGGGCCAGTGCGCTCTCGCCGCCGTCGGCACCGACGCGCAGGGTCGGGTCCCTGGGTCTCACCGCCGGCCACTGCGCCCTCGTCGGCGACCGGATCCTCACCGCCGACCGACGCACCGTCGTCGGACGGTGGTGACCAGCAAGCGGTTCACCGGCGAGGGCGTGTTCGTCTACGACACCCTCGACTACGCCTTCATCCAGTTCACCGACGTCGTCCGTCCCGCGCGGACCACACCGGGTCGCGATCACCGGCATCGGGCGCCCGACGGTCGGTCAGGTCGTCTGCAAGTACGCCGACGGGGACGTCGACCCCGGCGAGCGGTGTGGCGTCGTCGACCGCACGGCGCCGCGGGAGTTCAGCGCCCTGTTGTTCGGCAGCTTCGGTGACTCCGGCGGGCCCGTGCACGCCGGTGGTCAGTTGCTGGGCGTGCTCTCGCGGCCCTCGGGGGTGCCGTACGTCAGTGGCGTCATCGCCACCCGCGTCGACGCCGCCATCGCCGACGCCGCACGCTCCGGTGCCGTCGGGGGGGAGCTTCCGGCCGCTGGCCTGAGTCAGCTGGGGTCACTTCCGCTGATCGCGCTCGCCCACACGGCGACCACCGCGGCCAGGGCGGTGGCCGCCACGAACGCGACGATGCCGCCGCCCCCGACGAGAACCCACAGAAGTCCGACAACCGGAGCGCCGACCGCGGCCGGCGTATCGAGGAGGATCCGTCGCCGGGGTGAGCCGAACCGGGCACTGCGCGTCCGGAGGTCCTCGTCGTTCAGTCGTGGCGCGTCGACGAGCGTGCCGCGCGGGCGTCCGCGTGGCCGACCCGCCGGCAGGAGAAGCAGGTCCGGCCCGGCCAGGAACGCGCCGGCACCGCCCCACGTCGCCCGCCGCGCCACCGCCCCCGGGACGAGAGCGAGGACATCGGGGTGAAAGACGATCGGCCACCAGGTTATCCGACCATCGGACTCGGTCACCTCGAGGAACCCGCGAGACCGCATCCGGTGTTGCACCCGTACCCGTCGGACGCTGACGATCTCGCCCGCTCCGCGGCGCACCCGTCGAACGGCCGCCAGGGCGGGCAGGGTGCGCCACGCGGTCACGCCGACGACGATCACGGCGACCAGCACCGCCGCCGCACCGAGTACTCCGACGAGGGACGCCGCGGCGATCAGACAGATCGCCGCGGCGCCCAGCGGATAGCGCAGTGCGCCTATTTCAGGAACCCGACCTTGGAGAGGAGTCCGTGTCACCGAAGGCAGGCGCACCGAAGTTCGCGAGGTTCTTCTTCGTCGCGTACGTCGACGGCCGTTGGAACAGCGTCAAGCTGTGGCCCTCCTGCCAGACCTTCTGGTCGAGCTGGTTGTACAGCGCGATGCGCTTGGCGTCGTCGGTCTCGCCCAGTGCCTGGTCGGCGAGGGCGTTGATCTCCGGGCTGCCGATCTGGCCGTAGTTCTGCAGTGTGATCCCCTGTGTGAGGCGGTAGATCCCGTCACTGCTCGAGGTGAAGGGCGTTCCCTCCCAGGTGAAGTGGGTGACGTCGAAGTCACCGCGCAGGATGTACTTCTGGAAGAAGTCGTCCGAGGGCACCGCGTCGATGATCAGGTTGACGCCGACGTCCTTGAGGTTCTGCTGCATGATCTGCGCCTCCTGGGTGGCATTCGGCGTGTCCGCCGGGATGACGTCCTGCAGGTCGAGTTGCTTGCCGCCCTTCTTCCGGAACTGCCCGTCCATCACCCACCCAGCAGCGTCGAGTTCCTTCTTCGCCTCGTCGGGGTTGAAGGTGATGTCGCCGTTGTTCGCCTGATAACCCCTTCTGACCGTTGACGTAGAGATGGTTGTCGAGCACGGTCGGCTTCGACGTGATCTGACCCAGCTGCGTCTGCGCGATCGGAGTGCGATTGATCGCTTTCATCAGCGCCAGGCGCACAGCCTTGTCCGCGGTGATCCGTCCCTGTGCGCC
>JAQIJH010000022.1:0-44689 GCA_036946345.1 Gordonia paraffinivorans | reverse complement strand
ACATTCGATGATCGTGATCGGGACGTTCCAACACAAGCGCCACTTCACGACGGAGACGTCGAGGCGGTGGCACCTGCTGTCCGAGGCAACGGGATTCGCGGGTGTCTACGGCGTCGGACTCGAGGACCGCATCGAGGGGAACGTGCAGCACGCGCCCCTGGAACCCGAGGACGACCTGGTCAACGAGTGGACCGTCGCCGTCCTCGGGCCGCACTACGCCGCGTTGTTGTCGGCCCGGGACCTGCACGACAACGGTCCCGACCTCGACCGCACCTTCGACTTCGTCCAGAGTTTCGACCGCGTCACCGTGACCCAGGCGGTCAACAGCATTCTCTCGCGGTTCACGGGCTGAGCGTTCCGCGGAACGCTCACGCGGCGGCCATCTCTGACTGCTGTCGCCGCCAGGCCCAAGACATGACTCCCCCTCATCCGGACTATGCCGAGACCGTACAGATGCACACCGACATTTCCGGCGCCGTCCGGACGCCGTCTCGCCGTTCCGCGGAACGCCTGAGAATCACCCGAATCGGACATCGTCGGTACCTCGGTGACTCACCGGAGGCGAGGGGCGTCGGATGCGGAAGAAGCTGTTGTGGGTGGCGGGGATCGTCGTGGTCGTCGCCGTGGTGGCCGTGGTCGCGGGACCGTGGGTCTACAAGAACTGGATCGTCGGCGAGGCCGATGCCGAGCTCGCGCTGCCCTCGCAGACCAGCGCGGCGACCGTCGACGTGAACGGCACCTGGGCGGTGGTGCCGGGCCCCGATCCGGAAGACCAGCGGACGCAGGCCGGATACCGGGTCGACGAGGTGTTACGCGGTGAGAACATCACCGTGAACGGGCGTACCCAGCAGGTCTCCGGGACCGTCGAGGTCGCCGGCGGTCGACTGACGCAGGCCGACATCACCGTCGACGTCGCGTCGATCCGCAGCCCGGACTCCGCGCGCGACAACCGGTTCCGGGGCGACGGGATCATGGACACCGCGCAGCACCCGACGGCCACGTTCCGTGTCACCGAACCCGTCGACCTCTCGTCCGTCCCGGCGAGCGGCACGCCGGCGACCGTGCGCGCCGTCGGGACCATGGAGATCAAGGGCACCAGCCGACCGGTGACCACCGACCTGCGCGTGGCCCGATCCGGTGACGCGGTCATCGTGCAGGGCGCGGTGCCCGTCCGTTGGGCCGACTACGGCGTCGAGGCGCCGAAGATCGGCGACTTCGTGCAGGTCGAGGACACCGGCACGATCGAGTTCCTGGTCAACCTCGCACGACGCTGAGTCGGGCCACCGCCTCGGTACTGTCACGGGCATGCCCACCGCCCTCGTCACCGGCGCGTCCCGCGGTCTCGGCGCCGCCATCGCCCGCGCGCTGTCCCCCACCCACGACCTGCTGCTCGGCGGTCGGCCGAGCGCCGAACTCGATTCTCTGGCAGCCGATCTCGACGGCGCGTCGACGTGGCCGGTGGAGCTGACCGACCACGAGGAGATGGAGGCGGCGACCGAGCGATCAGTGCGCTCGACGTGCTGGTGCACAACGCCGGCGTCGGGGCGATCGGACCCGTCGAGGACACCTACGCCGACGAGTACCGCGCGATGATGGAGGTCAACTTCATCGCGGTCGCCGAGCTGACCCGGCAACTGTTGCCCGCCCTGCGCGCGGCGCGCGGGCACGTCGTGATCATCAACTCCGGCGCGGGCCGGGATGCGAAGCCGGGATGGAGCGCCTACGCGGCCAGCAAGTTCGCCGTGCGCGCATTCGCCGACGCCCTACGGCACGAGGAACCCGATCTGCGGGTGACCACCATCTACCCGGGACGCATCGACACCGACATGCAACGCGACATCGTCGCCATGGAGGGAGACGACTACGACGGCAGCCGCTTCCTGCGCGTGGATTCCGTGGCTGCCGCCGTCGTCGCCGCGGTCACGGCGTCGGCCGACGCCCATCCGACCGAGATCGTGCTGAAGCCGACCGGACGCGGCTGACGACCCTCAGGCCGGCGGCGCGTAGATCTGCAGTTCGTTGCCGTCCGGGTCCGCGAACGGTGCGATGCGCCCCCACGGGTGATCGCTGATGCCGCCGGGGAACTCGACGCCCGCTTCCTGGAGTCGGGCGACCTCGTCGTCGATGGTCCCGTCCGGCTGGAAGGTGATGACCGCGCCGCCCTTGTCCCCCGGCCGGGATGTGCCCTCGCGCGCGTTCAGCCCGATGGTCAGCGGTCCGGCGTCGATCTCCGACCAGTCCGATCCGGTGGACGTCACGGAGAGACCCAGGGTCTCACCGTAGAACCGCACCGCGGCGTCCATGTCGTCGACCGGCACCCACACCGTCGTGTTGCCCGTGGCCATCACTTCTCCGTTCGTCGAGGTCTGATCACCGCACGGGTGCCCCGATCCGACCCGGCGCAAACACACCGACGAGCCGGCTCACCCCGGGTCGGGTCCGGTCGCCGCGGGACGGTCGGGGTCCGACGACCACTGCGACCACGAGCCCGGATACAGGGCGGCGTCGACACCGGCGATCGCGAGGGCCGCGACCTGGTGGGCGGCCGTGACCCCCGACCCGCAGTAGACGGCCGTCGGGGCCGCGGGGTCGACGCCGAGCGCGGCGAACCGCAGACGTAGCTCCTCGGGTCCCAGGAATCGACCCGCGGCGTCGAGGTTGTCGGCCGTCGGCGCGCTGACGGCACCCGGGATGTGCCCTGCTCGCGGGTCGACCGGCTCGGCCTCCCCGCGGTAGCGCTCGCCCGCCCGGGCGTCGAGCAGCGTTCCGCGGAACGCGGCGACGTCGTCGATGTCGACGGTCGGCATGTGTCCCGGGTGCAGCGTGACCGTCCCCGTCGGCGTGGACGTCTCGTCCCCCGCCTGGACGTCGCGGCCCGTCTCCAGCCATGCGCGCAGCCCGCCGTCGAGCAAGTCGCACGTCCGCGACGCCCGCCCACCGCAACAGCCACCACACCGCGCGCCGCGGACTGGCTCCCGTTGTCGTCGTAGGCGACGACGACGCTGTCGGGCTCGACACCCCACCGGCGGGCCGCCTCCTGCAAGACCTCGATGTCGGGCAGGGGGTGTCGTCCGACCGCAGGATCTGCCGGGCCGGCCAGTTCGGTGTCGAGGTCGACGTAGACGGCACCGGGGATGTGGCCCTCACGGAAGTGGTCGCGGCCGCGGTCGTCGCCGAGGCGCCACCGGACGTCGAGCACCACCAGCGGGGCGTCCGACTCCAGCCTCGTCGCCAGGTCGTCCGCACCGATCGTCACCGCTTCGCCGTGGTCCATGGGAGGAGTTCTACTCCCGCTGTCGGCGTGCACGTTCACGGTGTCCATACGTGGCCGAGAGGATGTCGTCGTAGCTGTCGGCGCTCGACCCGACCGCCCCGGCGACAGTCCCCATCGAGGTCGCCAACCAGGCCAGGCACACGTACCCGCGAAACCCGAGGTCGCCGCCGATCTGGCCGGCGAGGTAGCCGGAATCGATCACCGCGAGAGCCGTGCAGAGGGCAACGACGAAGAGGCCCGCGTACAACACGGCCGCGTTCAACACGATCGTCAGTGTGGTCGCGGCGTTGTAGAGCCGAGCGCGGTACGCGGGCAGCGCACCGCGCTTCTCCCACAACCGGTTGTTGGCGATGAGCCAGACGGTCATCACCAGGACCGCCAACACCGACAGGCCGGCGAGACGCCACGGGCTGAGCTTGTTGGCCATGGCCCAGATCGAGGAGTAGAAGACGCCGAACGAGGCGGTCGCCGCGGCCGCGGCCATGACCCCGGTGAGGGTGGGGATGAGGCGCCATGGGCGGTTGCCGCGCACCATCCCGAGGACCATGCGTGTCCGCCCGAAGGACGAGCGGGTGGACAACGACTCGGTGCCGTCTCCCGAGGACCAGTGGGCACCGCGCATCGACGACGTCGCGTCGGGGTCGCGGAGTCGGTGGACCGCGTCCACGACGACCCCCACGAGTCGGCGGTTCGGAACCAACCCGAGCGCAGGCAGGGAGACGAGCGCGGTGCATCGCTCACGATTGATCTCGACCATCACCTCGCGCCGCCCGCGGATGCGCGGGAACTCGGTCACGACCGCGGCGACCGACGAGTGGCGACGCGTCCGTTCGACCAACTCCGGCACCAACAGATCGCCCTCCGGACCGAGTGTCAACGTCTCGGCGTCGACCGTCAGCGAGGTCACCCCCAACCGTTCGCGCAGCCGGCTCGCGAGGACGTCGCGCACCTTCTCGACGGTCCGAGCGGGCGGGCCGGGGTCGACGACGATGCGGACGTCGTCGCACGGCGCCGGGGCATCACAGGACGTCGCGTCGTGGGGATCGGGCGGCATCGACACGCGGGCCGCGTACCCGAGGAGGGGACGGCCCACACGGATCAGGAGATCGCGATGTCCTTCTCGGGGTCCCACACCGCGCGCATGCTCACCACGTGCGCGTCGTCGTCGAACCGCATGATGTCGACCGGCGTGACGGTGAAGGTGCTGTCGCCGGCCTTCGTGTGCAGGACGAACTCGAAGACGGCGGTGTCGCCGGCGACCCGCACCCACTTCAGCTCGGTGGAGGGGCTCATCGCGCAGACGCCGCCGTAGAACTCGAGCAGTTCCTCGCGGGTGGTCTTGAGGTCGCTGCCGATGGGATCCTCCACGGTCGCCCCGTCGGCGAACAGTGCGACGACCTTCTCGGCGTCCCCCGCGGCGAGGTGGTCGACGTATGCCTGGACCGTGGCGGTGATGCTGTCGGTGGAGACGCTGGTGGTCACGGGGGTGCTCCTGTCGAAAACGAGAACGTGTTCTAGTCCCGGCGAGACTAGCGCACGCACCCGATGTCCGTGTCCGGGCGCACGAACGGGCGTTCCCATAGGACAATCACCTGCGACGCGGTTCGAGCAGCTCGGGCCGCCACGCCCCGGAGGTGCACCCTGAGACGCTCGTTGGCCGGTGGGATCGCCTGGCTGTCGCTGCTCGTCGCGGCGGCGTGGGCCGCGATGGCCTCGGCGCCGGGTGGACCCGACTCGACCGCGCGCTACGTCGTCCTCGGTGTCGCCGTGGCGATCGCCGTCGTCGTCGCCGTGATCTGGTTGTCCCGCCCCGAGCCCGGTCCCCGCATCCGCACGGCGTTCATGGCGGGGTCGAACGTCGCCTGTCTCGCCGCCGGTGTGGCGGCGGTCGACGGCCGCGTGGGACTGGTCGCCACCGTGCCGCTGGCGTTCGTCGGCGTCTACGGGGCCGTGTTCTCGCCCCGCCCGGCGTTCGGCGGTCAGATGATCGCTGCTGCGGCGGTGGTGTTCCTGGTGACGGTGGTCGGCGTGGCCGACGGCGGCGAGGACATCGCGGAGTTGTCACCGTTCGTCGTCCAGGCCGCGTTTGCGGCCCTCGCCCTGCCGGTGATCCTGCATCATGGTCTGACGATCGCCGGGTGGGATCGGACGGCGACGCAGACGGGGGAACCGATGCAGGACACCTTGACCGAGGTACTGACGCGACACGGGCTGTACTCGGCTGCGCAGACGAGCCTCTCGGCGTTGAACCGCAAGAGTCGCCTCGTCGTCGTGCGCGTGCATCTCGACCAGTTCCAGGACATCACCGTCGGCGACGGCCGCGAGCGCGGCGAACAGGTCCTCAAGCGTGTCGCGCATCGCCTCGCCCAGGGCGTGCGCGGCGGCGACTTCGTCGCGCGCACCGGCGACGCCGAGTTCTCCGCCCTCGCCGGCGTCACCGACGAGGGCGTGGAGATCTTCGCGAACCGGTTCCGCGAGTTGGTCTTCGACGTCGAGGACCCGGTGCCCGTCAGCGCGAGTGTCGGTGTCGCGTTCGCTGGCACCCCGATCGCCTCGACGGATGTGCAGACGACGATCGACGACCTCCTCCATCGCGCCGAGGTCGCGATGCAGGCGGCCCAGGACGCCGGCGGCGACCGGGTCGAGATCGACTGGCGCGGGGACGCGGCGACGGCAGAAGGGCCCGCGGCCGTCTGAGCAGTCCGGGCTACCAGCCCATCGACCCGGGGATCCCCTTGAACGGTCCGACGACCTTGCTGGTGACCCAGCCGCCGTAGAAGTTCCCCGGCTGCGGCACCACGGTCTCGCCGTCGACGGTCGCGCGGTCCACCAACCCGGGCATCACCGCGATCGCGCCGGCGAGATCGGTGAAGCCCGGCGTGGGGTTCGGGTAGGTCCACGCCGCCCGGTGCGCCGCGACCTCCGGTGTCACCAGGTCGAAGTAGGCGGCCTGGCCCTTCCACTCGCACCACGACGCGCCGTCGGTCGGGCGGAGCGCGCCGTCGACGAAGGCGTCGGCCGGGATGTAATAGGTCGGTGGGTGGCTCGTCTCGAGAACCCGCCAGCCCCGTGTCGCAGACGCGATGGTCTGCCCGCCGAGCTCGATGGTGATCGATCCGGCGAACGTCTCCAGGCGCGGCGGTCGGGGGTAGTCCCACACCGATTCCTGGCCGGGACCGGGCTTCTCCGGGGTCGGATGTCGCATCACTCCAGCGTACGGGCGGCGCGTGCGAGCGCCAGGACGTTCCGTACGCTCACGAAGTGAGTACTGAGATCGACAACCGCCCCGGTGACTGGGAAGTCGAGACCCTCCGCCGGTCCCGGTGGAACTCGTTGCGTCGACTCATGCGCGCGCGACCCCCGCTGACCCGAGAGTCCATCACCGTCGTCGACCAGCCGATGCTCAAGCGTGCGGTGACCGCGGCCGCGCTGGGAAACACCATGGAATGGTTCGACTTCGGCGTGTACGGCTATCTCGCCGCGACGCTGGGGAAGGTCTTCTATCCGTCCGCGTCGAGCAGTGCGCAATTGCTCGCCACGTTCGCCACGTTCGCGGCGGCCTTCGTCGTGCGGCCGCTCGGCGGGCTGTTCTTCGGACCCCTCGGCGACAGGATCGGCCGCCAGAAGGTCCTCGCCGCCACGATGATCATGATGTCGATCGGCACGTTCGCGGTCGGGCTCATCCCGAGCTACGGCTCCATCGGCATCTGGGCGCCGATCCTGCTGCTCGTCGCGCGGATGGTGCAGGGCTTCTCCACCGGCGGCGAGTACGGCGGTGCGACGACGTTCATCGCCGAGTACGCCCCCGACCGTCGACGCGGATTCCTCGGCAGCTGGCTCGATTTCGGCACGTTCATCGGCTACTCGATGGGGTCACTGCTGGTGACCGTCCTCAACGCCGGCCTCGGCGAGGCGACGATGACCGACTGGGGCTGGCGGATCCCGTTCTTCATCGCGGGTCCGATGGGGATCATCGGGTTGTACCTGCGGCTGAAACTCGAGGACACGCCTGCCTATCGGGCGCAGCTCGATGAGCACGAGGCGAAGGTGAAGGAGACCCAGACCGCAGGGCGGAACATCCGCACCGTGGTCGTCGACCACTGGCGGGCGCTGCTGATCTGCATCGGACTCGTTGTCCTCTACAACGTCACCAACTACATGGTCACCGCGTACCTGCCGACGTACTTCACCGATGTCATCGGGCGCAGTCAGCTCAGCGCCGACCTGCTCGTCCTCCTCGCGATGGTGGTCGTCGTGGGGTTGATCGTGGTGATCGGACGACTGTCGGACCACGTCGGTCGTCGACCTGTGTTCGCCGTCGCGGCGATCGGTCAGATCGTCCTCGCGGTGCCGGCGTTCTGGTTGCTCGACCAGAAACCGTTGTGGGCACCGATCGTGGCCTGCATCGTGCTCGGCGTGTTGTTGGCCGGCTTCGCAGCGCCCACCGCCGCGACACTGCCGGCGCTGTTCCCCACGATCGTGCGCTACGGCGCCCTCTCGATCGGCTTCAACGTCGCCGTCTCGGCGTTCGGCGGCACGACCCCCCTCGTCACCTCAGCGCTCGTGACCGCCTCCGGCAACCACCTGATGCCGGGCTTCTATCTCATCGCGAGCGGCGTCGTGGGTCTTGTCGCCGTCGTCTTTCTGCGCGAGACGGCCACCGCGCCGTTGGCGGGGTCACCGCCGCAGGTCGACGACGCCGACGAGGCCACCCGCCTCTACGCCGAGGCGAAACAGGCTGTGGCGGAGAAGGTCGACTGACTCACAGCACACCGCGTTCGTAGGCGACCCGTACGGCGGCCGCTCGATCTCGCACACCGAGTTTCGAATAGACGTGCAGCAGGTGTGTCTTGACGGTGGCCTCACTGATCACGAGGGCCTGCGCGACGGTCCGATTGGTGCCGCCGGCGGCTATGCCGGCGAGCACCTCCACTTCACGCGCGGTGAGTTCCTCCGCATGCCGTCGTCCCATCAGGGTGGCGACGGCGACGGGGGCCAGGACGCTCCGCCCCGCGGCGGCGTCGAGTACGGCCGCGACGAGTTCCTCACGGCCCGAGGCCTTCAGGAGGTAGCCGTCGGCTCCGGCGTCGATGGCGGATGTGATGTCGCGGTCCGCGTCGTAGGTCGTCAGCACGAGGACCCGGGGCCGCTCTCTGTTGCGGCGTCGGAGCTCGACGATGGCCGGGACGCCGTCGCCGTCGGGCATCCTGAGGTCCATGAGGACGACGTCCGGATCATGACGGGCCGCCTGTGCGACGGCCTCCGGACCGCACGACGCCTCGGCGACCACGACGATGCGGTCGTCGGACGCGAGCATGCCTCGCACCCCGTCGCGGACGATGGGATGGTCGTCGGCGACGAGCACGGTGACAGGGGACCCGGTCACGCGGGCACCGCCGCGCTGACGACGCACCCGGATCCCGGCGTGGTGGTGACGTCGACGGTCCCGCCCGATCCCGACATCCGTTCGCGCATCCCCCGCAGGCCGTTGCCCTCGTGGACCGACGACGGGTCGAAACCCGTTCCGTCGTCGGTGATGTCGAGGAGAACACCCTCCTCCACATACGACAACCGCACCTCGACGTGTGCCGCCCGAGCGTGCCGGGACACGTTCGACAACGCCTCCTGACAGATGCGGAGGAGGTTCTGGTCCCCGTCGGTCGGCACCGGATCGCCATCGACGTGAACGCGGGTCGCGATGTCGTGCACTGTGCCCCAGGCGTCGACGAGGTCGGTGAGCGCCGTCGGCAACGGTGCCGCGTCGAGCATGGGTGACCGCAGCGCGTACACCGCGCGGCGCGCCTCGCCCAGTCCCGCGCGGGCACGGGTCTTGGCGGTGTCGACGCGACGCGCCCAGTCGTCGCCGCCGTCGATGGCCTCCAACTGACTCACGATCGCGACGAGATCCTGCGCGACGGTGTCGTGGATCTCGCGGGACAGGCGCGCCCGCTCCTCGAGGACGCCCTGATCCCGCGCCCTTTGCAGGAGCTGTTCCTGCAGTTCGGCGTTGCGGCGGTGCGCTTCCTCGAGGGCTGTGACCGCGGACTCGCGTGCGGCGACCTCGCGATCCCGGCGGGCGCCGACCCAGCTGAAAAGGACCACCAGGGCGGTGTTGACCGCGACGAGAGCCAGGTACGCCGGCCACGCCCGGGGGATCTCGGCGAACCCGCCGATCTGCGCGGCCGCGGTCACGACTGCGTTGGCGCCCATCGCCGACCAGAGTGCGGCACCGGAGAACATCATCAGCGCCGTCAGGTAGCCCGTGAAGGCGTAGATGCCGAAGAACGGACTCACCCAGATCAGACCCGCGGTGAGCCCCAGCTGCGTGGCGAACACGACGACTCTGATCGGCGTCGCCATCGACGTCCCGCGAATCCAACTGCCCTGCAGCACCATCGCGCCCGACGCGAGGCTGATCAGCGCACCGATCCGCCCGCCCGATGCGGTCACCCCGGTCAGGAGGCTGATGAGCGCGGCAACGAGGATCAACGCGCCTGGGACGACGACGAGGAACACCGGGGCGATGTCGAACCGCTCCCAGTTCAGCGGCCGGGCGGCAGCGCGTCGTGGTGCACGCATGGCGGGATCATCCCACGGTGTGGCGCACGTGTCGGTCCGACCGGACATCCTCACTCCCACCGGAAGAGTCGCACAGCGACCGCCGCGAGCACGACGGTCCACACCGCAGACCCCGAGGTGCACCAGGCCGGGCCACGCATCGTCGATGGTGTCGGTGAGAGCGCCGACGGCGGCGCCGCTCGGCGTGGCGTCGGAGATCGTCCGCAACCAGTCGGGCATCGTCGCCCGCGGCACCCACAGTCCGGCGAAGAACTGGAGCACGAAGAACAGGAGTGACCCCATGGCGGTTGCGATCTTGTTGCTGCGGACGAGGCTCGCGATGACCATGCCGAGCGCCAGCATCGCCGTGGCGGACAGGACGAGGGCGACGACGAAACCGACCGGGTTCCGCGGCAACGTCGCCCCGAGACAGGCGGGCACGAGAACCATCAGCGCCGTGGTGCCCACGATGACGACGAACGTAAGGATCATCTGCGCGACCAGCAGGGCCGCGGGGGTCGCCGGGGTCGCCCGCAACCGGGTGAGGACGCCCATCTCGCGGTAGCGCGTCAGGACATCGGGGACGACCTGCACACTCAGCAGGACCACCGAGAACATCACGAGAATCGGTTGATAGGCGGTGAACCAGCTCAGTCCGCCCAGACCCGTGACGGGTGTCGTGGTGGCCGGCAGAGCACCCAGGACGATCGACGCGACGACCGGCAGCGCGGCCACCACGACCACGAGAGTCGGGTTGCGGCGCATGAGGCGCGCCTCGGACACGAGGAGCGGGCGCAGTCCGCGCGGGAGGGCGGTCAGAGTGGTCATCGGGAGATCTCCTCGTCTCGGGTCAGAGCGACGAACGCGTCGTCGAGGGTGGGGGCGTCAACCCGGAGATGGGTCGCGGTGACGCCGTGGTCGCGCAGAGCGAGGACGACATCGGCCGCGGTGTCGTCGGTCCCACGGACGCGGATCTCGCTGCCGGACATCGAAGCCGCCGAGACCCCGGGGATCGCCCGCAGCAGCGACAGATCGACGGGCGTCGAGGGTACGAAGGTGACGAGCCGGTCGTCGGTGGTCGCTCCGGCCAGCTCGGCCGGTGTGCCGGAGGCGATCACACGGCCGTGGTCGATCACGGCCACCCGGTCACACAGCCGCTGCGCCTCCTCCATGAAGTGCGACACCAGCAACAGCGTCACGCCGTCGTCGCGGAGTTCCTCGAGCAGCGACCACACCTCTCGTCGTGCCTGCGGGTCCAGTCCGGTGGTGAGCTCGTCGAGGATCGCGACACGCGGTCGGCCTACCAGCGCGAGGGCGACGGACAGTCGCTGCTTCTGCCCACCGGAGAGCTTCGCGAAGGGCATGTCGATCTGCTCGTCGAGTCCGAGTCGCGCGGCCAGCTGATCGGTGTCGGCAGGATCGGGGGTAGAGCGCGGCGAAGAGTGCGAGCGCCTCACCGACGCGCATCTTGTCCGGCAGCGCGGATTCCTGCAGTTGCACCCCGAGCACCTCACGGAATGCGACGGTCTCGTGCGCGGGGTCGTGGCCGGCGACGTCGATCGACCCACCGTCGCGGGTCCGGAGACCGGCGATGCACTCGACGGTGGTCGTCTTTCCGGCGCCGTTCGGGCCAAGGATCCCGAAGATCTCTCCCTCGTCGACGGTGAAGCCGACGTCGACGACTCCCCGGCCCCCCGGATAGGACTTGCTCAGATGCGCGACGCTGATGATGGGCATGCGTCCACGCTCGTCGACACGGCGCGTCGCGGCATCCATCGGACAGTCCCCCCGGCATCAACCGATCGGTGGACCCCCGGGGGTAGGCGGGGTCAGCGCGGTGTGGCCTGGGGGTATCCACGGCGCACGGTGCGGGCGAGGATGCCCAGTGTCGCCCGGAGCGACTCCGGGTTGATGACCGGGAAGAGACCGGCATCGCGGTAGTCGGGGTGGATGTCCGACCAGTCCATGTACGACGTGACCAGGGTCCCGTCGCCGTCGGGCTCGAGCCGATACCCGTAGACGTGTCCGATCGGCGGCCGCATCACCCCGACGATGGTCCAGGCGATCTCCCGGTCCGGCACGAACGTGGTCACGGTGACCGTGACGTCGTACTCCCCCATCGGTCGGTCACCGAGCGCTTCACGGTCCATGTGCACGACGAAGGTGTCGCCGGGCGCGGTGACCCGCTCGCCGTCGGCGGCCATCAGCATCCCCGACGAGTCGATCGCCACGTGACCCTGCGGATCGGTCAGGACGGCGAAGATCGCCGCGGGCGAGGCATCGATGCGGCGATGCGCCTCGAGCCGTGTGTCGGTCGCTGTCCCCATGCGGCGAGGCTACGTCGTACGACCCCCGGAGAGCTCGCGGTGCAGCTCCGGCAGGAACCGTGAGAGGTGGTTCATCTCCTGGCCGCAGTGCAGCAACAGGTCCCGGGCGAAGTCGACGCCGAGGACGAGGTCGCCCGGGTCGACCGACGCGCCACGACCGATCGCGCACGCCGCCTGCGCGAGATCGGGGACGTGCAGACCACGGATGTTCAGGTGGAATCGGCTCCGCATCTCGACTCCACCGGACACCGGACGCACCTGGTGCGCCAACCACCCGAGATCGACCGGGGCGATGGAACTACCGACCCGGCCGGCGATGATCGTGTGGCCGTCGGGGACCGTCAGACCGATGCTCCGGGGATCGCGGAACGCGATGCCGAGCTGCTGCAGCTTCGGCCCGATCAGCTCGTCGACGTAACTGGTGTTCCCGACGTACCGCGCGCGGTCGGGGATGGTGGCCGACGTCGTGTCCTTCTTCATCGACGCGTACTCGTGCGCGTCGGGGTGCCACAGCTTGTACTTCGCCGACTCGTCCGAGTGCCACCCGAACCACCAGTCCCACATCGCCGCCGTGTTTCGCGGCATCGTGGTGAGCGCGGCGACGAACAGGACCCCGTCGGGTCGCTGCCCGTAGCCGAACTCGATCGGCGAGTACCCCGTCGGACGCAGGTCGTCGGCGATCCGCTCGAACGGCGGGATCGACGCAGGGGCGAGCGGACCGCCCGCGACCGCGTCGGCGACACCCTGCTGCGGGGGGTCGGTGTGGGGCGTGAAGTACTTGGCGTACGGCCCTGCGTGGTCCTCGGCCCGGTAACCCCGGTACCGGACAGAACGACTCCGTCGCGCAGCCGAGAGGGCTCTCAACATCGGTTGAGCATAGAGCCTCGTGTGCGGGCCTCACCAGAACGTTCGCGCCGGGTTGGACATCCTCCAGGATCCCGCGGTGCACTACCGTGACCTCACCAACAGCTGTCTCGGCCGCGTCGGGGGTCGGTCGTCGCCACGGGAGGATTGACCCATCGACGCTCCATCCGCCGCATCTGCACCCACCTCGGATGCCGGCACCGACAGTCCTGCGCCCGCACCCGGGTCGACACGCCGCGACGGCATCATGGCGGCCGCGGTCGTCGTCCTCGCCGAGCGCGGCCCCCGCGGGTTCACCCATCGCGCTGTCGACGCGCAAGCGGGTCTGGGCCAGGGCGCCGTCAACTACCACGCACCGTCACGGTCGAAGTTGCTGTCGCTGGCGCTCGAGGAGGTCTTCCGCCGCGACCTGGACACCGTGGTGCGGTTCTTCGCCCTCGAGGACTGGTCCCCGGAGACCGTCGTCGCCGCGCTCACCGGGTTCGTGCGGGAGATGACGTCGGGCGACAACCGGCTGCGTGTCATCTCACGGCATCACCTCCGCGGCGAGTCGGTGACCAGCCCGGAGGTGAAGGCGGCCTTCGACGAGCAGCAGGCGCAGTTCGTCCGCGCCGTGAGCGAGGGCTTCGCTGCCGCGGGCAACCCCATCGGGGCGGCTCGTGCGGAGCTGTTCCGCATCGCCGTCGACGGCCTGCTGGCCCGCCAGGTGATGTACGGCGCACAGCCCCTGCCCGACGAGGTCGTCGACGAGATCGCCTGGCTCATCGTCGACCCGTCCCGATCGGTGTGATCGATATCCACAGCCCCCGTTTGTCTCGTGCATACGTACGTGATTGACTCTGCTCACCATTTCGTCCGGGGGTAGCGGGCGGCTCGGGGTCGGAGGGTGCGGTCCTGGCTGCGCTGGACCGATCACGAGGAGAAGCACCGTGCCACAGCGTCATTCGCAGAGGATGACCCGTACGACCGCCGGTGTGGTGCTGGCAGCGGCGCTGGCGTCGGCCGCCGCCGGGCAGGCGGTCGCCGCACCCGCGCCGGGCACCGCGCCGCCGAGCAACGAGACGGCACCCGGCACGGCCCCCGGCACCGCACCGGGTACGGCGCCGGGCACCGCACCGGCCACCCCGACGCCGCAGGCGCCGCCCCCGCCGGTCGGGCCCAGCATCATCCCGGCACCGACCTACGATGCGCCGGTCATCTACGAGGACTCCCCGGGTTACACCCCGCCGGTGTACTCCGGCACCTACAACCCGGTGCCGCCGGTTCTCACCGCGCCGCGTCGCGTCGCGCCGGTGAACCCGATCCTCCCCCGGCCCGGCATCATCAAGCTGGGCAACATCCGCACCCCGCAGCCGGCCTGGCTGTCGGACGCGGACGCCCGGAACCTCAACGGCCAGGCCGCGACCATCGAGGCCCGCGTCGCCACCTACTACGAGTCCATCGGCTTCCCGAAGGACCAGGCCGCCCGTACCGCCGCGTCCACCACCGTCGGCATCCTGGTCGGTGGCACGGCTGGTGCACTCGCACTCGGCATCCCGTCGGCGGTGGTCGGCGGGGTGGTCGGACTCCCTGTGGGTGCTGGCGTGGGTGCGGCCGCGGGAGCCATCACCGGTCTGGTTCTCGGCGCACCTGCTGGTCCTCCTGGATCAGCTGCAGCCGCAGGGGCCCTCGCGGGCCCCGGCGCGCTCATCGGGCTCGCGGCCGGCCCCGCGGTCGGCGCTGTCGCTGGTGCTGCCGGCGGCGGCGCCCTGGGGGCTGTCGTCGGCGGGATCATCGGCGGCGCGGTCGGATACGCCGTCGGCGCGGGCGATCCGGGCGGCGACCCGAACGCCCCGATCGGCGGCGCGACCAGCGAGGACCCCAGCAAGTCGAAGCCTGCTCCGCCGAACCCCGACGCGAACCAGTACGAGCTGCACCTCGACCGCACGAACCTGCCCGGCGGCGCGAAGGTCGACTACGTCGTGGCGAAGAACGGCGACATCTCGGGCTCGGTGAGGCTCGGCGCCGTCGACGTCCCCATCTCCATCGGCCACGACGCCGCAGACGCTCCGTACAAGGCGGCCGGCGTCGTCGCGCAGACCGCCCGGGACTCTGTTGCCGCCGCGGTGTTCGACGCCGGTAGGCAGGCACAGAAGGCGTTCCCGGGCCTGCAGATCGCGTATCCGCAGTACGCCGCGGCGTCCACCGGGGGCAAGCACCGCAGGTGAGTGGAGCCCACCAGTAATCTGCGTCAGGTGTCGCGCCTCCGCATCACCGGGTCGTTCGGGCTCGTCGCCCTGGCGGTCGGCGTCGCGGGCTGCGGTGCATCACCCGCCCCGCGGTACGCGACCGCACCATCGGGGTCGGTGTCGATCGCCGGTCTGCCCGCGGAGACACCCATCCCGTGTGACCCGTCGACTGCGACGCCCGGCGAGACGGTGACCCGCGGTCCCGGCGACTACCGGTCGGCGCTCGGGGTGGTGGCCGACTACCACTGGTCGATCATCACCGCCCGTGACGCCGCCCGCGCGAAGCGCGCCATCCGGGAGAACCAGCCGATGGGGACCGATCGCCTGATCGACGACGCGCTCACCGGGTTCCCCGTCGGCAGCACCTACTGCATCCGGATGCGCCAGACCGCACCCGACACCGTGCTGCTCACGCTGAGCACGCGGCCACCGGGCGGCAACGCCACCAGCTTCGCGCTCCGGGCCACGGTCGACGGGGAGCCCGGCGACATGAGGATCCGTGGCGAGGTGCCGCAGTGACCGACGGCCCCGACCGCCCGCACCTCGGCGAGCCCGACACCCCCCACGACCCCGACACCTCCGATGACACGGGCCGCCCCGAGCCGCCCCGGGCGCCGCTGCCCGAGCCCCCGTGGTTCGCCCTGCGCGACCCGGAACCGCCGCGCGGTTCCCCCGAGGCGCCACCGCTCGCCGCGACGGAGTACCGGTCGCCCGAGTCGTGGTCGGCGGGCCTGGAACAACTCGCGGTCGCCGGTCAACGACGCGCCCGCTCCAGCCGCCGACGACCGACGCGGCTCATCGTCGCGGCCGTCGGCCTCGTGGTCGTCGCCGTCGCGGTCGGTCTCACCGTGTTCCTCACCCGCGGTGACTCGCCCACCCAGGCGCGGGTCCCGTTCTGCGACCCGGGAACCCGGGGTGCGACGACGACCGTCGCCGAAAGTCAGGACCCGACGACCCCGGTCGGTGCGGTCGCCGCGTTCCTGGAGGCTGCCGTCACCGATCGCTCCGTCGCTGGCGCGCGTGCCGCCATGTCGACCGGCGCGGTCGTCCCGTCGACCGACGACCTGCAGACGTGGATCGCGGGACTGCCCTCCTCCACGGACGGCTGGTGCGCGAGCGTGACCACGACGGAGTCGACCGCGCGACTGCTCGTCGACGTCCGCATCCGGACCGCGGACGGCGTCGGCACCGTCGCCCGGCAGGATTCCGTGTACGTGTCGTCACCGACGCCGGGCCGGTGGACCATCGACGCGATCGTCGGTGCGGCCCCCTCCTGACGGACTCGGATTTCGCTCTGGACGAAAACCCGGGTTGAGCGGGAACACCTCAAGTCCAGGGTCGGTTGAGCGGTCAGTGCTCAACACTGGAGGAACCATGAGCGAACGTCTCCCCGTCCTGTTCCTGACCGACCCGATCGTCCTGCCCGGGATGGTCGTCCCCCTCGAACTCGATGACGCGGCCCGCGCCGCGGTCGACGCCGCACAGGCAGCCGGCGGCTCGAACAAGCTGCTCGTCGCCCCGCGGCTCGAGGACCGCTACCCCTCGCACGGCGTCGTCGCCTCGATCGTGCAGGTCGGCCGCCTGGCCGGCGGCGAACCGGCCGCCGTGGTGAAGGGCGAGTCCCGTGCCCACATCGGCTCCGGCACCACCGGCCCCGGCGCGGCACTGTGGGTCGAGGTGCACCTCGTCGAGGAGGGCCCCGTCACCGACGAGGTCCGCGAGCTCGCCGCCGAGTACAAGAAGCTCGTGCTGGCGATCCTGCAGCGCCGTGAGGCGTGGCAGGTCATCGACTCGGTCAACCGACTCACCGAACCGTCGGCCCTCGCCGACACCGCCGGCTACGCGTCCTACCTGACCGACGTCCAGAAGCGGCAGCTGCTGGAGACGCCGGACGTCGCCGACCGGCTGCGTGCCCTGATCGGATGGACCACCGACCACCTCGCCGAGGTGGAGGTCAACGACAAGATCGCCGACGACGTCCGCGACGGCATGGAGAAGCAGCAGAAGGAGTTCCTGCTGCGTCAGCAGCTCGCCGCCATCCGCAAGGAACTCGGCGAGGGTGAGCCCGAGGGCTCCGACGACTACCGCGCTCGCGTCGAGGCCGCCGATCTCCCCGACGCGGTCCGCACCGCGGCGCTGCGCGAGGTCGACAAGCTGGAACGCGCCAGCGACCAGAGCCCCGAGACCGGGTGGATTCGCACCTGGCTCGACACCGTCCTCGACCTGCCGTGGTCGGTGACGACCACCGACTCGACCGACATCGTCGAGGCGCGGCGCATCCTGGACGCCGACCATCATGGGCTGTCGGACGTGAAGGACCGCATCGTCGAGTTCCTCGCGGTGCGTGCTCGTCGCGCCGAACGCGGCCTGCAGGTCGTCGGCGGCCGCGGGTCGGGTGCCGTGCTGGCGCTCGCCGGGCCCCCCGGGGTCGGCAAGACCTCGCTGGGCGAGAGCGTCGCGAAGGCGCTGGGCCGCAACTTCGTCCGCGTGGCCCTCGGTGGTGTCCGCGACGAGGCGGAGATCCGCGGGCACCGTCGTACCTACGTCGGCGCGCTGCCCGGACGCATCGTGCGGGCCATCAACGAGGCCGGCTCGATGAACCCGGTCGTCCTGCTCGACGAGGTCGACAAGGTCGGCTCGGACTTCCGGGGTGACCCTGCCGCGGCGCTGCTCGAGGTGCTCGACCCGGCGCAGAACCACACGTTCCGCGACCACTACCTCGACCTCGACCTCGACCTGTCGGACGTCGTGTTCCTCGCAACCGCCAATGTCGTGGAACAGATCCCGGGTCCGCTGCTGGACCGCATGGAGCTGATCACCATCGACGGCTACACCGAGGACGACAAGGTGGCCATCGCCCGCGATCACCTGCTGCCCCGGCAGCGGGAGCGTGCCGCGCTGACCGAGGACGAGGTCCTCGTCACCGACGACGCATTGCGCGAGATCGCCGCGAACCACACCCGTGAACCGGGTGTCCGCCAGTTCGAGCGGTTCCTCGCGACGGCGCTGCGCAAGGCCACCACGCGCCTCGCCGACGGGTCGACGGAATCGGTGACGGTCGATGTCGACAACCTCACCGACTTCATCGGCAAGCCGCGCTTCACCCCGGACTCCGACGAGCGGACGGCGGTGCCGGGCGTGGCGACGGGTCTGGCCGTGACCGGCATGGGCGGTGACGTCCTCTACATCGAGGCGACCGCCACCGACGGCAAGCCGGGTCTGAACCTCACCGGTCAGCTCGGCGACGTGATGAAGGAGTCGGCTCAGATCGCGCTGTCCTATGTGCGATCGCACGCCGAACAACTGGGCGTCGATCCGGCGTCGCTGGAGAAGGGCATCCACGTCCACGTCCCCGCGGGTGCGATCCCCAAGGACGGTCCGTCGGCGGGCGTCACCATGGTCACCGCGCTGGTGTCGATGGCGACCGGTCGCCGGGTGCGCGCAGATGTCGGCATGACCGGCGAGGTCACGCTGAACGGGCGCGTGCTGCCCATCGGTGGCGTCAAGCAGAAGCTCCTGGCCGCCCAGCGGGCCGGACTGTCGACCGTGTTCGTCCCGCACCGCAACGCGCCCGACCTGGACGACGTCCCGGCCGAGGTCCTCGAGGCGCTCGACGTGCGCCCGATGACCGACGTCGCCGACATCGTCGCGGTCGCGCTCGAGGAGGCAGGGGAGGCGACGGCAGGGGCCGAGGTCACCGACGCGGCCTGACGCACGACGCCGCCGTCACCATGCCGGGTTCCCTACACTGACCCGCATGGTGATGGCGGATCGTCCTGAGGTCGAGACCGCGTCGGCACCGGTGACGGCGCTGGCGATGGTCGGCCTGGCCGAGAGCATGCTCAACGGTCTCGCACGGGTCCCGTTCCGGAGGTTCTGGAAGGGCCCGGGCGGACTGCTCGACAACATCGGGCAGTCGGTCACCCGGCAGACGATCCGCTCGTTCATGGGCTACGCGATGTCACTGCCCATCGAGGAGTTCCGCTCGATGGAGAAGATCCTCGACGAGATCTGCCGCGTCGTCATGCCACCGTTCATCAGCGTCACCGACGGCGTCGAGATCACCGACGACACGATCGGTGGCGTCGAGGGCATCTGGTGCCGGTCGAAGGCCAGCTCCGACGAGTACGTCGAGCAGGTCACCGACAAGGAGACCATCACCGCGACGGTGCTCTACCTCCACGGCGGCGGGTACATCGGGACGTCGCCGATCATGTACTCGGCCTTCGCCGCGTCGCTGGTGAACATCACCGGGTACGAGGTGTTCATCGCCGACTACCGGATGGCACCGGAGTTCCCGTTCCCCGCCGGTGTGCACGACGCCGCCGACGTCTATCGCGGACTGCTGGAGCGTGGCGTGGATCCCGAGCACCTCGTCATCGCCGGCGATTCCGGTGGCGGCGGGCTGGCGACGTCACTGGTGTCCTACCTGCACGACCACGAACTGCCGAGACCGGCTGCGGTGATGCTCTTCTCGCCCGAGGTCGACCTCGACCTCAACCACCCGTCGATCACCGCCAACGCCCAGCTCGACATCCTCCCCTGGAACGTGCCCGTGAGCCCCTACCTGCAGGGCGTCCAGCCCAACGACGAACGGGTGTCTGCGATCTACGGCAAGCCGCATCCGGACTGGTTCCCGCCCACCTTCGTCTGCTGGGGTGCCGACGAGATGTTCCGCGACGGGATCCGGAAGTTCTCCGAGGGCCTGTCCTCGGCAGGGGTCACCGTGTACGCGATGGAGGAGGAGGGCATGTTCCACGTGTTCCCGATCCTCATGCCGTGGGCGGAGTCGTCCCGACGGGTGTTCCGCGCGCTGCGCGAGTTGTCGCATCGCCACGTCGAATCCGACCCGAACGCGATCGCCACCCACTAGTCGCATGACGTACGACGAGGCGCTGGCCGACCGCATCCGCGATGCGATGGAGACCGAGCCGCACCTCACCGAGAAACGGATGTTCGGCGGCCTCGCGTTCCTCGTCGACGGTCACATGGCCGTCGTCATCCTCAGCAAGCAGCAAGGGCTGATGGTCCGGGTCGATCCCGACGAGGTCGACGCACTGCTCGCCCGCGACCATGTCGGCCCGATGATCATGTCCGGCAGGCCCGCTCGCGGATGGCTCCGCATCGACCCACCCGGTCTCACCGACGACGAGCAGCTCGGCGACTGGGTGGATCGTGCGGCGGCCTTCGTGCTCACGCTGCCCGCGAAGTGACCCCCGGTCAGCTCGTCGACAGGCGGTTCTCGGCCGGGCCGAGCGGATCGAACGTCGGGTCCTTGAGGAGATTGTGCAGGTTCCGCCGGCGCACCCCCATGTTGCCGCCGTCGTAGACGGGGAAGCACAGGACGTCCTCCATGATCGACGCGATGGGCGTCAGGTTCGTGTAGGCGTCGACGCCGACGAGCCGCATCGCGTCGTACACGACCTGCACCGCGGTCTCGGACGCGAAGACCTTGGCGGCGTTGGCCAGTTCGCGGTCTCTCCCACCCGTCCGGTCGAAGTGATCACCCGCCTTCCAGGCGAAGTAGCGGACGGCCTCGATCCTCGTCTTGATGTCGGCGAGCATGTACCCGGCGTTCTGGTACTCGATGACCGGCACCGGTCCGGATCGCTTGTCGGTCATGGCGAAACGGTGCGCGTAGTCGAACGCGGCACGCATCCGCCCCACACACGCCGCCGCGATCGACGAGCAGGTCCACGAGAACGCCGTCGCCACGATGTCGAGGCCCTGACCGGGCCGGCCGACGAGGTTGCCCACCGGGACACGCACATCGGTGAACTCGATGCGGGGCGAGTTCGTCGCGCGGTGCCCCATCGTGTCGATCATGTCGGTGACCGTCACCCCGGGCGTCCCGCGCTCCACCACGATGACCGCGAGCGACTCGGCGGGCGGGAGGTCGGGATCGGTCCGGCAGACGACGCTGATGATGTCGGCACCGAGGCCGTCCCATCCGGATCCGTTGGTCGTGTAGTGCTTCGAACCGTTGATCACCCACTCGTCCCCGTCACGGGTGGCGAAGGTCCGTACGCCGACGGTCGGATCGGGGCTGTCGTAGTTCGCGCCGCCGGTGACCTCGGTGTAGGCGATCGCCGCCAGACGAGGCTGGTCGTCGCAGAACAACGGCAGCCACCGCTGTTTCTGCTCCTCGGTGCCGAAGTGGATGATCGGGCTCAGGCCGAGCCCGGTGCCCAGCAGCGCGGACGGGACGTTGATGTCCACGCGCGAGAGCTCCTCGGCGGCGAGAGCGAACGTCAGGTTGTCGAAGTAGTTGCCGCCGTAGTCGTTCGGCACCAGCCCCTTCAGGAAGCCCATCTCGACGAGCTGCTTGTACACCGGCTGTAGTGCATAGAACCGGTCCTCGGGCCTCTCGAGGCCCTCGGTGACGGCAGCGACCTGGGTCAGCACCTCGTCGGCGACCTGACGCGCCTGCAGGCGCACCCCCAGTTGCTCGGGGCTCAACTCGAAACTCAGGGTCATGGTGTGTCCTTCGTGTGTCGGAACGGGTGTCCTCGTCGTCGAGGGGATGGTGTGGCGTCCATCGTGGAGCGAGGACCGCGGCGCGCTCTTGTACCGACCTGCAGTCCTCACAGGAGATACGTGCACATCCGCGCCCGTTCGGCTTTCTCACCGCCGGGGGGCCTCGGCCGTGAGCCCTCGATACCTCAGCCGTTACGTCGACGCCGCACAGCGCACACAGCGGCGCCCTAGCGTCGGGTGATCCGAGGAGCCTGGAGCGTTCGATGATCAAGTCCTGGACCACCGCGGAGCTCTCCGACAACGACCAGGTCGGCTTCTGGTCCGACGTCCTGTGTCAGGCCTTCACGCCGCTCGACCCGCAGCGATCGGCCGAGCACCGTCGGCGGAGCCACGCAGCATCCGGCCTGCCCGGATGGGTCAGGTCGAGAGATCTCGGCAGCTCGAACGTCGCCGAGATCGCTTCCTGCGCCCAGCTCGTACGGCACGGGAGGAGAGAGGTCGCACGGACGAGCGACGACGTCGTGTTCGTCAACCTGCAGCTCGACGGCCAGTGCCGAACCGAGCAGGACGGTCGACAGTGCGTGGTGCGGCCCGGTGAGTTCGCGATCGTGGACTCCACTCGTCCGTACTTCCTCGACTACCGCGAGCCGTCGGGGACCCCCGACTCCCCCGGTCTCTGGCGGGTCCTGTCCCTACGGCTCCCGCGGGAGTCGCTTGCCGGGGTGCTGGCCGATCCGGCTCGAGCCGCGACCGCCACCACCTTCGGCAGCGGAGACGCCAGCGCCGCGATCGCGCGGGCGCTCCTGCTCGAGACGTGGCGCCAGGTGCCCGCGATGGATGACGCCGCGGAACGCCGGCTGCTGGGCCTGGCGCACACCGATGTCACCCGTGCCGTCCTGACTGCGCGCACCTCGGGCCACGACGCGCCGTCGGCGATGGCCGCGGCCGACATGCACCGCCTGGCGGCGATCCGGCACATCAGCGCTCACCTGACATCGGGGCGGATCTCGGCCGCCGAGACATCGCGTGCGATCGGCGTGTCGGTGAGGACACTGCACGGTGCGTTCGAGAGGGCCGGAACGACTTTCGGTGCCGCTGTCCGTGACCGCCGACTCGACGCATGCTGCCGGGACCTCGCCGACGGCGACAGGTCCATCGCGTCGGTGGCGGCCCGATGGGGCTACGCCGACTCGGCGCACATGTCGAAGGCCGTCCGGGCGAGGTTCGGGTGCACGCCGACCGAGTACCGCGAACAGCACAGACGGTCGCTCGCGGGACCTGCTCAGCCCTCCGGTTCGGCTGTGTCGCCGTCGATCTGACGGGCGTCGAGGAGCACGAACAGCGCGACGACGGCCATCGCGACGGCGCACACCGCGACAGCGGGCGTCCCCAGCCATCGGGAGACGACCGCGCCGACCACCGCTCCCCCGGCGAACGCGGCGACGACCGCGCTGTAGAGCGCGCACCGACGACGACTGTCGGCGTCGCGCTGCGTCACCGCTGCGTGCATCGACTCGACGAATCTCATCAGGTTGCCGGTGGTGGCGATGGTGATGATCGGCAAGCCGCCGATGGTCCGGAACAGCTCCATCTGCATCGCCGCGACGAACGCGATGGGCACGGTGACAACGACATTCGGCCACGAGCCCGGCACGGCAGCGACGATTGCCAGCACCACGGCCTGGGCAAGGGTCACCGACAGCAACAGCGCCGCGCTCGTCGCGTCCCGCCACCACGTGCGCAGCATCGTCGCCACCAGCACCCCGACGACGAACGCGAGGATCGACCACAGGTGCGCGACCGCCCGGTGCCACTCCCCCGCGGCGCTCGACGTCGCGAGCAGGATCACGTTGCCCGTCTGCGTGTTCGCGAACACTCCCCCGCGCGTCAGGTATGTGTACGCGTCGAGGAAGCCGCCCACGCCGATGAGGATCAGCACGAACCGCGGCGTCGACGCGGTGGGCACGACCCTCGTCGCGGTCATCTCGTCAGCCCTACGGGACGACGTTCACCATGCGGCCGGGCACGTAGATCACCTTGCGCGGCTCACCGTCGAGGAGGGCGGCGATCTTGTCGTCCGCCAACGCCGCACCCACCACCGTCGCCTCGTCGGCCTCGGCCGCGACCGTGATCCGGCTGCGCACCTTGCCCTTCACCTGCACGGGGATCTCGACGGTGTCCTCGACGAGCAGCGACTCGTCGGCCACCGGGAACGGCCCGTGCGCCAGCGACTCGTCATGGCCCAGCGCCGACCACAGTTCCTCCGCGAGGTGCGGGGCCACCGGCGCCACCATCGAGACCAACGGCGACACCGCATCACGGGGTGCGCCGTCCGGGTACTGCTTCGTCAGGTGGTTCGTGTACTCGATGAGCTTGGCGATCGCGGTGTTGAACCGCAGCGCCGCGTAGTCGTCGCGGACACCGGCGATGGTGCGGTGCAACGTCTTCACGGTCTCGTCAGCCGGTGCCTCGTCGGTCAGGCGCACTCCGCCCGACTCCTCGTCGACCGCGAGACGCCACACACGCTGCAGGAACCGCTGCGCGCCGACGACGTCCTTCGTCGCCCATGGCCGCGACTGGTCCAGCGGTCCCATCGACAGTTCGTACACGCGGAGGGTGTCCGCGCCGTAGTCGCGGCAGATGTCGTCCGGCGCGACGGAGTTCTTGAGGGACTTGCCCATCTTCCCGTACTCGCGACGAACCGGCTCCCCCTGGTGGACGAACCCACCGTCGCGCTCCTCGACCTCCTCGGCCGGCACGTAGATGCCGCGCGCGTCGGTGTAGGCGAACGCCTGGATCATGCCCTGGTTGTACAGCTTCCGGTACGGCTCGGCCGAGCTGACGTGACCCAGGTCGAACAGGACCTTGTGCCAGAAGCGCGAATAGAGCAGGTGCAGGACCGCGTGCTCGACACCACCGATGTAGAGGTCCAGTCCACCGGGGTCCTTCTCGCCGTGCAGATCCGGCCGCGGACCCATCCAGTACTGCTCGTTCTCGGGCTCGCAGAAGCGGCTCTCGTCGGTGGGGTCGATGTAGCGCAGCTGATACCAGGAGCTGCCCGCCCACTGGGGCATGACGTTGGTGTCGCGGGTGTAGTGCTTCAGGCCGTCACCGAGGTCGAGGTCGACGTTCACCCAGTCCGTCGCCTTCGCCAGCGGGGGAGAGGGCACGCTGTCGGCGTCGTCGGGATCGAAGGAGACCGGCGCGAAGTCGTCGACCTCGGGCAGCTCCACCGGCAGCTGTGACTCGGGGATCTGATGGGCCTGTCCCGCATCGTCGTAGACGATGGGAAAGGGCTCACCCCAGTACCGCTGCCGCGCGAACAGCCAGTCACGCAGCTTGTACTGGACTGTGCCCGTGCCGGTCCCGTCCGCCTCGAGGCGCTCGATGATGGCGGCCTTCGCCTCGTCGACCCGCAGGCCGTTCAGGAAGTCGGAGTTCACCAGCGGCCCGTCGCCGACGTAGGCGGCCCCGGCGACGCCCTCCTCGGACCCGATGACCTCGACGATGGGCAGGCCGAACGCGGTCGCGAACTCGAAGTCACGCGCGTCGTGGGCGGGGACGGCCATGATGGCGCCGGTGCCGTACCCGATGAGCACGTAGTCGGCGATGAACACCGGGACCTGTTCGCCGTTCACCGGATTCACCGCATACGCCCCGGTGAAGACGCCGGTCTTCTCCTTGTTCTCCTGGCGTTCCAGGTCGGACTTCGCGGCGATGGAGGCGCGATAGGCGGCGACCGCGTCGGCGGGGGTCGCGGCGCCGCCCGTCCAGCGGGAGTCGACGTCGGCGGGCCACGCCTCCGTGACGATGCGGTCGACGAGCTCGTGTTCGGGCGCGAGCACCATGTAGGTCGCGCCGAACAGGGTGTCGGGACGGGTGGTGAACACCTCGACCGGTGTGTCGACGCCGGGGATCGAGAACGACACCCGCGCGCCGCGGGACCGTCCGATCCAGTTCTGCTGCATCGACTTCACCTTGTCGGGCCAGTCGAGCAGCTCCAGGTCGTCGAGAAGGCGGTCGGAGTACGCGGTGATCCGCATCATCCACTGCCGCAGACGCTTCCGGAACACCGGGAAGTTGCCGCGATCGCTTCGGCCGTCGGCGGTGACCTCCTCGTTGGCCAGCACGGTCCCCAATCCGGGACACCAGTTGACCATCGAGTCCGACTGATAGACCAGGCGATACGAGTCGACGACTGCTGATTTGGCCGCATCGTCGAGGTCGGCCCACACCGACCCGTCGGGCGGCGTCCGCTCCCCGGATTCGAACTCGGCGATCAGCTCGGCGACAGGACGGGCGCGGTCGGCGTCCTCGTCGTACCAGGCCCCGTGGATCTGCAGGAAGATCCACTGCGTCCACTTGTAGAAGTCGACGTCGGTGGTCGAGACGCGACGACGCTCGTCGTGACCCAGACCGAGTCGACGGATCTGGGCGAGGTAGCGCTCGACGTTCGCCTCGGTGGTGGTGCGCGGGTGGGTCCCCGTCTGCACCGCGTACTGCTCGGCGGGCAGGCCGAACGCGTCGAAGCCCATCGTGTGGAGGACGTTGACGCCGATCATCCGGTGGAACCGGGCGTAGACGTCGCTGGCGATGAAGCCCAGGGGGTGGCCGACGTGCAGCCCCGAGCCCGAGGGGTAGGGGAACATGTCCTGCACGAACAGCTTGTCGGTGGTGCCACCGAGGTCACCCGCGAGCGGACCGACCGGGTTGGGCGCCTCGAAGGTGCCCCGCTCGGTCCAGATCCGCTGCCAGCGGGCCTCGATGTCGCCGGCGAGCGCCGCGGTGTAGCGGTGGCCGGTGGCGGAGGTGGTGTCGCTCGTCACCTGACCAGCGTAAAGCGTGGCCACAGGCCCGCAGACCCCCGGTCGCGGGCGCCTCGTATCCTGGGTCGGTGACCACCGCAGCCCTCGCCCTGGGACTCGTCGACGCCGTCCTGGCCGTCGTGGTGCTCGTGGTCGGTGCGCTCGGTGTGACGCGCCGCCTGCCGCGCAACCGGTTCGTCGGCATCCGCACGCCGCTGACCCTGCGGTCCGACGACGCCTTCCGTGCCGCGCACGCCGTCGCCGGGCCCGGGCTCCTCGGCGCGGGACTCATCGCGGTCCTCGGGGCTGTCCTGGGCCTCGCGGCCGGGTCGGTGACCGGTCTCGTCTTCGCGGCGGTCGCACTCGTCGCCGCCGTGGTCATCGTCGGCGCGGGCGCGTCGTTCGGTCTGCGCGCCGCGGCCCGCGTGCCGGACGCCGACGAGGACGAGTCGTCGTGTGGCACCGGCGGCTGCGGATCCTGCGTCCTGGCCGGCGCGTGCGGCACCGCCGACTCTGCCGCGCGGTGCTGAAGAGACTCCACGTCGACGGCTTCATCCTGGCGATTCTCGCCGCCGTCGTCGTCGCGTCGGTCCTACCGGCCCGTGGGGTGTTCGCGGACATCATGTCGTGGGTCGTCATCGCGGCGATCGCGCTGTTGTTCTTTCTCTACGGCGCGCGGATGCACCCGCGCGAGGCGCTCGAGGGCCTCACGCACTGGCGTCTGCACCTGACGATCCTGGCGTTCACGTTCGTGCTGTTCCCGCTGATCGGCGTCGCGCTGCGCCCGCTCGCGAGCCCGGTCCTCGGCGACGATCTCGCGCTCGGCGTCGTCTTCCTGTGCCTGCTGCCGTCGACGGTGCAGTCGTCGATCGCGTTCACCTCGATCGCCCGCGGCAACGTCGCCGGAGCAATCGTCAGCGCGTCCGCGTCGAACCTGATCGGCGTCGTCCTCACGCCGCTGCTGGTGGTGGCGCTGCTCAGCGGCGGGTCCGGCGTCCACATCGACGCGTCGGCGATCCTGCAGATCGTCCTGCAGATCCTGGTGCCGTTCGTCGTCGGACAGCTCGCCCGACCGCTCGTCGGCGGGTTCCTCACCCGCCACGCCGGCCCGACCAAACTCGTCGACCGCGGGTCGATCGTGCTGGTCGTCTACGTCGCGTTCAGCGAGGGCGTCCGCGAGCACATCTGGTCGATCGTCCGCTGGTGGCAGATCCTCGTCGTCATCGGCGGCTCGATCGTTCTCGTCGCCGTCATGCTCGTCCTCACCGGGTGGGTCGCCCGACGATTCCGGTTCTCCCGCGCCGACGCGGTCGCCATCCAGTTCTGCGGCACGAAGAAGAGCCTCGCGACGGGACTGCCGATGGCCGCCGTCCTGTTCGCGAACCAGCAGATCGGACTGATCGTCCTGCCGCTGTTGGTCTTCCACCAGATCCAGCTGATGATGTGCGCGTGGTACGCCGCGCGACTGTCGCGCGAGGATCCGGCTACTTCTTCTGCCGACGACTCCCGGAGTGCCAGTCCTCGGTGAGGCCCTCGGCCCCGGGCTCGACACCGAACGCCCGGAGCTGCGGTCGTTCGCGCAGCGACCGCTTCATCTCGGCGAAGCCGGGGAAGCTCGCGAGTCCGATGACGTGGTCCCAGAGTTCGAGGGCGTCGGCGTCGTCGGGCAGTCGGCTGATCACGGGGCCGAAGAAGGCGACGCCGGTGGGCGGCGAGAACTGCAGGATGGGCGTGCCGACATCCTTGCCGGTCAGTTCCAGCGCCCGGTCGGTCTCGGCCTGGATGCCCGCGTCACGGGCCTCGTCGTCGAGGGCGTCGGCGTGGTCGGCCGGGAGGTCGAGGCCGGCGAGGATCGGGGTGAGGAACTCCGGTGTCCCACGCCGGGCCTGGCCGTCGGCGTCGTCGGGGGCCACCTCGGTGTCGAAGATCGCGGTGCCCAGCGCCTCGTATAACGGTCCGACGGCCTCGTCGCCGTGGCGGTCACGGATGCTCGACGCGACGCGCAGCAGCCGGAGTCCGGCGGTGTGTTGCGCCTCGTACTCGGGCGGGAAGTGGCTGTCGTAGTCGACGCCGGCATTGAGCTGTCGCAGCGAGATGAACCGCCACCCGACGGTGTAGTCACGCTGCCGCGCGACGCTGCGCACCCACTTGCTCGTCATCCAGGCGAAGGGACACACGGGGTCGAACCAGAAGTCGAGGTCGGTCTGCGAGGCCATGCCCTCAACTCTGCCCGGTCGTCCACCTCGCCGTCACGCGCCGGGGGTGTCGCGGAACCGCAGAGCACCCCGCACGGCCTGTGTGAGGTGGTCGACGATCCGGACGGTCGACCAGCCGTGGTGATGCGCGAGGTCGTAGACCACCCGCTCGTCGAAGACGGTCACCCACAGCAGGACCGTCGCGGTCACATCGGACGCGGGCACCGTCCCGTCGTCGATCAACTCCTGCACCACCGCGGCCAGGGCGCCGTGCAGCGCGACGATCGCGGGATCACCGGCGACCAGGCGCTCGATGAAGCCCTCGTGGCTGCGGATGTGTCGGACGGCCGGACCCCACACCTGCGCCTGGGCGACCCACTGCTCGCAGTAGGCGTCGAACCGGCGGGCGGGGTCGTCGACGTCGATGCGCAGCAGCGCGTCGGTGAGTTCGCCCGCGGCCCGGGAGTAGTAGGCGTGCAACGCATCCGACGGTGAGGGGAAGTGTCGGTAGGCGGTCGCGACCCCGACGCCGGCCTCACTCGCGAGCTCCGGGACGGAGAAGTCGACGCGACCGTCCTCGAGCAGACGCTCCACCGCGTCGGTGAGCGCGGATCGACTGCGGATCGCGTCGCTGCGAGTCCGCGCGGATGTGTTCCGAACCACCATGCATCGGATTCTATCCGAGAACATCTTCCCAATTCGTCGACGGTGCGCTAGCGTCCTCCGCCAAGTGACAAGAACTTCTCATTTCATGACGAAGGGAGTCGGACATGCGAGTCGCGATGCCCGGGATCCTCTTCGTCCTCGTGATGGCCCAGCCCAATCTCGCGACCGGGATGATGCCGCTGTACCGGTCGACGTGGCACCTGGCCCCGCTCCTGGTCACGGTGGTGTTCGCGGCCTACCTGCTCGCACTCGTCCCCACCCTGGCCGTGCTCGGACGGCCCGCCGACCGCACCGGGTGGTGGTGGCGCATCGCCGTCGGGGTGGTCGCCGGGGTGGCGGCCGACATCGTCATGGCGTTCGCGGACTCCGCGACGGTGGCATGCGTCGCTCGCGTCGCGGCGGGCGTGTCCGTCGGCCTCGTCACGGGTTCCATCTCCGGTCTCGTGCTGGAGCGGGCGGGCGACCGCGGCCGCACCACGATGGCGACCGCGACCGTCCTCGGATCCGCGCTGGGCACCGTCGCCGCGGCGGTGTGCGCGCAGTATCTGCCCGCCCCGACCGTCCTGGTCTATCTGGTCCACGCCGGACTGCTCGCCGCCGCGGGGGTCGGCGTCGTCCTCGACCGTGCCCCACTCACCGAGACGGCCGACTCCCCGGCCCCCACGGTGTCGACCTCGCGGGTCCCGGCGGGCGGCGCTCCTCGGCCGGTGACCGGATACGTCAGCGGCGTCTCGGCGTGGGTGTCGGCCGGGCTCGTGGTCGCACTGCTCCCGAGTTACGGCGCATCCCTGCTCGCCACCGACGATCTCGCGGTCCTCGCGGCGCCGGTGACGGTCTACCTGGTCGCCGCGTGGATCGTCCAGCGAGTGGTACCGGCGACATCGCGTGTCGCGGAACCCGTTGTCGCGCAGACGCTGATCGTCGTCGGCGTGCTCGTGGCCGGTGTCGTCCCCCTCGTCCCCGACGTGACCGTGCTGCTCGTCGCCGGCGTCGTCGCGGGAACGGGACAGGGCCTCGCGTACCGGTGCGGCCTGCGGATCGTCAGCGCGGCGTCCCCGCCGGGTGACCATGCCCGGGCCGCCGCGCGGTATGCGGCCGTCGCCTACCTGTTCGCCGCGGTCGCCACCATCGCGTTCGGCGCCGTGGCCACCGCCTGGTCGATGTCGGTGGCCGTCGTCGTCGCCGCCGTCGCTCTCGGCGGGCTGCTCATGACCTCGGTCGTCGCCGGCAGGCGCCGTCCGGCTCCGGCATCGACGCCGGAGACCCCGTCGGACGCGCTCGTCTGACACCTCCCCACCACCCCGCCGGGCCCGACGTCGTACCCGCGGACACCGTTCACGAACGACCGCGAGGATCCCATGTCCCACCTGCCCGCTTCCACTGCCGCCGCGCCGGCGCTCCGGCGACGCCTCGGCCGCGTCGACCTCATCGCGATGGGGGTCGGAGCCATCGTCGGCGCCGGCATCTTCGTCACCACGGGCGTGGCCGCCGCCACCAAGGCCGGCCCCGCCATCATGCTGTCCTTCGTGCTCGCAGGCGCCATCTGCGTGCTGGTCGCCCTCTGCTACAGCGAGCTGGCGTCGATGACACCGCGGTCCGGGAGCGCCTACACCTACACGCGGGAGTCGATGGGCGAGGGTCCGGCGTTCCTGGTCGGCTGGAATCTGTTGCTGGAGTTGGTCGTCGCGGGATCCGCGGTCGCGATCGGGTGGTCCGGTCTGTTCACCGCCGCGTGCAGGAGCCTGTTCGGGGTGACCCTGCCGACCGCTGTCACCGCGGGACCGTCGGCGGGTGGGGTGATCAACGTGCCGGCCGTGGCGATCGTCGCCGTCATCGTGGGCATCCTCGTGCTCGACGTGCGCATGACCGCGGCCGTGGTCAAGACGTTGGTCGTGGTGACCGTCGGTGTGCTCGTCCTGGTGGTCGCGATCGGGGCACCGCACATCTCGACGTCGCACTGGACCCCGTTCGCCCCGTTCGGTGTCCACGGTGTCGCGGCCGGTGCAGCACTGGCCTTCTTCGCCTACCTCGGCTTCGACATCGTCGCCACCTCGGCGGAGGAGACGAAGCGGCCCGGTCGCGACCTGCCTTGGGGGATCATCGGATCCGTCGTGATCGCCACCGTGCTCTACGTGGCCGTCGCCGCCGTCCTCACCGGCGTCGCCCCCTATCCGTCCCTGAACAACGAAGCACCGGTGGCCACCGCTCTCGAGGCGCTCGGCGCGGGATGGATCGGCGACGTCATCCTCGTCGCCTCCGTGATCGCGCTGACCAAAGGCCTGCTCATGCTGTTCTACGGTCAGACCCGGCTGGTCTTCGCCCTCTGCCGCGACGGCATGCTGCCCCGGGGCCTGTCGGCGACGTCGTCACGCGGCGCGCCGCGGCGCCTCGGGCTCGTGCTCGGTGTCGTCGGCGCGGTGATCGCGGGGCTCCTCCCCATCGACACGGTCGCCGAGCTGGTCAACATCGGTGCACTGTTCGCGTTCGCCGCAGTCGCCCTCGGGGTGATGGTGCTCCGCTACCGGTCACCCGAGCGACCCCGGACGTTCCGCGTCCCCCTCATGCCGCTCGTCCCGGTGCTCGCCATCGCCGGATGCGTCTGGTTGCTGACCACCCTGGACGGGCTCACATGGGTTCGGTTCGCGGTCTGGAGCGCCGCCGGCGTGGCGGTGTTCCTCCTCTACTCACGACGACACCTCGTCACCGCGCCTGTGTCACAGCAGGATCCGATGCCCGTCGCGACCGAAGGCGTGACGGCGTGACCGACACCATGTACCCGACCGCCGTCGAATTCGGGTCGCTGGACGAGATCCACGAGACCGCACTGGGCGTCCTCCCCGGCGACGTCGCCGACTTCCTCGAGGGCGGGGCCGGCGGGGAGACGACGCTGCTGCGCAACCGGCAGGCGTTCTCGCGGTGGGCCGTCGTACCGGAACCCATGAGCGGCGTCGCCCTTCCCGACACGAGGACGAGCCTGCTGGGGATCCCGTTGTCGGCACCCCTGCTGGCCGCACCCTTCGGCGGGGACACCCTGTTCCATCCCGACGGTCATCGCGCGGTCATGCGTGCGGCCGAGGAGTTCGGCGTGGTCGACATCGCACCCGAGGCCGGCAGTTTCTCCTACGCAGACCTGCGGGCCGCAGCCCCCTCGGCAGCGCGGATCGCCCAGCTGCACCCCTTCGCGGGAGCCGTCGACGTCGCCGCACGCATCGCCGACATCGGGTACGACGCCCTGTGCGTCACCGTCGACTGCCCCGTCGGCGGGTTCCGGACCCGCAACATGCGGAACCGGTTCTCTCCCGATCTCACGCCGTTCTGCGGCAACACCCCGGTCGCGTCCGACGACGCGCCACGCGTCGCGGAGGTCATGGGGCAGTTGATGTCCGGCGGCGGGAGCGCCTGGACGTGGGACGACCTGAGCCGGGCGGCCAGGCGATTCCGGCTCCCGTGGATCGCCAAGGGCGTCCTGACGCCGGCCACCGCGCTGCGGGCCATGGACGCCGGTGCCACCGGGGTGGTGGTGTCCAACCACGGCGGGCGCCAGGTCGACCCGGCACCGTCGAGCCTCGCGGCGCTCCCCGCCGTCCGGGCAGCGGTCGGCTCCGGCGTACCCGTCCTGGTCGACAGCGGGTTCCGCAGTGGCGCAGACGTGTTCGTCGCACTGGCACTCGGTGCGGATGCCGTCGTCCTCGGGCGGTCTGTCGTGTACGGAGTCGCGGCCGGGGGAGAGGCGGGTGTCACCCGCGTCCTCGACCTCGTGACCGAGGAATTGCGTGTGCTCATGACCCTCGCCGGCGCCGCCGACGTGCAGGCCGTCACCTCGGACCGGGTCGTGGAGATCGGCCGATGACACAGACCGCACCCCGCTTCCCGTCCGCCCGGGTCCACGCCGGCCTGGTGTACACCTCGGGCCTGGCGAGCATCGACACCGTGGCGATGTGCCCGCGGTTCCCGGACTTCGAGCACCAGTGCGATGACGTGCTCACCCGACTCGACGACGTCCTGTCCCAGCACATCTCGAGCAGGAAGGACGTGCTCCGGCTCGAGTGCTTCCTCGCCGACCGTCGCCACTTCGCCGCGTGGAATGCGGCGTTCACCCGGTACTTCCTCGGCAGCGTCGCCGGGGCCGCGGGCGTCCCCGCCCGCACCACCACCATCACGACGCTGCCCATCGACGGGTTGCTCATCGAGATCCAGGCCATCGCCTGCACCACGAAGGAGACACCATGACCATCACCGACTCCGCCACCCGACATACCGACAGCACCACCGAGCTCCCCGCGATGTCGATGCGCGACATCGTCGACGGTCACACCGCCGGCCATCTCGTCGTCGCCGCCGACGACTACGGCTGGTGGACAGACCTTCTCGACGGCGTGCCCGTCCGCAGTCGCACCCCCATGGAGAACGTCGTCGCCGACGGCCTCACCCGCGCAGGTCTGCTGATCCGCGAGGGGGAGACACTCCGGCTGACGGTCGCCGGACGCGACGTCGCGGCCCACCGGGGATTCGTGCGGGTCACGGTGCGCGGCTGGGAGCCCACCTTCCGCCGGCTGGCGTCGGCGCGGGAGGACGACCATGTACCAGCCGCGACCGAGCCCGACAACGTCGCACGCGGCTGCACCGACATCGCGCGTCGCCGACCCGAGATCCTCGCCGCCGTCGGCGGCGCGCTGGCGGCCGACCGACCCGGGATCACCATCGACCTCGGATGTGCCGACGCGGGACGCGTCGCCCTGCTCTCCGCGCTCGCGCCGCACGAACAGTTCATCGGCGTCGACATCGAGGACGGGGTGATCGCCGACGCCACGGTCGACATGGCGGCACGCGGCCTGGCCGACCGGATCTCGCTGCTCACCGGGTCCGTCCAGTCGACCGACGACAGGCCGTCCTGGCTGGACGGCATCGACTGCGACGCGGTCACCACGGCGATGTCGTTCTTCCTCCTGCACCAGCTGGCGAGCGACGGTGGCGGCATCGCCGCCGTTCTCCGCGGGTGGATGGAGTGGTTCCCGAACCTGCGACGACTGGTGATCGGTGACGGGATCCGGATGACAGCGCCGTCATGGACGCAGCAGCCGTGGTTCTCGCCGACCTACGAGATCTACCACGCCATCACCGGCGTCCGGTTGTGGAGCGACGAGGAGTACACCGCGGCGTTCGCCGAGCTGGGATGGACCGTCCGAGAGCGTCACTCGGACCACACCATGCTGGTCACGACCATCCTCGAGCGATGACCCCGACCCCGGCGGACGTCCTCGCCCCCGGTATCGACACGCGACTGTCGGTGCGGGAGGGCTTCACGCGCGACGAGACGGGCCTTCGCGGTCGGGTGCCGCGCGGGGTCGTCCACGCCCGCAGCACCGCGGACGTCGTGGACTGCGTGCGATGGGCGGGCGCCGTCGGGGTCCCGGTCATCCCGGTGGGTGCTCGGACCAGTCTCGAAGGACACCTGCTGCCGCAGGGCGACGAGGTGATGCTCGACGTCTCCGCGATGACCGACATCATCCGCATCGATCCGTCCGACTTCGTCGCCGTGGTGCAACCCGGGGTGACCCGGCGACAGTTGGCGGCGGCGGTGTCCCCGCACGGCCTGCACTTCCCGGTGGACCCCGGTGCCGACGCGACCCTCGGCGGCATGGCCGCCACCAACGCGAGCGGGACGACGTCGGTGCGCTACGGCGGTATGCGTCGAAACGTGCTGTCGCTCACGGTCGTGACATCCGACGGCACCGTTCATCGCCTCGGTCGGCCGGTCGCCAAGACGAGCAGCGGGTACGACCTGAAGGACCTCGTCATCGGCTCGGGAGGCACCCTCGGGGTCATCACCGAGCTCACGGTCCGCCTGCACCCCGTGCCGGACTCGCAGGGCTCCGTGCGGCTGTCGTTCCCCGACGTCGAGGCCGCGGTCGACGCCGCGACGGACCTGATCGGCACGGCGGCACCGGTGTCGAGACTCGAATTCGTCGACGCCGCATCGTCGTCCGCACTGAACCGATTCTGCGGCGGCGGCCTGCCCCCGTCGCCCGCCCTGTTCGTCGACGTCGAGGCCACCTCCACCACGGCTCTGGTCGACGTGCTCGACGGTGTGGAGGCGGTCGCCCGGGACCACGGGCTGGTCGAAGGACGCAGGGCGCAATCGGCCACCGACCGCACCGCGTTGTGGGACATGCGTCATCGCCTGTTCCCGGCGATCAAGGCGGCGCACCCCGGGCACCGGTTCCTCGTGACCGACACCGCCGTCGCCTACTCCCGCATCGCCGGGGCCGTCGCCCACGCCCATCACGTCGCCGACGACCTGGGGATCGACGTGACCACAGCCGGTCACATCGGGGACGGCAACGTCCATGCGGTGGTCCCGTACTCCGGTGCCACGTTCGACCGCGCTCGTCGCTTCTCCGACCGCATGGTGGAGTACGCGCTGTCGGTCGGGGGCACCGCGACGGGCGAGCACGGGATCGGGTTGGCGAAGAAGCGCTACCTCGCCGACGAACACGGCTCCGCCTGCGCCCTGATGGCGGCGGTCAAGACCGCGCTGGATCCGCACAACCTGTTCAACCCGGGCAAGGTCGTCGACCTCCGGGGGGCTCAGAGCGGCTGAGCCCGCCGGACCTGATCGGCGGCGCGGGCCGGGTCGAGGTCGACGTCGCATCCGACGATCCCGGCACCGAGGCGCAGGGTGCCCGACGACAACGGCTGGGCCCGCAGGCCGCCGCGACCGATGAGCGCCTTCCGCGTGCCGTCGCCGGCCATCGTGTCCATCCACGAGCACGGGTGCGCGGGCCGTCCGCCGCGGAACCTGATCGGTCCGTCGCCGGTGTCGAGGGTGAAATCGACGCCCCGCAACGGGTCGAGCTCGAGTCCGCGGACCATCACGTTCCGCCGCGCGAGATGAGGATCGGCGTCGCCGGCTGCTGCCTCCCACGCCTCGAGGGCGAGGAAGGTCACGGCCGCCTCGGTGTGGGCCCGCACCCCGAAGAACCGGTCGCCGCGGATCCCCTTGTCGGCCACGATCTCGACCGAATCGGGGGTCGCCGTCGCGACATCCGCCGCGGCGCCGTCCTTCGGTCGCCCGAAGTAGGCGTGGCGCGGGGACACCAGGAGGGACACCACCTCGATCGCGTAGGTGCGCATCTCCCCACGGTGACACAGGCGCTCACGCGCGCACCCGGACAGGCACTCACGCGCGCACCCGGGGAGGCGCTCACGCGCCGGCGATCACCGCCTCGCGCCGGGCGAAGGCGCGCCCCGCCGTGGCCTTGACGACCGAGAGCATCAGTCGCAGGCCGATCCCACCGCCGGCGAGCGCGCGGTCGATCTCCTCCGGAGTGGTGTGCACGAGGAACCGCGGGAACTCGAAGCCGAGCTTGCCGCTCCTGCGCGCGGTCTCCTCGACCGACGCCCACGCCTCGGGCGTCAGGTGCGCGCGGATGATCGGGAAGACCACCCGCTCCTCCTCGGCGATGTGCTCGTCGAGCAGCGCGTGCAGGTCGCGCAGGAGAGTGCCGAGGGCGACCGCGGTCGCGGGGTCGGGGTCGCCGGTGCGGTGGGACGCGACGAAGTGCGCGGTGAGTGCACGCAGCCGGTCGAGCAGCGGGTCGAGGCTGTCGTGGTCGTCGGTGAGCTCCGACAGGTCGACGGCGTCACCGACCGCCTCGACGATCAACGGCCACAGGACGTCGTCCTCGACGGTGTGGTGGTGGTGGATCGAGTCGGCGAAGTCGCGCAGGTACGCGCCGATCGCACTCGCCCGACGTCGCGAGCAGGGCTCGCCGGCGCCGATGGCCAGGACCAGCGTCGCGAAGCGGTCCGAGTCGGCGAGCATGCCGCGGTGCGCGACCTGCATGCCGAGCAGGTCGAGTTGGGCGGGGGCGGTCTGGCTGGTGGTCGAACTCGTGGTCATCGGGTGTCCTCCGTGTCGGTGTGGTGGGACCACACTCCGACGACCCGCTTGGAGATCACTGGGAACCGGCTTGGTGGGCCTCCCACGGAACGCACCGTCGGTCCTCAGGCGGAATCCTGACGGCCCGGCGGCGTTGATGGACGGCATGGCGGAGAAACCGGAACTGAGCCCCACCGACTGGGTTCGCGACCAGACCGAGCAGATCCTCGAGCAGGGGACCACCGACGGTGTCGAGGTCATGGGCAGACCTGTCGTGTTGTTCACGACGATCGGCGCGAAATCGGGGCAGAAGCGCTACACGCCGCTGATGCGGGTCGAGCAGAACGGCAAGTACGCGATGGTCGCGTCCAAGGGCGGCGACCCGCGGCATCCTGCCTGGTACCACAACGTCGTGGCCAACCCGGCGGTGACGGTGCAGGACGGCACCGAGGTCCGCGAGATGACCGCCCGCGAACTGGCCGGCGACGAGCGGGCGCACTGGTGGTCGCTCGCGGTCGACGCGTATCCGCCGTACGCGGAGTACCAGACCAAGACCGACCGGCAGATCCCGGTGTTCGTCCTGGAGTGACGAGTTCGGCCTCGAGTGCCGCGACGTCAGTTGCGGTCGACGTCGATGGGGTGGGTGGCGAGCAGGGGGAGCGGCCACGGTTGACGGCGGAGGACCGAGGCGAAGACGTCGGTCTGGGCCGACGCCAGGAGGTCGCCGGGAAGGGCTGAGCCGACGAGCCAGGAGTCCCGGCGCAGTTCGTCCTCAAGCTGTCCGATGCCCCAGCCGGAGTAGCCGGCGAAGATGCGCAGCCCGTCGAGCACCTCGGCGAGTTCCTCGGGATCGGCGTCGAGGTCGACGAGCACCACCCGACCGTCGACCGGACGCAGGCCGGCGACACCGGTGGCGTCGACGCCGCGCTTGACGACGCCGAGGCACAGGGCGGCGTCCTGCTTGACCGGCCCACCGATGAACACCGCGCGCGGTGACGCGGACAGGTCGGTCCAGCGGGGGAGGAGGTTGTGGACCGCGGTCTGACTCATGCGGTTGACGACCACGCCGAGGCTGCCGGCGTCGTTGTGCTCGACGATGTAGATGACCGTCCGGCGGAACGTCGGCTCGGTCAGCGTGGTGCTCGCGACGAGGATGCTCCCGGCGCGGATCCGGTTGGCCGACACCGTGTCGTCCGGGCCCCCGTACTCGGGTCCCTGGTGCTCCGGATCATGCGGCATCGGCATCGCCTCATTGTGGCACGCAGCACCACGCCGGCGCCGTGTGTTGACCGGCCGACGCATCACCGCCCGGGTATGGCGGGAGTCCGTACCCTCGTGTGCGTGAACGCTGTTCGTGCACTGTGCGAGCGTCCCTTCGCCGGACGCCTGCTGGCCGTGCGCATCAGCAGTCAGCTCACCGACGGCCTCTTCCAGGCGGCACTCGGCGGTGCGATCCTGTTCAATCCCGAGCGTCATGCCGATCCTCTCGCCGTCGCCGGTGGACTCGCCGTGCTGTTGCTGCCGTACTCGGTCATCGGGCCGTTCGCGGGTGCGCTCCTCGACCACTGGGACCGACGGACCGTCCTCATCTGGGCCAACCTGGTGCGCGGTCTGTTGATCTGCGTGGCCGCGGCGACCATCGCGTTCGGTGCCCCCGACTACGCGGTGTTGGTCGCTGCATTGGCGGTGACCGGTTCGAGTCGATTCGTCGCCTCCGGGTTGTCGGCGGCGCTGCCGCACGTCGCGGTCCGCGAGAAACTGGTGCCCACCAACGCCGCGTTCACCACGATCGGGTCGGGTGCCCTCGCGCTGGGTGCGGGTCTGGCACTCGGACTGCGCGCGCTCTTCGGTTCCGACAACACCGGCAGCGCGGCGACCACGTTGACCGCGGCGGCACTCGCCGTCGTCGCGGCGGCCGTCGCCGTCGGGTTCGGGCGCCTCGCGCTCGGACCCGACCACCCCGACACCGAGGGTGCCCACGTCGACGCCCGGCACCCGCGAGGTCCCGTGCTCCGCGCCGTCGCGGTCGGCTTCGCCCACGGCGCCCGGGCCGTCGTGCGGGCACCGACGGTCCTCGCGGCGCTGTCGGCGATCGGCGGTCACCGCCTCGTCTTCGGTCTCAACACCCTCATGCTGCTCGTGCTCGCCCGGCACTCCGGATCGTCGGGCGGGTCGTCCGACGGCCTCGCGGGCATCGGCCTCGTCGCCACGCTGACCGCGGTCGGGCTCGTCGCCGCGGCCGTCGTGACACCGCTGTCCATCGCCCGTCTGGGCCGGCGGCGGACCCTGTTCGTCGCGCTCGCCGTCGGTTCGGTCGCCGAGGTGTCGCTGGTGTCCTTCGACACCGTCGTGATCTGCGTGGCCGCCCTCGTGCTCGGTCTGATCGGTCAGATGGCGAAGCTGTGCGGCGACGCGGCCATGCAACTCGACACCGACGACGCGGTGCGCGGTCAGGTCTTCTCGGTGCAGGACGCGGTGTTCAACGTCGCCTACGTCGCGGCGGTCACCGTCGCCGCGCTCACCATCGCGCCGGATGGACGGTCACCCCTGCTGCCGATCGTCGGCGCGGTGCTCTACGTCGTCGCGATCGTCGTCGTCCGGATCATCCACCCGCGACTGGACCCGGCGACCCGCGAGGCGGCCCTCAGCCCCGCTCGTCCCGGCGACCGCCTACCGACCTGAGCGGCTCGTCCTCCCGGCCGGTCCCGTCGGCGAAGCCGGGATCGCCCCGCACCAGCCAGCGATCGGCGACACCGTCGGCATCGGAGTCGACGAGTGCCGCGTCCACCCGCTCGTCCGCATCGAGATCGACCAGGACCCGGACCGGCGTCGACGACGAGCCCGCCGGGAACACGAGCCCCACGCCGTCGGGCGCAGTCGGGGCAGTCGGCGCTGCCGGGGCAGGCGGCGCTGCCGGGGCAGGCGGGGGCGTCGGGGGGACGGGCGGCGCCGCGGCAGGTGCGGTCGCGGCGGCCGACTCCCGCGGGGCGGGTCCGACATCGTGGACGCGGTGGTCCCACAGGCCACGGCCGGTGTCGGACCAGACGCGGGACTCCCCGTCGGCGTCGAGGACGACGAGGTCGGCACGACCGTCACCGTCGCTGTCCCACATCGCGTCGTCGCGGTGGCCGTCACCGTCGAAGTCGAGGGTCAGGGCGTCGAGCACACCGTCGCCCGAGATGTCGCGGTCCAGCGGGGACGTCCACGTGTGCACGGCGCCGTCACCGGTGCCGAACGAGTAGACGAGCGCGCCGCCGTGCGGGTCCGACGGCGGGTGCGGGGTGTCGGGTTCAGCAGGCTCCACGTCCATTCGACGCAGCCCACGGCTCCGCGGTTCCACTCATGGCGACGGCGGTACGGTGACAACGCGATCGAGCGGAGAGGCGGGGCATGTACATCAGCGAGCTGGGGGAGCTGTGGCACCGCTCGCGCATCGCCCCCGACATCGTCCACCTCGACTCCGCGGCCGCGTCCCGCTCGTCGGACACCGTCATCGGCCAGGTGACCGACCACCTGTGGCGCGAATCCGCCCGTGGCGCCTACGTCGCCGCCGAGCAGGCCGCCGAACGCCTCGCCCGTGCGCGCCGTGACCTCGCCTCGATGGTCGGCCACAGCCCCGACGGCATCGCGTTCCGCGAGAGCGCGCTCTCCGCGTTGCGCGCCCTGCTGACCTACTGGAACATGCCCGTCTCCGCGACGGTGTGGGTGTGCCCGAACGAGTACGGTCCCAACCTCGACCAGTTCGAGCGCCGTGGGTACTCCGTGCACACGATGCCGTCCGCCGACGACACCGGCCGCGTGAACACCGACGCGCTCGAGAACATGCTGCAGTTCGAGCAGCCCGACGTGATCCACGTCTGTCACATCGGATCGCACAGCGGCGTCGTGCAACCCGCGGCCAAGATCGTCGAGCTCGCGCACCGCGTCGGCGTGCCCGTCGTCGTCGACGCCGCGCAGGCGATGGGTCAGGTCGACTGTGTCACCGGGGCCGACATCGTCTACGGCACGAGCCGCAAGTGGCTCGCCGGGCCGCGCGGGGTCGGGTTCCTGTCGGTCAGTGACACGTCGCTGCGCCCGGTCGAGATCGAGAGCTCGGAGGCGTTCATCGCCGGACGCATCGGATTCGGCACGGCCGTGCAGGAATTGCAGAGCTACGGTCTCGAGCGGGTCCGTCGCGAACTCGCCGCGATCGGGGAGCACACCCGCACCCGACTCGACGGTGTCGGCAGCTGGGAGGTCGTCGAACCGCTCGACGAGCCGTCGGCCATCACCACCCTCGCCCCGCCACCGGGATGGCAGGACTCCGACGTCGCCGCCGCGCGCGAGACCCTGCGCTCGCGGGGCATCCTCGTCACCTGCGCGGACACCTGGCGGGCGCCGTTGTCCCGGGAGGAGCGGTCGGTGCTGCGCATCAGCCCGCACCTCGACGTCGAGGACACCCACCTGGACCGTCTTGCCGCCGAGCTCCTCGGCATGGGCTGGTGAGCGACCGCTAGGCGGTGTGCGCAGCGCCGATCTGGTCGAGGATGTGCACGACCGCCGGTCGGGCCCGGGTGGCGTCGGCGTCGACCAGTCCGATGCGCGTGCGGCGCGCGAGGATGTCGTCCGCGTCGCGCGCGCCCTCCGCGGTCACGGCGAACTCGATCTCGGCGCGCGTCACGTCGATCCCCGGGGCGATCGGCGCCAGGGGAGCGCCGACCGTCGACATCGCCACGACGCGGTCGGCCTCACCCCCGTGCCGCGCCAGCAGCGATGCGGGCAGGCGCCGGTTGCGGGGACCCTGCGCACCGATGAGCGGGATGGACGCGGTGACGCAGGGATGCGCGTCGAGGCCCCCGTGCTCGACGGCCAGGTCGAGGGCGTCGGACGCCATCTTCCGGTAGGTCGTGAGCTTCCCACCGACGACGGTGATGACACCGTCGTCGTTGCGGGTGACCGAGTGCTCGCGGGACACGTCGGCGGTCTCGCCACCGGATTCGAGCAACGGTCGGAGTCCGGCGAAGGTACCGACGACGTCGCCGCGCGAGAGCGGCCGCGCCAGCGCGGTGTTGATCGTGTCGAGGATGAAGTCCACGTCGTCGTCGGTGGCCTCGGGGATGTCCGGCACGGGTCCGGGCGCGTCGGTGTCGGTGAGCCCGATGTGCACCCGCCCGAGCTGAGCGGGGATGGCGAACACGAAACGGCTGTGCGACCCGGCGACGGGCACGGTCAGTGCCGCGGTCGGGTTGCCGAGGCGGGCCGCCGGCACGACGAGATGCGCGCCGCGGCTGGGTCGGACGGCGATGGACGGGTCGACGGTGCCCGCCCACACGCCGGTGGCGTTGACGACGGAGCGGGCGGCGACGTCGAATGACTCCCCGGTGGTCGCGTCGGTCAGGCGCGCACCGCGGCCGGTGATCTCGTCGGCACGGACGCCGGTCACGATCGTCGCGCCGTGGGCGGCAGCGGTCCGTGCGACGGCGACCACGAGACGGGCGTCGTCGACGAGTCGGCCGTCCTGCGAGGTCCACGCGCCCCTCACCCCGTCGAGGGACACCGCGGGGCACAGCCGCGCGAGGTCGTCGGGGTGGATCCTCCGCGGCGGCGCCAGCACGCTCCGCGGCGTCCGCGCACCGCGCCGCAGGAGGTCCCCGAGCACGAGTCCGGAGTGGACGATCGCCGCGGCACCCCGCGAGGTGATCGGGATGGCCTGGGTCAGCGGGGTGACGAGGTGCGGCGCGATCGTCGTCATCAGGTGGTTGCGTTCGACGGCGCTCTCCCATGCGATGCCGACGCGTCCCGACGCGAGGTAGCGCAGACCACCGTGGACGAGCTTGCTGCTCCACCGCGACGTACCGAAGGCCAGGTCGTGGGCCTCGACGAGCGCCACCGACAACCCGCGCGACGCCGCGTCGAGCGCGACACCGACGCCGGTCACGCCGCCGCCGACGACGAGCACGTCCCAGGGCGCCCGCTGGGTCCGCAGCCGGATGCGGTCGGCCTCGCGTCGGCGGGGACCGAGGTCGCCGGCGAAGTCGGGGCGGCGTGTGGTCATCGGGGATCGTCCTCCGGGGTCGGGTCGGGCGCGAGGTATCCGCGCACCACGCGGGCGAGTTCGTCGGCCCAGTCGTCGCCGATGATCGCCGCGACGGTGGCGCGACCGGTGATCGCGGACTGGGCCACCAGGATCACCATGGCCGCGATGCGGTCGGGGTCGCCGGGACGGACCGCACCCGCGGTCTGGGCCGCGGCGAGGCGGGACGCGAGGCTCTCCAGCGCCATCTGTTGGCTGGCGCCTAACCGTTCGAACACATACGGCGCGAGGAGGTCGGGCTGTCGGCGGGTGAGCGACTCGAACAGGGGGTCGGCGGTCACGGCGTCGGCCACCCGGACCACCGCGTCGACGACCGCGTCGAGCACGCCTGCGTCCCGTGCGAGTGCGTCGTCGACGGTCGACAGGTGCGCGGCGCTGAGGTGCGCGAGTTCCCGCGTCATCAGATCGCGGATGACGGCGGAGATCTCCGGCCAGTGGCGATAGACGGTCGGGCGGCTCACGCCCGCCTCCCGCGCCACCTCGGCCAGCGTCACCTTCCTCCCCTCGCTGCGCACGAGGCATCGCCGCGCCGCGTCGAGAACCGCATTACTGGTTGACATGTTGTGTAAAACTGTAACGCATGCCAGCGTCGCCGTCCTCGTTCTCGTCGGTTCCCGCACCCCCGATGCGCTGGGACGGGTGGGGTGATCCGGACCGCGAGACCGTCCTGTCCGACACGATGCTCGGGATGATCCGCGAGGCGCTCGGGGTCAGCGGCGAACCGCGCCCGCACTCCGGCCCGGACGAGGTCGCCGTCCCCGACTCCGCGCTGACCGACGACGACCTCGCACGGCTCGCGCAGATCGTGGGCGCCGACCACGTGTCGACCGCCCCCGTCGACCGCCTCCTGCGCTCCGCGGGTCGCAGCACCCCCGACCTGCTGCGCCGGCGGGCGACCGCACAGTCCGCGCCGGACGCGGTGGTCGTCCCCGGCTCGACCGACGAGGTGGCGGCCGTGCTCGTGTGGTGTGCCGACGCCGACGTCGCGGTGGTCACCTACGGCGGCGGGACCGCCGTCACCGGGGGGCTCGCGCCGCTGGCCGGCGGACACCGGGCCGTGATCTCCCTCGACATGCGCCGCTTCGACGGCATCGTCGACCTCGACGAGGTGTCGCGGATCGCCACCCTGGGCGCCGGGGTCACCGGGCCGCGCGCCGAGGAACTGCTGGCCGCGCACGGGCTGTCGCTGGGCCACTTCCCGCAGAGCTTCCGGTACGCGACGATCGGCGGTTTCGCCGTGACCCGATCGTCGGGGCAGGCGTCGGCGGGTCACGGCCGCTTCGACGAGATGGTCGTCGGCCTCACCCTTGTCACCCCCCCGCGGCGTCCTGCGGCTCGGC
>JAQIJH010000021.1:0-72894 GCA_036946345.1 Gordonia paraffinivorans | reverse complement strand
GCCGGACTTCCGCCCGAAGGAGTACTGGCGCGGCCCGGTGTGGCCGGTCATGACGTGGTTGTTCTCCTGGGCGTTCGCGCGGCGGGGATGGCCGGAACGCGCGGTGCGGCTGCGCGACGAGGGCCTCAGGCAGGCGCAGGACGGGTCGTTCGCCGAGTACTACGAGCCGTTCACGGGGGAGCCGCTCGGCAGCATGCAGCAGAGTTGGACGGCGGCGGCCGTGTTGGACTGGCTCGACTGAGGGTAAGACGGTCTCTTGTGACCGACAGAGACCTGACCATCCGCATCGGACGCGACGAGCTGATCGTCCGTCAGAGGTGGGAGGCCGCGAGCATCGCCAACGACTTCCTCATCGCCGTCTGGTTCGTGATCGGCAGCGTGCTGTTCTTCTGGGAGTCGACGACCTTCGCCGCGACGTGGTTCTTCCTCGTCGGCAGCATCCAGTTCCTGGTCCGCCCGGCCATCCGGCTGAGCCGTCGCCTCCATCTGCAGCGCATCCGCGCCGATCGGGTCCAGCCCGACAGTGGTGAGGACTACTAGATACCGCCGGAGGGTAAAGGAACTTTTACCCTCGGTCGTTCGTCGGGATGTCATGGACACCCCTCTCCCTGGGATGATGCACGCGTGATCGTCCTCGAGATCCTTTTCGGACTCCTGGTGGTCGTGGTCATCACCGCGTTCACCGGGTACTTCGTGGCGCAGGAGTTCGCCTACATGGCCGCCGACCGCTCGCGGCTGGGCGCGGCGGCGGCCGCCGGTGACGGCGCCGCAGCGCGCGCACTCACCGTCACCCGGCGGACGTCGTTCATGCTCTCGGGTGCACAGCTCGGCATCACGGTGACCGGGCTGTTGGTCGGGTATGTCGCCGAGCCGCTCATCGGCCAGGGCGTCGGCGAACTCCTCGGCGGCGTCGGCATCGGCACCGCCGTCGGCGTCACCATCGGCACCATCGTGGCCGTCGTCGTCTCGACCGGCGTCCAGATGGTGTTCGGTGAGCTGTTCCCCAAGAACCTCGCCATCGCCCGGCCGGAGCCGGTCGCACGGTGGCTCGCGCGGTCGACCAACCTGTACCTGTCGGTGTTCGGCTGGCTCATCTGGCTGTTCGACCAGTCGTCGAACCTGCTGCTGAAGGCGCTGAAGATCGAGCCGGTCCATGACGTGGAGCACTCGGCCACCCCGCGCGACCTGACCCACATCGTCGCGGCGTCGCGGGCGAACGGGGAGATCGACGACGACACGTCGACGCTGCTCGACCGCATCCTCGACTTCCCGACGCGCACCGCCGACCACGCGATGGTGCCGCGCCCCCGCGTCGACACCCTCGCCGCGGACACGCCCGTCGTGGAGGTGCGAGCACGGATGGCGACAGGCCACACGCGCTACCCCGTGCTCGGGTCCGACCCCGACGACCTCCGCGGCATCGTGTCGCTGCACGATCTGTTGGACGACGCGGTGAGCGGCACCGCCGGCGACGTCGCCCGCCCCGCCGTGGCCGTCCCGACGTCGCTCCCGCTCCCGGATGTGTTGCAGGAGATGGAGACCCGACGCGTGCAGATGGTCGTCGTCATCGACGAGTACGGCGGCTTCGCCGGCATCCTCACCCGCGAGGATGTCGCCGAGGAGCTCCTCGGTGACATCGCCGACGAACACGACGCCATCGTGGCCGCGCTGCGGTCGTCGACGGAGTCGTCGTGGACGGTCCGGGGTGATCTGGCCGTCGACGAACTCGAGCGACTCGTCGGGCACAAGCTGCCCGCGGGTGACCACGAGACCGTCGCAGGTGCCCTTCTCGCCGTGCTGCAACGGTTCCCGGACGTCGACGAGACCGTGCTGGTGGACCTCGAACCCGACCCGACCGAGGCCGCCCGCACCGACGACCACCCGCGCAGGATGCTGGCTCTCACCGTCCGGGAGGTCCGTCGCCGGGTGCCGGCCGTCGTCGAGGTCGACCTGCGTGAGGACTCGGAGGTACTGCGATGAGCAACCCATGGGTCGTTCTGGTCGTCAGCATCCTGCTGATCGCCGCCAGTGCGTTCTTCGTCGCGGTGGAGTTCGCGCTCATCGCCGCTCGCACGCACCGCCTGGCCGAGGAGGCCGCGACGAGCCGGTCGGCACGGGCGGCGGTGCGCAGCGCCACAGACCTCTCCGTGCTGCTGGCGGGGGCGCAGCTGGGCATCACGGTGTGCACGCTCGCGCTGGGTGCCGTCACGAAACCCGCTGTGCACTACGCGCTCACGCCGCTCATCGAGGGCTGGGGCGCACCGGCCTGGGTGGCCGACGTCGCGGGGTTCGTGCTCGCGCTGATCGTCGTCACCTTCCTGCACCTCGTCGTCGGTGAGATGGCGCCGAAGTCGTGGGCGATCGCGCACCCCGAGAAGTCGGCGATCATGCTGGCGCTGCCGATGCGCGGATTCCTCATCGTGACCCGCCCGCTGCTGTTGTCGCTCAACACCATCGCGAACTGGTTCCTGCGGCGGGTGGGTGTCGAGCCCGTCGACGAGACGTCGTCGGGTCAGGACCCGGCAGCACTGCGTCACCTCGTCGAGCACTCCGGGACCACCGGTGCCCTCGACGACGAGTACAGCGGACGGTTGATCGGCGCGCTGGACCTGCAGCAGATGACCGTCGCCGACGTCCTCGGTGCCGCCGACCGGGAACCGGCCCAGGTCGACGTGGACGCGTCACCGACACAGATCCGTTCGGCCGCGGCCGAGTCGGGCCACCTCCGCCTGCTCGTCCGATCGGCGGGGACGCCGGTCGGCATGGTCCACGCCCGGGATGCCGTCGCGGCCACGTCCGATGCGACCGCACGCAGCCTCATGCGTCCGGTGGTGCGCGTGGCGCCGCAGGAGCGCCTCGGCGACCTGTTGCACACGATGCGGTCGGATCGCACCCATCTGGCCGTGGTCGTCGACGAGGACCGCACTCTGGGTGTCGTCACCGTCACCGACGTCGCGGATCGGATCCTGCGGGGGACCGCGACAGCGGTCTGATCCCGGGGTGAACCCGCGGAGTCCGAGCAGATCCGCGCCGAGCACGAAGCGGGTTCGCCTGACGGCCGCGGGTTCACCTGAGCGGGGTACGGTCAGCTCGCCGATCGTCGAGGAGGAGACCCGTGTATCGACCCACTGTTCGGGCAGCCACCGCCACCTGGTTGGCGGGGACCTCCGCCGCGCTCGTCGTGCAGGGACTGTTCCCCGAGAAGTTCGCCGACACCACGGCGTGGGGGACGCAACGCCGGGTGGCAGCGGGAGATCGCGATCTGGAACCTGGGCACGCTGGTGGCCGGTGGCGCCATCGTCGCCGGTGATCGGGACCCCGTCCGAGCCCAGCTCCGCGGCCTCGCCGTGCTCTCGACGCTGTTCGGCGTCAATCACGCTGTGGCCGCTGCCCAGTCGGGTGGCAAGCCGGGCAACATCGCCTGGGCCGTGATCAACGGCGGCGGCGTCGTGTCGGCGCTCGCAGCACTCGCGAGCGACCGACCGTCATCACGCGGCTGAGGCGTCACACGCCGATCGACCCGTCCTTCTTCCACACCGCCACCACAGACGGCCGCGGCTGACTGGCCCCCCGTCGGGCCAGTTCGACGCCGGGTTGTCGGCGCTGGCGTCGTCGGTCTCACCGGGGTGCTGGACGCACACCAGCACACGCTCCGACGAGATGATCGGACCACAGGTCTCCGCACCCTTCGGGACGGTCAGGAACTGTTTGGTCTCACCGCGGTTCGGGCCGTCGAGGGCGACGGCGAACAGACCGTCGTTGCTCTTCAGCGCGTTGCCGTCGGTGGAGATCCAGAGGTTGCCGTGCGGGTCGAAAGCCACGTTGTCGGGACACGAGATCGGACTGACCCTTGTCTTGTCGAACCCGCCGTAGTACGTGTCGGCTGCAGCCGGGTCACCGCACACCAGCAGCAGTTCCCACGTGAACTCGGTGCCCGCGTGGTCGTCGGTGAGCTCCAGGATCTGGCCGTTCTTGTTCTCGTTGCGAGGATTCGACGTGTCGGCGGCGGGTTCACCCGACGTCCCGCGCTTGGAGTTGTTCGTCAGCGCGCAGTACACCTTGCCGGTCTTCGGGTGCGGCTCGATGTCCTCGGGGCGGTCCATCTTCGTGGCGCCCGCCTTGTCCGCGGCGACACGGGTGAACACGGCGACCTCGGCGGGTGACATCCCGTCGATGCGTGAGGTGGCCTCCCCGGACTCCTCGACGGTGAGCAGCGGGACCCACCGTCCTGTCCCCGCGAACTTCTGGCCGGCGGGCAGCGTGCCGGATCCGTCGACCTGCTGCGGGCTGTCGCCGGTCAGTGTCGCGACGTAGAGGGTGCCCTCGTCAAGGATCCGCAGGTTGCTGCGCATCGCGGCGGCGCTCGTGCCCGACTGCACCTTTCGCGACGAGACGAACTTGTAGATGTACTCGAAGCGCTCGTCGTCCCCGGAATAGGCGACGACGGTGCCGTCGTCGGTGACGTGGATGGTCGCGGACTCGTGTTTGGTGCGTCCGAGCGACGAGTGCTTGATCGGCGTCGACGACGGGTCGTGGGGATCGACCTCGACGATGTAGCCGAAACGATTGCCCTCGTTGGGGTTCCGCGACAGGTCGAAGCGCTCCTCGTAGCGACCCCACTGGTGGTAGTCGGCCTCGTCGTCGAAGCTGTAGCGGTCCAGCCGATCCTTCGCGGACGCATCGGTGACAGCAGACGCCCCGCTGAAGTAGTTGGGGAAGTTCTCCTCGCCGGACAGCATCGTCCCCCACGGGGTGAGTCCCCCGGAGCAGTTGCCGATGGTCCCGAGGATGCGGGTGCCGGCCGGGTCGGCGGCCGTCCGCACGAACTCGCTGCCCGCGGCCGGGCCGGTGAGCGTGAACGGCGTCGACGCGGTGATACGTCTGTTGCGTTCCCCGACAACGGGTGTGAGTTTCCCCGACCCGGATTCGGCCTTGACCTCGACGACGGTGATGCCGTGCGCGGCCATCGAGACCCGTGCCTGGTTCTCGGTCGGGTTCTTGGGCTCGTAACCCGTGAACATGAACTCCTCGGTCGTGTACTCCTGGTTGCACACGAGGTAGAAGCGGTCGGCCTCGCCGTCGATGGGGATGAGTCCGGCGAAGTCGTTGTTGAAGCCGAACTGCTTCTCCTGCGCCTCGGGTGTCTGCGCGGCCATGTCGAATCGCGGAGCACCGGGGACCACGGGGTCGCCCCAGCGGATGACGACCGACTGCTCGTACCCCTCGGGGACGACGACCGCGTCGCGGGTGTTGGGTGCGACGGCGGTGAAGTCCATCCCGGTGCCCGTCCCCGTCCCCGTCACCGGAGGCGTCGACGGCGTGGACGTCGCGCCACCGTCGTCCCCGCAGGCCGCGAGGAGCGACACCGCTCCGACCCCGACGGCGGCGGTCGCGCCGCCCTTCAACAGGGATCGTCGCGACACCACCGACCGCACGACGTCGCCGAAGTAGGCGTTGTCGCTGGTGTTGCCCGGTTGCTTCCAGCAGGCCTCACCGCACTTGTACTGGCAGGTGACGTGGGCGCGCGACGACGAACCGGGGGTGCCGAGGGTGGACAGGGGCAACGGGATGCGGACCACGCAGATCTCCAGGGCTGGGGGAGGTGAGGTGACCCGCGAACGCTACGTGCGTGAGGTAAAGCTCCGTCCAGCCTCGGGTAAACGAATGGCAAAGAAGCCCGTCAGCAGTTCGACGGCTCGCGCTCGCAGTACGGCGTGGTGCCCGGGAAGCGGCCGCGGTTGTCGGCGACCCACCGGTACCCGGCCTCCGACAGAGGTCCGGCGCCCGGCAGCCGGTACAGCCAGCGTGGCACCGAGACCCCGGTCGCGACGGCCGCGGCGACGGCAGCGGCCTCGGCCGCCGCACACACGCGCCCGTCGTCGCCCAGCCACCAGATCGACGCCATCACCTCGTCCTGCGAGAGATGCCGACCCAGAGCCGCGGACAACCGGTCGACGGTGTCGGCCTTCTGCAGCGGCTCGAGCCGCACGTCGCCGGTGCGGTTCAGGCGCTCCAGCAGGTCGCGCGAGCGCGTGCACATCCCGCAGCGCCCGTCGAAGAAGAGGACGCCCGGGCCTGACGGCGGTGTGCTCACCCGCGCAGCGAGTCCCGCCAGCGACAGAGCTCCTCCACGCCCGTGAGGTCGTACTCGGGGCCGGTGACACCGACGGTGAAGAACGTGACGCCCTCCGCGTGGAGCTGTTCCGCGCGGGCGACGAGGTCCTTCAGCGCGTCGCCCGACGCGGCGTCGGCCGGGTTGAACTCGACGCCGGCGGAGTGCTCGATCTCGCCGGGATCGCGGCCGATGTCCGAGCAGTGCGACTCCAGGACCGACGACTTGTGACGGTACGACTCGGGGTCGACGAAGTAGTGCCAGGTGTCCGCGTACTCGGCGACGTACCGCAGCGTCTTCTTCTCGCCGCCGCCACCGATGAGGACGGGGATCTTGCGGGTCGGGGCGGGGTTGAGCTTTCCCCAGCGATCGACGATGCGGGGCAGCGCGGAGCCCAGGTCGTTCAGACGCGAACCGGCCGTGCCGAACTCGTAGCCGTACTCGTCGTAGTCCTTCTGGAACCATCCCGACCCGATGCCGAGGATGAGGCGACCGTTCGAGATGTGGTCGACGGTGCGGGCCATGTCCGCGAGGAGCTCGGGGTTGCGGTAGCTGTTGCAGGTGACCAGTGCGCCGATCTCGATGCGGGAGGTCTGCTCGGCCCACGCGGCGAGCATCGTCCAGCACTCGAAGTGGGCGCCGTCGGGGTCGCCGTAGAGCGGGTAGAAGTGGTCCCAGTTGAACGCGACGTCGACACCGGCGTCCTCGGCGCGGCGGACCGCGTCGCGGATGAGCCCGTACTCGGGTGCGTGCTGCGGCTGGATCTGGACTCCGATGCGAACGCCTTTCGCCATGGTCACAGTGAACCCGAGGTCGACCGACTTGGCCAGGACGGGTTCCCGGGCCGCCGTCAGCCCGCGCCGCCCCCTGCCTGCGCGCGGAAGCCGGCCCAGTCCTCGAGGTGGTGGGTCCGCCGTATCCGCCCGCCGACGACGTCATGGAACTCGTGCAGCGCGATCGACACGGTGCGGCCCGACGCGGGCACCCCGACGAGCTCGCCGACGTGCCGTCCGCGGATCTCGCAGCGGGTCGCGACGGTGCCGTTGCCCGTCGCGTCGCGTCCGTCGACGACCTGGTGGACGACGATCTCGAGATCGGCGAGGGCTTCTCGCAACCCGAGGATGATCGGCACGACACCGTCGGGGCCGGGTCCCTGGCCGGGTGCGAGCGGGATGTCCTCCCAGTCCGGGGTGACGGCGTCGGCGAGCAGATCCGGCCGGCCGGCGAACGCGCGGTAGAACGTCGTGACGAGACCGTCGGGGGTCGGCGCGGTGTCGGTCACCACGGGAGGTCCTTCCCGTCCTGGAGGAAGCGGCCCGTCCCGGAGTCCGCTGCCGCCTCGACGACGTGACGCACGCTCGCGGCGCCGTCGGCGACCGGTCGTCCCCCGTCGCCGCCCATGTCCGTCGCCGTCCAGCCCGGTGAGGCGATGTCGACGGCGATCCCGTCGTCCGCGAGCTCCGCCGCGAGGATGCGGCCGAGTGCGTTGACCGCCGCCTTGGAGGTCTTGTAGGCGGGCACCCCGGCGCCCATCCGCTCGAGTGATGCCTGCTCGGAGGAGACCATCACGATGCGCGGGTCGCGGCCGGCGCGCAGCAGCGGCAGGAAAGCCTGCGTGACACGCCACGTGCCGAGGAGGTTGGTCCGCATCGCCTCTTCGACCACTGCGAGGTCGGCGTCCACCGCGGTCTGCCACGCGTCGAAGTGGATGGCCGCGTTGTTCACCAGGACATCGATCCGGCCGTGATCGTCGCGGACGCGATCGGCGGCCGCGGCGACGGATTCGGGATCGGTGACGTCGAGGGTCACGGGCGCGAGCCGCCGGTTCTGTCGTCCCGCAGTCAGATCCGCGACGGTGGTGCGGGCGGCGTCCCCGTCGCGGGCCGCGACCAGGACGGTGTGGCCGGTGTCGGCGAGCTGGGCGGCGAGTTCTCGGCCGATGCCGCGGTTGGCGCCGGTGATCAGGGTGATCCTGGCCGGGGTCATGGATTCTCCGTTCAGACGGTGTTATCGACGATCACATTCTCGATACAGCAAAGCTAACATATCGACGATGCATGCATGCTGTTAGCATCGATCACATGACAGATCCGTTGCCCGGGTCGCCTCGGGAGCGGATCCTCGCGGCCGCGACACGACTGCTGACCGAGCACGGCCGCGACGCCGTCACGACCCGCGCGGTGAGTGCCGAGGCGGGGGTGCAGGCGCAGACCATCTACCGGCACTTCGGGGACATGCGGACGCTTCTCGAGACCGTCGCAGCTGACGGCTTCGGGCGGTTCCTCACCGCCAAGGCAGGGCGTGAGACGGGTGAGGATCCCGTCGAGGACCTCCGCGAGGGGTGGGACCTCCACATCGAGTTCGCCCTTGCCAATCCGCACATCTACACGCTGATGTACGGCGAGAGACGCGCCGGATCCGACAAGTCCGTGCAGGTCTACGAGGTGCTCCACCACATCGTCGAACGTGTGGCGGCGGCCGGCCGGCTCACGGTCCCCGTCGACACCGCGGCCGCGATGATCTACGCGACCGGCATCGGGGTGGCGATGACGCTCATCACCACCGACCCGGCCGATCTCCCGGCCGGGGATGTCCTGTCCGCGCGCACGCGCGACGCGGTCCTCGGTGCCGTGACGACGAGTTCCGCGGCCGGCGGACCGGGCGGAGTCGCCCGACACGCGGTCGCGTTGTCCGCACTCGTCGCTGACGACCCCGGAGGCCTCACCGAACCCGAGGCCGCCCTGCTGCAGCAGTGGCTGTCGGTGCTCGCCGGGCGCCGCTGACCGGCGCGGCCCTGTCGGTGGCGGGTGCGACGATGCCGCGGTGACCACCGACGGCGCCGGGGCGGGAATTCGCCCGGCGATCCTCCACGCCGACCTCGACTCGTTCTACGCGTCGGTCGAGCAGCGCGACGATCCGACGCTCCGGGGCAAGCCGGTGGTCGTCGGTGGCGGGGTGGTGCTCGCCGCGAGCTACGAGGCCAAGGCGTTCGGGATCTCCACGCCGATGGGGGGCAGTGCGGCCCGTCGACTCTGTCCGCACGTGATCGTCGTGCCGCCGAGGTTCGCGGCGTACACCGAGGCGAGCCGCGCGGTGTTCGCGATCTTCCACGACACCACACCGCTCGTGGAGGGGATCTCGGTCGACGAGGCCTTCCTCGACGTCTCGGGTCTCCGCCGCATCCGGGGGTCGCCGGTCGAGATCGGGCGCACGCTGCGGGAGCGGGTGGCCGCGGAGGTCGGACTCCCCATCACGGTCGGCATCGCGCGGACCAAGTTCCTCGCCAAGGTCGCCAGTGCGGTGGCGAAACCCGATGGGCTGCTGGAGGTCCCGGCGCACGGTGAGTTGGCGTTCCTCCACCCGCTGCCCATCGAACGCCTGTGGGGCGTGGGGAAGGTGACGTCGGCGAAACTGCACTCCCACGGAATCGACACGGTGGGCGACATCGCCGACACCGGCGAGGCCGCACTCGCCTCGATGATCGGCAGAGGTGCGGCCGCGCACCTGCACGCGCTGTCGCTGGCGCAGGACCCCCGGCGGGTCACCACGGGTCGCCGGCACCGGTCGATCGGTGCGCAGCGCGCCATCGGGCGAGGGCCGCACGCATTCGCCGATCTGGACGCGACGGTCATGGGCATCGTCGACAAACTCGGCCGTCGACTGCGCCGCGCGGAGCGCGTGACGCGGACCGTCGTGCTGCGCCTGCGCTTCGACGACTTCACCCGCGCGTCGCGGTCGCACTCGTTCCACGACGCGACCGACTCGACGGACCTCATCCTGTCCGCGGCGCGCCGACTGCTCGCCGACGCGGCGCCGCTCATCGCCGACCAGGGCTGCACGCTCGTCGGCGTCGCGCTCACCAACCTCGCCGACGCCGACCCCTACCAGCTGTCGTTGCCGTTCCGGGAGCAGGAGAAGGGGGCCTCGGCGCCCGTCAGCGGCGGGAAGGTCGCGATGGACACCGCGGCGCTCGACGCCACACTGGACGACCTCCGGTCGCGCTTCGGCGCGAGCTCGGTGACACGCGGTGCGCTCGTCGGCCGCTCGGACACCGACGACACACCCCTGCTGCCCGACTGACTGGACATTGCACAGCCCCAGTGTCCAACAGGTGTGGCGTGGCTTACAGTGACCCGCGTGAAGTCATTTCGTGGGGTCATGACCGTCATCACCAGCGCCGCTGTCGCCGTGGCGACCGCTCTCGTCGTCGGGGGCGCGCCGGCGCAGGCGGCTCCCGGGGACGCGTTCTACACGCCGCCGGCGCAGCTGCCGTCGGGCAACGGTGCGATCGTCAAGACGCGGCCGACGTCCCTCTTCCTGCAGATCCCCGCGAACCCACGTCCGTTCCCGGGTGCCGCCACGACGGTGATGTACACCTCGGAGCTGCAGGACGGCACGCCGACGGCGGTCACCGGCACCTACATCGAGCCCTTCGCCCCGTGGCGCGGTCGTGGCGCGCGACCGACGGTGGTGATGGCACCGGGCACCATCGGTCAGGGCGATGACTGCGCACCGTCGAAGCTGACGTCGTTCCCCGCCTCGCTCGACCCGAAGACCCTCGCGTTGGGCTCGAACTACGAGGCCCTGTTCGCCAATGTGCTCCTCTACCAGGGCTACCGCGTCCTGATGACCGACTACATCGGCATGGGCACCCCGGGCGTTCACACCTATGTGAACCGTGTCGAGGAGGGCCACGCCGTCCTCGACGGTGCCCGCGCCGCACTCAACCTCGGCAAGCTGCCGGCCGACTCACCGATCGGGTTCTGGGGGTACTCCCAGGGCGGCGGTGCGACCGCGTCCGCGGCCGAGCTGGCGTCGACCTACGCGCCCGAGCTGAACATCAAGGGCACCTATGCGGGCGCCCCGCCGGCCGACCTCGAGGTCGTCCTCAAGGCCGTGGACGGGTCGTCGATCGCCGGTGTCATCGGGTACACGGTGAACGGTCTCGTCGCCCGCTACCCCCGAGTTGGGGCCGCTGATCCAGAAGGAGGCCAGCCCCGCGGGCAAGGCGGCGCTGAAGCAGTTGGCGGTCTCCTGCATCGGGGACACCGTCTTCCGCTACGGGTTCCAGCGCACGAACGGGTGGACCACCTCGGGCCAGTCGCTGTACCAGATCTCGCAGAAGTACCCGCAGATCCAGAAGGCGCTGGCCGAGCAGCTCATCGGGAAGCGGAAGCCGAACGCGCCGGTCCTCGTCGAGACGGGCATCAACGACGACATCATCCCCAACAGCCAGGTGATGACGATGGTGCGCAGCTGGCGGGCGCAGGGCGCGAACGTGCGCGTGGTGACCGACGGGACCCCGCCGATCTTCCCGAAGCTCGCCGCGAACCACGTCTTCCCGTACCTGTTCGGCACGGTCCCCGCCGTGCAGTTCCTCTACGACCGGTTCAACGCGACCAACTGATCGCGTCTCACATGCGCGCCCAGCGCGCCATGACGAACGCGTAGACGCCGTAGGCCGCGAGACCGATCGCCGCCACCACCAGCAGCGTCGGCCCGCCGGGTGCGGTGCCAAGGGTCTTCACCGCACCGTCGAGTCCAGTCGCCTTGGACGGGTCGGCTCGCAGGACCGCGACCGCCAACAGCACCCCGGCGACGGCGAGAACGAGACCCTTGGCGATGTAGCCGACGACGCCGGCGACGAGGACGACGTGGTGCACGGTGATGGTGAGGTCGTCCATGAAGACCCGTGAGGCGCCCTTGTAGACGTGGTAGCCACCCACGCACACGACGATCACGGCCACGACGAGCAACACCAGAGTCCCGATCGTCGAGGACATGAGCCGGGCGCTCATCGCGGCGTTCTCGCTGCCACTCGACGAGTGGTTGCCGAGCGCGAACCGTACGGCGGTCCACGCGAAGGCGAGATAGATGACGGCCAGGCTCAGGGCTTTCCCGCGGTCGAGCCAGGCCGACGGCCCGCGGTCACCGTCGTCCGGCTCGGTGGCGTGCACGCCGATCGCGGTCTCGGCGAGACGCCACAGCGCCATCGCCGCGAACGCCCCCGCCGCGAGGACCAGCGCGATCGTGCCGCCGGTGGTGTTCGAGACGGTGGCCAACGCCCCCGACTGGTCGGCGTCGCCGCCGCCGCCGACCGCGATCCGCACGACCACGTAGGCGATGAGCAGGTGGACGATCCCGCTGACCACGTGCCCGGCGCGGGCCGCGCCCTCGAACCACGGCTCGTCGGTCGCGCGGTCGACGAAGGCCCGCCACCTCCGCAGAGGTGACGGGCCTTGATCGTGCGGCGTCAGATCAGGAGTCCGCGCCGATGATGAACGCCTCGAGCTGCTGACGCGCGACGTCGTCGGCGATCTGCTCCGGCGGGCTCTTCATCAGGTAGGCCGACGCCGGGAGGATCGGGCCACCGAGGCCACGGTCCTTGGCGATCTTCGCCGCACGCACAGCGTCGATGATGATGCCGGCCGAGTTGGGCGAGTCCCAGACCTCGAGCTTGTACTCCAGGTTCAGCGGCACGTCACCGAAGGCGCGACCCTCGAGGCGGACGTAGGCCCACTTGCGGTCGTCGAGCCACTCGACGTGGTCCGACGGACCGATGTGGACGTTCTTGTCCTCGATCTTCCCGGCCAGCGAACCGGTGAGGTTCGAGGTGACGGCCTGGGTCTTGGAGACCTTCTTCGACTCCAGACGCTCGCGCTCGAGCATGTTCTTGAAGTCCATGTTGCCGCCGACGTTCAGCTGGTACGTGCGGTCGAGCGCGACGCCGCGGTCCTCGAACAGCTTCGCCATGACGCGGTGGGTGATGGTGGCACCGACCTGGCTCTTGATGTCGTCGCCGACGATCGGCACACCGGCCGCGCGGAACTTCTCGGCCCACTCGGGGTCGGAGGCGATGAACACCGGCAGGGCGTTGACGAAGGCAACGCCCGCGTCGATGGCGCACTGCGCGTAGAACTTGTCGGCCTGCTCCGAGCCGACCGGCAGGTAGGAGACGAGGACGTCGACCTGTGCGTCCTTCAGCGTCTGCACCACGTCGCCACCGTCGCCATCGGCCTCGGTGATGGTCTGGCGGTAGTACTTGCCCAGACCGTCGAGGGTGTGGCCGCGCTGCACGGTCACGCCGGTCGGCGGGACGTCGGCGATCTTGATGGTGTTGTTCTCCGACGCGAAGATCGCCTCGGACAGGTCGAACCCGACCTTCTTGGCGTCCACGTCGAACGCGGCGACGAACTCGACGTCGCGCACGTGGTACTCGCCGAACTTCACGTGCATGAGACCGGGGACGACCGCGTTCTCGTCGGCGTCCTTGTAGTACTGCACGCCCTGCACCAGGGACGAGGCGCAGTTGCCCACGCCCACAATCGCCACGCGGACGGACTTGGTGTCACCCATGGTCGGGCTCTCCTTCTTTCTGTTGCGAAACTGCCGTTGTGTCGGGTTCGAGGACCGGGCCGTCGGGTTCGGCCGCGGACTCGGCGGCGATGAGCTCGTTGAGCCACCGCACCTCGCGCTCGCTCGATTCCAGGCTCAGCTGGTGGAGCTGGCGGGTGTACCGGTCGACCGCACGCGTCGAGCGCCCGACCGCCTCCCGCAGACCCTCGCGCCGCTCCTCCACCTGACGGCGACGGCCCTCGAGGATGCGCATCCGCGCCTCCGCCGGCGTGCGGCTGAAGAACGCGAGGTGCACCCCGAACCCGTCGTCGGTGTAGTTCTGCGGACCGGTGTCGGCGACGAGTTCGGCGAACCGTTCCCGTCCCGCGGGGGTCAGTTTGTACACACGCCGTGCCCGCCGCTTGAGCGTCCCCTGCGGCCCGGCGTCCTCGACGATGAGGCCGTCGGTCTGCATCCGACGCAACGTCGGGTACAGCGAGCCGTAGGAGAAGGCACGGAACGCGCCGAGCAGTCCGGTGAGGCGCTTGCGCAGCTCATAGCCGTGCATCGGTGCCTCCAGGAGGAGACCGAGCACTGCCAATTCGAGCACTGGACGAACCCCTCTCACCGACCTGTCGAACGAACGTGTACAGCAGATGCTACACACACATGTATCGCGCCGATATAACCGGTACAGGAAACCGGACATGAACCAGGCCTTGCCGGACAGCGGTCGTGACATGACCGACAGGTGCGTCGGGTGCTGCGTCGGTGGGTGCGCAGACGAGCGTTCGGCGCGCGCACGGGCCACGTACTCTTGTCCTCGTGCTGGTGCAGAGACAGACGGTGGACTACGCGTTGCAGCGTCGGTCCCTGCTGTCCGAGGTCGACGCAGGTCGGACGGCGGTCGGGGCGGTGTGCGACGCGGACCGATACCTCCTGCGCGCCGCGGCCTTCCACGGCCGGCCCAGCGACGTGATCTGCCCGATCTGCCGCAAGGAACAGCTCACGTTGGTCTCGTGGGTGTTCGGCGACCGCCTCGGTACGGTGAACGGCTCCGCCCGGTCCACCGACGAGATCACGCGGCTCGCCGCCGACAGCGAGGAGTTCACCGTCCACGTGGTGGAGGTGTGCCGGAGCTGTCGCTGGAACCATCTGGTCCAGTCGTTCGTCGCAGGACGGGTGCCCCGACCGCGGCAGCGACGATCACGTCGCGCCGCGGGCAGTGCAGACTGACCCCGGACTCGGGGTCCGACGACGAGAACGGTGTGGGTGAACGGTGAGCAACGGAACTGGTGCGCGCGCGACGCAGGACACGAAGCGGTCGCGCCTGAACGTGGTGGCGTGGATCGTCGGTGTGCTGGGTTGCCTGGTGCCGCTGGCGGTCGTCGTGATGGCCGTGGTGTTCCTGTTCACCTACCTGGGCGCCTCGGTTCCCGGCCCCGACGCCATCAAGCAGAACCAGGTCGCGACGATCCTCGACACACGCGGCGGTGAGATCGCCCGCATCGTGCCGCCCGAGGGCAACCGCACCGACGTCTCGATCGACAAGATCCCCAAGGCGATGCAGGACGCCGTGATCGCCGCCGAGGATCGCCAGTTCCGGACGAACGCCGGCTTCTCGGTGTCCGGTCTGGCCCGAGCCGCGCTCGGTCAGGTCACCAACAACGCCGACGCCGGCGGCGGGTCGACGATCACCCAGCAGTACGTGAAGAACGCGTTGGTCGGCGACGAGCGGAGCTACACCCGCAAGTTCAAGGAACTCGCGATCGCGACCAAGATGTCGAACGAGTGGTCCAAGGACGACATCATGGCCGCCTACCTCAACACGATCTACTTCGGTCGAGGTGCCTACGGCGTCTCCGCCGCGGCGAAGGCCTACTTCAACAAGGACATCACGCAGATCACCGTGCCCGAGGCGGCGGTGCTCGCCTCGTCCATCCGGTCGCCGTCCTACTACGACCCCGCGACGAACCCGGCGGCCGCACAGGCGCGGTGGCGTTACGTCCTCGACGGCATGGTCACCATCGGTGCGCTGACGCAGCAGGACGAGGCCGCGCTCAAGTACCCGCAGGTCGCCGCGCCGCGCGACACCTCGGGCAACGTGACGACCGGTCCGAACGGTCTGATCAAGCAGCAGGTGCTCGCGGAGTTGAACTCGCTGAACATCTCCGAGCAGGACGTGCAGACCGAGGGCCTCAAGATCACCACGACGATCGACCCGCAGGTGCAACGGTCGGTGGTCCGGGCCGCGAACGGTCAGCTCGAGGGCGAGCCCAAGAACATCCGCGACGCGGTGGTGTCGATCGACCCGGGCACGGGCGCGGTGCGGGGGTACTTCGGCGGCAACGACGGTCAGGGCTTCGACTACGCCCAGGCCGGCCTGCAGACGGGGTCCTCGTTCAAGGTGTTCGCGCTCGTCGCCGCGCTCGAGCAGGGCATCCCGCTGTCGAAGGTGTACAGCTCGTCGGCGTTCGACGCCCCGGGTGGGAACACCGTCACCAACTCCGACGGTGAGTCCTGCGGGTCGTGCAACCTCGCGACGGCGCTGAAGCTCTCGCTGAACACCGTGTACTACCGGCTGATGCTGGATCTCGACGGTCAGGCGAAGGCCGTCGCCGACGCGGCGCACCAGGCCGGGATCGCCGAGAGCTTCGGCGACATCAAGCAGACGCTCACCAACGCCGACGGCGGCGGCGTGGAGGGCGGTGTCGTCCTCGGCCAGTACCAGTCCCGGGTCATCGACATGGCCTCGGCCTACGCGACCCTGGCCAACCAGGGCGTCTACCACGCGCCGCACTTCGTGCAGAAGGTCGAGACCGCCGACGGCACGGTGCTCTACGAGCGCAAGTCCGACGCCGGCGAGCGTCGCTTCTCCGCGGCCGTCGCGAACAACGTCACCTCGGCGATGGAGCCCATCGCCTCGTACTCGCGCGGACACGCCCTCGACGGCGGCAACCGTCCGTCGGCGGCGAAGACCGGAACCACCCAGCTCGGCGACACCGGTCAGAACAAGGACGCCTGGATGGTCGGGTACACCCCGCAGCTGTCGACGGCGGTGTGGGTCGGCACCGATGACGGTGTGGCGCTGAAGAACTACACCGGGTCGATCGTGTACGGATCCGGCCTCCCGTCGGACATCTGGCAGGCGGCGATGGACGGCGCGCTCGACGGTCAGCCGATCGAGCAGTTCCCGGAGCCGGCCGCCATCGGCGGTGTCGCGGGTGTGCCCTACGAGGCACCCCAGACCACGGAGGCCCCGACGCGCACGCGCCGCAGCCAGGAGACCACCGAGCCGGAGGCCCCGGTGACGACGTTCGCGCCGCCGTCGGCCACCCTCGCGCCCGGTGTCACAATCCCGCTGCCGGGTCCGCCGACGGAGACCGTGGTGACACCCACGCCGGAGAACAACGACCCGTTCCAAAACGGCGGCTGAGGCGCGCGGCGTGGGCGAGGACTGGGAGTCGCCGACGCGGTTCGCGCCGGATCCCCGCGTCGCCGACGACCGCGTCCTGCCGAGTCACGCCGACCCGGTGGCCCGGGAGGGCTCCATCGCGATCGGTGGCCCGGTCGGTCTGCACGCGGTCGTCGGTCGAGCGCGGTACTGGACACCGCTGCGGGTGATCTTCCTGCTCGCCCTGGTGGCGTTGGCACTGGGCTGGTACGGCAAGGCGGGCTGTCTGCAGCAGGCGCCGAACCCCGACACCGGTGTGGAACAGCTGGACTGGAGCAACCACCGCCAGTACATCGCGCTCTGCTACTCCGACACCGTCCCGCTGTACACCGCTGAACGCCTGAACACCGGCGCCCTGCCGTACAAGGTGTCGTGGACGGAGAAGAAGCCCGACGGCACCCCGCAGGTCCGGCACATGGAGTACCCGGTGCTCACCGGCATGTACATGTACGGCGCCGCGCAGATAACCGCCGGATGGCAGTGGCTGCACGACCACTGGGGACTCCCGTCCGCGCTCGACGTCGTCGTCTTCTTCGTCGTGTGCGCACTCGGTCTGGCCCTGTTCTGGCTCGTCACGATCTGGGCGACCGCACTCGTCGCGGGCGCACGCGTGTGGTCGGCGGCCATCGCGGCCGTCTCGCCGCTGGTGATCGTGCACGCCTTCACCAACTTCGACGCCATCGCCACCGCGTTCCTCGCCCTGGCGATGCTCGCCTGGGCGCGCCGGAACCCCTGGGCGGCAGGGGTTTTCGTCGGGCTCGGCGCCGCGGCCAAGCTCTACCCGGCGCTGTTCCTCATCCCGCTGGCCGTGCTGTGTCTGCGGGCCGGGAAGGTGCGGGAATTCACCGTCACCGCGGCGACGGCTCTCGCCGCGTGGCTCGTGGTCAACCTGCCGATCCTCGCGCTGTTCCCGAGCGGCTGGTGGGAGTTCTTCCGCTACAACTCGTCCCGCGGCACCGACCCGGACACGTGGTTCACGGTGGTGAGCCGGGTGTCCGGCTACGACTGGGGCGCCGACGTGAACGGCCGATCAGCCCTGGTGAACGCGCTGTTCGTCGGACTTTTCGCACTGGTGTGCGTCGCGGTCGTGGCCATCGGCCTGACCGCGCCGACGCGTCCCCGTGTCGCGCAGCTCCTCTTCCTCGTGCTCGCCGGCTTCCTTCTCGTGAACAAGGTGTGGAGCCCGCAGTACTCGCTGTGGCTCGTGCCCGTCGCCGTGCTCGCGCTCCCGCGGTTCCGACTGTTGCTCGCGTGGATGGTGGTCGACGCCGCGGTGTGGATACCGCGGATGGGGTTGTATCTCCCCGCCGACGTGAAATGGCTACCGGAGCAGTGGTTCACCGGCGCGGTGGTGCTCCGTCTCGTCGCCGTGCTCGGACTCTGCGCCCTGGTGATCTGGGAGATCTACCATCCGCGACAGGATCTGGTCCGCGTCGGCCCCGACGGCCGTCTCTACGACGACCCCGCCGGCGGTGTGCTCGACGGCGCAGCCGACGCCGTCCGCCCGCCCCGGAGACCGACGTCGTCCGACGCGGACACCCCGGCCGCGACCGCCGTCGGGTAGTCACGGCGCGGTGCACCGTCGTCGTCGGCGGTGCTCTCCCACCGCGCCGGTGCCCGGACGAACGCCACCAGCAGGATGGCGAGCACCAGGGCGTGCGACCACACGCCGACGTTGACGCCGGTCATGACCCACCACTTCATCGGCTGCCCCGACGTGTAGATCCCGAACAGGCGGAAGATGGTGAGGTCCAACACGAGATCGCCGACGAGATAGATCGCGATGAGCTGCCACCGCACCCGCAGCAGGACGAAGAACGGCAGGATCCACAGGGTGTACTGCGGCGAGTGCACCTTGTGGAACAGCATGAACCCGGCCAGCATCGCCGCGCTCACGCCGATCCAGGGGAACACGCGACCGGAGCGCCAGGCGCGGATGCCGAGCGCGATCACCAGAGCGAACGACAGCAGGATCATCGTCGGCGAGGCCACGCCGACGATGGAGTTGTACGTCGGTGTCATGCCACCGGTGAGATGTCGGAGACCCCAGTACCAGATCGAGTTGGTGTCGACCTCCGATCTGCGGCGGCCCTGGAACGTGAGCGACGCCTTCCACCCGTCGAAACCGGCGATCATGAACGGCAGCTGGATGGCGACGACGGTGACGATCGCCGCGCCGAGGACGCAGGCGGCGCCGACGGCGTCGATCCCACGGCGCACCGCCGAGGGCGACAGCAGGTCCGCGCGACGCAGTCCGCGGGTGGCGACGTAGATCGCGAGCGGCAGCACGAACAGGCCCGGGTAGAGCTTGAGACAGAAGCCGACCGCGAGGATCACCGCGGCCAGGGAACCGCTGACGCGCAACGGTATCCGCGGACGCCCCGTGCGATCGGAGACGGACTCGCCGTAGACCATGATTGCGACGGCGCCGACGGCGGTCGCGACGACGGGCAGTTCCCAGTTGTGGAACGCGTAGAGGATCAGCGGTGGCGTCGCGGCCCACAGCAGCGCCCACCACCGGACCAGCAGCCCCAGCAGGACGGTGACGAGGATCCCGAACGGCGCCAACAGGATCGCCGAGTGGACGAAGAACTGGGTGTCGGTGTGGGCGCCGATCGCCCCCAGGTACATCAGCACGCCCGAGAGCACCGGGTACTCGACGGCCCCGCCGTAGAGCACGCCGTCGGGCCGGATGCCGCCGTGGATGAACGGGAAGACGTGGTTGTTGATGTCGCGCCCGATCCACAGGAACTGCAGGTCGGAGTAGCACGGCATGAGCAGCTCGTGCTTGCCGACCGGCCAGTGGGCGCTGCGTCCCGACATGTCGTAGGGCGGGCCGCCGCAGTCCAGCTTGCCGAGGAAGCCCAGCGTCATGAACGCGAGGGTGAACAGCAGCAGGACCAGCATGAGCACGGTGGTCTCGCCGCGTAGGGCGTGCCGACGCAGCCGTCGACGATCGGCGACGGACACGGTGGACATGGCCTACAGGTTAGGGGGAGTCCCTGAGGGGTCGTGCAGACCCCGCGGGCGCTCGCCGTCCGCGATGCGTGACAGCTCGGTCTCCACCCATCCGACTCCGGTCCGACCGTCGTTGCGCGTGAACGTCCCCCACGCCCGCCGGATGAGGGTGCCACCGGCGTGCGAGGGGTCCGGACGCACCACAGAGGCGTCCGACACCGGGGTGAACGTCACCGTCGACGACCCGGGCTCGACCGTGAACGCCCACGGCGCGGGACCCGGGGCTCCGATCAGGGCCCCGCCATCGTCGTCCGACGGACTGCTGAGCACACGGCAGACGTCGACGAGGACGGGCGCGGAACCGGGCGACCGGATCGAGCCGAGGGACACCGGCGGCAGGCCCGGGATCCGCGTGTCGACCCCGCGCAGGTCGGTCCCGTCCTCGAAATGGGCCGTGAGTGCGGTCCAGCGCATGTCCCACCAGTCCGTCGCGGACCACACGTGCTCCCGATAGCCCGGGGCGTCGAGGGTGAACCGGCGTTCGTGGGGTCCGAGCCCCGACAGGGTGATCGTGCCGGCGACGGCGCAGGGCACGAGCATGGTGGTGGCGAGCCCGAACGGCGCCGGACGTGCCGACGAGTACCAGTGGAGGTCGATCACCACACCGACGTCGCTCTCTGCGAGATCGCTCGCGCCGCGGGCCGCCAGACGCAGATGGACATGTCGGAGCGGTTCGATCACCCGATGGTGCATCCATGCCGACGGTGTCCGGAGTGACATCACGTCCGTCGTCGTCTGCGCGATGCCGGACACGGACACGGAGGGGATGTCCGGTCCGGTGACCGACGCGGTCAGATGGGTTCTGCCGAGGAGGTCCGCGTGCTGGCCGAATCGCACCCAGGCGCCGATGCCGGCGGCGACGTCCGCCACGCTCAGAGTCCACTCCTCGCTGCGACCGTCGCCGCTCCCGTCGGGGTGGATGAACTCGTCCGACGGGTCGGACGCGGTGACGACCCGTGCGGAGCCGGTCTGGGTGGGCGGTCGGGACAGGTCGTCGAGGAAGGTGCACACCCTCGCGAAGAGTCGCAGCCAGACGTCGCCGGAGGTAGTCCGGTCGGACGCACCCGAGCGCATCGCGAGAACGGCGTTCCGGATGACCTGCACCAGCACCATGAACGCGTGGTCGTGGATCTCCCGTCGGAGTTCGTCGAACCCCCGCCGCCGCCGCGCGACGCCGGCGTCGGCGTCGGCGTCCATCAGTGAGCAGTAGCGGTGGATCAGTTCGTCGGAGAGTGCCCGCCGGGTCTCGGGTGTGAGCGCCGTCGCCAGCAGCGACGCGAGGTCGATCACGTTCGGTCCCCAGGAGGCGTGCGTCCAGTTGGTCACGACCATCGGTCGGCTGCCGCTGTGGATCCCGCGCAGGAGGTTCCCGGCGCGGAAGTCCCCGTGGACGATGCCGACCGGCGACGTCAGTCGACTCACGTGTTCGACGAGCGTGCCGATCGACGCGACCACCTGGTTCGCCACCGACAGGTGGACCGGGTCGATGAGCTCGCCGTACCGCTGGACGAACCGGACGTAGTCGGCGCCCAGAGACGCCCGATCCGGGACGACCATCGGGTCGAGGAAGGGGGGTCTGCGGGCGTCGACCGGGACGGCGCGGTGGATCGTCGCCAGCGACGCGACCGCCAGGAACGCGTTCTGGAAGTCCAGGCCTGCGTCGTCGTCGCCGTAGGAACCGGGACCGACGTCGTCGAAGACCAACCAGAAGGTGCCGGTGGCGGGGTCGAGCCGTTCGGCGCGACACAGCGCCACCGGCAGCCCGAGATCGGTGACCGCCCGCTGGAAGCGGTGCTCCCGGACGACGGGGTCCAGCGGACCCACCCACGACGGGTCCACGTTCTTGACGATGTGGGTCACGACGGTCCCGTCACCGCGGGTCACCCGGAGCCGACTGGTGGCGGTGACCCGCCCCTCGGTGACCTGATCGCAGGTCCACCCGACCGCGTCGGGGATGCCGAGGACATCGTGGACCCACGTCGCGTCGATGTCGTCGAGAGACCACCACCCGGGCACGAGCGGCGACGTTACCGGGCGACGCCGCCGCTGTCGTGGTCGGTGATTTCGCTGGTCACGACCGCTTGCTGTACCGTGGGCGAGTTGCCGACGCAGGCGACCCTCCTGCCACGGACAGTCCGTGGCCGATTCTCAGTCCACAGGAGGTGATGGGATCCCCATGCGTCACTACGAATTGATGGTCATCCTCGACCCGAGTCTCGACGAGCGCACCGTGGCCCCGTCGTTGGACACGTTCCTGAACGTGGTCCGCAACGACGGCGGCAAGGTCGCGAAGGTCGACATCTGGGGCAAGCGGCGGCTGGCCTACGAGATCCAGAAGCACTCCGAGGCGATCTACGCCGTCATCGATCTCGATGCCGAGCCCAAGACCGTCACCGAGCTCGACCGTCAGCTGAAGCTGAACGAGTCGGTGCTGCGGACGAAGGTGCTGCGCTCGGGCAAGTGAGCCCACGGGTCGGGTGTCGGGACGGATTTCCGCGAAGGTGGAACCGGATCGACGCCCGGCGGGTCGAATGAGACGAAGGTCCTTCCGACCCAACCGACCCCGCCACACTCGCACCGAACCATCCAAGGAGATCGATCCATGGCCGGCGACACCGTCATCACCGTCATCGGGAACCTCACGGCTGATCCGGAGCTGCGTTTCACGCCCTCCGGCGCGGCGGTCGCGAACTTCACCGTCGCGTCCACCCCGCGCACGTTCGACCGTCAGACCAACGAGTGGAAAGACGGCGAGGCGCTGTTCCTCCGCTGCAGCATCTGGCGCGAGGCCGCGGAGAACGTGGCCGAGAGCCTGACGAAGGGTGCCCGGGTGATCGTGTCCGGTCGCCTCAAGCAGCGCTCGTACGAGACCCGCGAGGGTGAGAAGCGCACAGTCGTCGAGCTCGAGTGCGACGAGATCGGTCCCTCGCTGCGGTACGCCACGGCCAAGGTCAACCGCGCCTCGCGCGGTGGCGGCGGTGGCGGTGGCGGGAACTACGGATCCGGTGGCGGCGGCGGAGCCCGCCAGTCGTCCGGCGGTGCCGTCGACGATCCGTGGGGCAGCGCCCCCGCGAGCGGGTCGTTCGGTGGCAGCGACGACGAGCCCCCGTTCTGACACGACACATCTGAGGGTGGCCCGCGATCGCGCGGACACCTGACATCCCAGGAGAACAACTAATGCCCAAGGCAAAGAGCAGCGGCGGCGGCCGTAAGGGCCGCGCCGAGAAGGTGGTCAAGGCCAAGGCCTGCACCTTCTGCAAGGAGAAGAACCTCGTCATCGACTACAAGGACACGTCGCTGTTGCGTCGCTTCCTGTCCGACCGCGGCAAGATCCGGTCGCGTCGCGTGACCGGCAACTGCGTCCAGCACCAGCGCGATGTCGCTGTGGCCGTCAAGAACTCGCGTGAGGTGGCGCTGCTGCCGTTCACCTCGACGGCGCGCTGAGCGGAAGGGATCACACCATGAAGCTCATCCTCACCGCAGAGGTCGAGAACCTCGGTGTCGCCGGCGACACCGTCGAGGTCAAGGACGGCTACGGCCGCAACCTGCTGCTGCCGCGTGGCCTGGCCATCCCGGCCACCCGTGGCGCACAGAAGCAGGTCGACGGCATCCGTCGTGCGCAGGAGGCCCGCGCCGTGCGTGGTCTGGAGCACGCGAACGAGCTGAAGCAGGCCCTCGAGGCGCTCGACGCGGTCACGCTGACCGTGAAGACCCACGACTCGGGCAAGCTGTTCGGTTCGGTCACCACCGGTGACGTCGCGGCGGCGATCAAGTCGGCCGGCGGTCCCGTCGTCGACAAGCGCTCGGTGTCGCTGCCGAAGGGACACATCAAGTCCACCGGTACGCACCCCGTGGAGATCGAGCTGCACCCCGACGTCACCGCGTCGGTGCAGATCTCGGTGGTCGCCGCGGCCTGACGGCCCGCCCGACCCGTACTTCTCGGCCCCCGACCGCATCTCGCGGTCGGGGGCCGAGGTGTCTGTCGGGGTCGGGTCAGGACTCGATCCTGTCCAGCAGGCGGCATCCCGCCGGAGCAGCAGAGGACATCCTCACGGGGATCACGACGCCGTCGCCCGGCATGAGGTCCACCGGGAGGTCCACGAGGCGCTGGACACCACACGCCGTGAGCGGCGCGGGACGTCGGTGCGCGAGGGAGACACGACCCACCAGACGTGCCTCGTGCCAGCACATCTCGCGGTCGTCGACCGTGACCGCCGACGACAGCCGCGTACGGCCGCAGACGACCCGGCGGGCACCTGCGTCGACCGCCACCCCGGACACGGTGAGGACGACGACTCCGACCGGATCGGTTGTGGCAGGCCGGAACACGAGCGGCCCGCCCAGGAGCCGGACGACATGGGCAAGTGAGAGTCCGTGCACGACAACGTCGTCGAGTGTCGTGTGGGTCGCCGTCGGCCACCGGGACCGGTCCAGGGGGTCGGGGAGACTGCCGCGCAGTGTCGGCAGGATGTCGGTCAGCGTCACGACGACCGGTCTACCCACGCACCGGCCGCGATCCGTTGTCGTTGACGGTTTCTCGACGGTCGGGGCGGTCGTGCGCACGCGATCTCTACGCGGGCGCCGATGCGCTACTCTCGGCGGTGCCGGAAGACGGACGTACTTCTTCGAGACGTCGACCGCCCTGCCCCCGCCACCGATCCGGTGGTCGTCCCCCGCTCGTGGCCCCGTCGTCGGTCGCTGTTCACGGGGTCGTCATGTGTCGTGTGTTGCGATCGGCCCGAACACGCCCGGAAAGCCCTCGTCTCGCGACACGCCGAGCGATCTCAGATTTCTTTTGTCCACCCCTTTACCCCCGCTTGACCAGCGCGGACGCGCGTACGGGTCCCTGTTCATCCACAGGCGTACACAGGTGGTGCACATGGCAGCCCCCATCGGTCCACAGGATGTGCACACATCGGTCCACACGTCCGGTTGGACGATCCCCCACGGGGCCCTAATGTCGTGACCCGTCGCCCGCGCCGTTCGCGGTGTCGGTGTCGACCGGTAGAACCGGTCGACGGGGCGAGGTGCCTCGAGCACAGACCGGGCAGGGTCGAGTCGGGAGGATCAGCTGTGGCTGTTGTGGATGAGCGCGGTCATACGCCCCGTGACGAGCCACCGTCGGAGGATTTCGGACGCCAGCCACCCCAGGATCTGCTCGCCGAACAGTCGGTACTGGGCGGAATGATGCTGTCGAAGGACGCGATCGCCGACGTGCTCGAGGTGTTGCGGCCCGGCGACTTCTACCGTCCGGCCCATCAGGCCGTCTACGACGCGATCCTGGAGCTCTATGGCAAGGGTGAGCCCGCGGACGCCGTGACCGTCTCCGCCGAGCTGGAGCGCGCCGGTGAGCTCCGTCGGGTCGGTGGGGCGCCCTATCTGCACACCCTCATCTCCACGGTCCCCACGGCGGCCAACGCGGGCTACTACGCGCAGATCGTCGCCGAGAAGGCCATCCTCCGGCGCCTCGTCGAGGCGGGGACGCGCATCGTCCAGTTCGGCTACGGCGGCGACGACGGCCAGGACGTCGCCGAGGTCGTCGACCGGGCGCAGGCCGAGGTGTACGAGGTCACCGAGCGCCGGACCGCCGAGGACTACGTCCCGCTGGAGGAGCTGCTCCAGCCCACGATGGACGAGATCGACTCGATCGCCTCGCGCGGTGGGCTGTCGCTCGGTGTGCCAACGGGATTCGCCGACCTCGACGCCGTCACCAATGGCCTGCACCCGGGACAGATGATCATCGTCGCCGCGCGTCCGGGTGTCGGCAAGGCGTTGGCGTTGGACACGCCGCTGCCCACGCCGACGGGCTGGACCACGATGGGCGAGGTCAAGGTGGGGGACCACCTCATCGACGCGCAGGGCCGCCCCACGCGCGTCGTCGCCGCCACCGAGGTCATGACCGAGCGTCCCTGCTACGAGGTCGAGTTCTCCGACGGCTCGGTGCTCGTCGCCGACGAGCAGCACCAGTGGCTCACCGAGACCGATGGCGGTGACGCCGTGCAGACGACCGGACAGCTGCGTGGTCAGGTCGGCGCGGTCGGTGTCCGCAACGCCGAACCGATCGATCTCCCCCGCCGTCGCTTCTGCTACGGGCCGTACACCGTGGCGGCGCTGGCGGGCATGGCGTTCGACGACCCCGAGATCGCCATGCGCATCGACGCCGAGGGCCCCGTCGACGTGATGGCCCTCATGTCCGACCTCGGTGGGCGGATCCCCTACGAGTACCTGCGCGGGTCGGTGGCCCAGCGGCGGGCGCTGCTCGCCGGCCTGCTGGACGCGCGCGGGATCGTCGACGACGACGGCTGGATCACCGTTCCCGCCGCGACGCAGCACATGACGTCGGTCGTCGCGGATCTCGCTGCGGGCCTGGGGTATTCATACCGCCGCGCCGCGACCGGGTGGGTCCGCATCGATGCCGACGACGACGTGTTCACCGTGCACCACAAGGCTGTTCGTCACAAGGAGCTGCGACGCCCGACGGGGTCCCGGCGGATCGTCGCGGTGCGGGCGATCGACAGCGTGCCGGTGCGGTGCGTCGAGGTCGACAACGCCGACCACCTGTACCTGGCCGGCGAGTCGATGATCCCGACGCACAACTCGACGCTGGCGATGGACTTCCTGCGCAGTTGCTCGATCGCCAACCAGCTGACGTCGGCGATGTTCTCCCTCGAGATGGGGAAGACCGAGATCGTCATGCGCCTGTTGTCGGCGGAGGCGAACATCAAGCTCGCCGACATGCGCTCGGGTCGCATGAGCGACGACGACTGGACCCGCCTCGCCCGACGGATGGGTGAGATCTCCGAGGCGCCGCTGTTCATCGACGACTCCCCGAACCTGACGATGATGGAGATCCGCGCCAAGGCGCGTCGCCTCAAGCAGCGGCACGACCTGCGCCTCGTCGTCATCGACTACATGCAGCTGATGACGTCGGGCAAGAAGGTCGAGTCCCGCCAGCAGGAGGTCTCGGAGTTCTCCCGAAACCTCAAGCTGCTGGCCAAGGAACTCGAGGTGCCCGTGGTGGCGATCAGCCAGCTGAACCGTGGTCCCGAGCAGCGCACCGACAAGAAGCCGCAGGTGTCCGACCTACGTGAGTCGGGCTCGTTGGAGCAGGACGCCGACATGGTCATCCTGCTGCACCGACCTGACTCGATCGAGCGCGACGACCCCCGTGCCGGCGAGGCAGACATCATCCTGGGCAAGCACCGCAACGGTCCAACGGCCACCATCACCGTCGCCCACCAGCTGCACATGTCCCGCTTCCGGAACATGGCGAAGGGCTGAGTCCTAGCGGTCCAGCTCGGACAGTTTGCGACGCGGGATCGGCGTGCCCGTCATCACTTTGGCCGAGATCGAGGCGAGCCGGGCGACACCGAGATAGGTCGACGGGTTGAGCAGCGTCGGCCAGGTGGTGCGTCGGCGGTGCTCGTCGACGGGGCGGCCCTCGATGCGCTCGCGGAGCCAGCGCAGCGCCGTCGGTGCCGACATCGGGTGCAACAGCATGTGCTCGCTGAAGCGGTCGCGGTGGTAGGTGACGTCGGTGCCGGCGGCCGCGTAGGTGCGCGCCAGGGCGTCGATGTCGTCCACGGCGACGATGCGGTCGTTGCAGGCCTGGACCAGCAGGACGGGCACCGTCGGCGGCGACTGACCGAGTCGCAGCGAGTCGAAGACGCGGCGAACCTCGGGCATGGCCAGCACCTCGTCGAGCGGGGTGTCGAGGAATGCGTCCATGTCGGTGAACATGAAGCGGACCACCGCCTCCACCGTCGTCATCGACTGCAGCCGTGCCAGTTTCGCCCGCCCCCTCTCGGTGGCGTGCTCGTCGATGATCCGGTCGAGGTCGGGGTACACGTGGCGCAGCGCGCTGACCACGAGCGCGGGCAGACCCGACCACAGGGTGCCGTTCAAGCGGATGTAGGTGTTGCCCAGATCGCCGACGGGCGAACCCAGCGCGGCACCGACCAGGTTCAGCTCCGGGGCGTGCGAGTCGTACATCTCCGCCGCCCATGCGGTGGCGAGCCCACCACCGGAATAGCCCCACAGGCCCACCGGTGCGTCGGGGCGCAGACCGAGCGGTGCGAAGGACAGCGCCGCGCGGACGCCGTCGAGGACGCAATAGCCCGGCTCGAACGGCAGACCCCACAGACCCTTCGGGCCCTCGTGGTCGGGGATCGAGACCGCCCACCCCTCGGCGAGGAGAGCGGAGATGAGGAGGAACTCGAACTGCGGGAGCGCGCCGACCGCCTTCGCACCCCGGCGCAGGGCGTACGACGGGAAACATCGCCCGGTGACCGCGTCGATCGCGCACTGGTACGAGATGATCGGGGTGGGACGGTCCGTGTCCCGCTGATCGGGTACGAGGACCGTCGTCACCGCGACCATCGGTTCGCCCCGCAGATCGGTCGTGCGGTAGTTCAGCTGAACCGCTCGGACCGGCTGCGGTACGACCGCGAGGAACGCCAACTGCACGTCGCGCGACCGGAGCACCGTACCGGGAGCCAGGTCCTCGAATCCTGCAGCGGCGCGGTAGAAGTCGTCATCGCGGGGGAGGCGAGGACGTCGACCGGAGGCGCGGCCCTCATGAGGCGCCGCGAAAGGGCGCTCCGGTGATGCGGGCGCGGCGGAGTCGTGTGGGCTGATGGGAGGGTCCTCTGTCGGGATCTGACACGTCGACGTGTCCGAGCATCCCGACGCTACCGCAGGGGCAGGTCGGGTCCTGGTCGCAGGATCAGGCGGCGGCCAGGATGATCACCGTCACCACGGCCAGGACGAAGGCGACGATGGACGGGGCGGAGCCTCCGCGCGCCTCGGGGTCGGAGAAGTCGCCGTGGCGGACGTGGAAGACGATGGCGCCCGCGAAGACGATGGCCAGGCCGATCCCTGCGGCGATGCCCAGCGGATGCCAGGCGAGACCGATCAGCAGTCCGACGGCACCGGCGATCTCGGCGGCCCCGATGAAGCGGACCAGGTTCGCGCTGAGTCCGCGACCGGTGAGCAGTTCGGTGGCAGGCCCCTTCAGCGTCGCCTTCGGCACGCCGGCGAAGGCCGAGAAGAGCGCCAGGACGATGGCGAGGACGACCGCGGTGATGGTCATGGGACACCTTTCGAGGAGTGCTTGCGTAGGCAACGACGTCAGGATGGCAGGTAAGTGCTTGCCTGCGCAAGTATTCTGGTCGGGCGGGGTGAGAGGAGTGCGCGATGACAGGACAGGCCGGCGGTGAGTCCCGACCACTCGACGATCGCGAGATCCGGGCATGGAAAGCGTTCTCGCGCAGCCTGATCGTCGTGCCCCGAGTGCTCGAGGCGGACCTGCTGCAGCACTCGTCGATGACGCTCGGTGAGTACCAGGTGTTGGTGATGCTCTCCGAGGCGCCCGATCGCAGCTCGCGGATGAGTGAGTTGGCGAGCGATGTGGGGCTGTCGGCGAGTCGCATGACCCGTCTCATCGACGGACTGCGTCGGCGCGGGTGGGTCGAGAAGAAGCGCGACGGGTGTGACCGCCGGGGCGCGATCGCGGTGCTGCGCCAGGAGGGGTTGGCCGCGCTCGAGGCGGCATACCCCGCCCATCTCGCCGCGGTGCGCCGACAGGTGATGGACCACCTCGGCGACACCGATCTCGACGCGCTCGCGACCGCGCTCGAGGCGATGGTGGACCGGTCGTCGGCGTCGACGTGACTTGCACAGTTGAGACGAATCTATATATTCGTCTCAACACAGTCGTGCGACGGCGGGAGACGAGCATGAGCATCGGGTTCGACGAGGGCATCCGTCAGGCCGAGCCGATGCCGGTCGACGACGGGGGAACCGAGACCGCGGGCAACCCGCTGGGACCGTCGTCACTGATCTGGAAGTTCTCCGGGGACCGACGCGCGGTGCTCAGCTTTCAGCGGGTCGCCGGCACCGAGAACTGCATCGAGCAGCTCGCCAAGGGCGTGGAGGACCACTCCGTCATCTTCAGCGATTTCGCGGGTCGTGCGCGACGGACCGTGCCGCCGATCATGAAGACGATCTACAGCGAGAACCCCGCCGTGTGGGGACGCCGGGTGCGCGACTTCCACCGGTCGATCAAGGGAACCATCGACAGCGACGGCTCCCGCTACCACGCGCTGAACCCGGAGCTGTTCTATTGGGCGCACGCGACTTTCGTCGACCAGGTGCTCTACACCACCGACACGTTCATCCGGCGGCTCTCCGAGGCGGAGAAGGCGCAGATCTTCGAGGAGAGCAAGGCCTGGTACGCCTTGTACGGGGTCAGTGACCGCACACAACCGCAGACCTACGACGAGTTCCGCGCCTACTGGGACTCCATGCTCGACCGATTCGTCCCCACGAAGACCATCACGTACGCCACCGGCTATCTGCGCAAGGGCGTTCCGAGGCCGAATCGGGTGCCGGCACCGGTGTGGCGGGCGCTCGGTCCGATGGTGGATGCGGCACTGCACGTCGTGGTCGTCGGGACGCTTCCTCCTCAGATGCGCGACGTGTGCTCGCTCCCGTGGACCGAGAAGGACGAGCGACGCTTCCAGCGGTTCGCCGCGACCATGCGGGCACTGAACCCCGTCATCACCCGTCTGCCGATGACGACGCTGTACGTCCCGTGGGCTGTCGACGCGTGGGCGCGCGCCGGCGCCGATCCCCGCCGACTCGCGAACCGCCCCGCGTAGGGTTTCTCGCGTCCGAGGTCGACGCGAGCGGAGGGACGCACATGGCCGCCAGTCCGCGTCGTGCCGCTCTGCGCACGTCGGCGTCACCGGCCGAGCAGGAGGCCGAGATCGTCGCGGCGGCCGAGGCCGAGTTCACCGCGGTCGGTGTCCGCCGGGCGAGTCTCGACGAGATCGCCCGCGCCGCACGGGTGAGCCGCAGCACCCTCTATCGCCGGTTCCCCGGCAAGGAGGACCTCCTCGTCGCCGTCGTACGCCGGATGTCCTTGCAGCTCAGCCGTGATCTCGACGAGGCGACCCGCGGACTCGGTCCCCGGGAGGCAGTTGTCGAGGCGTTCGTCCTCGCGACGCGGGAGGTGCGGGGGAGCACCCTGGCCAAGCGTCTGCTCGTCGACGAGCCCGAGATGCTCGAACTCGTGGTCGACGGCGCAGATCCGAAGGCGGGGGCGTCGCTCATCGACACCGTCGGGACGTTGATCGCCGGCACCCTCCGTCGCGCCGGGGCGACCATGCCCGACGCCGAGCTCCGCGTCGCCGCCGACCTCGTCTTCCGTGTCCTGGTCTCGGTGTCCCGCCGCGCATCGGCCGCCGTCGACATCGGCGACGAGCCCGCCATCCGGGCGATGGCCACCACCTTTCTCGCCCCGATGGTGCGCTGAGGCCCTCCCCGGAACAGCGGGTGCCGTCGAGATGTTGGGACGGGAGTCCCGAATCGTCGGAAGGGGTACGGCCATGCGTGCGATCGGTTTCACCGAGTTCGGCGAGCCCGAGGTGCTCACGGTCCTCGACGTCCCCGAGCCGGACACAGGTGAGGGCGACATCCGGATCCGCGTCCACGCCGCGGCGGTGAACCCGTCGGATCTGGTCACGAGGTCGGGCATGGGCCGTGACCGGTACGCCGACGTCGAACCGCCGTACATCCCCGGCTGGGAGGCGGCAGGCGTGGTCGAGGACGCCGGCGCCGACACGGGGTTCGCTGTCGGTGACGAGGTGTTCGCGATCACCCTCCCCGTCCTCGACGGTGGTGGCGCGTACCAGGACTCGGTCGTCGTTCCCGCTGCGTCCGTGTGGCGGCAGCCGTCGGGTGTCGACGTGTTCGCCGCGTCCACGATCGCCATGAACGGGCTGACGGCGCTGGTCGCCCTCGCACTCGCGGACGTCGACACCGGAGACACGGTGGCGGTCACCGGGTCGGCAGGGGCGTTGGGCGGATACGTCATCCAGATCGCAGCTCACCGTGGTCTCCGGGTGATCGCCGACGCGACAGAGGCAGACGAGGAGCTCGTCCGCGGTTTCGGCGCGACCGAGGTGGTCCGCCGCGGGGACGACGTCGCCGAGCGTTTCCGTGAGCTCGCGCCGGACGGGGTGGACGCGCTCGTCGACGCCGCGGTCCAGGGCGATCTGGTCATCCCCGCCCTCGCCGACGGCGGGCGATACCTGGCGGTGCGCTGGGCGGGGATAGGTGGCGGCACCGAGGAATCGGACCGCATCGTGCGCCGGGACATCCGCGTCGCCGACCATGTGCGCGACTCCGGCGGGCTGCAGGAACTGGCGGCGCTCGTCGACGAGGGAGTCCTCACACCGCGCGTGGCCGACGTCCTCCCGGCCGGCGACGCTGCCGAGGCCCACCGCCGTCTCGAGGCGGGCGGTCTGCGCGGTCGCCTGGTTCTCGACTTCCGCTGAGCGAGAGTGTGCTGCCCGTGTCCACAGGCCGGGCATGCGCACTGGTTCGTGTCGGTGGACATCCGTACAATCGAACACATGAGCGAGACGGCGGCTTTCGACACCTCGGGTGTGGTCGCGTCTCTCGCTGCCGACAAGGACTTGTCGGCGACGGACTTGGTCGAGGTTCTCGCGCATTGCCGGTCGATCACCGCCTCCGCGGACTATCGGATGCTGTGCGCGGCGTCGTTGATTCACGACGAACGGTGCGAGGACTTCCTGGTCGAGGTCGCCGAACGGGATTCGGGCCAGCGCAGCTCGGTGGACGAGTTGATGGCGGCGGGGATGGATCATCTCGCCAGGCGCGATCCGCGGGCCGAGTACGGCCCCGACGGCCTCGAGCGTGCGACCGCCGAGGTCGGGGCGGTGCTCAACGTGCCGGCCCCCCGCGCGCGGGAACTGATCGCCGCCGGCGACGTCGCGCGGTACCGGTTGGTGTTCACCGGACAAGCGCTCGCCGTCGGGCGTATCGATCTGGCCGGATTCCTGCTGATCTGCACCCGCACGAAGCTGGTCGTCGATCCCGACCTGGTGAAGGTCCTCGACACCCACATCGCGCAGGCCATTTTCGACCGGCCACCCCTGTCGAGGGCACGGCTGGTCGCACTCATCAACACCATCGTCGCCACGGTCGATCCCGACGCGCTGCTGCGCCGAAAGGAACGTGCGGCCGCCGACCGCGACGTCACCATCCGCCCCGACCGGTTCCAACCCGGCGCATCCCGACTGTCGGCCTCGTTGCCGATGATCGACGCCGCCGCCATCGACACCCGCCTCACCGCAATGGCGAACGCGCTGCATCCCGGTGACCCCCGGTCGCGGGCGCAGCGGCGTGCCGACGCCCTGATCGCCCTCGCCGCCGGGCTGGACCACCTCGAATGCTGCTGCGACACCCGCACCCTGCCGCGAGAGGAAGCCGTCGACCCGGTCCCGGCCGCTCCGACGGTCGGTCCGGCCAGGCCCTTCTTCCACATCGTGGTGAACCTGTCGACGCTGCTCGGACTCGATGACCAGCCCGGCTACCTCGACGGCCGCGGGATCATCGACGCCGACACCATCCGCGCCCTGCTCGCCGACGCCCACCGGGAGTTCCTCCACCGCGACGATCCCGCCCGATCAGCTGCAGCCGCCTCGACCTGCGTCCCGTCGAAGCGCCTCGACGCACTTGTGCGGGCCGGCGAACTCTGCTGCACCTTTCCCGGCTGCTCAGCACCCGCCTGGTCAGTCGACCTCGACCACACCCAACCGTTCGACCACCGAGACCCCGACAGCGGCGGCAAGACCTCGAGAACGAACCTCAAACCCCTGTGCCGGTTCCACCACCGCATCAAGACGTTCGACAAGAAGTGGCGCGACTACCAATCACCCCTCGGTGAAGCGTTCTTCCAGTCACCGACCGGGCACATGGTCCTCGGCAACGCCTACACCGCCGTCGACATCTTCCCCGCCCTCGGGCCACCCGGGAAACCCGAGAACCACCCCGCGCGAACAGCGCTCACCGACAAGCGGGTCGCAGACCGGACAGCGCACCTCCGTGCTGCTGCACGCTACGAGGACGCCGACCCGCCGCCGTTCTGACGCAACGCCGCCCAGACACGGGCGGGGTTCATCGGCAGCTGTCGGAGGCGGACTCCGGTGGCGTCGCGGATCGCGTTGGCGATCGCCGGAGCGACGGGGTTGTAGGGAGATTCGCTCATCGACTTCGCCCCGGACGGACCCAGACGGTCGTAGGTGTCGGCGAAGAGCACCTCGGCCCGCGGCGAGTCGGAGAGCCGCGGGATGTGATAGTTCCGCAGGATGTCGGTCTGCACCACGCCGTCGACGAGGATCATCTCCTCGTACAGGGCGGACCCGATCGCCTGCGTCGCACCGCCTTCGACCTGGCCGCGGCATTGCTGCTCGTTGAGGACGGTCCCGGCGTCCGCCGCCTGGATCGACTGCAGGATGCGTACCCGTCCGGTCGGCAGGTGCACCGCGACCCGGACCGCGTGGACGTTGAACACGACGCTTCGGGGCGTCCCGTCGTGCCGACCGCGCACGACGATCGGCCCGGTCTCGCCGGTGTCGATGCGGCGCCGCAGTTCTCGGCACGCAACCTGCAACGCGCGCCCCGCCACGACCGTTCCGGCAGACCCGAACGCGCCGGTGTCGTGGCGCACGACATCGGTGTCCGACTGGCGCACCACGATGTCCTCCGGCGGCACACCCAGTGCGTCGGCGGCCAGCTGCACGTGGACCGTGGTGGTGCCGTTGCCGAACTCGGCGGTGCCGACCGACACGACGATGCGACCGTGCGCGTCCCGCTCGGCGGTCACGTCGGCGACGTGGCCGTCGGGTGGGATGGTCGCGATCATCGACGGTGACATCCCCTCGCCGACAACCCACTCGGGGTCGTCGCGGTACTCGTGACCACCGCGCTCGGGATCATCGGCTCCCTCGCGCAGGGCGCGTTCGGCGAGATCGAGGCACTGGTCCAGTCCGTAACTGCCGAACTCGAGGTCGTGGTCCTCGACCTGCCAGGTGACGAAACGCTCCGTCGGGGTGATGACGTTGTGCCGCCGGAAAGCGAACGGGTCCATGCCGATCTGCCGGGCCAGGTCGTCCATCGCGCTCTCGACCGCGAAGATCACCTGACCCAGCCCGTATCCGCGGAACGCACCCGACGGCAGGTTGTTGGTGTAGACGCAGTGGGCGTCGACCCGCTTGTTCGGACTGCGGTACAGCGACACCGATTCCGAGCACCCGTGGAACATCACGCCCGGACTGTGGTTGCCGTAGGCGCCGGCGTCGGACAGCACGTCGATGGCCAGCGCGGTCAGGGTCCCGTCCGGTTCCGCGGCCGCGGTCACTCGCACCCGCATCGGATGGCGACACGGCGCGGACGTGAACTGGTCCGTCCGCGACATCTCGTACGCGGCGGGACGACCCGTGCGCAGCACGGCGAGCAGCACGACGTCCTCGGTGATCAGTTCCTGCTTGGCCCCGAACGCACCGCCGATCCGTGGCGCGACGACGCGGATGGTGTCCGCGGGCATACCGAAGACGTACGCGAGCTCGTCACGGACGAGGAAGGGGACCTGCGAACTCGACCGCAGGACGTGACGTCCGTCGTCGTCGATCCACCCGATGGTGCCGTGCGTCTCGAGGTGTACGTGTTGCACCCGCGCGGTGTGCCACTCGCCCTCGACGACGGCCCCGCCGGCAGCGCGTGCCGCCGCGACACCGGCCGCGACATCGCCGACCTCGCCGTGGATCTCGGCGATCACGTTGCGGGCCGGATCCGCGATGCGTGCCGTGGTCGCATCCTTGTCGCCGTGGACAGCGGGGGCACCGGGCCTCATCGCCTCCTCGGCGTCGAACACCGCCGGCAACACCTCGTAGGTGACATCGATCAGGTCGACGGCGCGCTTGGCCTCCCGCGGGGAGTCGGCGACGACGGCCGCGACACGCTGCCCGACGTAGCGCAGCCGGGTGTCGAAGACGCGGATGTCGTCGGGGTCGTCGGTGCGGGAGTGGTGCCGGGCGGTGGAGAAGGCCACGCCGGGGTCATCGCGGTGGGTCAACACCGTGCGCACGCCCGGTGCCGCCTCGGCCCGTGTGGTGTCGATCTCGACGATCCTCGCCGACGGGTACGGGCTGCCCAGGATCGCGATGTGCCCGAGGTCGTCGACCCCGACGTCCATCGTGTACGACTCGGCGCCGGTGACGACCCGCTGCGCCGCGGGTGCTTTCACCGCGGCCGGCTCGGCGGGGAGCGCGTCGGCGTCGACGGAGTCCGTGATCGCCTCGGCGATCGCCCGGTACCCGGTGCACCGACAGAGATTCCCCTTCAGCGTCCGGTTGAGATCGCACGCCTTCTCCCGGTCGAAGGTCGAGGCGGTGACGATCATCCCGGCCGTACAGAACCCGCACTGGAACCCTGCACGATCGATGAACGCACACTGCACCGGCTCCAGGCCCGGGCCGGCGGCCGTGGTGATCTCGCTCTCGACTGCGCGGAACGCGGGGACGATGCACGAGTGCACGGGTCGACCGTCCATGACGACGGTGCACGCGCCACAGTCGCCGGAGTCGCACCCCTTCTTGACCGCGGTGTGGCCGTGCTCGCGCAGGTAGGTGCGCAGGCATTGGCCGGGTCCGGGGGTCCCGTCCAGTTCGTGGCCGTCGACCCTCACGGTGCGGACCCCAGTTCGGTGGCGACCTCTCGGACGAGATGAGGAACGACGGCCCGACGCCACTCGGCGGTCCCGTGCGCGTCACTGAACCACGCGGCGTCGGGAACGGCTGCGGCGCAGGCGCTGACGATCTCGTCGGGATCGCGGGAGGGAACCGGGATGGCGAACGGCCGAACAGTGCCCCCGCTGACGGAGATCACCACACCGTCGTCGGTGCCGCGTCCGAGGACGACGGCACCCGCGCGCCCGTACTCGGCGTAGGAGACCCGTCGCGCCGCGACGGGGGCGGTCAGGGCGGCGACCGGGAAGTGGATGGATCGCAGCAGGTCCCCAGGTGTGAGGGAGGTCCGTTGGTTGCCCACGACGACGTCCGCGACGGAGACGACGCTGTCGGTGCCGTCGGGATGCCACACCAGCAGCGAGGCGTCGAGGACCGAGCAGAGCGATGTCATCGACCCGGCGGGCAGCGCGAGACACACGTTGCCGCCGACGGTCGCGGTGTGCCAGATCTTGTACGACGCGAGCAGCGAGTCGGCGCACCACCGGAACAGCGTTCGCGCGCTCCACGTCTCGGGGAGATCGGCATGGACGAGCCGGTCGATGACGCAGGTCGACGCGATCTCCAGCCCGTCGTCGGTGACGGTGAGATCGGGCCAGTCGAGTGCGGTGAGGTCGACGAGTCGACGGACGTCGGGACCGGGCTCGGCCATCACCGACGTCCCGCCGGCCAGGAGCGCATCACCGGGTAGCGGCGACGGCAGCTCACCGCGCGAGGTGGGTCGGACGACGTCGTCGACGAAATGCAGGTCCATGGACTTATCAGCCTGCCCGATCGAGCAGTCGTCGGTGGGCCGCGGCGACGTCGCGGGCGAGCGACTCCGGGTCGGACGCCACAGCACGCCCGTCGGCGACGACCGTCTTGCCGCCGACCCACGAGCGGCGGATCGGCGGCGGCGATCCCAGTACGAGCGCGGCGACCGGGTCGTCGATGCCGGCGTGCGCGGGACCGGTCAGGTCCCACAGCACCATGTCGGCGAGCATCCCCGGCTCGAGGGAGCCGAGGTCGTCGCCGCGGCCGAGGACCCGCGCCCCGCCGACCGTCGCGAGACGCAACGCCTCCCGCGTCGACAGGGAGGTGGGACCACCGACCGCCCGGGCGAGCATCAGCGCCATGGTCACCTCCTGCAGCAGACGCGCGGACTCGTTGGACGCGGCCCCGTCGACGCCGAGCCCCACCACCGCGCCCGCGTCGAGGAGATCCCGGGTCCGGGCGATGCCCGCGCCCAGGCGACCGTTCGACGTCGGACAGTGGGCGACCGCGGTCCCGGTCCGGCCGAGCTCGGCAACGGACTCGTCGTCGAAGTGGATGCCGTGAGCGAACCAGACGTCGGATCCGGTCCACCCCAGGTCCCGCATGTACTGCAGAGGTGTGCAGCCGAAGTGCTGGGCGCAGTAGTCGGTCTCGTCACGCGTCTCGGCGAGGTGGGTGTGCAGCCGGACGCCGCGGTCGCGCGCGAGGGCGGCGGACTCCCGCAACAGGTCGGCGGTGACCGAGAACGGGGAGCAGGGCGCGAGCGCGATCTGTACCAGCGCGCCGGGAGACGGGTCGTGCCACTTGTCGATCGCCGCCGCGCTGTCGGCGAGGATCGCGTCGAGCGTCTCGACGACCGAGTCGGGCGGGAGGCCGCCGTCCTTCTCGCTGAGGTCCATGGATCCGCGTGTCGGGTGGAAGCGAACACCCAGCGAGGTGGCGGCGTCGATCTCGGCGCCCAGCAGATCGCCTGCGCCGGTGGGGAAGACGTAGTGGTGGTCGGTCGTCGTGGTGCAGCCGGACTCCAGGAGAGCGGTGATGGCACCACGGGCGCCCGCGTGCAGACCGTCGACGTCGATGCCGGCCCAGACCGGATAGAGCGTCGTCAGCCACTGGAACAGCGTGTGGTCGGCGGCCAGCCCGCGGGTGATCCACTGGTAGAGGTGGTGATGTGTGTTGACCAGGCCGGGGGTCAGCAGGCACCCGGTGCCATCGACCCGCTCGGCGTCGGCGGGGATCGCCGCGGCGTCGACGTCGACCCCGGTGATCCTGTCGTCCTCGACGACGACCGTCGCCGTGACGAATTCACGACCCGCGTCGTCCATGGTGACGACGGCGGCGTTCTCGATGACGATGGACGTCATGTGAGCCAGGTCCGCTGCGGCGTCCAGGCGGGCCCCGCGTCGGGTGCGTCGTCCCGACTGACCGCCGCCTGGATCAGCCCGTACGGACGGTCGTCGGCGTGGAACACCTCGTTCGGGTTGTCGAGGCCGAACGGCGACAGGTCGTAGACGAAGTGGTGCTTGTTCGGCGCGGACAGGCGCACCTCGACGATCTCCGGATGTGCCTCCAGCACCGCCGAGCCCATCGCGAAGAGCGTCTGCTGCAGCGCCTTCGACTGCAGGGTCGCGAACTGCGCCACCATGATCGCCTTGACGTCGTCGTAGACGGCATCCCACTCGACGTCGAGGGTGGAGAACCGCCATTTCGCGACCAACGAGGTGGCCATCACCCGATCGGTCGTCGGCTCCAGGATCGTGTAGCGGTCGGTCGGGAACCCGTGGAACTCCGACCCGGTCGACTTGAGGATGACGAGGTCGGAGAACCCGCCGATGACCCAGGTGCGACGGGTGCCGTCGGAGTCGTCGACCGTGATGTCGGCGGTGCGTGTTTCCTGCCCCCTCCGGACCCAGGTGTGGTCGTGCTCGGCGCCGTCGACCAGGACGCGCTGCCAGGCGTACTCCTCGATCTCGATGCGCGCACCGCTCACCGGCTCGACGGTGTCGACGAAATGCGTTGCCAGGTCGAGCCCGTACTGCTCGATGGTGGCGATGCCCTTCTCCTTGGCGAAGGCATAACACGTCTGCTTCTGCGTGTCGGTGGGGAGCACGTTGCCCTGGTCCCCGACGGTGTACGCCTCGGTGAAGGCGCCGCGCAGCGCCGTGCCGACGTTCAGGTCACGGATCTCGTGCCGGGGCGTGTCCCGGTAGATGCGGACGACTCGGTTCTCGGCCTTGCCGTACTGGTCACCACTCAGGGTGATCCCCATGCAGACTCTCCTCTCAACTGCCGCGATAGGTGGAGAACGCGAACGGGCTCAACAGGATCGGGACGTGGTGGTGGCCCTCGGCATCGGTGATGCGGAAGGCGATGACCACCTCGGGGTAGAACGACTCGACGCCCTGGTCGGTGAACCAGGCGCCCGTGTCGAAACGGATGCGGTGGATCCCGGTCGCGAGTCCCTCGGCGAGCGGTCCGATGCGGCCGTCGTCGTCGGTGGTCCCGCCCGCGATCTCGGTGCCGTCCTCACCCGTCAGTGTGACCGCCATCCCGACCGCCGGCTTGCCCGCCACCGCGTCGAGGACGTGCGTGCTCACCGATGCCATCAGCGCGCGTCCTCGGCGAGTTGCGCAGCGGGACAGATCATCCGCGACAGGCGGGTCCGGGTGATCTTGGCCAGCTCGAGGCGCAGCACCCGGCGCTCGGTGTCGGGGTCGTTGTGCAGGCGCTGGCGCAGGATGCGCAACAGTTCGGATGCGGGCCGACCGTCGGCGTGCACGAGGTAGACATGGCCGAACCTCTGCTCGTACTCCTTGTTGGCGATGCGGAGCTCGTCCAGCACGGCGGGATCGGCACCGGTCACGTTGCGTTGCTCCCGGGCCGAGCTCGCGTTCGTCGACCGTTCGCCGATCCGAGGGTGGCCGTCGAGCGCCTCGTCGAGGTCGGTCTCGGTCAACTCGGCGATGATGAGATCGGACTGGTCGAGCAGCGCATCCTCGTCGCTGAACGGCCGTGCCGCCGCGACACGCAGAGCCCACATCCGCGACGAGCAGCACGCGTACAGCGCGTGCACCGCCTGCGTCTCGGAGAGCGCGTTGAAGCTGTCGATCCCTCGCCAGTCGGGACGTCGCATCGGCTACCGGCCGGACCCGTCGAGCCGGCCGATGTCCTCCAGTCGGCGCAGCCGTGCCGTGGCGATGGGGTTGGCGTCGGCGACGAGGTCGTCGAAACGGTAGTTGGCGATCTTGGCGATCTCGATGAGCGCGAACGACCGCTCGCTGGTCGGTGAGTTCTCCATGCGCGACCATCCGTTCCTCAGGACCCGCTCGTAGCGCTCGGTCTCGCGCGCGCAGATGACGAGGGGGAACCCGAAGTGCTCATGGTAGGCCCTGGCCAGGTCGGTCACGCTGCCCAGTTCCTCCTCGTCGAGCAGCACCAGGCCGGTGTGGTCGACGGCGGTGGGATTGCCCACGTCGTCCTGGGCGCCGAGGTCCGGGAACGACCGGATCAGCTGCAGGTGCTCCTCGTCGTTGCCGGTGAGCATCGCGTCGGAGAACGCCGCACGGAGGTCGTGGGTGGTCTCGAACGGACGTTGCTCGAACGCGCGGTCCACCACCCAGTCGGTGCCCTGGACCAGCCCACCGAACGTCGTGCGGAACGTGTCCCGCGACATGTCGTTGACCTCGGCGAGGCGGATCGCGCCCCGTCCGGCGACCGCCGGGCCCCGGGACCCGGTGTGGAAGAACAACAGGTTGAGCAGGATCGCGGTGATGGCGCCCATGGTGATGCCGGTGCTGAAGGGGATCTGCAGCAGGCCGGGGACGGCCTCGTCGACGCCGGGCAACCCGGGGATCTGGACCGGCGCGCCGTTCACCGTGACGGTCTCCGGTGCCACCGACTGCGAGAACTGGACGTACAGGCCCATCGCCAGCGAGGTGCCCGCGATGATCAGGTTGCGGTGGTCGGTGAAGTCGACCGCCCCGAGGGTCTGGATGCCGACGATGGCGACGGTCGCGAACATGACCAGCGCGGCGCCACCGAGCACCGGCGACGGGATCGTCTCGACGAGCTTCGCGGTCTTGGGCAGCAGGCCCAGCACGATCATGATGACGCCGGCGGCGGCCACCACGAAGCGGCTCTTCACCCCGGTCAGCCGCACCAGGCCGACGTTCTCGGAGAACGCGGTGTAGGGGAACGAGTTGAAGACGCCACCGATGACGGTGGCCAGGCCGTCGGCCCGGACCGTCGCGGCGATGTGCGCCTTGGTGATCCGCTTGCCGACGATCTCACCGGTGGCGAACACCGAACCCGTCGACTCGACCGCGACGACCAGCAGGACCACCACCATCGAGACGATCGCGATCACGTCGAAGCGGGGCCAGCCGAAGGCGAACGGGTCGGTGAACCCCACCCACGGTGCCTCACCGACCTTCTCGAAGCCCGTGTCCCCCAACGTCCATGCGACGAAGGTGCCCACGACGAGGCCGAGCAGGATGGAGATGGTCGCCCAGAAACCGCGGAAGAACCGCTGCATCAGCACGATCAGGACGATCGTGCCGATCGCGTAGAGCAGCCAGCGGCCGTTCCCGGCGTCCGGGAGCTTCGTCTCGGGGTCGCGCGTCGCGTCGCCCGCACCGACCGGCAGCAGACAGATGCCGATGATCGTGATCAGCGTGCCCGTCACGACGGCGGGGAAGAACCGCACGAGACGTGCGAAGAACGGCGCGATCAGGAAGGTGATCACGCCGGCGGAGATGACCGCGCCGTAGACGGTCAACAAGCCGACGCGACCGCCGCCGTTGTCGTTGGCGATCTTGATCACCGGGGCGAGCGTGGCGAAGGTGATCCCCTGCAGCAACGGCAGTCGGACGCCGATCTTCCAGATCCCGACGGCCTGCAGGAGCGACGCGATGCCGCACGTGAACAGGTCCGCGGTGATGAGCATCGTCAGCGCCTCGGAGTCCAGCTTGATCGCGCTGGCGATGAGCAGCGGGACCAGGACGGCACCCGCGTAGAAGGCGATGACGTGCTGCAGACCGAGGGTCGCGAGCTTGCCGATGGGCGGTACCTCGTCGACCGGGTGCTTCCGCGTGGGCGTCGGAGGTGCAGGTGCCGACGGGTCGTCGGTGTTGAGTGTCGGTCGCGCCATGATGTCCCCTTTCCCGGCCCCGTCCGGTACGGCCACCCTCTCCCCGTGAACGTCGGTGCGCGAGCGGGAGAGCGAAGATATACATCGATGACTCACAGTCGTAACGTGCCGCGGTCCACTGTCGGGATCGTTCTCGCAGCGGGTGCGGGCAGTCGGTTCGGCCGGCCCAAGGTGCTCGTCGACGACTGGTTGTGGCGTGCCGTCCGGGCGCTCGACGCCGGGGGGTGTTCGTCGATCCTCGTGACATTGGGCGCGGCGATCGTCGAGGTCCCCGCGCCGGCGACGCCGGTCGTCGTGGCCGACTGGGAGGACGGGATCTCGGCGTCGGTCCGGTCGGGTGTGGCCGCCGCCCGGGCCGTGTCCGGGATGGCCGGGATCGTGCTCACCCTCGTCGACCTCCCCGACGTCGACGCGACAATCGTGGAGCGGGTGCTGGGCGCGTCGGGCCGGTCGCCCGACGCCGTGGTGCGCGCCGTCTACGACGGCAGGCCGGGTCATCCGGTCTACGTCGGCGCCGACCATCTCGACGCCCTGCTCGCGTCGCTCGACGGGGACCGCGGTGCGGGACCGTTCCTGGCGTCGCACCCCGGCCTGCGGACCGTCGAGTGCGGGGACCTCGCGACCGGCCGGGACGTCGACCGACCGTGAGCGGTCTCAGGCGGTGTGCGACAGCGGTAGTCCTGACGCCGCCTGTCGGGCGGCGGTGATCTCCGCGGCCACGGCGACGGCGATCTCGGCCGGTGTCTGCGCGCCGATGTCGAGGCCGATAGGGCTGCGCAACGTCGCCATCTGGCTGGGGGTGACGCCCCGCGCGCGAAGCCGGCGCACGCGGTCGTCGTGCACCCGACGGGAGCCGATCGCCCCGACGTAGGCGAGATCTGCGCGCAGGGCCACCTCGAGCAGGTCGATGTCGGTGCGCACGTCGTGGGTCAGCGAGCAGACGACGGTGCGTCGATCGACCCGGCCGCCGCGGATCTCCGTGGCGAGATGCTCGGCCGGCGTCGCGACGACGACCTCGTGCGCCTCCGGGAACCGGCGCTGCGTGCCGAACTCGGCACGGTGGTCGCACACGGTGACGCGGAAGCCGAGGAGCGTGGCCTGCCGCGTGACGGCGCCCGCGACCGCGGCCCCGCCGTAGACCAGCATGCGCGGGCGCGGCGGATGCACGTCGACGAACACGGACACCGCGCCGGCGAGGTCGACGGTGGTGCTGCGGCCCGCGTCGAGCAGTCGACGCGCCTCGTCGCGCGCGACGCGGTCGAGATCCGGCGACCCGAGGGATCCGAGAACCTCGTCCGTCCGCACCACGACGCTCGTTCCCAGCTGCGCGTCGTCGGGATGGGCCACGACGGTGGCGACCGCCACCGGCCGGTCCTCGTCGCTGTCGGCGACGACGGTCTCGAGGTGCGGCATGCGCTCGCGGGACACGGTATCGACCAGGACGTCGATGGTGCCGCCGCACGGCAGGCCGACCGCGAGCACGTCCTCGGCGAGTCCGTAGCGACGCACCGACGCCGGAGCGCCGTCGAGGACATCCTGGAGGCAGGCGAGCACATCGGCTTCGACGCAACCCCCGGACACCGAGCCGCTCACCGAGCCGTCGGGGAGCAGCGCCATGGTGGTCCCCGGCGGGCACGGCGTCCTGCCCGAGGCGGCGACGACGGTCGCGACGGCCGCGACGGCACCCGACCGCCAGACCTCGAGGAGGTCGGCCGTCACGTCGGACATGTGCTCTCCCCTCGGCCGGATGAGCCGCACACTAATGCCCTGAACGGGATCTTGACGCCTCGAGCCCTGATCTTGACGGGTTGCCCACTACCCGTGCCGCACATCGGCGAGCACGCTCGGATGCATGGCCGCACCCGTCGTCACCACCCCCGTCCCGCTCACCGAGATCGCGCCTCCGCAGGCGGATTCCGAGGTCGAGTCCTTCGTCCGCGTCGACTCGCCGGTGCACTACCGGCTCCGTCCGACGACGCCGGGCCGGCTCGCCTCCGCGACGTGGGACCGTTCGCACAACCCGCCCCGGGCGACGTCCGGGCACGTCGTGCTGGACTTCCCCGTCACCGACGGGATCGTCGTCATCGCGGGCCTGTACGCGGTGACCGACGGCATGCGCTCGGCGATCGAGGCGGCCGGTCTCACCGGGGTGGAGTTCGGCCCGCTGGCCGTCACCCGTGACCCGCACATGGTCGACATGCGGGAGCTGCCGCGGCTGCACACCCTGGTCCTGACCGGCCGGGCCTGCCGTGACGACATCGCGCCGTGGCGCTGTGAATCCCTCGCCCTGTCGCTGCGCGCCGCGCGCACCGTCTGGGGGATCGACGCCGCGCTGCTGCCGCGCACCACCGTCCTCGACGTGATCGGACTGCCCGACTAGATCCCCTCGGCGGGTCGCCACCGCGGGTCACGTCCCGCGGTGGCGACGACGCGGTCGAGGCGATCGGCGTCGTCGGGGACAGAGACACGCGGCCCGAACGGCCCGTCGTCACCACCTCCCGGGGCGAACCGGACGAAGAACTGCTCGACGTGGCGCAGGACGTCGTCGGACACGGCGATGTCCTGGCCGGTGGCCTGTGCGAGATCCCAGGCGTGGACGGTCAACTCCTCCACGGCCACCAGGGCGTTGTCGGCGGCGTCCATCTCGATGCCGCCCGCGGAGGTCCGCCCCTCCCATGCCGAGGGCGCCGACCACGCCCGGGCGAGGTCGGCGAGGGCGGCAGGTAGCGCCGTCGGCCAGTCGTCGACGAGGCCGTCCGGTGGGTCGAGCGGCTCCTTGCGCGCGTTCGTGGCGAACACGTCGACGAACTGGTGGATGTGCGCGAGGAGGTTCCGTACGGCCCATTCATCACACGGCGTCGGGTCGTCGAGTCTCGCGGCGTCCACGCCGCGCACCAACCGCGTCATCTCGGTGGTCGCCGGTTCGAGGTCGAACATGACATGCCTTCCGTCGGGGTCGTCTGTTGTGACCGTCGCGGGGTCGGGAACTCATCGCCGATGTCGAGATCGTCGTACTCTCCCCTCACCTGGGATGGTGGGGGGAGGTGGCGGCGGTGCGGGAGTCCGGCGTGATCGTCTGCGGTCAGTCGGGCATCGCCGTTCCCATCACCGACCACCTCCTCGCGGCCGGGGCGCCCGTCACGGTCGTGGTGCGCGGTGCGGACGCCGCCGCGTCGATCATCGCCGCGCGCGACGGGGTCGATGTCGTCGTCTGCTCCGGCCTGATCGGGGACGCGCTGACCGAGGCCGGACTCGCGACCGCGGACGCGGTCGTGTGCGTCGAGGACGGCGAGATGGCCAACCTCGAGACCGCGCTCGTGGCCCGTCGCCTGCGCCCGGACGTCCGGATCGTCACGCGTCTCGCGAACGCGACCGTCGGGGGAGCGCTGACCGCGACCGACGACGGACACCACGACACGGTTCTCGACGTCGCCGACCTCGCCGCGCCGTCGGTCGTCGAGGCGTGCCTGGGCATCACCACCCATCGCATCGCAGCAGCGGGGATCGACGTGGTCGCGGCGACGGTGCCCGTCGAGAGAGACGGAACCCTCCGCGAGGTCTTCGGCGATCTCGCCCCACTAGCGGTGACAGCGCACGACGGGGAGATGGTCGCCTGCCCGGGCCGGGATCACCGCGTGGCGTCGGGCGATGTCGCGACGATGCTCGGCACCGCCGACGAGTTCGCGGTACACGGACTCACCATCGACGAGGTCTCTGAGGAGGGAGAACGACCCCGACCGCCCGGGATCGTCCGCCGCGCGCGGGCAGCGGTCCGCTCGTTCGTCCGGGACGCGAACCCGAACTTCTTCCGGATGCTGCTCGTCCTCGTCGTGCTGCTGGTGGTGTCGACGACTGTGCTGCGGCTGTTCTACCGGAAGCCGGGGATGAGTGTCCTCGACGCCGTCTACTTCAGCACCGAGACCATCGCGACGGTCGGCTACGGCGACTTCACGTTCTCCGATCAGGCTGTCGCACTGCGCATCTTCTCCATCGCCCTGATGTTCCTCGGTCTCACGACGACCGCGATGGTCATGGCCTTCCTCGCCGAACTGCTGATCTCCCGACGCATCGCCGAGGCGGCCGGTCGACGTCGCGCGCGGTTCATGACCGGTCACGTCGTGGTGATCGGCCTCGGCGCGTTCGGAATTCGTGTCGCACGGGACATCGCCGCGCGTGGTCGGGAGGTGGTCATCGTCGAACGGTCGGTCGACAACCGGTTCCTGTCCGCGGCCGCCGCTGCATCGATACCCGTCGTCATCGGGGACGCGACGTTGGCCTCCACGCTGGCCGACGCGCGTGTCCACACGGCCGGCGCGGTCGCCGTGCTCACCAGCGACGACATGGTGAACATCGAGACCGGCATCGCCGTGCGGGGTGCACTCGGTGACGCATGGGCGAACCGCGCCGGCCGCCGCGGGGTGCCGGTGGTGCTCCGCGTCTTCGACCGTGCGATGGGTGACGCCGTCGCCGATCGTTTCGGGTTCCGGAACGTGCGGACGACGACGGAACTCGCGGTCCCGTGGTTCGTGGGCGCCGCGCTGGGGCTGCAGGTGCTCAGCACGTTCACGGTGCAGTCGATGAGCTTCGTGGTCGGCCGTCTCCGGGTCGCCCCCGACGGCGGTCTCGTCGGCGTCGCGATGCAGGAGCTGTCGGCGCACACCCGGGTCATCGCCATCCGTCGGCACGACAGCGGCGACCTCGAGTACCCGCCGCGCCGCGGCACCGCCTTCGCCGCCGGCGACGAGGCCTACGTCGTCGGACCGCACGAGGAGCTGCTGGCGGTGCTCGAGCACCAGCGTGTGGGCTGAGCCGGCCGGCACGCACGCCACGGATGGTTCGATGGTCGGGTGAGCGGAATCGACGTCGACGCGGTCGTGGTGGGCGCGGGCCTCGCGGGACTGCGGTGCGCGGGCGCGCTGCGGCGACGGGGACTCGAGGTGCTCGTCCTCGAACGGTCCGACGCGCCGGGCGGGCGGGTCCGCACCGACATGGTCGACGGGTTCCGCTGCGATCGTGGCTTCCAGTTGATCAACCCCTCGTACCCGGCGCTGCAGCGTCACGTCGACCTCGACGCGCTGGACCTCCAGGTGGCCGGGCGCGGGGTCCGCGTGGTCGACGCCGACGGTGGCGTCCACACGCTGGCCGATCCGTTCCGTCACCCCGATCTCGTCGGCTCGACCGTCCTCTCGGCCGCGTCGTTGCGCCTGCTGCGGCCGAAGGCTGTCGTCGGCGCGGTGCGGTGGGCGCTGCCGGCGGTGGGTCCCGTCCGGCGTCTGCAGGCGCGACCCGACGCGGCGGTCGGCGACGACTGGGCGCGCTACGGCGTCGACGGGCCCCTGCGCGACTCGGTGTTGCTGCCGTTCCTCAGCGGCGTGCTCGCCGACGCGGACGGCGCGACGTCGGATCGCTATGTACGCCTGGTCCTGCGGAGCTTCCTGCGCGCGACGCCCGGGGTGCCCGCCGACGGCATGCAGGCACTGCCCGATCAGCTCGCGGCGTCGTCGGACGCGACGCTGCGCTACGGCGTGCAGGTCGAGGGCATCGACGAGGCGGGGTCCTCGGTGGCGGTCCGCACGAACGACGGGGAGTCGACGGTCGCGCGTGCGGTGGTCGTCGCGGGTGATGCGGTCGACGCGGCGGAGTTGACCGGCGTCGACACGTCTCCGATGCGAGGCCTCGTGACATGGTGGTTCGCCGCCGAACCGGGACTCGACGACCCGTTCCTCCGCGTCTCCGGTTTCGGTGGGCCGCTGGCGAACACGGCCGTCATGAGCGCGATCGCACCGGGATACGCGCCGGCCGACCGGTCACTGGTCCAGGCCAGCGCTGTCCTCGGAGGCGGCGACCCGCCCGACGAGAGCGTCGTGCGGTCCGAACTGGCTCGTCTCTGGCAGACGTCGACGCAGAAGTGGGAACTGCTGACCCGCAACGTCATCCGACGAGCGCTGCCCTCACAGGCGCCCGGGCTTCCGGTTCGCCGACCGGTCCGCGTCGGCGAGCGGACGGTGCTCACCGGCGACCACCGCGACACCCCGTCGCTCCAGGGTGCGATGGTCTCCGGTTCCCGCGCGGCCCGCGCGGTGGTCGGTCTGCTCTAGCGCGCCGCCATCGCGGTCATCGTCGGTCCACCAATGCCAGGACGCGGGCGGGGCTGCCGGAGCCGCCGACGATGGGCAGCGGTGCGACGACGATGACGGTCCCGGTCGGGGGGAGTTGGGCGAGGTTCTGGAGTTGGGTGAGGCCGAATTTTCCGGCGCCGAGGAAGAAGTGGTGGCAGGGGAACATCGGGTCGAATCCGGCGGCGACGCCGGCGTCGGTGCCGACGGTCTCGACGCCGAATCCGAACAGTGTCGTCTCGTGGGCGAGCCATTGGGCGCAGTCGACGGAGACGCCGGGGGTGTGTGAGCCGTTGTCGTCGACGTTGAGGAATGCCTCGGAGTCGGCGGATCGTTCGTCCCAGCCGGTGCGGAAGAGCAGCCAGCCGTTGTCGGGGAGGGGGCCGTGTTCGTCCTGCCAGGCGAGGACGTCGGCCTTCTGGAGGAGGAAGTCGGGGTTGTCGGCGACGCGGTCGGAGACGTCGAGGACGGCGGCGGGTCCGATGAGGCGGGAGACGGGGGCGGAGGTGATGTCGCCTTTGTCTTTGCCGGTGGCCCAGTGGTTGGGGGCGTCGACGTGGGTGCCGACGTGTTCGCCGGTGTGGATGTTGTTCCAGTACCAGCCGGGTCCGGCGTCGTCGTAGGCGCTGATCTGCTCGAGGGAGAACGGGATGGTGTTGGCGAACGGTTCGGGCAGGTGCAGGATCGGTGTGGATGGCTGCAGGGGTGCGGTGAGGTCGAGGACCTCGATGCGTCCGTCGGCGACGGCCGCGACGAGCTCGGAGAGCTGGGTCATGGTGTGTCCCTTCATCGGTGGTGCAGACATGCGTGTGCTCATCGCGTCGCCAGGCGTGATGACTCACGGTCCCAGGTGGCGGTCGTACGGCCACGTTCCCGGAGGGCGGCCTTGCGGATCTTCCCGTTCGCGGTGGTCGGCATCTCGGTGACGAACTCGATGTAGCGCGGGACCGCGAATCGGGCGAGATGTTCTGTGCAGTGGACGATCACGTCCTCCGGCGTCAGGTCGGCCCCGGCGACCACGGCGATCATCACCTCGTCCTCGGCCATGTCCGAGGGGACGGGGAAGGCCGCGACCATCTCGACGGCGGGGAGCAGCGCGACGACCTGCTCGACCTCGAACGACGAGATGTTCTCCCCACGGCGACGGATGACGTCCTTGACGCGGTCGACGAATCGGAACCAGCCGTCCTCGTCGCGGATGACGCGGTCGCCGGTGTGGAACCACAGGTTGCGCCACGACTCCACCGTCGCCTCCGGACGGCCGTGATAGCCGTCGGCGAACGCGAACGGCACCCGCGACCGGAGGATCAGTTCCCCGGGGGTGCCGTCGGGAACCGGTTGGTCGTCGGCGTCGACGACCTGGGCCTCGAACTCGGGTTGCAGCTGACCGAGGTAGCCGGGGCGGGGTCGATCGGGTGCCGCGGCGATGACGGAGTTGGTCTCGGTCGAGCCGAACCCGTCGGCGAGCAGGACGCCGAACCTGTCGAGGAACGGGTCCGCGAGGGCGCTCGGTGTGGCCGGCGACAGTGCGATCCGCAGGCGGTGGTCGCGGTCCGTCGGCGACGGCTCACGGGACCACAGGATGGACACCATCGCGCCCAGCAGGTATGTCACGGTGGCGTCGGCCTCGCGGGCCTGGTCCCAGAATCGACTCGCCGAGAACCGTCGTGCGACGACGATCGTCGCGCCGGCGACGAGGGCCTGTACGCACGCGTTCAGTGCGTTCGTGTGGAACAGGGGGAGCGTCGTGAAGAGGACGTCGTCCTCGGTGATGCCGAGCTGGCCTCCGGTACTGACGCCCCACCAGTAGAACTGGGCGTGGGGGCAGCGGACGCCCTTGGACGCCCCGGTGGTGCCGGAGGTGTAGAGCAGGGCGGCGATGTCACCCGGTCGCACGGGGTGGGCGGCGAGGTGGTCGTCACCGATGTCGGGGAGCGGGGTGCGCGCGCCCGGCGCGTCGCCGACGACCCAGATGTGTTCCAGCGCCTGTGGTGTGCGGATCGTGTCGAGACGAGCGACCAGCTCGGCCTCGACGACCAGCGCTCGCGCGCCCGAGTCGGTCACCGCGTGCTCGAGGTGTTGCGCCTGCAGCGCGGCGTTGAGCGGCACGGCCACTGCACCCATCCAGGCGCATCCGAGGATCGTCTGCAACAGTTCGAGACGGTTCTCGGACAGCGTGGCGACTCGGTCGCCCACCCTGATCCCGTGACGGGACAGCATCGCCGCCGTCCGCGCCGCGAGGTCACGGACCTCCGCGAAGGAGAGGTCGCGGCCGTCGATGCGCAGCAACGTCTTGGACCCGTGTCGTGCGGCCTGTCGGTCGAGCAGGGCCGGGAGCGTGCACTCCTCGATGGGGAGACCCCGCAGTGGTGCGGTGTGGGCATGGAGCGGGGCGGTGACGGTGTCGGTCACGAGTCCTCCGTGAAGGTCGGGGTGGGTACGACGGCGACGTCGCGGCCACGGCTGGTCTGGTCGGTCGAGAGCGGCAGTGTGTCGCCGACCCGGGTGCCGTCCGGCACCGCGGCGAGGACGACCGGTCCGCGATCCGTGGCCAGCGATGCGAGCCGGAGCGGCGGCTCGGTCATCTGCGTGGTGATCTCGGCGACGATGCCGGTGTGCGTGTCGACGATGTGGGCGGCGATCGCGTGACACCGCGGGCACAGGACCGCGGGCGGGAACCGGACGTGAGCGCAGTCGGCGCAGCACTGCATGGGGACACCCATCTCAGACCCTTTCCAGCACAGCCATGTTGGCGCAGGAGCCGTAGCGATATGTGACCATGCCGTATCCGGTGCTCATGGCGATCCGGGCGTCCGCGACCTGACGGTCGCCTGCGCGCCCATGTAGTTGTGTCACCGTCTCGACCAGACCGTGCATACCGCCTGCGGCACCGGCCTGCCCGCTCGACAGCTGGCCGCCGGAGGTGTTCACGGCGCGTCGGCCGGAGTCGATGCGTGCGACCTCGGCGGGGACGTCGTCGCCGAGGAGCCCGCAGTCCGCCAGCTGTATCGCCACCATCACCGGATAGTCGTCGTAGACGCTGATCACGTCGACGTCCTCGGGGGACACCGACGCGTGATCCCAGACCCGCGAGGCGATCGCGGCCAGACCGGTGTGCAGGCCGTCTCCCTCGTGCAGGTCCGTGTTGATCGTCCCGGCGATCGCGCGAACCCGGACGGACGGGCCGTCGTGGGGGCGGGACGTGACCACGAGGACGTCGGCTCCCGCGACGGGCGGGACGCAGTCGAACCGTCGGAGCGGCTCCGACACCACCGGTGCGGTGCGGTAGTCCTCGAGCGTCATCGGGGTCCGGTAGACCGCGCCCGGGTTGAGGCCTGCCCACCGCCGCTGCGCGACCGCGATGTGACCGTAATCGTCCGCCTGCAAACCCGTTTCGCGCATGTGGCGGAGCGTGAGCATCGCGAATGCGCTGTTCGGTCCGGCGACCCCCAACGGGGTGATCAGATCCCGGGTGGCGGCGTTGTAGGAGTCCACGAGGCGCCGGTGCGCGTCTCCGGTCATGATGTCGCCGGCGACCAGGACGATGGTCTCCGCGTCACCGGCGTCGACCGCTCGGATCGCGTGCTGGAGCAGGTTGACGCCGCTCGCGCCGCCGTTCGTGTCCTCCATGATCCACCGCAGCCGCAGGCCGCAGGACCGCGCGAGGTCGACCGCGTGGTCGGGTCCCAGCGTGAAGCTCGCGACCCCCAGTCCGTCGACGTCGGCGAGATCGACACCGGCGTCCAGGGTGGCCGAGCGGATGGCCGTCGCCAGGAGGTCGACGGTGCGCACACCGGCGGCGGGGTGGCGGGTGTACGGGTGCTCGTACGCTCCGATGATCCGTGCGACGTCGCTCACGGGGTCGAGCCGATCGCGTCGTCGGCCAGGGTGCCTGCCGGCGACCGCGTCTCGACGGCGGGTCGTCCACGTCCGGCCGTCTCGGGTGCGGCCACCATCGCGATGGTGCTGATGAGCCCGAGTGCGATGAGGTAGACGGCGATCGGCCAGTAGGTCCCCGACCACGCGAGCAGTGCTGTCGCGACGAGCGGTGCGATTCCCCCGGCGAAGATGGCGGCGACCTCGTGCCCGATGGACAGGCCGCTGTATCGGACGTTGCCGGTGAACAACTCGCTGAAGAAGCTGGGTTGTGTGCCGATCATGGCGCTGTGGCAGACGCCGATGGCGACGATCACGGCGAGCCAGATGAGCGCCGGTTCCCGCGTGTTCATGAGGAGGAAGAACGGGACCGCCCACACCACCACACCGACGGCGCCGAAGAGATAGACGGGTCGTCGGCCGATGCGGTCCGAGAGCGCCCCGAACCCGACCATGGTGAACGCCTCCACGATGTTCGCGGCGATGATCGCGAGCAGGACGGTAGACCCACCGATCCCGAGATGCTTGCCGTACGCGAGGGAGAAGACCAGGAAGATGTAGGACCCGCCGTTCTCGGCCATCCGCGCACCGATCGTCAGCAGGATCGAGCGACGCTGGGTCTTCAGGGCGTGCAGGGCGGGATACCGCTTCACCTGGCCGGCGGACCGCACGTCGGTGAACTCGGCCGTCTCGGTGATCGACATCCGGACGAACAGGCCGACGGACATGAGGGCGAGCCCGAGCACGAAGGGGATCCGCCACCCCCAGGACAGGAACTGCTCCTCGGGCAGCAGGTTCACCAGCGCGAAGACGCTGGCGGACAACACGAATCCGATGGTGATGCCCACCTGGCTGAACGAGGCGAAGAAGCCACGACGACGTGGCTCTGCGTTCTCGCTGATGAGCAGGACCGCACCGCCCCATTCGCCGCCGACCGCCGCACCCTGCACGATCCGCAGCACCACCAGTCCGATCGGTGCCCACACCCCGATGGCGTCGTAGGTCGGCAGCAGCCCGATCAGCGCGGTACAGACGCCCATCATCATCAGGGTGATGACGAGCATCGCCTTGCGGCCCAGCCGATCACCGAAGTGCCCGAACACCACTCCGCCCACGGGTCGCGCGACGAATCCGATCGCGAACGTGCCGAAGGCGGCCAGCGTTCCGGTCAGCGAGTCGTCGCCGGTGAAGAAGAGCGGGCCGAACACGAGGGCTGCGGCCGTCCCGTAGAGGAAGAAGTCGTACCACTCCAGCGCGCTCCCGATGAGGCTCGCGGCGGTGACGCGGCGGATGGAGTTCTGCGTCGTCCCGGTGTGGGCCGTCGCGGTGTGGGTCGTCGCGTTCTGGGGTGTCGAGCCCTGGGGTGTCGAGAGTGTGCTCACGAGCGTGTCCTTGTCCGGGGGTGTCGTCGTGGTGATCGGTGGCTCTCATGGTTGGTGAGCGCGGACACACCGACAAATACCCGTTCCGCACGCACTATGCCCAGATGAGCATTGCGGACACCGGATCTATGCTCAGTCGATGGACCGTCACGTGCGCCATCTCCTCGACGGAGGTTTCAAGCTCCGCCACCTGCAGTTCATCGTGGCGGTGGCCGAGAATCGCACGATCGTCGGCGCCGCGCAGGACCTGCACGTCACCCAGCCCGTGGTGACCCGCGCGCTGCGGGAGGCCGAGGGCATCCTGGGTGTCGAACTCTTCGCCCGCGGTCCCCGCGGGGTGTCGCCGACACCGTTCGGCGAACTCGTCATCGACCACGCGCACGCTGTGCTCGCGAACCTCCATCGTGTCGAGGAGGGGATCCACCATCTGCGCGAGAGCGGGAACCGACCGTTGCGGATCGGCACGAACATGTCGGCGTCGTACGCGCTGGTGCCGCGGGCCGTCGTCGCCGTCCGGGATCAGATGCCGACCGTCCGGATCACCGTGGTGGCGGGGACGGACGAGACGTTGCTCGACGACCTCGTGCACAGCAGGCTCGACGTGGTGGTGGGCCGGCTGTTCGTCGATGTCGATCTCGACGTCGACAACAGGCATGCGGTGCAGCGGATCCACCTCTACGACGAGCCCATCAGGATCATGGCCCGGCGCGACCATCCCGCGGTGCTCACCGGAGCGAGCCGGCTCGACGAGTTGGTGGACTATCCCTGGATCTACCCCATCGCCTCCACGAACCTGATCGATCAGGTGCGGCGCGACTTCCTGCGGGCCGGTCGAGGGTTGCCACACAACGTGATGGAGTGCTCATCGCACCTGACCACCCGTGCGGTGCTGCGCGCGACCGACGCGCTGGCGTTGGTCCCGATGCATGTCGGCGTCGAGGACGACGACTTCACGTTGCTGCCCACCGTCCTCGACACGGTGTCCCGGGAGATCGGGGTGACGCACCTGCGCGCCGTGCGCCCGACCGGCCCCCTGGAACTGCTCATCGACCGGCTGCGCGACGTCGCCGACGAGACCGAGAGCGGCTGAGGGTTCTTCGGTCCGTCAGTACCGCGCGAGTGCATCGTGGCGGGCGATGTCGCGTCCCATCTCGAGCACGATGTCGAACAGCGCCCGCGCGCTCTCGCTCGCCGGACGGTCGGCGGGCACGGTGACGCCGATGGATCTCGGAACGGTCGCGAGCGGCGTGGACAACGCCGCGAGCTGATCGTCGTGTACGCCGATCAGCACGGGTAACGGTGCCACGGCGTCGGTCTCGAGGAGGATCGGCCGCGAGGTCACGATGGTCGAGCACTCGATGACGTCGCGCGGCAGGGCGACGCCTTCCCGGTGGAAGACCTCGTCGATCTCGTCGCGGAGCCGGGTCGAGCGCTGCGGCAGTATCCACGGGTGGTCGACGAGGTCGGCGATGCGCGGGTCCGGGAGAGCCGTCGCCGGATGTCCGGCCCGGACGAGGAGTCGCACCGGTTCGTCGTACAGGTGGATCGAGTGGGTGGAGTCGGGGTGCATCCCGTGGTCGAGACGGCCGACCACCATGTCGATCTCGTCGCGGGCGAGCAGGACGGCCAGCTCGTCCGGTGATCCCTCCGTCACCGAGACGGAGACGGCCGGGTGCGTTCGCTTGAGGGCGATCAGCGCCCGGGGCAGCAGAGAGTACGCGCCCGCCAGGTTGGTGCCCACGCGCACGGGCCGGGCGCCGACGCGATCGAACTCGTCGATGCCGTCGGCGGCGGACCGCAACGCGCCCATCGCTGTTCGCGCGCCGTCCAGGAAGATCCGGCCGACGTCGGTGGGTGTCATCCCGCGGGGCCGGCGGTGGAACAGCGGGGCGCCGACCACCGTCTCGGCCTCGCGGAGCGCGCGGGTGATCGCGGGTTGGCTGGAACCCAGGGCGGCGGCCGCGCGGACCATGCTGCCCTCGTCGGCGAGGGTGGTGAGGACCACCAGGTGGCGGATCTTCAGTCGCCCGTCGAGCATGCGGTCGGGTCTCATCCGCGAAGGGTATGACATTCCTGCTATATGTGGGCCCGATCAGGTATTGGTGTTGTTCTGGCTCCGGGGCGCACGCTTCTGTCCATGACCACCTCCTCACCCGCAGTCCTGGTGCGCGACGCGATCGCGGACACCCTGAGCGATCTCGGGGTCCGCACGGTGTTCGGCGTGGTCGGGAGCGGCAACTTCCACGTCACCACTGCCCTCGTGGAGAAGGGCGCCCGGTTCGTGGCGGCCCGTCACGAGGGTGGGGCCGCGACGATGGCAGATGCCTACGCCCGCATGTCGGACGAGGTCGGTGTCCTGTCCGTGCACCAGGGGTGCGGGTTCACCAACGCGCTCACCGGTGTGGCCGAGGCCGCGAAGAGCGCCACACCGCTGCTGGTCTTGACGGCGGAGGCCACCGAGCCGTCGTCCAACTTCTTCATCGACCAACGGGGGATCGCGGCGGGTCTCGGGGCGGTCGCGATGAGCGTGCGCTCGCCGCGCACCGCTCGGGACGACGTCATCCGCGCCTTCCGGCTCTGTCGGGACCGCAGCCGCACCGTGGTGCTGAACATCCCCCTGGACGTGCAGGACATGGCGGTGCCCGCCGAGGAGGTGACGCGCTCGCACCAGACGGTCGCGCCGGGCCGACCGGCCGACACCGACGTCGACCGCCTCGCCCGCCTGCTGCTCGAGGCGCGTCGGCCGGTGTTCGTCGCGGGCCGGGGCAGCCGCTCACCCGGCGCCGGACAGGCTCTCCGCGTGCTCGGCGAGCAGACGGGGGCGTTGTTGGCCACGTCGGCGGTGGCGCGGGGTCTGTTCGTCGACGACCCGTGGGACATCGACGTCTCCGGCGGGTTCAGTTCCCCCCTCACCGCGGACCTGATCGGCGACGCCGACCTCGTCGTAGGGTTCGGTTGCGCGCTCAACATGTGGACGATGCGACACGGCCGGCTCATCGCGGACGACGCTGCGGTCGTCCAGGTCGACATCGACCCGGCGGCGATCGGGCGCCACCGCGAGGTCGCCCTCGGCCTCGTCGGCGGGGTCACCGAGACCGCGTCGGCGGTGTCGGCCCGGCTGGAGTCGTCCGGTGAGCCCCGGCGCGAGGGATACCGGACCGCCGAGGTGAAGGACCGCATCGCAGCCGGTCTGCGCTGGAACCAGATCGGTTTCGACGACCGCACCGGCCACGGGCGCATCGACCCCCGCCGGCTTACCTCCGAACTGAACCGCATGCTGCCCGCGGAACGGATCGTCTCCGTCGACTCGGGGAACTTCCTTGGCTACCCGAGCATGTATCTCGACGTCCCCGACGAGTACGGCTTCTGTTTCACCCAGGCCTTCCAGTCCGTCGGGCTCGGACTGGCCACCGGCGTGGGTGCGGCGTTGGCCCGTCCGGACCGGTTCCCGGTCGTCGGGTGCGGCGACGGCGGGTTCCTGATGGGGATCTCCGAACTCGAGACGGTGGTGCGGTTGGGCCTGCCGATGCTCGTCGTGGTCTACGACGACGCGATGTACGGCGCCGAGGTCCACCACTTCGCCGGCGACGAGGTGTCCCTGGACACCGTCCGGTTCCCGGACACCGACCTCGCCGCCATCGCCCGGGGTCACGGATGTCATGCCGCCACCGTCCGGACCGTCGACGATCTCGCTCCCGTGCAGCAGTGGCTCACCGACGGTCCCGACCGACCGTTCGTGATCGATGCCAAGGTGACCTCCGACGAGGCGTCGTGGTGGCTGCACGAGGCGTTCGGGCACTGACGCGATGACCGACCTCATGTCCGACAGGGAGACCACCGTGACCACCGACTGGATCCGCAACTTCGTCGACGGCCGATTCGTCGATCCCGCCACCGAGCGCGCGTTCGATCGCGTCGACCCCGCCACCGGCCGGGTGATCTCCCGGGTGGCCGAGGCCGACGCCGATGTCGTCGACGCCGCGGTCGCCGCGGCCCGTGCCGCGCTCGACCGCGGCTGGCCGGACACACCCGTCCGGGAACGCGCCGCGCTGCTGCGCCGGATCGCCGACGGTGTCGAGGGCCGCTTCGAGGAATTCGTCGCCGCGGAATCCGCGGACACGGGCAAGCCGGTCGAATCGGCCCGGACACTCGACGTCGCCCGCGCGGTCGCCAACTTCCGCACTTTCGCCGACATCGTCGCCGCGGCGGGACAGGAATCGTTCCTGACCGATCTCCCGGACGGCCGGCAGGCCCTGAACTATGCGGTCCGCAAGCCGCTCGGGGTGGTCGCGGTGATCGTCCCGTGGAACCTGCCGCTGCTCCTCCTCACGTGGAAGGTTGCCCCTGCCCTGGGATGTGGGAACGCGGTCGTCGTCAAACCGAGTGAGGAGACACCGGCCACGGCGACGCTGCTCGCCGAGGTCATCCGCGACGCCGGAGCCCCAGCGGGCATCTACAACGTCGTCCACGGATTCGGTGGGAACTCGGCCGGCCACCATCTCACCGCGCACCCCGGCATCGACGGCGTCACGTTCACCGGCTCGTCGCTGACGGGTGCCCGCGTGATGGCCACGGTCGCGCCCCGCGTCCGACCGGTCTCCTTCGAGCTCGGCGGGAAGAACGCGGCCGTCGTGTTCGACGACGTCGACGTCGACGAGGCGGTGGCGGGCCTCGCGCGGTCGGTGTTCACCAACACCGGACAGGTGTGTCTGTGCACCGAACGCGTCTACGTCCACCGCGGCGTCTTCGACGCCATCGCAACAGGTCTCGCCGACCACGCGGCCTCACTGCGGTTGGGCGACCCACGACGACCGGACACCACGACGGGCCCGCTGATCTCCCAGGGCCACCGCGACAAGGTCCTCGGGTACCTCCGGCTCGCCGAGGAGGAGGGCGCGACCGTGCTCACCGGCGGTGGCATCCCGACTCTCGGCGCCGAACTCGACGGTGGATCCTGGATCGAGCCGACGCTGTGGACCGGGCTCGACAACAGCCACCGCGTGCTGCGCGAGGAGATCTTCGGTCCGGTCGCGGCCCTCGTCCCCTTCGACACCGAGGACGACGCCGTACGACTGGCCAACGACACCGATTACGGTCTCGCCGCGGCGGTCTGGACGAACGACCTGCGGCGCGGACACCGCGTCGCGCAACGGATGCGTGTCGGGATCTCCTGGGTCAACACCTGGTTCGCACGGGAGTTGCGGTCGCCGTTCGGCGGAGCCGGCCTGTCGGGAATAGGCCGAGAGGGCGGCGAGTCCTCGCTGCACTTCTACACCGAGCCCACCAACGTCTGTGTGCAGCTGTGACGGCGCGACGAGAGGACATCGGGATGCCCACCACGACAGCGGACGTCGACGACATCGCCCGGCGACTCGACGACGCGCAGCGCGACAGCGCGGACGTCGAGAGTCTCGCCGACGAGGTCGACATCGATGTCGACACCGCCTACGCGATACAGGAAGCCCTCGTCGCGCGACGCTGCGAGCGCGGAGAACGGTTGACGGGAGTCAAACTCGGGTTCACGTCGCTGGCCAAGATGCGTCAGATGGGTGTCTCGGAGGTCATCGTCGGGCGCCTCACGGATGCGATGGCCGTCGCCGACGGCGGGGACCTCGATCTCGGACGCTTCATCCACCCGAAGGTCGAGCCCGAGGTCGCCTACCGGATCGGTGTCGACGTCGACCCGGACGGACCGGCACCGGACGTCCGCGCGTGTGTCGACGCGGTGGCACCGGCGATGGAGATCATCGACTCGCGGTACCGCGACTTCCGGTTCACCTACACCGACGTCATCGCCGACAACACCTCTGCCGCCGCGTATGTGGTGGGCGAGTGGAGGAGCCCACGCGCCGTGTCCGATCGTGCGGTGCACCTCACGGCCGGCGACGTGGTCGTCGACGGCTCGACAGCCGCGATCCTCGACGACCCGATCAACGCGATCGTCCGTCTCCTCGAACTCGCGCGCCGTCGACGCATTCCGCTCCGGGCGGGTGACGTGGTCCTCGCCGGTGCCGCGACCGCCGCCGTCCCCCTCGTCTCCGGCGAGGCGCGATGTGTCGTGGACGGATTGGGCAGCGTCACGATCCGGGTCAACCCATGACCGGCGGAGCTCGCGTGATCGGCGAACTCGCCACCCCGCGTGGCCGATTCCCGCACGTGAAGGTCGCCGGTGACCTGGTGTTCGTCTCCGGTACGAGTTCGAGGCGGCCCGACAACACCTTCGTCGGCGTCGAGGTCGACGCGATGGGCACGACGTCGCTGGACATCCGTGCGCAGACGCGTGCCGTCATCACGACCATCGAGGCCATCCTGCGGGAGGTCGGGGCGGGCCTCACCGACCTCCTGCAGGTGACGACCTACCTGGTCTCCATGAACGACTTCGCCGGCTACAACGAGGTGTACGCGGAGTTGCTCGACGAATCCGGACCCACGCGGACCACCGTCGCGGTCCACCAGCTCCCCCACCCCCATCTGCTGATCGAGATGCAGGCGGTGGCACAACTCCCGGCACGCCGGCTCTCGCGTGAGAAAGGACGACCATGAGCACCATCCCGCCCGTCATCGACTTCGGGGCCTGGATCGACGAGAACCGACACCTGCTCGCCCCGCCGGTGAACAACCGGACGATGTCGCTCGGCGACGACTTCATCGTCCAGGTCGTCGGAGGACCGAACCAGCGCACCGACTTCCACCTCGACCCGTACGAGGAGTGGTTCTACCAGGTGCAGGGGGACATGCACGTCGACCTCATGACGGCGGACGGGCCGCGCACCGTGCACATCCGCGAGGGCGAGACCTGGCTGCTCCCGGGAAACATCCCGCATTCGCCGCAGCGTCCGACGGCCGGGTCCATCGGCGTGGTCATCGAGCGGGTGCGTCGCGAGGGCACGCTGGAGAAGTTCCAGTGGTACTGCCTCGAGTGCTCGTCGCTCATCCACGAGGTGGAGCTGCAGGTCCGCGACATCGTCGCCGACCTGCCGCCGGTCTTCACGCGGTTCTACGAGGACGAGACGGCGCGCACCTGCACGCACTGTGGCGCACTGCATCCGGGCAAGGGCTGACATGGACGGGATCGTCGACGTCCACACGCACCACGTGCCCCGCGGGTGGCCGGACCTCCGTGACGACGCCGGGCCGGACGCGCCCTGGCTCGACATCGTCGACGAACACGACGCCGTCATCATGATGGGGACCCGCGAGTTCCGTCGGATCACCTCCACCGCATGGGACGCAGAGATCCGCGTACGCGACATGGATGCCGACGGTGTCGCCCGACAGGTGGTCTCCCCGACGCCCGCCTTCTTCGGCTACGACCTCGCGCCCGACCCGGGCGCGAGGATCGCTCGCATCTTCAACGATCTCGCGCTGGAGATCGTGGCCCCTCGACCGGACCGGCTGATCCCGTTCTGCCAGGTGCCGCTCCAGGACACCGACGCCGCGTGCCGCGAGCTCGAGCGTTCTGTCGCCAACGGTCATCGCGGCGTCGAGATCGGCAACCATGTCGGCGACCGCGACCTCGACAGCGCCGGCGTCGTGACCTTCCTCCAGCACTGCGCCGCGCTCGACGTCCCGGTGTTCGTGCACCCCTGGGACATGCAGACCTCGCCGCGCCTCGATCGGTGGATGGCGCAGTGGCTCGTCGGGATGCCGTCGGAGACACACCTCTCGATCCTCTCCCTCATCCTCGGAGGCGTGTTCGACGCGATCGACCCCCGCCTGCGGGTGGCGTTCGCGCACGGTGGCGGATCGTTCGCCTTCTGGCTCGGGCGCGTCGACAACGCCTGGCGGCAGCGCCACGACGTCGTGGGGACATCCGCCCACCCGCCGTCGCACTACGTCGACCGCTTCTTCGTCGACTCGGTGGTGTTCGACGAGAGGGCATTCCGGCTCCTGGTGGACACCGTGGGCGCCGACAGGGTCCTGGTCGGCAGCGACTATCCGTACCCGCTGGGCGAACGTCCCGTCGGTGATGTGGTGCGTCGGTCCGGCTTCCTCGACGACGCGCAGCGCCGTGCCATCACCCACGACAACGCGCTCGCCTTCCTGGGGGAGGACGTCGTGGCGTCGGTGGGGTCGACATCGTGAGTGGGACCCGCCAGGAGCCGGCCGTGATCGCGGCGTTCGAGCGACTGCGGGTCGCCCACGAGACGGGCGTCCCGGTGGCGCCGATCCGCGATCTCACCGCGCCCGGCGACGCCGACCGCGCGTACGCGATCCAGCAGATGCTGGTGGCCCACCGGGTCGCGCGCGGGGCCACGGTCGTGGGCCACAAGGTGGGGCTCACGTCTCCCGTGGTCCAACGCCAACTCAGCGTCGATCGGCCGGACTTCGGTGTGCTGCTGGACGACATGCGGCGTGCACCCGACCTCCCGATCGATGTGGGCGGTCTGATCGCGCCTCGTGTCGAAGCCGAGATCGCCTTCGTCCTCGGGGAGGATCTCGCCGACGGTCCGATCGACGTGCCTCGGGTACGCGGCGCGGTGGACCATGCCGTCGCCGCACTCGAGATCGTCGACAGCCGGATCGCCGACTGGGACATCACCTTCGTCGACACCGTCGCGGACAACGCGTCGAGTGGCCTGTTCGTCCTCGGCACCGAGCGCCGCTCCCTGGCGGACGTCGAACCCGTGTCGGTCCGGATGCAGATGACCGTGGACGGGGTCGTGGTGTCGTCGGGTTCGGGCGCGGACTGTCTGGGCGATCCGCTGGAGGCCCTGCGATGGCTCGCGACCACGGCGCTCGATCACGGACGGCCCCTGCGCGGCGGCGATGTCGTCCTGTCCGGCGCGCTCGGCCCCATGGTCGCGGTCACCGCGGGGTCGAGGGTGACCGCGACGATCACCGGACTCGGTTCTGTCACGGCCCGATTCATCGCAGACGACACGAGACGGAGGGACCTCACGTCATGACGACCACCGCAGTCGCAGTGATCGGTTCGGGCAACATCGGCACCGACCTGGTCATCAAGCTCACGCGCATCGCGCGCACCGTCGAGATCGCCGTCCTGGTCGGTATCGACCCGGCCTCCGACGGACTGGCCCGCGCGCGGCGGCTGGGCATCGACACCGTCGACACCGGTGTCGAGGGGCTGATCGCGCACCCGGCGTTCGACGACATCGCGATCATCTTCGATTCCACCTCCGCCACGGCGCATCGCGCCAATGCCGAGGCTCTCGCGCCCTACGGCAAGCGGCTGATCGACCTCACCCCGGCCGCGATCGGGCCGTTCGTGGTGCCGGCGGTCAACCTCGAACAGCACCTCGACGCACCGATCGTGAACATGGTGACCTGCGGTGGGCAGGCGACCATCCCGATGGTCGCCGCGATCGCCGCGGTCACCCCGGTCCACTACGCGGAGATCGTGGCGTCGATCGCCTCGAAATCCGCCGGCCCCGGAACCCGCGCGAACATCGACGAGTTCACCGAGACCACCGCCCACGCCATCGAGCAGGTCGGCGGCGCCGCGCACGGCAAAGCGATCATCGTGCTCAACCCGGCCGATCCACCGCTGATCATGCGCGACACCGTGCTGGCCCTGGTCAGCGATCCCGACCAGGACGCCATCCGCGCCTCGGTCGACGCCATGGCCGCCCGCGTCGCCGAATACGTGCCCGGGTACCGCCTCAAGCAGCAGGTCCAGTTCTCCCGACCCGATCCCGCCGACAACCTCACCACCCTCACCGAGGGTGACCCCGTCGACGGGGACGTGTGGAAGGTGTCGGTGTTCCTCGAGGTCGAGGGCGCGGCCCACTACCTGCCCGCCTACGCCGGCAACCTCGACATCATGACCTCCGCCGCGCTGCAGGTCGCCGAACGCATCGCCGAACACCCCGCTCTGGAGCCCACCGCATGACCACCGACACCGCCCGCCCCACAGCATCCGACGGCGCCGCGCTCTACATCCAGGACGTCACCCTGCGCGACGGGATGCACGCCACCCGCCACCGCATCACCCCCGAGGAGGTCGCCGCGATCGCCGGCGCCCTGGACGCCGCCGGCGTCGACGCCATCGAGGTCACCCACGGCGACGGCCTGTCCGGGCGCAGCCTGACCTACGGGCCGGGCAGCAACACCGACTGGGAGTGGATCGCCGCCGCGGCCGACGCCGTGCACCGCGCGACGCTGACCACTCTGTTGCTGCCGGGAATCGGGACCGTCGCCGAGCTCACCCGGGCGCATGAGATGGGTGTCGGATCGGTGCGGGTGGCGACGCACTGCACCGAAGCCGACGTCTCCGCCCAACACATCACCACCGCACGTGAACTCGGCATGGACGTCTCCGGGTTCCTCATGATGAGTCACCTCGCCGAACCCGCACAGCTCGCCGACCAGGCGAAGCTGATGGAGTCCTACGGCGCACACTGCGTCTATGTCGTCGACTCCGGCGGACGACTCACCATGAACGGGGTCCGCGACCGGGTCCGGGCCTACCGCGACGTCCTCGACGACACCACCCAGATCGGCATCCATGCCCACCAGAACCTGTCACTGTCGGTGGCCAACAGTGTCGTCGCCGTGGAAGAAGGCGCCATCCGCGTCGACGCCTCCCTCGCCGGGCACGGCGCCGGCGCTGGGAACTGTCCGATCGAACCCTTCATCGCCGTCGCCGAACTCACCGGCTGGAAACACGGCTGCGACCTGTTTCCCCTCCAGGACGCCGCCGACGACATCGTCCGTCCCCTGCAACACGACCGCCCCGTCCAGGTCGACCGCGAAACCCTCACCCTCGGCTACGCCGGGGTCTACTCCAGCTTCCTGCGTCACGCCGAATCAGCAGCTCGCGCCTACGGTCTCGACACCCGCGACATCCTCATCGCCGTCGGACAACGCCGACTCGTCGGCGGACAAGAAGACCTGATCACCGACATCGCACTCGATCTCGCCGCACAGCGCTGACGCCCGGCGGCGTCAGCGGGCAGCGGTGACCCGGTCGGCGACGAGCTCGGCGACGAGTGATGGGTGGGTCTCGGGCAACCAGTGCCCGCCGTCCTCGACGACCTCGAAGTGGTACTTCCCGAGGACGTGCGCGGCGGTCTCGATCGCACCTGTCCGGGTGAGGAACGCGTCGTGGGCGCCCCAGATGAATGTCGTCGGGACGGTGACGTCACCGGTGGCGCTCCCGAGCCCGAACGGCATCGCGCGGTACCAGTTCATCCCGCCGGTCAGGGCGTCTGTGCCGACGACCCGCTCGGCGACGATCGCCAGGCTCTCGTCGTCGAGTCCGCTGCGACGGAGCGACGCCTCGAGCCGCGGACGAACCGCGCGGACCGCCCGCTCGGGGAGGACCGGCAGCTGGATGGCGCCCATGTACCAGGACCGCAGCGCCTGCGACGAGGTGACGAGCGACGTGAGGAACGCGGCCGGGTGCGGCACCGACAGCGCTGTCCAGCTGCGCAGGAGTTCCGGGCGACGGATCGCGACTGCCCACCCCGCGATGGCACCCCAGTCGTGGCCGACGAGGTGCACCGGAGCGCCCACCCGGTCGACGAGTGCGGCGACGTCGGCGACCAGTTCGGGAATGGCGTACGCCCGACGTCCTCGCGGCCGGGCGCGAGGGCTGTATCCCCGTTGATCGGGAGCGATGGTGCGCACGCCACGCTCGGCCAGGTCGGCGGCGACCCGACGCCACGACTCCTTGGTCTGCGGGAACCCGTGCAGCGCGACGACGACCGCGCCGTCGGCGCCGGGACTGTCGAGGGGTCCGGTGTCGGCGACGTCGAAGACGAGGTCACCCCTGCGGAACTCCGTGATGCGATCACTCATCACCCGATCCTGACAGCTCGGCCCGGGCCGTATCCAGCGCCGGTGGCCTCGACGAGAATGGTGCACGCGCTGCATACTCCAGGTGCTGTCCCAGCCCCGGAGGAGTGCGCCCGATGTCTGACGATCTGCGCTCCCTCCCGGTCGGGATCCAGCCGATGCGTCCGGTGGACCACCTTCCGGAACCACCCCATCCGGCGGGGTTCGTGTTCTCCGGCCCCGGACGGCGGCGGTGGGTGATCGGTGCGGTGTTCGCGGCGCTCATCGTCGCGAGCGCGGTGATCGGGACGTGGATCGGTGGCGGGTGGACCTACACCGTCGTGCAGGGCACCGTGATCCTGATGGTGCTGCTCGTCGTCGACGCCGGACTGAAGCGGTGGGCCCGACGTCGAGATCAGCGCCCGCGGATCCGCGCGTAGAGCTCGGCCAACTCGTCGGTGACCTCGGCGACGTCGAGCGCGGCGATCCCGGACGCGCGCAGTGCCCGGGCCAGGCCGTCGGTGTCGAGTTCGGTCAGGACGTCGAAGTCCGGTGGTGTGGGAAGGGGCGGCAGCACCCCGACCGTGAACGGGTCGTCGGAGGGGCGACGGGGAGGGGTGTCGCCCTGAGGGGCGACGCCCTCGGCGGCCGGTCCGCTCCGCATCCGGGTCAGCAGTGTCGGCACGTCCGCGCCCATCATGGCGAGCGCGACGCCGGGGCTGTCGTCGATCCGCGCGGCGAGCTCGTAGGCGACGGCGAGCACGTGGATACAGTGCGGCTCGTCGTCGGGGCAGGAACACTCGACCGCGAGATCGGCTGCTTCGGTGGGCAACACCATCGCACCGAGCGCGGAGGGTTGCTCACCGCGGGCGACGGCGAGGAGATCGTCGGTGGCGTCCTGCGCACGTAACAACGACACGACGGTGTCGGGCTCGACGGTGCGGAACCGCAGCGACGTCTCGAACGGGTCGAGCTGACTGCCCTGCACCAAGGCGCTGACGACGCCGCCCTGCACGCGGAAGTCGTGTACGTGGCGCTCACGGAAGTACCCACGCGCCTTCGACACCCGACGGGTGTCTGCGGGCCGATCGGCGATCGCGAGCACGGCGCGGGACCAGGGTGTCCGGCCGTAGCCCCGCAACGGCGTGTCACCGCCACGGCGGGAACCCCTGCCGCGGGGGCTCATTCGCCGACCGCCTCGTCGCGAAGCCGGATCAGGTCGTGGAGTTCGTCGTCGCCGATGTCGGCGAGCCAGTGCTCACCGGAGGTCACGGTCAGGTCCGAGAGCGTCCGCTTGTCGCGGATCATGGCGTCGATCCGCTCCTCGATGGTCCCGATACAGACGAAGGTGCGTACCTCGACCTCCCGCTGCTGGCCGATGCGGTGCGCTCGGTCGGTGGCCTGGTCCTCGACGGCGGGGTTCCACCAGCGGTCGACGTGCAGAACGTGATTCGCCGCCGTCAGGTTCAGCCCGGTGCCGCCGGCCTTCAGCGACGCGATCATCAGGGGCGGCCCATCGGCGTCGGCGAACTGCTCGACCATCGCGTCGCGGGCCGTCCGGCCGACTCCGCCGTGCAGGAACGGGACAGGTGCGTCGAGCCGAGTGGCGAGCCAGGGGGCGAGCATCTCACCGAACGCGGTGAACTGGGTGAAGAGCAGCGCGCGCTCGCCGTCGGCGACGATCGTGTCGACGATGTCGGCCAGCAGTTCCAGCTTGCCGGAGCGGTGTACGTTGCGGCGCAGCAGCGGTGACCCGTCGCCGAGGAAGTGGGCCGGGTGGTTGCACACCTGTTTCAGTCGCGTCAGTGCGGCGAGCACCGTCCGGACGCGGTGACCCTCATGGGTGACGTCGGAGTCGACCTTGCCCAGCGCCGCCATGAGGTCGTCGGTGACCGCGCGATACAGGGCGGCCTGTTCGACGGTCAGGTTGGCGCGCACGGTCAGTTCCGTCTTCGTCGGCAGGTCGGCCGCCACCGCGGGGTCGGTCTTCACCCGCCGGAGGATGAACGGCGAGGTGATCGCGGAGAGGCGGCGAACGGCATCGGGGTCGCGCTCGCGTTCGATGGCCTCGGCGAACCGGGCCTTGAACGCCGAGGGCGAGCCCAGGAGCCCCGGGTTGACCAGGTCGACGACAGCGCGCAGGTCCTCGAGACGGTTCTCCACCGGCGTTCCGGTGAGGGCGATGCGGTGGCGGGCACGGACTGCCCGGACGGCCTTCGCCGCGGCGGTCGACACGTTCTTCACGTGCTGCGCCTCGTCGACGACGACGCGCTCCCACTCGACGCCGGACAGGGCCTCCTTGTCGCGGACGGTGAGCGCGTAGGTGGTCACGACAACGTCGGCGGTCGCGACCGCCGCCGCGAATCGACCCGCGCGGGTGCGGGCGCCGCCGTGGTGGACCAGCACGCGCAGATGCGGTGCGAAGCGGGCGATCTCGCGCTCCCAGTTGCCCACGACCGACATCGGGCACACGATCAGGGTCGGTCCGGGTCCGTCGTCGGTGGCCTGTTCACGCTCCGCGCACAGCAGCGCGATCACCTGGATGGTCTTGCCGAGACCCATGTCGTCGGCGAGCACGGCGCCGATCCCCAGATCGGAGAGATGCGCGAGCCACTCGACGCCGCGGTGCTGATACGGCCGCAGCTCGGCGACGAGGGTGTCCGGAACCGGTCGTGGCGCGGGACGCACAGTGCCCTGCGCGGCGATGTCGTCGAGCCACGACAGGCCGGACACCGACGTGACGGGGATGCCGGGTCCGCCCGCGCCGGTGACGAGGCCGAACAGCTCGCCCATGTCCGGGGGATGGCCCGATGCGGCGAGCGCCTGCTGGGTGGTGATGAACTCCGCCGCACGACGCAGAGAGGACCCGTCCGCCCGGACCCACACCCCGCGCACGCGGACCAGGCTGCCCTTCTGCTCGGCCAGCGACCGCAGCTCACCCTCGTCGCGAGAACGGTGTCGCCGAGAGCCAACTGCCACTGGAAGTCCCGGATCTCGGCGAGTCCGGCCATCACCGAGCGCTGCACGGTCGCACCGGGCGCGGCACCACGCAACGACAGGGTCGGCGTTGCGACGGCGATGGTGCGGGGCAGCAACACCCCGATGCCGGCGTCGCCGAGGGCGGTCGCGCCGTGGTCGAGCAGTGCGCCGACGGTCTCGGTGTCCAGCAGGAAGTCGAGGGGTGTGGTCGTCGTGGCCGGCGCGGGCAAGGAGGTCGAACACGCGCACGGCGCCGGCGAGTTCGGTGGTGACCTCGTCCAGTTCGAGTGGTGAGAGCCGGCGGATCTCGAGCGGCTCGTCGCCGTCGGGGGGTGCGTCGGCACACCTGCAGTCGCCAGTACTCCGCGTCCAGCTCGACCAGGTCGGGATGGGTGGGGAGCGGTGGGCTCGTGCAGGCGGAGGACCAGGGAGCTCTCGCCCTCGCGGACGGCGTCGGACCAGTCCTGCCAGGACCGCGACGCCCCCGATGCGCGGTCGGGGGGCGATCGCACTGTCCGCGTCGGGAAGGAGCGACCGGACGACGGGGGAGCGCACGGCGCCGGCCGGGATGTCGCGGCAGCGGTCGCGACAGGTCAGGTCGACGACTTCTCGGCAGAAGTCCTCGACGGCCTCGGCGCCGCCGTTGTCGACGACCACCTGCGGTGCGGCGGCGCTCGCCTGCGACAACCACGTCCGCCACCGTGCGGTCGGGACCGGCGTCCATCGAACGCTCCACGCCCCGCCGACCCAGGACACCGACGGGGCCACCGCACCCGAGGTGACGAACCGTCGGACCGCATGCGTCACATGGCGATAGAACTGCAGTTCGCCCCCGGGCGCGGCACCGAGATCGTCGTCGAGCAGAGCGACGGTCGCCGCCGGACCGAGCGTGACCGTTCCCGCGTGGACCGTCGCCTCGCCGAGACGGATCCCGATGGTGCGCCGCAGCGTTCGCCCCGAGACAAGCGTCGCGACGGGCGTCGGATGTCGTCACCGGGCTCCGACGTGGGTGCGCCGGAGGTGTCGGTGAACCACAGCGACATGCCCACCCCGGGACGCCACAACGCGTGCGTGGGCGGGGTGGAACTCACCGGACCATCGTGGCACGCGGCCCCGACAGCGGCTCTCGCCCACGACGCGTCATCGGGTGGCCAACAGCTGGGCCTGGCGGACCACCGCGTCGAGCGATGCCTCGAGCGGGGCCGTGCTGCGCTGGATCTGCGCCATGAGCAGCCCGCCCTGCAACGCGGCGAGCGTGGCCTGGGCGAGCGCCGCGGTGTCGACGGTGTCGTCGAGCACCCCGCCCGCCCGCATCGAGTCGTACCCGCGGCGGATCGCCCGTTCCCATCGGGTCAGTGCCCGCGCGACCGCGGCGCGGGCATCGGCGTCGGTCTCGGCGACCTGGGCGCCGAGAGACCCCAGCGGGCATCCACCCGAACAGCCGCCGAGCCGCTGGTACTCGACGATGCCGTCGCACCAGCGGCGCAGGTCGTCGATGGAGTCGAGCTGGGCGAACACCTCCTCGTGGGTCCCGACGATGGTCTCGTCCTGGTGCACGATGACCGCGCGGACCAGCTCGTCCTTGTCCGAGAAGTAATGGTAGATCTGCGAACTGCTGACGCCGGCACGGTCGCGGACGTCGTCCATGGTCGTTCCCGTGACGCCGACGTCGAGCATCAACTCGGCAGCCGCGGTCACGATGCGCTCGCGGGTCCGTCGGCCCCGGCTCGTCAGGGGTCGTCCGGTGCTCGTGCGCAGGCTGTCGGTCGTCACCCGACGATCGTAGATTTTCTGGAGTGGACATTCCAGTTTTGGATCGGCACGGTGGGTCACGTCGGGCGCCACCCCGGCACCCGCCGACCCGAGGACGACACCATGACCGCAGCGCAGGACTCCATGACCGACCGTTTGACCGCGACGCTCGCGGGGGTCACGCACCCAACTCCCCGCGGAGGTGTCGGCCGCGTTCGACGCCGATCGCGACGCACTCGACGCCGCGGGCGTGCCCTCGGACGTCGTGGGGGTCGGTGTCACCGTCCCCGATGCCGACGTCGTCGCCGTCGACGGCTCCACCGTTCGTCTGTCGGACGAACTGGGCGGTGGGCCTGCGGTTCTCGTGTTCTACCGCGGCGCCTGGTGCCCCTATTGCAACATCGCCCTGCGCGCCTATCAGCAGGAGCTCGTGCCCGCACTCGAGCAGCGCGGCGTGACCCTGGTGGCCCTGAGCCCGCAGAAGCCGGACGGATCCCTCAGCGCGAAGGAGGCCGACGAGCTCACCTTCTCTGTTCTGTCCGACCCGGGGAACGCGGTCGCACGAAGTCTCGGGATCATCGCGTCGGTCAACCCCGACGCTCTCGCGGCGCAGCGACAGCTGGGACTCGACGTCACCCGAGGTGAATGCCGACGGTGGCGCCGAACTCCCGTTCCCGACCGTCGTGGTCTTGGACGCGGCGCGGACGGTGCGCTTCATCGACGTGCACCCGAACTACACGACGCGGACCGAGCCGTCACAGATCCTCGGCGCGGTCGACGCCCTGCGCTGAGCTACTCGCAGGCGACGCCGTCGCCGTCGCCGTCGAGTCCGGGGCGGTATCCGGGTTCCCCGACCCTCAGGGGCGCCGCCCCGGCCGCGCGGGCGGCCCGCGCAGTTTCGGTAGTAGGCCGAGCCGCCGTCGGGCGTCGCGGCGGGGGCGAGCGGTCGTGGTGCCCTCGGTCGTCGTCGGTGCCGGCGGTGGCGGTGGGGGTTCGACGGTGGTCGTCGTGGTCACCGGCGCCGCACCGCCGCAGGACGTGAGAACCCGGATCATGGCGGTCTTCTCGGCCGAGGTCACCCACAGCCGGTACACCGATTTCACGGTGACCTGCCGTTCGACGTACGTGCAGCGGAAGCCGCGGTTCGGGGGCAACCACGTCGCGGCGTCGCCGTCGCCCTTCTGCTGGTTCGTGGGTCCGTCGGTGGCCTGCAGGTTGCGGGGGGTCGTTGGCGAAGTCGCGGCGCTCGTCGGCCGAGAGTTGCTGTGCACCTTTCTGCCACGCGTCGGACAGCGCGACCACATGGTCGATCTGCACCGCCTCTGATGTCCGCTCCCCGCGGTGTGAACGCGATGGACCGGCCGGTTGTACGGGTCCGCGAGCGAGCCCGTGAGCACGACACAGTCGCGGGTGCCCGGGCGGGTCGTGGGTCGCGGTGAGGTCGCGGCGCAGGATGTCGTTGCGGGTGTCGCAGCCGTTGTGGCCCGACGCGACGTCGACGTCGTCCGACCACGCCTGTCCGAACTGCCCTCTGCTGTAACCCGTCGTGGGTGCGCGACCCTTCACCGGCAGTGTGTCGAGAAGCGCAGAGCCGCGGTCGCGACACCGGGTGCGGCCGTCGTGGACGACGGGGGTCTGCGTGGTCGTCGTCGGGACCGGCGTCGACGGGGTGGTCGTGACCGTCTGGGTACGGGTGACGGCAGCAGCCTGATCGGACGCCTGCTCGGTGTCGTCGGGCGCGACGAGACCGACCAGCGCGATCACCGCGACGACCCCGACCCCCGTGAGAACCCCCAGGCGCCGACGGGTCACGTGACGGTGACGCCGCCGTCCACCACGATCGTCTGCCCGGTCACGTAGCCACCGGCGTCGGAGGCGAGCCACACGGCGGTCGCGGCCAGTTCGGCCGGGTCGCCCATGCGCTTGAGGAGCTGCCGTGCCTGCTGCGACTCGAGGTAGCCCTCGTCGTACTGCTCGGTCATCTCCGAGGCGAAGAAGCCGGGCGCGATCGCGTTGACGCGGATGCCTTTTCGGCTGCCCCACTGCTGTGCCAGGTCGCGGGTCAGTCCGATGACGCCGGCCTTGCTGGCGGCGTAGGCGGCTTGCGGGAGGCCCGCGGTGGTGAGGCCCAGGACGCTCGAGATGTTGACGATGCTGCTCCCGGGCTGCATCACCTTCGCCGCGGCCTGCGCCGCCCAGTACGAGCCGTTCAGGTTGACGTCGATGACCGTCCGGAACTGCTCGGGGGTCTCCCGTGTGGCGGGGACGGCGGTGCCGATGCCGGCGTTGTTGATCAGCACGTCGACCCGACCGAACGCCTCGACCGCGGCGTCGACCATCGCGGCGGCCTGTCCGGGGTCGGCGACGTCGGTCGCGACGCTGATCGCCTTCGCGCCGAGGGACTCGACCATCGCCTGGGTGTCGGCGAGCTTGTCGACCCGGCGCGCGGCCAGCACCACCGACGCACCCGCCTCAGCGGCGGCGCGGGGCGAAGGCGACGCCCAGGCCCGACGACGCGCCGGTCACGATGACGACCTTGTCGTCGAGGCGGAACATGTCGAGCACGGCCATGGGCGATCTCCTCGCTGAGATGTGGGTCCTACAAGCCGAGATCCC
>JAQIJH010000020.1:0-87065 GCA_036946345.1 Gordonia paraffinivorans | reverse complement strand
GATGCGCGGGGGACGCCGCGTTCCGTGCAGGTGCGGATCGACCGACTGTGTCATGTCGTGGCTCCTCTTCTCCTCGTCGAGTGACGTCTCCGATGTGCAGCGACGGAGGTCAGGCGCGGATACCCGCGCGGCGCCGGGCCCAGCGTCGGGTGCGGGCCGTCGTCCCGACCGCCGCGGGTCGGGCGTTGCGCGCGGCGTCGTCGAGTCGGCGCTGCGCGGCGGCGTAGTCGCCGACGGCGCGGTGGTAGCTGTCGAGCAGGTGATCGGCGGTCGACGCCCACGAGAAGCGGCGGGCATGCAGCGCCGCGGCCTCACCCATCCGGGCGATCGCCTCCGGCGATGCCAGCGTGGAGTCGAGGGCGGCGGTCCACAGGTCGACGTCGTGCCCGTCGACGAGGGTGCCGGTGACCCCGTCGGCGACGGCGACGCCGAGTCCGCCGACGTTCGCCGCGACCACCGGGACGCCGCTGGCCTGGGCCTCGACGGCGACGAGCCCGAAGCTCTCCGAGTAGCTCGGCACCCCGACGAGGTCGGAGGCGCGGTAGACCTCGGCGAGCCGACGCGGCGGCTGCGGCGGCAGGAACGTGACGGCGTCGGCGACGCCGAGGTCGCGCGCGAGGTCGATGAGGGCTGTCGGCCGGGCCAGCCCGGACCCCGACGGTCCGCCGACGACCAGCAGCCGCATCCGGCGCCGTCCGTCGCGGATCAGCGGCGCGACCGCGCGCAGCAGGACGTCGGGGGCCTTGAGCGGCTGGATGCGGCCGACGAAGGTCACCACGGTCTCGTCGTCGGCGAGATCCACACCCAGCGAGCGCAGTTCGGCACGGGCCCGCGCCCGTGAGCCGGGGCGGTACACGTCGAGGTCGACACCCGGCGTCGCGACGTCCACCCGGGCGGGGTCGGCGTGGTGGATCGAGATCAGTTGCCGCGCTTCGGCGTCGGTGTTCGCGACCAGGCGATCTGCCTCGTCGACGACCTGCTGCTCGCCGATCTGCCGCAGCATCGGTTCGGGTTCGTCACCGGCCGCGAGCGCGGCGTTCTTCACCGCGGCCAGGGTGTGCGCGGTGTGCACCAGCGGCACCCGCCAGCGGTCGCGGGCGAGCCAGCCGACCTGCCCCGACAGCCAGTAGTGCGAGTGGACGAGGTCGTAGTGGCCCGGCGGGTGCAGCGCCTCCGCGCGCAGGACCCCGGCGGCGAACGCGCACAACTGCGACGGGAGATCACGCTTGTCCAGCCCCTCGAACGGCCCCGCGACGACGTGCCGCACGGTGATCCCGTCGGCGGCGTGCACGACCGGCTCGTCGGCCGACGACGTCGCGCGGGTGAAGATCTCGACCTCCACCCCGCGACGGGCCAGCTCACGCGCGGTTTGCCACACATAGACGTTCATCCCCCCGGCGTCACCGGTGCCGGGCTGGGCGAGCGGCGAGGTGTGCACCGACAGGACGGCGACGCGGCGCAGGGTCATCGCGCACCCCCGGCCGCGGACGCGACCGCAGCCGCCCGCTCGACCAGCCGGTCGAGCGCGGCGGCGAACCGCGTCGGGTCCTCCGCGAACGGGGCGTGTCCGGCGCCGTCCCACTCGTCGACGTCGACGTCCCCCGACAGCAGGCTCGCGGTGTGGCGGGCGGCGCTGACGTCGACGATGGTGTCGTCGGTGCCGTGCAGGACGAGCACCGGCACCCGCAGCGTGGTCAGCAGGTCGTCGTGCGACGCCGCACGGGCGAAGAGACCGGCGCGCGCGGCGGGACGAGTCGAGAGCGAGGCCCCGAAGAAGTACTGGGACAGCGCACCGAGGTCGGTGCGGTCGGCGGGGACCAGGGCGGCCCCGAACGACGACAGCGCCCGGATCGCGGTGCGCGGGTCGTCGGAGTACGCGTCGGGCAGTGCCGCGCGCATCGCGGTCCCCACCCGGCCGCCGCGCTCGCCGCGGCCCAGTGAGGTGATCGCCCCGACGAGACCGACGCCGACGACAGGCGGCCCGTCGGAGGAGCCCGCGGCGCGGGCCGCGAGGAGGTCGCAGATCACGAGACCGCCGTAGCTCCACCCGACGGCGACGACGCCGTCGTCGCCCGCCTCGGCCGCGAGCACCGCCTCGACGTCACCGACGAGGAGGTCCGCGGAGAAGCCCCGACCGGGATCGTCTGCGTCGGTGACCGGCATCCCCGAGGCGCCGTGGCCGCGGAGGTCGACGGCGATCACGCGGTGACGTGACGCGAGGTCGGCGAGGAGATCGGGTCCCCAGCTGCCCCCGTTCTGCGCCCACCCGTGGATCAGCAGCAGCGTCGGACGGCCGTCGGCGTCGCCCCACACGCGGTAGGCGACGGCCACCCCGTCGGGACCGGTCACCGACCGCACACTCGTCGACACCGGACCGTCCGCGGTCGCCGACACCGGACCGCCCGCGGTCGTGGGCTGCACCCTGGACATGTCTCCACACTAGGCACCCGGCACCGACGGTCTCGGCCCGCCGCGACCGACATCACGCCGGGAACAATGCGGACCGCGGTCCGGTTACAGCGGATGTCCCGCCCACCGGGACGCGATCGGCAACGATCGTCACCGACGCGCCACACATCGCGCCGCGAGGAGGACCACCATGCCCGCAGTCACCGCAGACACGTTGACGCTCGACCGCGTCGAGGGCCCGGGCCCTGCCGACACCGAGCGTCCGGTCCGCTCCGTCACCACCGGCCCCCGGGGCTACGAGGGCGAGGGGTTCCCCGTCGTCCGCGCCTTCGCCGGCGTGAGCAAGGCCGACCTCGACCCCTTCATCCACATGGACCAGATGGGTGAGGTCGACTACGAGCCCGGCGAGCCGAAGGGCACCAGCTGGCACCCCCACCGCGGCTTCGAGACCGTCACCTACATCATCGACGGCAAATTCGCGCACCAGGACAGCCACGGCGGCGGCGGGCTGATCGCCGACGGTGCGACGCAGTGGATGACCGCCGGGTCCGGCATCCTGCACATCGAGACCCCGCCTGCCGAGCTCGTCGAGAGCGGTGGCGTCTTCCACGGCATCCAGCTGTGGGTGAACCTGCCGCGGTCGGAGAAGTTCTCGACGCCCGCCTACCAGTCCATCGAGGGCGAGCAGGCACGACTGATCTCGTCGTCCGATGGCGGGTCGTTGGTCCGCATCATCGCCGGATCCATCGGCACCCATCGCGGTCCGGGATCGACGCGCACGCCGATCACCCTCGCCCACGCGACGATCGAGCCGGGCGCGCAGCTCAACGTGCCGTGGCAGCGCGACCACAACGCGCTCGTCTACGTGCTCTCCGGCGAGGGCACCGTCGGGCCGCTCGGCCACCCCATCTCCGGCGGACAGCTCGCGGTCCTCGGGCCCGGCGACCGGATCACCGTCTCGGCCGCGGGGACCCAGGACTCGAACCGCCCCGCGATGGAGGTGCTGCTGCTCGGCGGCCGTCCCATCCGGGAGCCGGTGTTCGCCTACGGCCCGTTCGTCATGACCACCAAGCAGGAGGTCGTCGACGCGATCGAGGACTTCAACGCCGGACGCTTCGGCATGATCCCCGCCGACGCGTTGATGCCGCACCGTTCGGTGCGGTGACCGACGCCGCCTGAGGGCCGGTCACAGGACCGGGGTCACACCCCGGTCCTGTGACGTCCTCCAGGCGAGACCGGGTCCTTCTCGTGCGTCGTCCAGACTTCCGGGTCATTTCTGTCTCTTGGTAATTGATTTAAGATCCCTTTAACAATTCGCCCGTACGTTGCGGACATGCACCGACCAGCCGCCCTGTCGCCGGCGTCCCTCCGCGATGTCCTCCGCTACGACGTGCCGTCCTCACTTGTCGTCTTCCTTGTCGCACTTCCTCTTTCGCTCGGCATCGCGATCGCCTCCGACGCGCCGGTGATGGCGGGACTCATCGCCGCGGTCGTCGGCGGCATCGTGGCAGGCGCACTCGGCGGCGCGCCCCTGCAGGTGAGCGGGCCGGCCGCCGGCCTCACCGTCGTCGTCGCCGAACTCGTCGCGACCTTCGGTTGGAAGGTCACCACGTTCATCACCGTCGGCGCCGGCGTGCTGCAGATCCTGTTCGGACTGAGCCGGATCGCGTCGGCTGCGCTGGCGATCGCGCCCGTTGTGGTGCACGCGATGCTCGCGGGCATCGGCGTGACGATCGCGCTGCAGCAGATCCACGTGCTGCTCGGCGGCACCACCCAGAGCTCGGCGTGGGAGAACGTCGCCGCCCTGCCCGGTGCGATCGCCGACGTCTCGTGGCCCGAACTGCTGGTCGGCGGCATCGTCGTGGTCGTCATGCTGGCGTGGCCGTCGCTGCCGGCATCGGTCCGCAAGGTGCCCGGCCCTCTGGTCGCGATCGTCGCGGCCACCGCGGTCTCCCTGGTCGCCGGCCTCTCCGTCGATCGGATCTCGCTGAACGGCAACTTCTTCGACGCGCTGGCGCTGCCCGAGCTGCCGTCGGGCAACTGGGGTGCGGTCGTCCTGGGCATCATCACCGTCGCGCTCATCGCGAGCGTGGAGTCCCTGCTCTCGGCCGTCGCGGTGGACAAGATGCACACCGGTCCGCGCGCCGACTTCAACCGCGAGATGCTCGGCCAGGGCACCGGCAACATCGTCTCCGGCATGGCGGGTGGGCTGCCCATCACCGGCGTCATCGTGCGCAGCACCGCCAACGTGAACTCCGGTGCGCGCACCCGCGCCTCGGCGATCCTGCACGGCGTGTGGGTGCTCGTGTTCGCGGTGATGCTCACCGCCGTCGTCGAGCAGATCCCGATGGCCGCCCTGGCCGGGCTGCTCGTGGTCATCGGCGTGCAGCTGGTGAAGCTCGCCCACATGCGCACCGCCCTACGGACCGGCGACCTCGTCGTCTACCTCGTCACCATCCTCAGCGTCGTGTTCCTCAACCTGCTCGAGGGCGTCGGGATCGGCCTCGCTCTCGCCGTCGGGATCGTCGTGTGGCGCGTGGTCCGCGCCTCGATCACCTCACAGCCCTTCGGCACGCCCGGGTCCCGACAGTGGGAGGTCGTGATCCGCGGGTCGATGAGCTTCCTGTCGCTTCCCCGGCTCAACAAGGCCCTCGCGGATGTGCCCGCGGGTGCGCACGTCACCATCGCGATCGACGCGGACTTCCTCGACAACGCCGCATCGGAGCTGATCGGCGACTGGACGTGGGCGCACGAGGCCGGTGGCGGGACCGTCGTCGTGGAGGAGACGGGCGGGGCACTGATGGCCGACGCCTCCACCGCTCCGCCGCGTCGGCACCCGGTCCGCACCCGCGTGCTCGGGATGACGCCATGGCGGTCACGCACACCCGCGCCGGACGGGAAGAGCCCGACGCTGCGTCCCATCCGCAGCGGCGTCGAGCGCTACCACCGCGACACCGTCGACGAGATGCGCCTGATGATGGCCGGCCTCACCGACCGACAGGATCCGGACACGCTGTTCCTCACGTGCGCGGACTCGCGGGTCGTCCCGAACGTCATCACCTCCAGCGGCCCCGGCGACCTGTTCACCGTGCGCAACGTCGGCAACCTCGTCCCGACCGAACCCCACACCGACCCCTCGGTGGAGGCTGCGCTCGAGTTCGCGATCGGCCGACTCGGTGTCAGTTCGATCGTCGTGTGCGGCCACTCGTCCTGTGGCGCGATGACCGGGCTGCTCGCCGACGACGAGCCCGTCGGGGCGGTCGGCGCGTGGCTGCGCAACGCGCGAGGGAGCCTGGCCGCATTCCGTAGCGGGCACCCGGCCGCGCGGAGCGCCGCCGACGCCGGCTTCGGCGAGGTCGATCAGCTCGCCATCGTCAACGTCGCCGTCCAGATGCAGACCCTGCAACGGCATCCGCTGGTGGGGCGGGCGATCGCCGACGGACGGGTGCGCGTCGTCGGGATGTTCTTCGACATCCCGACAGCGCGGGTCATCGACGTCACCGCGACGGGGGTCACGGCCGGCGTGTGATGCCCGACGGACCCGGCGCCGCGCGGGGTGCGCCGGGTCCCTCGGGCCCCGTCGGGCATCGCTTCTTGACAACGGTTACCATTTCCGCCGAGGCGAAGGAGACCAGATGATCAGGGTGCGGGCCAGGACGACACGGGTGCGTGTGATGGCGGCGACGGCGATGGCCACCGCCGTGGTACTCACGGGAGCCGCCTGCGGCGCCAACACGGGACCCGCGGTGCCCGGGAAGCTCAACGTCATCGCGTCGACCGACGTCTGGGGAGCGGTCGCGTCGGCGGTCGCCGGTGACCGGGCCGGCGTCCGGTCCATCTACTCCTCCCCCGACGGCGATCCCCACGAGTTCGAGGCCACCGCCCGCGACAGCGCCACCATCAGCGGCGCCGACGTCATCGTCGAGAACGGCGCCGACTACGACGCCTACATGGACAAGGCGCAGAAGAACCCCGACACCCCCGTGATCAGCGCGTTCGACGTCTACAAGAAGGTCAACCCCGATGCCCCGACGGGCGAAGGTCAGGTCAACGAGCACTTCTTCTACGACTTCGCCGTCGTGAAGGCGGTCGCGACCGACCTCGCGAACGCGATGGCCGAGAAGGACCCCCCGAACCGCAACGCCTACCAGGCCAACGCACAGGAGTTCGGCCGTCAGATCGACGGCCTGCAGGCGAAGGTCGCGCAGATCAAATCGACGCGCACAGGCACGAAGGTCGCGCAGACAGAGCCGCTCGCGGCGTATCTCCTCGCCGACGCCGGACTGGTCGACGCCACCCCGTCGGCATTCACCGACGCGGTCGAGGCGGGCAACGACCCTCCGGCCGCGGCGATCGCGACCACCGAGGACCTCATCGGGAAGCGCGAGGTCGCCGCCCTGCTCTACAACGTGCAGGCGGTCGACGAGACGACGAAGCGACTGCTGGCCGTCGCCGGGACGAACGGCCTGCCGGTCGTGAAGATCTCCGAGACACTGCCGCAGGGGGTCAGCAGCTACGTCGCGTGGCAGACCACGAACGTCGACGCCATCGCCGCCGCGGTCGCGAAGTGACCGCGGGGCCCTACCACCCGTGGTGCCGGTGACCACCCCCGCGGTCGAGATCCACGGTGCGCGTCTGAGTTTCGGCCGACGCGTCCTGTGGAGCGATTTCGACCTCACCGTCGAGCCCGGGGAGTTCGTGGCCGTCCTCGGCCCGAACGGCTCGGGGAAGACCTCACTGCTGCGCACGCTCCTCGGTCAGTACCGCCTCGAGGCCGGAGAGGTACGTCTGGCCGGGTCGGTCGGTTACGTGCCGCAGCAACGTCCCCACGACGAGGACGTGCCGCTGCGGGGCCGGGACCTCGTGGGCCTCGGCGTCGACGGCTCGCGGTGGGGCCTCGGCGTCCGCAACCGCGCCGCGCGGCGCCGTGCAGTCGACGCCGCGATCGAGCAGGTCGACGCCGGGGGCTTCGCCGACGCGCCGCTCGGGTTGCTGTCGGGCGGCGAGCAACAGCGACTGCGGGTGGCCCAGGCGCTCGCCTCCGATCCGGCTGTCCTCCTGTGCGACGAGCCGCTGCTGTCCCTCGACCCGAGGAACCAGGCCCGGGTCGCCCAGCTCATCGATCGCCGCCGTCGCGCCGCCGCGACCGCCGTGGTGTTCGTGACTCACGAGATCACGCCCATCCTCCCCTTCGTCGACCGCGTCGTGTACCTCGTCGACGGCCGGTTCCGGATCGGGCGCACGGCGGACGTCATGACCTCCGAGACCCTGACCGAGCTGTACCGCAGTCCCGTCGAGGTGCTGCGCGTAGCCGGCCGCGTCGTGGTGGTCGGCGCAGACGACGCGTCGTGTCACGGCCAGGTCGACGCGGGCCAGGTCCCTGGGACGAGCGACACCGTCGGCGAGGCGGGTCGGTGAGCGTGACCATCTTCGACCCGTCGCTCGTCGCCGACCTGTTGACCCGCGAATTCGTGCAGCAGAGCCTGGCGGCCCTGTTCCTCCTCGGCCTGCTCGGCGGCGTGCTCGGTCCGATCGTGGTCTCGCGTCAGATGGCGTTCGCCGTGCACGGCACCGCCGAGTTGTCCTTCACCGGTGCAGCGGCCGCGCTGCTCGCCGGATTCAGCGTGAACGTCGGCGGGATCCTCGGATCGATCGTCGCTGCGGTCGTGTTCGGTCTTCTCGGCTACCGCGCCAAGGAACGCGACTCGGTGATCGGCGTCGTCATGGCCTTCGGGCTGGGACTGGGCATCCTGTTCGTGTCGCTGTACGGGCAGGTGCGCACAGCGTTCGCGCTGCTCGCGGGGCAGGTCGTCGCGGTCGGCTCGCAGGGGTTGATCACGGTGGCGGTCACGACGGTCGTCGTCCTCGCCGTGATGGCGATCATCTGGCGGCCGCTTCTCTTCGCGAGCACCGATCCGGTCGTCGCGGAGTCACTGGGACTGCCGACGCGGACGCTGTCGGTGGTGTTCGCTGTCCTGCTCGGTGCCGCGGTCGCACAGTGCGTGCAGGTCATCGGTGCACTGTTGGTGATGTCGCTGGTGATCACCCCCGCCGCCGCTGCGGTACGCCTCACGGCGTCACCGGCCCGGGTGGTCGTGCTGGCGACGGTGTTCGCCGAGATCTCGGCGCTGGGCGGGTTCGTCCTGTCGCTGTCGCCGAACGTGCCGTCGTCGGCGGTGATCACGTCGATCTCTTTCGCGATCTATGTCGTCTGCCGCGTCGTCGGCGCCCGACGGCGACGCGCCTCGGGACGTGCCGTCGTGGCGACGTCGCCGGGAAAGACCGTCGCCCCGACCTGACCCGATGCGGTTCCAGGTTCCCGCTCCACCTCCAGGGTTCCCGCTCCACATATGCGAGGACGCTCCGGATACATCCGGAGCGTCCTCGAATATGTGGAGCGTCTGGCGCGGTGGCGTCCTGGAAGTGGAGCGCGGACACCACAGGTGGAGCGTCAGCCGACGCGGTGTCCCGGGTAGGCGTGCACGAGGGCGGAGGCGACGCCCGGGACATGGTCGACGAGTTCGCGTTCGGCGCGGTGGGCGGTGGCGTGGGCGTCCTTCAGCGGCGCGGCCTCGTCGACGTCGACCTCGATCTCGGCGTGCATCCGGTGCCCGATCCAGCGCATCCGCACCCCGGCGACCCCCAGCACGCCGGGCACCGCACCGACCACCCGCTCGGCCTCGCCGACGACCGCCGGGTCGACCGCATCCATCAGCCTCCGCAGCACGTCCCGACCGGCCGTCCACAGCACACCGGCGATCGCGACGGTGATGACCAACCCGACGATCGGGTCCACGATCGGCGCACCCAGCGCCGTGCCCGCAGCCCCGACGAGCACCGCCAGCGACGTGAACCCGTCGGTGCGCGCATGCTGACCGTCGGCGACCAGCGCGGCCGAGCCGATCGCCCGACCCACCCGGATCCGGTACTGCGCGACGAGCTCGTTGCCGACGAACCCGATCGCCCCGGCCGCCGCGACCCACGGCAGGTGCGTCGGCGGCAGGGGGTCGACGAGGCGCCGGACGGCCTCGTACCCGGCGAGCACGGCGCTGGCCGCGATCATGACGATCACCACCAGACCGGCGAGATCCTCGGCGCGTCCGAAACCGTAGGTGTAGCGACGGGTCGGTGAGCGGCGGCCGACGAGGAACGCCAGCGCGAGCGGGATCGCGGTGAACGCGTCCGAGAAGTTGTGGATCGTGTCGGCCAGCAGCGCCACCGATCCCGACAGCAGGGTCACGACCAGTTGGACCAGCGCGGTCGCGAACAGGACGGCGAAGCTGATCCCGACGGCCCTGATGCCTCGTGCACTCCCCTCGACGGCGTCGTCGATGCGGTCGGCGGCGTCGTGGCTGTGTGGGGTCAGCGCGTGCGGGACGAACCGCCACACCCCCTGCGCGCGGTGATGGTCGTGCTCGCCGTGCGCATGGTGATGGTCGTGCGCGTGGCCGCTCATCGCCCCGACACGTCCCGGATCGGCTCGACGACCCCGGGCAGCTCGGCGTGCGCGTCGGCACGGTGATGTCCGGGGACACCGGGCCCGGCGTGCTCGGCGTTGAAGACCGCGTCGACGACCATCTGCTGCACGTGGTCGTTCTCCAGTCGGTAGAAGACGGTCGTGCCCTCCTTGCGGGTGCGGACCAGCCGCGCCATCCGCAGCTTCGCGAGGTGTTGGCTCACCGACGGCGCCGGTTTGCCCACCTTCTCGGCGAGCTCGGTGACCGAACACTCGCGGTCGACGAGGGGCCCACAGCACCTGGACGCGGGTGGCGTCGGAGAGCATCCGGAAGACCTCGACGATCAGGGCGACCTGGTCGTCGGCGAGGGTTCGGCGGCAGACCTTCTTATCTGCATGCATACGCAGATAGTAGCGAACGGTCCCCGTACCGCCGAAGGATCAGACCTCCGGGCCGCCGGGATTGCAGCGCGCCGCGATCATCTGCTGCTGGTCGACGACCGGCCGCCAGGGTTCGAGGTTCCAGCTGGGTTTGTCCGGCTCGACGAGCCGGGCGAAGGTCCAGTGACAGTCGAACTGCGCCTGCATGCCGGGCGTCCCCGCGGTCGGGTCGTCGGCGAGGACCTCCCGCCAGGCCTCTGCCGCGTCGCCGTCGCCCTGGGCGCGTCGGCCCGACGACGTCGGGTACACCTGCAGGCTGCGGCCCGACGGGGTGTCCACCCAGACGACGCGATCGATGTACGGCGGCGCGGCAGGCGACAGCGACGACGTGACGACGGCCGGCGGACCAGACGACGAGGACGGCGCGGACGCGGTCTCGCCTGCACCCGGCGAACCGCACGCGGACACCGCGATCAGCACGAGGGCCCCGACCGCAGACGCCGACGCCCGTCGAGAGCAAGGTGTCGATCGGATGTCGATGTCCGCGCCTCTCCTCGGGATCTGCCAGCATGTTCGCCATGCCCACTCGGCCTGCCGTCGACCATACGCAGCCCGGTCCCGCCGCCCCCGAGGACGACGGCCGCACCGTCCGGCCCGGCGACTGTGTCGACGGTGGTTGCTACGTCGACGTCGGGGGCCACCCGATCTGGCACTTCGACTCCGGCGACGGCAGCCCCGTCGTCCTGCTCCACGGCGCGTTCGCCGGGGCGTCGTCGTTCGGTGCGCAGATCCCCGAACTGCTGAAGTCCGGGTGGCGGGTGCTGGCTCCGGAACGCGCCGGGCACGCCCACTCCCCCGACGACGCGCGACCGTTCCACTACTCACGTATGGCCGACGACACCATCATCTACCTCGACACCGTGCTCGGCGCACCGTCACGATTGGTCGGCTGGAGCGACGGCGCGGTCGTCGCGCTGCTCGTCGCTCGACGACGCCCCGACCTGGTCGACCGGATGGTGCTCGTCGGTCAGTACTTCAACAGCGACGGCAAGGTCGCCGACGGGATCACCGACTCGCTGCTCGTCGGTTCGGAGACGATGCGGTTCCTGTCGGCCGAGTACGACGCGGTGAGCCCCGACGGTCCGGACCACTTCCCCGAGATCCATCGCAAGACCATGGAGATGATCACGTCGGAACCCGAGATCGACCTCGACACGCTTGCCGAGGTCGAGACGCCGACGCTGGTGATCCAGGGTGACCGCGACGAGGTCACCGTCGCGCACACGCTCGACGTCGTCGACGCGCTGGGGGACGCGCGGGCAGCGGTGTTGCCGGGTACGCACCTGCTGCCGCTGGAGTCACCCGACGTCTTCAACCCGCTGATGCTGTCCTTCCTCGCCGGAGATCCCCCCACCGAGTGGGACCTCTGAGTACGAGCGGTACCCGGCCCACGCCTCGCGACGCTGCGCCTTCGGATCGAACTCGACGCGCAGCGGGTCGTCGATGATCCGTACCGCCCGCGTCTGCGTGTCGTAGCGCGGCCAGCCGGACCGCGGCGCACCGCTCGCGGCGAACGATCCCCAGTCGGCCTGGACGGCCTCGGTGACGCGTCGTGCGGCGTTCTTGTCACCGGCGGCGGTGAACAGCCTCCCCCACGGTGAGGTGAGCAGACCGAACACCGCCATCAGCTCCATGGCGTGCGTGGGCCCGAAGCCGGCCCAGTCGAGGATGCGCGTCGAGTAGTCGTAGCGGTAGACGTACGTCGGCGCATGGCGGCTGTGACCATCCGCGATCGACACCGACGGCGCCCAGAAGATCATGTCGCCCATGATCTTCCGGCAGGCGGCCGGTTCGGGGAACGCGGGATAGGCGGCGAGGATGGCCTCCCGGGTCTCCGGACGCGCGCCCTCGAGCGCACGCCGCACGGCGCCCGGCGTCGTCGGCAGCACGGGGAACACCTTGGCGAAGAGGTTCGCCTCGACGCGGTTCGTCCCGATGATCAGCGGCACCGGATGGGTGCGTCCGTCGAGCGCTGCGTCGATGGGGTCCTGCGGCAGGAGTGTCCCGTCGATCGTCGGGCCGAACGGCTGCGCTCCCGGCACGAGCTTGCCGGCCTTGCGCGCGAGACGGTCCCCGGCGCGACCCAGTTCACCCGGGGTCGCGGTGTGCAGCGCTGCGACCGGGTCGTCGTGGGTCTCGCCCAGGATGTCGACGTAGGTCTCGGCGAACTTCGTCGCCCACTCCTGCGGCAGCGTGAGCGCCGGAGCCGAGCTCTGCGCGATCGCGCGGGCGAAGAGTCCCTCCGCCGACGGCGTCGCGAGCAGGGTGGTCACGGCGTTGCCGCCGGCGCTCTCGCCGAAGACGGTGACGTTGCCGGGGTCGCCGCCGAACCCGGCGATGTTGCGCTGCACCCATTGCAGCGCCGCGAGCTGGTCACGCAGACCCAGGTTGCCGTCGAACGGACGCTGTTCGGTGGAGAACCCGGTGAGATCCAGATAGCCCAGCGCGCCGAGCCGGTAGTTGATCGACACGTAGACGACGCCGGTCGCCCGGACCAGCGAGTCGCCCCGGTAGGTCTGTGACGACCCCAGGATGTAGGCGCCGCCGTGGATGAAGACCATCACCGGCAGCGGACCGCTGCGGCGCGCCGGCGCGATGATGTTGAGGGTGAGGCAGTCCTCGCTGACGGGCTGGTGCTTGTTGATGCCGGTCGTCGTGTAGCGACGCGCCTGCGGTGCCGCGTTGCGGAAGCTGACGCAGCGCCGCACACCCCGCCAGCCGACCGGGGGTCGCGGCGCGCGGAAGCGTCGCTCCCCGATCGGCGGTGCGGCGTAGGGGATCCCGCGCCAGGAGTGCAGTCCGTCGTGCGCGACCCCGTCGACGACACCGTTCTCGGTGGTCACGAGCGTGTCAGCGTGTCCCATGGATCGACACTAGCCTGTGCCCATGGCCTCTCCGCGGACCGATCTCAACGCCGATCTCGGCGAGGGATACGGGGTGTGGCGCCTCGGCGACGACGAGGCGCTGCTGTCGGTGGTGACGTCGGCGAACATCGCCTGCGGGTTCCACGCCGGCGACCCAGCGGGGTTGCGACGGACGTGCGCCGCAGCGGTCGCGGCCGGCGTGCGGATCGGTGCCCAGGTGTCCTATCCCGACCGCGTCGGCTTCGGTCGGCGTTTCCTCGACGCGGCACCCGACGACCTGACCGCCGACGTCATCTACCAGATCGGGGCGCTCGACGGCATCGCCCGCTCGGTGGGCGGTCGGGTCGAGTACGTGAAACCCCATGGCGCGCTGTACAACACGATCGTCCATCACGACGAGCAGGCCCGCGCCGTGGTCGATGCGGTGCGCTCGGTCGACGTCACTCTGCCGCTCGTCACGCTCCCCGGGTCGGCGGCCGCGCGGCTCGCGACAGACGCCGGGATCCGCGTCGTGGCCGAGGGTTTCGCCGACCGCGGTTACCGGTCCGACGGGTCGCTCGCGCCGCGCGGTACCGACGGCGCACTGGTCACCGACACCGAGGAGATCTGCGCGCGGACGATCCGCATGGTCACCGCCGGCGAGGTCGTCGCCCTCGACGGCACGGTGGTGCCCGTCGCGGTCGACTCCGTCTGCCTGCACGGCGACACCCCCGGCGCCGTCGAGCACGCGCGCGCCGTGGCGTCCGCACTTCTCGGCGCCGGCGTCACGCTCGCGTCGTTCCTCGACTGACCATCGGGCGGGAACCCGATCGGCCTCAGCGGTCGTCGTGGGGACCGACGAACAGCGTTGTCGTGTCGTCGATCAGGGCAGCGGCCGTCTCGGACGAGATCCGGCCCGTCCCGACGAGCGTGGCGATGCCCTGGAGAGTGGCGACGAGCAGCATCTGCGTGCGTTCCGGGTCCGCCAGGGGCCGGATGCCGGCCTCGTGGCCGTCGAGGACCACCCGTCGCGACACCTCGTGGAACCGGTGCACCGCCTCCGTCAACGACGGGGGTGGGTCGACCGTCTTGGTGAACATCAGGTCGAGCAGGGCCGGATCGGTCGCCGCGAAGTCGACGAACACCTCGGCCAGCGCGCGGAACCGCTCCCGGTGGTCCGGATGCGCACCCGCTGCGGCGTCCAACCTCGCGGTCAGCAGGTCGAAACCCCTCTCCGCCAGGGCGTTGACGAGCGCTTGACGGTCACGGAAGTGCCGGCGGGGTGCCCCGTGGCTGACGCCGGCGTCGCGCGCGAGTTCCCGCAGGGACAGCGCCTCGACACCACCCGAGCGGATAGCCTCGTGGGCGTGGTCGAGCAGGACCGCGCGCAGGTTCCCATGGTGGAACGGTCTCCCGGTCTCGGTGCCCATCCGACGAACCTACCCAATGTAGCCATTGACTACTAAGTAGTCGTTGCCTACATTGGCACCCATGACCCCAGCACAGTCGTCGACACCCGCCCGCGATCTGACCGGACGCACCGCGGTGATCACCGGAGCCAACTCCGGCATCGGATGGCACACCGCGCGAGCGTTCGCCGCCCGCGGAGCGCACACCGTGCTGGCGGTCCGCGACCTCGACAGGGGGCGGGAGGCCGCGTCCCGTCTGGGCGGATCCACGGAGGTGGTCCCGCTCGACCTCGCCGACCCGGGGTCGATCACACGCTTCGCCCGGGACTGGGGAACCCGACCGATCGACTGGCTGGTCAACAACGCCGGACTCAGCACCACCGACCTCCGCCGGACCGCGGACGGTCGAGAACTGCAGTTCGCGACGAACCACCTCGGACCGTTCGCGCTGACCAACCTTCTGCTTCCCACGATCACGACGCGCGTCGTGACGGTGGCCTCGATGGCGGAACGTCAGGCGCGTCTCGCCCTCGACGACCTCGACTGGGAGCGCCGGTCCTACAGCGGGTTCCGGGCCTACGCCGATTCCAAGCAGGCGAACCTGCTGTTCACCGCCGAGCTCCAGCGTCGCCTCGACGGGGTGGGGTCCTCGGTGCGGGCACTCGCCGCGCACCCGGGATTCGTCGCCACGAGCATCTACGACGACACGAGCAACCCGGTTGCGCGGCTTGCGGTCCGACTCGTCGCGCAGACACCCGAGGCCGGTGCGCTGCCGACCCTCCATGCCGCACTCGCCGATCTCCCCGGCGACACGTTCACCGGACCTCGGCATCTGTTCCACATGCGCGGCGGAGCGCAGGTCATCACGCGCTCGTCGACCGCCGCGGACCCCGAGCTCGCCCGTGCCCTCTGGCAGGCCAGCGAGCGACTCACCGGCGTCGGCTTCCCGCTCACCTGAGATCCGTCGGACAGGGCGCACTCGCGCGGCTGAGTTACGAATCAGCCCTCGACCGCTTCATCGAGCGGTCCGTCGCCACCTGGCCTCGTGGGAAGGTCAGGGCCGGTTCATGTCGGCAGGAGGGCGCGTTCCGGACCGCCGGACCGTCGCCATTCGTCGGCGGGAGTCTCCTCGTCGTATTGGACGACGATGTTCTCGGAAATGCCCATCGACGCGAGGACCTCCCGCACCTCCGACGGTGTCGCGTAGAAGAACTCGCGGTGTCGATTCACCTGATTCACCGCTTTGTCCGCAAACCGCTGATGCAGCGCGGTCTCTAGAGCGACTGCGTCCTCGCTGAAGATGAGGGCGTGTGTGTCGAAACGGAAGGGCACAGATGCGTCGCCGAGTTCACGGATCCTGTCCTCCGGCGTCACGCGACGGGTCATGCCGATCTTGACCATGCGCTGCCCAAACGCACCGAGGTTGGAGATGACGTAGACGTACCCGAGCCGCATGTTCGCGCGGCGATCCGCAACCTGGTCCAGCGCAGCTCGGACAGATGTCAACTGGGATCGAACCTGCGCGATCTGTTGTGGACTGCCCGCCCCCGACTCGAGCCTCGCCAACGCATCGGCGTACTTGTCACGGTCACGTTCCAGACGCGCCTGCTCGCGTGCGTACTCAGCATCCGCGCGCGCCTGCTCCCGCTGTTGCTCTCGAAGCTCCCGTTGGCGTTCTTTCTCTTCCGCCAGCTTGTTGATGTAGTCCGACGTCAGCTCGAGTTCCTCCCGGCGAAGCCGGTGATAGCCATCGGTCACCGCGATCGACATCGTCGCCCCGAGGCGCGCGATGGTCTTTCGCGTGGTGTCGAGTCGTACGAGGGCCGAGTCGACCTTGAACGGTCGTAGAGTTCGCACCGCGTGATCGGCGTCCGCGTTGTACGCCCGCAGCATCAGCTTCGACACCTCGGAGACCATCTTCCGTCCCTGTGCCGCGGAACCGTTGACGGTCCAGTTGCTCGCACCACTCACCGCACGCCCCGCCTTGGCCATCGCCTTCATCCGATCCCGGATCTCGTCGAGACGTGCCTTGTATGCGATCGAGTCGTCGAGCCGGTGCCGGTAGTGGTACAGCCCGATCTCCATCAGTTCCTGTTCGCCTTCCGCCCTCCGGATCGACTGCAACAGGTCGGCCAGACGACGCTCCGCACTGTCGATCTCGCCACGCTTGCGCTCGATCGTCGCGGAGAGTTTCCCGACCTCCTCCAGCAGACGTCGACGTTCCGCGTCGATGGCCGCGTTGTCCATCGCCCCGCTCTCGACCAGCAGGCGCTGCAGCTGGGTGTTCTGCGCCTCGAGCTGCGCTCGCCTGCGCGACGTGAACAGCGACCGTCGCGACGAGGACGCCTGCGGCTGAGGTTGAAGTTGCGGCGACGGCGACGGCGACGGCGACGGCGGGGACAACGAGTCGTCACCCGAGAAGGAGTAGGGACGCCGGCCCGGGTCGAGGCCGAACGGCTCCGTCTCGGACGCCGGCGGGGTCGTCGTGCCGCCGAGTTCCTCAGACCCGTCGTCGATCTCGACTCCGTGCTGCGATGCGAGTGCGGCCAGGCCGTCGGCGTAACCCTGGGCCAACAGGCGGAGCCGCCACTCATCCGCCCGCCGATAGATCTCCACCACCAGCATCGCGGCAAGAACACCGTCGGCCTGCAGAGTCGCGGTCGCCTTCGGCGACCCAGCTGCATCGGTCACGATCACGTCGATCTGGCCCGGCCGCTGCTCCGTGAGAACACCATCGGATGCCGCGACAATGACGCGCTGCACTCCAGCGTCGAGGCGCTCCGGGTGCACTCGGATCCACTGCACCGTCGACGACTCGGGCAGCCAGCTGACGCTTCCGTCTGGAGACTGCGGGTTGTTGTAAAAGACAAAGTCGTCATCTGTGCGGACCCGATCGCCCGAGTCGACAACAAGCGCGATGAGGTCTGGCGTCCTCGCGTTCGACGACAAGCGCAGATGGAAGACGTCTGTCAGCGTCGGCTCGAGCGAGCGCAGCGGCAGCGCTTCACCCGGGGTCAGGGAGCGAGGTGTCATACCTCCGCATGCTGCCCGATCCGGACATCTCTACGAGAGTGAATGACAAGGATCCGAGACCTGATGTGTGTACTTCTCGCGACCGTTCGCCCAGGTGGGCGTCGCGAGAACTACACAGGATCGGGTGTCAGCGGGTGCGGCGCTGCCGCGCGAACTCGGCGAGGACGACACCCGCGGCGACGGAGGCGTTGAGGCTCTCGACGGGTCCGGCCATCGGGATCGAGAGGATCGAGTCGCAGGATTCGCGGACCAGCCGCGATAGTCCCTTGCCCTCGGAACCGACCACGACGACGGTCGGCCCGGTGCCGTCGTAGTCGTCGAGGGTGGTGTCGCCGTCGGCGTCGAGGCCGACGAGCTGCGCTCCTCCGGCGGCCCAGTCCTTCAGCGTGCGAGTGAGATTCGGGGCCTGGGCCACGGGAAGGCGTGCCGCGGCACCGGCACTGGTACGCCACGCGACGGCGGTCACGCTGGCACTGCGGCGCGCCGGGATCACGACGCCGTGGCCGCCGAACGCGGCGACCGAGCGGATCACGGCACCCAGGTTGCGCGGGTCGGTGATGTTGTCGAGCGCGACCAGCAGCGGCGGGGTGCCGCTGTCGACCGCAGCCCGCATGACGTCGTCGGGGTGGGCGTACTCGTATGCCGGCACCTGCAGCCCGACACCCTGGTGCAACCCGTTGGCGCTGAACCGGTCCAGCTCGGCCCGGCTCGCCTCGAGGATCGCGATGCCCTTCTCACCCGCGATCGCGACGGCCTCGGACACCCGCTCGTCGGGATTGCCACCGACCTGAACGTAGAGCGCCGTCGCCGGCACGCCCGCGCGCAGACACTCGACGACGGGATTGCGCCCGACCACGTACTCGGGTCCGTCCTCGTCCCGACGACGCGTCGTCGGACGTCCGCCGCGCCCCGCCGGGGCCGACTTCGCCGCGGCCTTCGCCCGCTTGTGCGCGACGTGGTACGGCCGGTCCTCGGCCTTCGGGGTGGCGCCGCGACCCTCCAGTCCACGACGGCGGTTGCCGCCGGAGCCGGCGACCTGCCCCTTCTTCGACCCGGTCTTGCGGACCGCACCCTTGCGCTGCGAGTTGCCGGCCATCACTGCCCCTTCAGGTTCCATTGCGGGCCGTCGGGGGTGTCGGTCACCTCGACACCGGCCGCGGCCAGTCGGTCCCGCACGGCGTCGGCGGTCGCGTAGTCCTTCTCCGCACGCGCGGTGGTGCGGCGTTCGAGCTCCGCGCGGACGAGGACGTCGAGCGCGGACATCGCCTGCGAGTCGTCGCCCGCGCTCTCCCACCGTGGATCGAGCGGGTCCACACCGAGCACGGCAGTCATCGCGCGCACCGCGGCGGCCGCGTCCAGCGCACCCTGCCCGTCCCCGGCCTCGGCAGCAGAGTTGCCCTGCCGGACCGCCGCGTGGATCTCGGCCAGCGCGGCGGGCACGCCGAGGTCGTCGTCGAGCGCCGCGGCGAAACCGTCTGTGACGGAGCCGATCTGCACGTCACCGAAGCGCGAACGCACCCGATGGACGAACGACTCGATCCGGCGGTACCCCCGCTGCGGCCTCGGTGAGCGCGCCCTCGGAGTACTCCAGCATCGACCGGTAGTGCGCGCTGCCGAGGTAGTACCGCAGCTCGACGGGCCGGACACGCTGGATCATCGCGGGTATCGACACGACGTTGCCCAGCGACTTGCTCATCTTCTCGCCGCCCATGGTGACCCAGCCGTTGTGCAGCCAGTAGCGCGCGAAAGCATCACCGGCGCCGTGGGATTGAGCAATCTCGTTCTCGTGGTGCGGGAAGATCAGATCCATGCCGCCGCAGTGGATGTCGAACTCGGCGCCGAGCAGTGAGGTGGCCATCGCCGAGCACTCGAGGTGCCAGCCGGGTCGCCCGGGCCCCCACGGGGTGGGCCACGACGGCTCGCCGGGCTTCGCGGCCTTCCACAGGGTGAAGTCGCGGTCGTCGCGTTTGCCGGTGCCCGCACTCTCACCCTGGTGCACGTCGTCGAGGCGATGCCCCGACAGCGCGCCGTAGTCCGGGAGGCTGCGGACGTCGAAGTAGACGTTGCCGTCGGCCGCGTAGGCGTGGCCCCGGTCGATCAACCGCTCGATGTAGGTGACCATCTGGGTGACGAACCCCGTCGCCCGCGGCTCGGCCGACGGCGGCAGCACACCCAGGGCGTCGTAGGCCGACGAGAACTCCCGTTCGTGCGTCGCAGCCCACTCCCACCACGGACGGCCGGCGTCGGCGGCCTTGGTGAGGATCTTGTCGTCGATGTCGGTGACGTTGCGGACGAACCGCACGTCGAGTCCGGAGTGGGCGAGCCACCGCCGGAGGATGTCGAACGCGATGCCGCTGCGCACGTGCCCGATGTGCGGGACACCCTGCACCGTCGCGCCACACAAGTAGACCGACGCCTCGCCCGCACGCAGCGGTTCGAAATCGCGCAGCTCACGCGCGGCGGAGTCGTACAGGCGAAGGGTCACGTGCGGCGATCCTACTGGAGGACCGCGCTCAGCAGTCCCCGCCGGACTCGTATCCGCGCAGGGCATCGACCTTGGCCGCCGACGCACTGGACCGGTCGAAGGTGTACTCGAGCCACTCCTTGGCGAGTCGTCGGGCCAGCTCGACGCCGACCACGCGCTGCCCGAAGCACAGCACCTGCGCGTCGTTGGACAGCACCGACCGTTCCACCGAGAAGCTGTCGTGGGCGGTCACGGCCCGGATGCCGGCCACCTTGTTCGCGCTGATGGCCATGCCGAGCCCGGTCCCGCACACCAGCAGCGCCCGGTCGGCCTCACCGTCGGCGACCATCCGCGCGGCGGCCACGGCGACGTGCGGATACGCGGTGTGGTCGCCGTCGCCGGACACCCCGACGTCGGTGACCACCTCCACCCGACCGTCGGCCTCGAGGTCCCGCTTGAGGATCTCCTTGTAGTCCAGGCCGGCGTCGTCGGCTCCGACCACGATCCGGAACTTGTCGCTCATCGCGGACCTCCTGTGCTGTGGGTGGCCAGTTCGGACGCGACGGTCTGCGCGCACATGGCCAGGGATGTGGCGCCGGCGTCGGGGGTCCCGACGCTGCGCTCGGCGAGCGGGCGGGCCCGGCCGACGCGGGGCCGCATCTGCGCCGTGTCCGCCGCGGCGGTGGTCGCGACGTCGGCGGCGTGTGTCCACGCCTCCTGCCAGGGCGACCCGTCGGCGAGGCCCTGCTCGAGGTCGTCGACGAACGGGCCGAGGGCGTCGAGCATCGTCTTGTCCCCGGGTGCCGCACCGCCGAGCGCGATCAGCGCGTCGTAGCCGTCGCGGACGCCCTGGGCGATCGCCGTGCCGTCGGGCCTGCCGGTGTCCCCGAGTGCGGCCCCGATCGCGGTGAGCATCGCGCCCCACAGGACGCCGGACGTGCCACCGGCCTGTGACGCCCAGGCCGAGCCGGCGGCGGCCAGGGTCGACGACGGCCCGGCGCCCGCCTCGACGGCCTCGTCGGCCGCCCGGGACCCCGCCGTGGACCCCTTGACCATCCCGCGGCCGTGGTCACCATCGCCCGCGACGGCGTCGATGCGGCCGAGTTCGTCCTCGACGTCGGTGAGCATCGCGGCCACCGACGCGAGCATCCGCGCGATGCGAGCGGCGGCGTCGCGGCCGTCGTCGTCGGACAAGTGCGACGGGTCGACGGTCTCGGCGGCGGCGGTGTCGTCGGCCGTCCGCCGCTCACCGCGCACCGCGACTCCTCCGCCCTTGCGGTAGGCCGGGGTGTCGGCGGGTGCGGTCCAGAGTCGTTCGAGCTCGTCGTCGAGCCACATGACCGTCAACGAGCACCCCGCCATGTCGAGGCTGGTGACCAGTTCGCCGACCTCGGGCTCGACGACGGTGTACCCGCGCCGGCGCAGCAGGTCCGCGACGGTCCCCCAGACGACGAAGAGTTCCTCGTACTTGGTGCGGCCGAGCCCGTTGAGGATGACCGCGATCCGCCCCGTGCGGTCGGCGGGCTCCTCGGCGAGCACACCGTCGACCAGGGTGCGGGCGAGGTCGGCGGCCGTGGGCAGCGGCTCGTCGGACACCCCGGGCTCGCCGTGGATGCCGAGCCCCACACCCATCACGCCGACCGGCACCGTGAAGAGCGGTTCGCTCGCGCCGGGCATTGTGCAGCCGTCGAAGGCGACACCGAGCGTGCGGGTGGCGTCGTTGGCCGCGTGCGCGACGCGCACGACCTCCGTGAGGTCGGCGCCCTCCTCGGCGGCCGCCGACGCGCATTTGAAGACGGTGAAGTCCCCCGCGATGCCACGCCGACGGGATTCCTCGCCGACGGGTGCGCTCGCGATGTCGTCGGTGACGGCGACGTATTCGGCCGCGATCCCCGCCGACCGCAGCTGGGTGACCGCCAGGCCGAAGTTCATGACGTCCCCGGCATAGTTGCCCGTGGTGAGCAGGACCCCGGCGTCGGAGTGCGCCGCCCGCGCGACCGACGTCGCGTCGTCGGCCGAGGGTGAGGTGAAGATGTTGCCGACGACGGCACCGTCGGCGAAACCCGGTCCCACGACGCCGCAGAACGCCGGGTAGTGGCCGGACCCGCCGCCGACCACGACGGCCACCTTCCCGGCCGGCGTGGTGGTCGCGCGGACCACGCCACCCCGCACGCCGGTCACGCGGTCGGTGTGGACGTCGAGGAACCCGGTGAGCATGTCGTCGGTGAAGCGGGCCGGGTCGTCGTGCAGGCGCGTCACCGAAGACGCTCCCCGCTCGAGGTGTCGAAGAGGTAGACGCGTTCGGCCGGTGCGTCGACGACGACGCGGTCCTCGGCGGACCAGGTCTGCTCCGGCGGCGTGGCCACGACGATGCCCTCCTCGCGTCCGGGCACCGTCACGGTGGCGAGGCCGAACTCCAGGAGATGCTCGAAGTAGGCGACGGTGGCGGAGACACCCGCTGTCGCGGTGGCGGGTACGCCCGCGCCCTGTGCGTCGTCGGCGGCGCGGACCGTCGCGTCCTGCGGGCGAATCCCGACGGTCACGCGGGTGCCGTCAGCGACGGATTCGACGGTGGTCGCCAGCGCCCCACCGCCCGAACCGATCTCCACGACGGCGTGTCCGTCGCGGTGCCGGACGAGGCCGGGCAGGACGGTGATCGCGGGCTCGCCGACGAACTGCGCGACGAACAGGTTGGCGGGATCGTCGAAGACCTCGTCGGGCGTGCCGAACTGCTGCACCACACCGCCGTCCATCACGGCGAGACGGTCCGCCAGCGACAGCGCCTCCACCTGGTCGTGCGTGACGACGATGGTGGTGTACCCGAATTCGCGCTGCAGCACCTTGAGTTCGCGGCGGACGCGCTGGCGCGCCGACGCGTCGAGGTGGCTCAGCGGCTCGTCGAGCAACAGCACCGGCGGGTTGCGGACGAGTGCCCGCGCCAGGGCCACCCGCTGCTTCTGACCGCTGGACAGGCCCGCCGGTCGCAGATCCATCATGTCGGTCATCTCGAGCCGCTCGGCGATCGCGTCGACCTTCGCGGCGGCGTCACGCACCTTGCGGGCCTTGAGGCCGTAGAGCAGGTTCTCGCGTACCGACATCGGCGGGTAGAGCGCGTAGCTCTCGAACCCGACGCCCACGCGACGCTGTGCCGCCGGCATCTGCGACACCTCGGTGTCGCCGATGCGGATCGAGCCGCTGGTCACCGTCTCCAGCCCGGCGATCATCCGCAGGGTGGTCGTCTTGCCACAGCCCGACGGACCCAGCAACGCGATCAGCTCACCGGGTTCGATCGCCAGATCCAGTCCCTTGACGGCCTGGAACTCCTCGCGACCCCGGGCCGAGTAGGTCTTCACCAGGTCGCTCAGGGTGAGGCTCTGCGCGCCCTGTGTGGCCTGGTCGCGATCGGCGCCCTTGCGGCGTGACTCGGACAGGATGCTCATGCGAGTGCCTCCATGCTGCTGCTCTGCTCCGCGTCGAGCCGGGCGGTGTGTCCCGACCCGGCGGCGAAGATGTGCACGTCGTCGGGTGCGACGGTGAGTGTGACGTCGGAACCCTCGCCGACACCGGCGCGGCTGCTGACGAGGACGACGATCTGCTCACCGCCGGCCCGCACGGTGAGTTCGACGTTGCGACCGAGGCGTTCGGCGAGGAGGACACGACCCGGGATGCCGGGCGCCGACGGGTCCGGGGCCACCGCGAGATCACACGGCCGCAGGCCGACACGGACGCGATCGCCGCGGGTGACGCGCGCCCCGTCCGGCACCGGCAGTTCGATGCTTCCGTCGCCGAGGCGGAACGTGGCAGCGCCGTCGCCGGCGTCGACCACCGCGTCGAGCAGGTTCATCTCCGGCTGTCCCAGGGCCCGGGCGACGAAGGTGTCGGCCGGACGCCGCCAGATCTCCTGCGGCGTCCCGATCTGCACCAGCTCACCCTCCCGCATGACCGCGATGCGGTCGCCGAGCGCGAGCGCCTCCTGGTAGTCGTGCGTCACGTAGACCGTGGTGGTGTTCGACATCTGGCCGAGCTGCTTGAGCTCTGCCCGCATCGCCGCCCGCAGCTTGGCGTCGAGGTGGCTCAGCGGCTCGTCGAGCAGGTAGACGTCGGCCGGACGCACCAGCACGCGGCCGAGGGCGACACGCTGCCGCTGACCGTTGGAGAGCTCGCGCGGGAACCGTTGCAGCAGATGGTTGATGCCCAGCGTCGTGGTCACCTGATCGATGCGCTCGGTTCGCTGAGCGGACGAGTACTTCCCGGTGCGGCCCGACTTCAGCGGCGACGCGAGGTTCTCCGACACCGTCTTCTGCGGGTAGAGCGCGTAGCTCTCGAACGCCATGGCGACGTTGCGGTGGTACGGCTCGACCTTCGTCATGTCGACACCGCCGATGCGGACCGAGCCGGCGTCGATGTCGACGAGTCCGGCGATCGACTTCAGTGTCGTCGTCTTCCCCGCGCCGCTGGGGCCGAGGATGACGAAGAACTCGCCGTCGGCGATGTCGACGGAGACTCCCGCCACCGCGGTCGTCTTCCCGAAGGTCTTGCGTAGACCGTGCAGTTCCAGTGTGGCCATCAGGATTTCACCGCTCCGAAGGACAGGCCCCGCACGAGGTACCGCTGGATGGTCAGGGCCAGGACCAGCGGGGGCAGGGCTGCGATCACCGCCGCCGCGGCGGTGAGGTTGTAGTAGGCCTGGCCGCCACCACCGAGGAACTTGGTGATCGCGACGGTGACCGTGCCGGCGTTGCTGTCGGCGAGGATCAGCGGGAAGACGTAGTTGTTCCAGGCGAAGATGAACGCCAGCAGCGCGGCCGCCGCGATGCCCGGACGCACCATCGGCAGCGCCACCATCACGAACGCCCGGCTCCGGGTGTACCCGTCGAGCAGGGCGGCCTGCTCGAGATCCTCGGGCAGGTCCTGGAAGTAGGACCGCAAGATCCACACGACGAGCGGCATGGTGACCAGCTGCAGCACCCAGATCATGCCGACCTTGGTGTCGAACAGGCCGACCTGGTTGTAGATGACGAACAGAGGGACGATCACCATCAGCTCGGGCGCGAACCGGAACGACAGCATCTGGAACATCAGGTCGTCGCTGCCGCGGTACTTCCACCGCCCGGCCGCATACGCCGCCGGGATGCCGATCACCAGCGAGACGATCACCGCACCACCGCAGTTGAGCACGCTGGTCCACAGCGACGCGGTGAAGTCGACGCTCGTCATCCGCTCGCCCTTGCTGGAGAGCACGGTGGCGAAGTTCGACCACGTCGGGCTGAACGAGAAGTACGTCGTCGTCTGCTCGGCGGAGTTCTTCAGCGCCAGGATGACCATCCAGGCGATGGGGAACAGCGAGAACACGAACCACACCAGCAGGGTGAGGTCGGCGGCGACCGAGCCGCCGGTGAACCGCTTGCGACCGGGGAGCAGTTCCTCCCGGCGCGGGAGATGCGGTCGGGGCACACGAATGCCGGCCATCAGGACTCCGCTCCCGCAGCACGACGCTGCGCCTTGCCCAGCACGCCGACGAGGATGCGTGCGGTGATGAACACGAGGATCCAGAGCAGCAGCATGTAGGTGCTGCCCCGTGAGTAGTCGAGGTTGATGATCGAGTCCTCGAACGCGCCGATCTGCAGGGTGCGGGTGGCGACACCCGGACCGCCCGCGGTGAGGACGTAGATGTGGTCGAACACCTTGAGGTTGTCCATGAACCGGAAGATGACGGCTACCAGGATGTACGGCCAGATCATCGGCAGCATCAGCTTGCGGAACATGTAGAACCACCCCGCACCGTCGATCTCGGAGGCCTCGAACGGCTCCTTCGGCAGCGACCGGATGCCGGCGAGGACCAGGATCGCCACGAACGGCGTGAAGACCCAGATGTCGACGAGGATCACCGAGAACAGCGCATTCGACTTCGACAGCCAGTCGAACGTGCTGCCGAGCCCGAAGACGTGGTTGAGGATGCCGAACTGCGGGTTGAACATGAGCTTCCAGATGACGCCCGCGATGACGGGGGCGATCATCAGCGGCAGGATGAGCACCTTCTCGAAGATCTTGCCGACGATGCTCGAGCGGTTGAGCAGCAACGCGAGCCCCACGCCCAGGAGCGTCTCGAGAAGGGTCGCGCCGACCGCGAAGATCGCGGTGGTCCGCACGCTCGACCAGAAGATCTCGTCACCGAGGACGGACCGGAAGTTGGCGAACCACACGAACACCGGATCCGGGTTGACCGCGGCGTAGTTGAGGAACGCGTAGTAGGCGCCCACCACGAACGGGTAGAGGATGCCGATGACGATCGCGACCGCCGGCAGCGACAGCAGGTAGGGACGCAGCTTCCGGCGCCAGGACGGCACCTCCGGCAACGACTTCCCGGGCACCGGGTGCGGCGCGGCGGAGGACGCCTCGGTGGGCGTCGACGTCTGGGTTGACATGGTGGTCCCGCCCTCTACAGGTTGACTTTGGACGTGTTGGTCTTGGCGAGGCTGTTCAGCCGCGACTGCGCGTCGTCGCCGCCGTAGATGTCCTGCAGCGCCACCGCCCAGTCCTTCGTCGTGTCGAAGAACTTCTTCTGCGGGGTGAACTGGATCTTCGACGAGCCGATGACGGTCTCGAAGGTCTCGAGATAGCCCGCCTGGTCGGCCGCGATGCGCTTGAAGGTGGTGTCGAACACCGACTTCCGCACCGGGTCGGCGTAGATGCCGCCCTCGACGGCCTTGTTCATCGAGTCCTTGCCGGTCGCCCACTGCATGAACAGCCAGGCCGCGGGCTTGCGCTTCGAGCGGGCGTTCATCGCCCAGCTCCACGTCCACAGGTTGGTGCGGTAGTTGCCGTCGGGTCCGGCGGGCCCCGGGTACCACCCGAGGTTGCCGGCCTCCTTGCTCGCACCCGGCTTGTTCTTCGGGTACGTCGCGGAGTCGGCGTCGTAGACCATCATCGCGGTCCCGTCGCCGAGATCGCCGGTGGCCTGCGGGTAGTCGTAGGTGGTCCACGACGTCGGGCCGGCGGCCTTCTGCATCTCGATCCACTTCTTCGTGAAGTCGACCGCCTTCGTGCGGTTCATCTCTGCGATGAGGTCCGATCCCTGCACGCGGTAGTCGACCGCACCCTCGCGGGTGTACTGCGTCATGAAGCCGGGATGGATCGTCGCCCACGACTTCGAGCCGCGGGTCGCGATGCCGTACCGGTTCTCCGACCGGTCGGTGAGGTCGGTGGCGAGCTGGATGAAGTCGTCGAACGTGGTCGGGAGCTTGATCCCGCGACGGTCGAAATACGCCTTGTTGTAGGCGACGACGTTGTTCTCGAACCCCCACGGGATGGCCCACTGGCCACCGGAGCCGATCGGGTTGCCCAGCTCGAAGTCCCACCTCGTCGACTGGCGGAGTCCCTCGAAGATGTCGTCGAAGTCGTACTCCGCGTTGGTCGCCGCGCTGTTGGCGATCCACGGGCCGAGGTCCTCGAGCCATCCGGGCGGACCGTACTGCCAGATGAAGTAGGCACCCAGCATGAAGCAGTCGTGCTTGCCGGTACCGCCGGCGAGTTCGGTGTTCAGCTTGGTGAAGTAGTCGGCCTCGGGCACGAGGTCGACCTTCACCTCGATGCCGGTGAGCTCGGTGAACTCGGCCAGCAACGGCTGGTACGAGAGCTGGTACGGGTGGGGCGTCTGCAGGATCGAGAGCGTCTGACCCTTCTGGCTCTTCCAGTCGAACGCCCCGGTGACGGCCGACGCGCCGTTGGGCTCGCTCACCCGGCCGCCGATGCCGCAGGCACCGAGGATCGGCACCGCCGCCGCGGCGGTACCCGCGACACCCATGGCGCGCAACATGTCCCGCCGTGAGAACCGCCGGTCGAGGGGTCCGTGCTGCGCCATCAGAGCGCCGCCTCGGGGATGAGGGACACCTTGACCGACTCGCGGCCCGACCCGACCATGTCGAGCCCGCGTTGGAACTCCGACAGGGGGAACTGGTGGGTGCAGATCTCGTCCATCGGCAGACGGCCCGACTCGATCATCGCGATCGCGGCAGGCCAGCAGTTCGGTCCGAGGTGCGCACCGAGGACGTCGAGCTCCTTGTCGTCGCTGATGATGCTCCAGTCGACGGACGCCTCGCTCCCGAAGACGCCGTACTCGACGTAGCGGCCGAGCTTGCGGAGGATGTTCAGGCCCTGACCGACCGCCGACGGGTGGCCGGTTCCCTCCAGGTACACGTCGGCGCCGTACCCGTCGGTGAGGTCGCGGACGATCGCGATCGCGTCCTCCTCGGCGATGTTGATCGCGAGGTCGGCGCCGCAGCGGGTCGCGAGGTCGAGCTTCTCCGGGGCCATGTCGAGGGCGATCACCCGCATCGGATTCTTCGATTTGGCGCCGGCGATCATGCCCAGGCCGATCGGTCCGCACCCGGCCACGACGACGGTGTCCTCGAACTGGATCCGTGCGCGTTCGACGGCGTGCAGCGAGCACGAGAGCGGCTCGGCGAACGCGGCGTGCTGCGGGGCGATGTCGCCGGAGACCTTGTGCACCAGGGCCTCGGCGGGGAACACCATGTACGACGCCATCGCGCCGGGGGTGCGGCGCTTGAAGCCGTACAGGTCGTGCGGGGCGCACATGTGGTACTCGCCCCGGCGGCAGAAGCGACACTCCCAGCAGGGGACGATCTGCTCGGACACCACGCGGTCACCGACCGCGATGCCCCACCGACGCGCTGCCGCGTCGTCGAGCTGCACGACTCGTCCGGCGAACTCGTGGCCCGGGATGACCATGGTCTCGGCCCAGGCGGGACGGTTCTCGTCGCCCCAGAACTTCGCGGCACCGTGGTAGCACTTCAGGTCGCTGGCGCAGATCCCGACCGCCTCGACGGCGACCAGCGCCTCCCCGGGGCCGGGGGTCGGCACCACGACCTCCTCGAGCCGGTAGTCCTCCGGCCCGTGGCACACCACGGCCTGCATCTTCTCGGGGATCTCGCTCATGTCTTCTCCTCGCACGGTGAGCTGCGTCATGCGTCACCGGATCTGTGGTGGCAGTCACATTAACGACGACGCATCCCGCGCGCAAGCAAATGTTCAGAACACCTGTTCACGTCGTCGAGTGTCGTGAACACATGCTCACGCGGCCGTCGCCGGTGCCATACTCGTCGCCATGTCCCTGCCCGACCCCGGTCTCTACGACCCGGCGCTGCTCTACGCGGCGGCACGCCTCTACTACGAGGAGGACGCCACGCAGGCCGAGGTCGCGGCACGTCTGGGCACCAGTCGCGCCACCGTCTCGCGCCTGCTCGCGGAGGCGAAACGGTGCGGGATCGTGCGCATCGAGGTGGTCCCGCCCGGCTCCGACCTCCCCGCCGACGAGCTGGCGCGGCGCGTGGCCGCCCTGCTCGACCTCGAGTCGGTGTACCTGTCACCGGCGCTGCCGCCGGCGTCGGGGCGATCCACCGTCGACGTGATGGGCGGGACCCTGGCGCCCGCGGTCGCCCGCGCGCTGTCGGAGGCCGGGCTCGCCCCGGGTGACGTCCTGCTCGTCTCGTCGGGACGGACCGTCTACGAGGTGTCCCGGTTCGACCTGACGTCGCTGCCGGGCGTGCTCGTGGCCCCGACCGTCGGCGGGAACGACCAGCCCGAGGAGTGGTACCAGACCAACGAGATCACCCGGCGCGTCGCGAACCGAGTCGGCGGCCGGGCGACCTACCTGTTCGCGCCCGCGCTCCCGGGCCCGAACCTGCACCCCTCGCTGCTGCAGGACCCCAGCATCCAGCGGGTCCTCGACCTGTGGCCGCAGGCGCGATGTGCACTGATGGGCATCGGCGCGCCGCCGCTCAGCCGCTCCGACATCCCCCGGTTCGTCCCGACCGACTCCACGTCGCTGCGACGCGCGGTCGGAGACGTGTGCTCCCGCTTCTACGACCGTGACGGCGTCCCGGTCGACTTCGAGGGGATCGACCGCCTCATCGCGATCGACCTCGAGGTGCTGCGACGGATCCCGGTGACGATCGCGGTCGCCGTCGGGTCCGACAAGGTCGAGTCCATCATCGGCGGGGCCCGCGGCGGGTACTACCGCCGGCTCGTCACCGACCCGGCGACCGCCGGGGCCGTCGTCGCCGCACTCCCCCAGGAGGTCACCGCGTGAGCGAGATCCGTCTCGACGGCACCCGCACGCTCATCACCGGCGCCACCCGCGGACTCGGCGCGGACATCGCGCGTGCGTTCGCCGCGGCCGGCGCGCGACTCGTGCTGTCCGGGCGGTCCGCCCACGACCTCGACGAGCAGGCGTCATCGCTGCGTGAGCAGTTCGACGTCGAGATCGTCTGCGCTCCGGCCGATCTCGCCGCCGACGACGGCCCCGACCGTCTCGTCGCCGACGCGGTCGCCGCGTTCGACGGACTCGACGTCCTGGTGAACAACGCCGGGGTGTCGCACCCGGCGTCGGTGCTCGACCTCGACGCGGCCGGCTTCGACGCGACCGTCGCCGTGAACCTGCGCGCCCCCGCCCTGCTCGCCGCCGCGGTCGGGCGCGACATGGTGGGACGTGGCATCCGCGGGTCGATCGTCACCGTGGCGTCCGCGGCAGCGCTCACCCCTCTGGCGGAGCACTACGCGTACTCGGCCACCAAGGCCGGTCTCGTGATGGCCACCAAGGTTCTGGCCCTCGAGCTCGGTCCGCACGGCATCCGCGCGAACTCCGTGTGCCCCACGGTGGTCCTCACCGACATGGGACGTCGGGTGTGGGGCGACGAGGTGAAAGCCGCGCCGCTGAAGGGCAGGATCCCGCTGCAGCGCTTCGCCGAACCCCACGAGGTGTCCGACGCCATCGTGTGGCTCGCGTCGGACGCCGCGTCGATGATCTCCGGCGTGGACCTCCCGATCGACGGGGGCTACACCTCGGCCTGAGTGCCGCGGCCGGGCTCAGCGATCGGACAGCCGCCCCAGCGCGTGGACGTGTGATCGGGTGGCCGGGTACAGATCTCGCCACTGTGCGTAGAGATCGTCGTACAGCTCACGGACGTCCGGGTCCGGGACGATCTCGCGCTCGAGGGTGGTCCAGTCGGTCTCGGGCGGTACGAGCCCCGTCCCGATCGCGGCGAGCAGCGCATCACCGTAGCTCGCGCCGATCCCCTCCGCCGGCACCAACTGCGTGCGGCCGGTGACGTTCGAGAGCGTCTGCGCCCAGATGGGGCTGCGCAACCCACCCCCGACGGCGATCGTGCGAACCGTCGGGCTCGCGGCGTCGAACCGTTCGAGGATGTGGCGGATGCCGAAGGAGATGCCCTCGTACGCGGCGCGGAACAGATGGCCCCGCCCGTGCCGCAGCGTGAGGCCCGCGAGCACCCCGCGTGCGTCGGGGTCGAACACAGGCGTGCGTTCGCCCGCGAGGTAGGGCAGGAACAGCAGGCCGTCGCTGCCCGGCGGCACCTGTACCGCCTCGGCCATCAACTCGTCGAACGACGCACCGCCGGTGACGGTCTGCAGCCACGTGGTGAGGCTGCCGGCGGTCGACGTCCCCGCGGCGAACGCGAGGCTGCCCGGCTCCACACCCGCGGTGGTCCACAGTGCCGGGTCGGTGTGGTACCCGTCGAGCACCTGTACGCAGAACATTGTCGAGCCGTACATGAGCATGAGGTCTCCGGCCGACCGCGCCCCGACCGAGAACGCCTCGGCGTAGGCGTCGACGGTGCCGGCGACCACCGGCGTGCCCTCGGGGATGCCGGTCGCGTCGGCGGCGTCGGCGGTGACCGTCCCGACGACGTCGCGCGGCCACACCAGCCGCGGCATCTCGAGGTGCCCGCAGATGCGATGGGCCCATTCGTCGTTCCACCGGAACTCACGGGTGAGGTAGAGCGGGTCGCACTGGCTGGCGGTGTGGTGGTCCATCACGTACTCACCGGTGAGCCGGGCCGTGATGAAACTGTTCGACCCGTACCAGCGGCGGGCCGCGGCGAAGACGTCGGGCTCCTCGCGACGAACCCATTCGATTTTCGGGCCCACCGCCTGGCTCGACAGTGCCGTCCCGGCCTGCTCGACGATCGCGTCGGCGCCGAGTTCGTCGGTGAGTGCCTCGATCTCGCGGTGCGCGCGGCTGTCGATGCCGTACAGGATCGCCGGACGCAGAGGGGCGCCGTCGCCGTCACACAGCACGAGACACGGGCCGACACCGCTCACACAGACACCGGCGACGCGCGAGCCGTCGGGGGCCTCGCCGACGAGTTCCTGTGCGATGGAGCGGATCTCGGACCACCACAGCCCGTCGGCGTCGACCTCGGCCCAGCCCGGCCGCGGGAGCGAGATCTGATGGGACACGGTCCGGGAGGCGAGGACGACCCCGTCGGGGTCGACGAGGACGCCTTTGGTGCTCCCGGTGCCCATGTCGATGCCGAGCAACAGATCCACGCCGTCCACAGTAGGCGTCAGGCCTCGCGGGCGAGGAGCAACGCCGTCGCCACCGCGGCCACACCCTCGCCGCGTCCGGTCAGCCCCAGCCCGTCGGTCGTGGTCGCCGAGACCGACACCGGCCCGCCGACGAGGTCGGACAGCAGTCGCTGCGCCTCGTCGCGGCGGGGTCCGATCTTGGGTCGGTTGGCGATGACCTGCACCGCCGCGTTGCCGACCGCCCACCCGGCGTCGGCGACCAGGCCACGGACGTGGGTCAGCATGGTGGCCCCGTCCACGCCGTCCCACTCCGGACGGCCGGTGCCGAACACCGCGCCGAGGTCGCCGAGACCAGCAGCCGAGAGCAGCGCGTCACACAGCGCGTGGACACCGACGTCCCCGTCGGAATGGCCTTCGCAGCCGTCGGCGTCGGGGAAGTGCAGGCCCACCATCCAGCACGGTTTGCCCGGCTGGAACGGGTGGACGTCGGTGCCGATGCCGACGCGCATCGGGGTCACCGTGTCGCCGGCGCCGCGGCGGCGCCCTGTTCGCACAGCATGCGCGCCATCCGCAGGTCCCACTCGGTCGTGATCTTGAAGGCCATGAGGTCACCCGCGACGACGTGCACACCGATGCCGAGTGCTTCGGCGAGCCCGGCGTCGTCGGTGGCGTCGGCCCCGGACGCGTGGGCACGGGCCAGCGCCTCTGGCCGGAAACCCTGGGGTGTCTGCACCGCCCGCAGCGGTGCGCGGTCGACGGTGGCGACGACCGTTTCGTCGGCGTCGACGCGTTTGAGCGTGTCGGTGACGGGGACCGCCGGGATCACGGCGTCATGGCCCGAGACGACGGCGTCGACGACGCGCGCGAACACCGCCGGTGGTGTGAGCGCCCGGGCCGCGTCGTGGACGAGCACGACGTCGGGCTCGGACGTACCGGCTCCGACGGTCGCGGCCAGGCAGGCGCGTACGGAATCACTGCGGATCGACCCCCCGACGACCACCTGAGCGTCCGGGACGTCGTGCCGCGTGGCGGCGACGAGGTCAGCGGGGACCGCGACCACCACGTGACCCACACCGGCGGCGAGGACACCGTCCACGCAGCGTTGCAGGATCGTGCGGCCGGCGAGGTCCACGAATGCCTTGGGCATCCCCGCCCCGAGTCGGGTACCCGACCCGGCGGCAGGGATCAACGCCACCGTCGAGGCGGCGGAGGTCATGGCGTGCCGTCCGTCAGGACGCGGCGGCGAGGACCTCGTCGAGGATGACCGAGGCCTTGGCCTCGTCGGTGCCCTGCGCCAGCGACAGCTCGTCGACGAGGACACGACGGGCGCGGGTCAGCATGCGCTTCTCACCGGCGGACAGGCCGCGGTCCTGCTCACGACGCCACAGGTCGCGCACGATCTCGGACACCTTGATGATGTCGCCGGAGATCAGCTTCTCCTGGTTGGCCTTGAAGCGGCGGGCCCAGTTGGTGGGCTCCTCGGTGTGCGGGGCGCGCAGGACGTCGAACACGCGACCGAGGCCCTCTTCGCCCACGACGTCGCGGACACCGACGTACTCGAGCTTGGTCGACGGGATCTGGACGGTCATGTCACCGTCGGCGACCTTCAGGACGAGGTACTCCACCTGCTCACCCTTGATGGTGCGGACCACGATGTCTTCGACCTTCGCAGCTCCGTGGTGGGGGTATACGACGGTGTCACCGACTTTGAAATTCACAGTTCACTTGCCCCTTTCGATGGGGCCAGTCTACCACGGGGGTGTTCCGTGCATCACACAACGGTGCAGGTCAGGGGCCTACCAGCGGCTATCCACAGCCAGGACGCCCCGCGGACTCGCCGATGCGGCCACCCACGACATGCCGTCGTGGGTGCCCGCACGCACGCTGATCCCGGTGGGCGACGCGATGTTTGCGCACCCGAGGCATCGGTGGCGCGCGCTAGCCACTACGCTCCGTAGTGCATCGTCGGCGCGACCCGCTCGGGTCCCGAGGCTGAAGAGGATTCCCGGTGGCAGAGCAGTCCCCCGCCCAGGTCGCCCGCGCACAGCGGGTCGTCTCTCGTCTGACCTCGCCCCGCGGCGTGGCCCGCGCGGTCGCCGCCGCCGCCATCGGTTCGGCCGTCGTGCTCGGCGTCGGCGCCTGCGGCGCCGGCCAGATCTCGCAGACCGCCAACCAGGAGGCGGCCGTCAACGGCAGCGCCGCCACCGTCGGACAGCTCGCCCTCCGCGACGTCCATATCACCTACCCGAAGGTCAACGCCGACGACGCGTTCGTCAACGGCGGGCCGTTCGAGGTCGCCTTCCTCATCTCCAACAACAGCGCGTACCAGGACGACACCCTGCAGTCGATCACCGTCCCCGGCGGCGGCTCGGCCACCATCTCGGGGAGCCGCGCGCTCCCGGCGACCAAGTCGCTGCGCGCCGGACAGCCGTCGCTGCTGCTGACCGACTCAGCGGAGGGGTCGACCTCGTCGTCGGCCGAGGTGCCGTCGTCGCAGGTCGCCGCCGAGGAGTCGCAGGCCGGCTCGGTGGGCAACTCCGCCGACCCGACCGAGACCCGTATCACCGTCACGCTGACCGGGATGGGCACCAAGGTCCGTCCGGGCCTGACCGTCCCGCTGGAGTTCACCTTCCAGCGCTCCGGCAAGGTGACCGTCAACGTCCCCGTCGACGCCGGCTACGTGAACCAGCGTCGCGACTCGCAGTTCCTCAACCGCGAGAACGCCGAGGCGAACGAGCAGAACGAGCGCACCAACGAGGGCAGCGAGGGCGGCTCCGGCCAGGACAACTACGGGTCGAACCTGCCGAACACCGGCTCCGGCGGCACCGCGGGCTGATCTGCCTCCCCGGGACTGTCGGCGTCCGCCGATAGGGTCACGCCGTGGCCAAGCCCCGTCCGAGTTACCGCTGCACCGCCTGCGGGCACCGCTCCCCGAAATGGGTCGGTCGCTGCCCCGACTGCGGTGAGTGGGGCACCGTCGACGAGGCGCCCGCCGCCGCATCGTCGGGCCGCCCCGGCGCGGCGGCCGTCGCCCCGGCGACGCCCGCGAAGCGCATCACCGAGATCGACGCGACAGCAGCCGACGCCCTCCCCACCGGCATCGGTGAACTCGACCGCGTCCTCGGCACGGGCATCGTGCCCGGGTCGGTGGTCCTGCTCGCCGGTGAACCCGGTGTCGGGAAGTCCACCCTCCTGTTGGAGACGGTGAAGCGCTGGGCGGAGATGGGTCGACGCGCGCTCTACGTGACCGGTGAGGAGTCCGCCGCCCAGGTGCGCCTGCGGGCGGAACGCACCGGCGCCGTGCACAGCGAGGTGTTCCTGGCCGCCGAGACCGACCTCGACACCGTCCTCGCCCACGCCGAGCAGGTCGCGCCGACCCTCATGATCGTCGACTCGGTGCAGACGATGATCGCCGGCGGTGCCGACGGGGTGAACGGCGGCGTCACCCAGATCCGCACCGTGACCACCGCTCTCACGTCCCTGGCCAAGAACACCGGCATCTCGGTCGTGCTCGTCGGGCATGTCACCAAGGAGGGCGCCGTCGCCGGGCCCCGGACGCTGGAGCACATGGTCGACGTCGTGCTCGCGTTCGAGGGCGACAAGCACTCCGCGCTCCGCATGGTGCGGGGCATCAAGAACCGTTTCGGTGCGTCCGACGAGGTCGGGTGCTTCGAGCAACGCGGCGACGGGATCCACGAGGTCCCGGACCCGACCGGGCTGTTCCTGCACCACCGCGACGACGACGTCCCCGGCACCGCGATCACGGTGACGATGGACGGTCGTCGGCCGATGGTCGCCGAGGTCCAGGCGTTGGTCACCGCGACGCAGATGGCCTCACCCCGACGGGCGGTGAGCGGACTCGACTCACCGCGGGTGGCGATGATCCTCGCGGTGCTCGAAGGCCGCATCGCGGTGAAGGTCTCCGACGTCGAGGTCTACGTCGCCACCGTCGGCGGCATGAAGATCACCGAACCCGCCGCCGATCTCGCGATCGCCCTCGCGATCGGGTCGATCCGTCGGATGAAGGCACTCCCCCGCTCGACGGTCGCGATCGGCGAGGTGGGCCTCGCCGGCGAGGTCCGTCGCGTCGGGGCCATCGGTCGCCGCGTCGCCGAGGCGAAGCGGCTGGGCTTCCGACACGCGATCGTCCCGGCCGGCTCCGACGACCTGCCCTCGGGCATCCGCATCACCCAGGTCGCCGACCTCCACGAGGCGGTCCGCGCCGCGCTGGTCACCTCGGTGGACGCCTACTCGTTCTAGACCCTCGCCGTCTGTTGGGCGGTTGGAACCGTCTGTTGGGCGGCTGGAACCGTCTGTTGGGCGGCTGGGACCGCCTGTTGGGCACTAGGAACCGTCTGTTGGGCGGTAGGAACCGTCTGTTGGGCACCAGGAACCGCACGTGCTCCTGTCGTTCGCACGCCCCCGGGGCCGTGCGAACGATCACCGATCGCGCAACCGCACCACCAGCACACGACCCCGCGGGCCGTCGCCAGATCCGGTCAGGGCCGGGCGGCGGAGAAGTGTGCGCGAGGGTCGATGACCACGAAGATGCCATGGCCGGCGGCGAGTGGTTCTGCGTCGGGTCCGGCGGCGTCGTCGAACGCCTCGACAGCGCTGTAGATCTTGCGACGCTGACGGCCGAGGACACGGGCGGTCAACCGGAGGGTGGTCCCGATCGGGATGGGCAGCGCGTAGTCGACGTCGAGGACGACGGTCACCGCGGTGACGCCGAGCTGCATGTTGGCCAGGCCCATCATCTCGTCGAACACCGTCGCGACGATGCCGCCGTGGATGACACCGGGACCGCCCTCGAACCTGGGCTCCACCACGAGTCGGGCTGTGGCCGTGACGTTCTCGCCGACCGTCGCGCGCAGGTGCAGCCCGTTCTCGGCATCCGGTCCGCATCCGTGACACCGACGGTTGTGCGGCGGGATCACGTCCCCGACCGCCGGCGCGGCCGGATCGCGTCGCGGCGGCTCGAGGTCGTCGGGGACGACGAAGGTGGTCTTCACGCAGCGGGAATCTAGTCGTCGTTACGCTTGTCCCCGGTCGCGACCCCTGCCGCGGCCCCGACGGCAAGGGACTCTCGATGGTGGACGCGGCGCACGGCGACCTGCTGCGGGCGACGATCGCCCGCGTCGCCCCGGGCACCGGCCTGCGCGACGGACTGGAGCGCATCCTTCGTGGCCGCACCGGCGCGCTGATCGTCCTGGGCTACGACGACGCCGTCGAGCGCATCTGTGACGGTGGCTTCCACCTCGACGTCGAGTTCGCCCCGACCCGCCTGCGCGAGCTGTCGAAGATGGACGGCGCCGTCGTCCTGTCGACCGACGGCAGCAAGATCGTGCGCGCGAACGTGCAGCTCGTCCCCGACCCGTCGATCCCGACCGAGGAGTCCGGCACCCGCCACCGCGCCGCCGAGCGGACCGCGGTGCAGACCGGCCACCCGGTGATCTCGGTGAGCGCGTCGATGTCGATCGTCTCGGCCTACGTCGACGGTGTGCGCTACGTCGTCGAGGGCTCCGACCCCATCCTCTCGCGCGCGAACCTCGCCGTCGCGACACTGCAGCGCTACAAGACCCGGCTCGACGAGGTCAGCGCCGGACTGTCGCGGGCCGAGATCGAGGACTACGTGTCGCTGCGCGAGGCGATGACCGCCGTGCAACGCATGGAGATGGTCCGGCGCGTGTCGGTCGAGATCCAGCAGTACGTGCTGGAACTCGGCAGCAACGGCCGTCAGCTGGCGCTGCAGCTCGAGGAGCTCGAGGGCGACAACGACACCATCCGTGAACTGGTCGTCCGCGACTACTACTCGAGCCCGGAACCGGCGTCGACCGAGGAGGTCCGGCAGGCGCTCGAGGCCATCGAGGCCCTCAACGACACCGACCTGCTCGACTCGACGCTGCTCGCCGGCGCCTTCGGCTACCCGACGACGCTGGACGCTCAGGACACGACGATGAACCCCCGCGGCTACCGACTGCTCTCCCGGATCCCGGGTCTGCAGTTCGCCCACGTCGACCGTCTGGTCCGCAACTACGGGACGCTGCAGGCGCTGCTCGCGACGAGCGCCGCCGACCTGCAGGCCGTCGACGGGATCGGCGAGATCTGGGCCCGACACATCCGCGAGGGCCTGTCGCGTCTCGCCGAGACGACGATCGAACGCTTCGACTGAGGCCGACTGCCCAACAGGTCGTTCCAACCGCCCAACAGACGGTTCCAACCGCCCAACAAACGGGTCCTGACGGGGCGACCGAGCGACCTCAGCGACTCGGCGGGTCCGCGACGTTGAACGTGATGGGCGCGCTCACCTTCGTGCCGAGGTTCCCGACAGCCTGGTACGGACCGGCGGGTGCGACGACCCGGGGGGTCTTGCAGCCCGGGGTGCTGGTCGTACCGGACCACACGATGGTGTCCCGGAACTGCTGCGCCGGCTTCAGGGTCTGGTTGTTGATCGACGCGATCGGCGAGCAGTCGGTGGCCGACCAGATGTAGCGCGTCCCGTCGAGGCTGCGCACGGTCACGTTCTGCATGTCCTTGCCGACGTCGCGCGTGCAGTCGGCGAGCCCGGCGTTCGTGACGACGATCGTGAAGATCGGCTTGTCGCCGACGGTGTAGGTCGGCTTGTCGGTGTACAGCACCACCGAGATGTTCTGGTCCGGGCACAGGCCCGATGCGGGCACCGCGGTCGGATTCGCCGACGGCGTCGTGGAACCGGGGACGACGACACCCGAGGCGTTCGTCGACGCGGGCACCTGTCCGGGTGCCCCGCCGGATCCGCCCGAACCCGCCGAACCACTCCCGGGCACCGCGCTGTCCGACGCGTACGGCGGCAGCGAGAGCGACGCCGACGACGACGGCGCGACCGACGCGCTGGTGTTCCGCGGCGAGTCCGACCCGCCGGACGCCCACACGATGAGGCCGACGATCACCGCGACCACGACCACCACGACGGCGATCGCCAGCGCACGACGGCGCCAGTAGATCTCCGGTGGCAACGGGCCTGACGGTTCCAACACAGACGAAACGCTAGAGGTCGGGCCGCATCCGCAGTCCGACCTCTGGCGGCGTGTCGTCACAAAGTGACGCGCACTACGAAACTCTCAGCAACCTCCTAGGACGACGCGGCGACAGCGTGCGCCTCGTCGGGCGCGTCGTCGACCTCACCGATCGCCTGCCGCAGGTAGGTCTTGCCCTCGGAGAGGCTGTAGGTGAGGCCGACGATGCCGACCTTCCCCGACTCGACACCGTCGGACACGATCGAGCTCCGCTCGAGGAGGCGGGCGGCGGTCTCCGACACGTGCTTGGCCTCGAAATCGGCTGTCTCGGTGAGGCCTTCGCTGCGGCCGAGCAGAATGCTCGGGGTCACCTTCTCGACGACGTCGCGGATGTGGCCGCCGGGCAGCTCGTTCGTGTCGAGCGCCTTGATGGTCGCGCCCACCGCACCGCAGCTGTCGTGGCCGAGCACGACGATGAGGGGCACGCCGAGGACGGCGACGGCGAAGTCGATCGAGCCGAGCACCGCGGAGTCGATCGCCTGCCCTGCGGTGCGCACGACGAAGAGATCACCGAGCCCCTGGTCGAAGATGATCTCGGCGGCCACACGGGAGTCCGAGCATCCGAAGAGGATCGCCTTGGGGTGCTGGCCCGAGGTGAGCCGGGTGCGGTCCTCGATACCCTGACTCGGGTGAGCGGGTGTGCCCGAGACGAACCGGTCGTTTCCGTCGCGCAGATCGCGCCATGCCTGTGCGGGGGTGATGTCTGCCATGCATGACATTGTGCCGAAAACCGGACAGGACGCCCTTGTGACTTTCCACGAATCCCTGCTGGCCTGGTTCGACGACCACGAACGCGACCTCCCGTGGCGTGCCGACGACGTGTCCGCGTGGCAGATCCTGATCAGCGAGATCATGCTGCAGCAGACCCCTGTCGCGCGCGTGATCCCCAAATGGCTGGAGTGGATCGAGCGCTGGCCGGTGCCGTCGGCGATGGCGCGGGACAGCGTCGGCGAGGTGGTCCGTGCCTGGGGCAAGCTCGGGTACCCGCGTCGCGCGATGCGCCTCCACGAGTGCGCGACCGTCCTCGCCGATCGCTTCGACGACGAGGTCCCGCGTGACGTCGAGACACTGCTGACCCTGCCCGGCGTCGGCGACTACACCGCCCGCGCGGTGGCGTGCTTCGCCTACGACGCTCCGGTCCCGGTGGTGGACATCAACGTCCGGCGGGTGATCGCCCGCGCGATCCACGGACGCGGTGACGCCGGCTCACCGGCGCGCACCGATCTGGCCGACGCGCAGGCACTGCTCCCCTCGCGCGTCGACGTCGCGCCGCGCTTCTCGGCCGCGCTGATGGAGCTCGGCGCGCTCGTCTGCACGGCGCGGACCCCGTCGTGCGCGGCCTGCCCACTCCCCGACTGCGCGTGGGTCCAGGCCGGACGACCGGCGGTGACCACGCCGAAGAAGGTGCAGAGGTTCGCGGGCACCGATCGCCAGGTCCGCGGACTCATCCTCGACGAGTTCCGTTCCGCGACAGGGCCGGTGGAGCGCGCGCGCCTGGACACCGTCTGGGCGAAGGACCCCGGACAGCGGGAGCGGGCTCTCGACTCCCTGCTCGCCGACGGACTCGTCGAGACCACCGACGGTGGCCTGTTCTGGCTCGCCGGCGAGGGCACCGGTCAGGTCAGCGTCGCCGACAGGAACGCCTCGACCGCACCACGGTAGGTCTCGGGTCGATCGTCGTGCACCAGGTGACCGGCGCCGTCGACGACGAGATGGGTTGCCGCCGCGTTGATCTCCGCCATCCGGGCCATCTGCCCGGGCGGCGTGACGCCGTTGCCGGCCTCGATCAGCAGCGACGGCACCGACACCGCGGCCCACTCGTCCCAGTAGGACCGCACACCCCACTCGTCGGCGATCGCCTGCCACAGTCCGAGGTCGCCGTGCATCGCGCCGTCGTCGTAGGCGTCGTGAAAGTAGCGGCCCGCCACGGGACCGAACAGGTGCTCGGCCTGCTCACGGGACTCGAGCCGTGCGGGCCAGTGCGCGAACACCTCCGACCACTCCGCGGTGGTGCGGCCACGGAAGTCGGGGGCCATGTCCTCGACGACGAGCGCGGAGACCAGCTCGGGATAGGCCGCCGCGGTGCAGATCGCGTGCAACGCCCCCATCGAGTGGCCGATGAGGACCGCCGGTCCGCTGTCGATCCACACGAGGGTCTCTGCGATGTCGGCGACGAAGCGTTCGGTCGCGATCTCGTCGCCCGCGAGGTCGTCGACGTCGACGCCCGTGGCCCCGGTGTGGAACGCGGCGTCGACCGTGAACACCCGCCCGTAGCGTCGCAGCCATGGGATCTGACGGCGCCACGTCCGTCCGCGGCCCATCAGGCCGTGCAGCAGCAGGATTGTCGGGACGTCGCCCGCGGACCCGTTCTCGTCGGGGTGCACCGCGGTCCCGTGATCGAGCAATCCGGTCTCGGCGGGCACGGCCGATACGATAGCGGGCATGGCAGTCGTGAAGATCAACGCGATCTCGGTCCCCGAGGGCGCAGGCCCGGAACTCGAGAAGCGGTTCGCGAACCGCGCGCACTCCGTCGACGGGACGCCGGGGTTCCTCGGTTTCCAGCTGCTGCGGCCGGTGAAGGGCGACGATCGCTACTTCGTCGTCACACAGTGGGAGTCCGACGAGGCGTTCGCGGCGTGGGCCGGTGGGCCGGCGCGCGAGGCGCACGCCGGTGAGCGCGCGAACCCGGTCGCCAGCGGCGCCGATCTGCTCGAGTTCGAGGTCGTGCTGGACGCACGTCCATCGTCGTGACGGACGCACGTCCATCGTCGTGACGGTCGCACGTCCATCCTTGTGACGACCGGGCGTCACGCCTGACGACAACCGGGTCCGCACGACGCCGCGAGCTACCGTGGAGACATGGCCGCTCCCCCGGTGCAGCAGATGGCGATGTTCCCGCTGGGCATGGCGCTGCTCCCCGGGGAGTTGTTGCCCCTGCAGATCTTCGAGCCCCGGTACCGGGAGATGCTCGCGCACTGTCTCGAGTCCGACGACCCGCGTTTCGGCGTCGTGCTCATCGCCCGGGGCGCCGAGGTGGGTGGCAGCGACGAGCGGCACATGATCGCGACCAGCGCGGCGATCGTCGAACACCACGTGAAGGACGACGGGCGTGCCCTGGTGCGGTGCGTCGGCACGGATCGTCTCCGTGTCGTCGACTGGCTCCCCGACGATCCCTACCCGCGCGCGCTGGTGGAGGAGTACCCCGACGAGCCGATCGTGTCCTTCGGCGCGGAGTCGTTGGACTCGCAGTACGGGGCGGTCGCCGACAAGATCCGTGAGCTGTTCGAGTTGGTGCGTTCGGCGGGACGCACCGACGCCGAGTTCGACGACACGTCGGACACCGACGACCTCGACGACATCGACCGCGCGTTCCGCTGGGCCGGGCAGCTGCCGATCGGCCAGGCCGACCGGTACGCGATCCTCGCCGCCCCGTCGCCGCTCGAGCGGATCGAGGCGCTCGGCGACGCGGTCGAGTCCGTGACCGCGGCGATCCGCTTCCAGCTGATGGACTGACGGCGCCGCCGTTCCCCAGAACTGGAACGTGTTCTAGTATCGGGTGTCGAGCATCACACCTGAGTGGACTGGAGCGCGCATCCCCATGACCGACACCATCGACACCCCGGCCGCGGCCTCCACCGCCTCACACGACCACGACGAGCTCTACATCGGCGGCCAGTGGCAGGCTCCGCACTCCACCGCCCGCCTCGAGGTGCGGTCGCCGGCCACCGGCGAGCACGTCGGCAGTGCACCCGACGGTGACGCGCAGGATGTCGACGCCGCGGTGCAGGCCGCGCGCGCCGCGTTCGAGTCCGGCGTGTGGAGCCGAACCGCCCCGGCCGACCGCGCCGCGGTGCTGCGTCGCGCGGCCGACCTCGTCGAGGAGCGGATCTCGACGATCGCCGCGCTGGTCTCGGGAGAGATGGGTGCGAGCGAGGGCGACATCGCGACGCTGCAGCAACTCCCCGGCACCGGCGTGCTGCGCGCCTACGCCGACGCGATCGAGAACGAGATCGCCTGGGTGGAGCACCGCAGCGGCCTGTTCGGCACCACCCGGGTCGAGCGCGAACCCGTCGGCGTCGTCGGCGCGATCACGGCGTGGAACGTCCCGCTCTTCCTCGCGTGCAACAAGCTCGGACCGTCGCTGGCGGCGGGGTGTTCGGTGGTGCTCAAGCCCGCGCCGGAGACGCCGCTGTCGGCGTTCGTCGTCGCGGAGATCTTCGCCGAGGCCGGCCTCCCCCAGGGAGTGCTGTCGGTGGTGACCGGCGACGTCGAGACCGGCAAGGCCCTCGTCGATCACCCCGGCGTCGACAAGATCACGTTCACCGGGTCCACCCGCGCCGGCAAGCAGATCGGCGCCGCGTGCGGCGAGCAGCTGAAGAGCTGTCAGCTGGAGCTCGGTGGCAAGTCCGCGGCGATCGTCCTCGAGGACGCGAAGATCGACGAGATCGCCGGCATGCTCGCGTTCTACGGCCTGTTCAACACCGGACAGGCCTGCGTCGCGCAGACGCGCATCCTCATCCCCCGCAGTCGGCACGACGAGATCGTCGCCGCGGTCGCCGCGGCCTCGGAGGCGATGGCCCCGGGCCTCGTCCTCGGACCGATCATCACCGAGAAGCAGCGCGACAAGATCGAGGACTACGTCCGTCTCGGCAAGGAGGCCGGCGCGACGGCCGTCGTCGAGGGCGGTCGCCCGGAGGGCATGGAGTCCGGCTTACTACCTGTCGCCGACGGTCTTCGCCGACGTCACCAACGACATGCGCATCGCGCAGGAGGAGATCTTCGGTCCCGTCCTGGCGATCATCGACTACGACACCGTCGACGAGGCGATCGACATCGCCAACGACTCCGAGTACGGACTCGCCGGCGCGATCTACACCGCCGACGTCGAACGCGGCATCGAGATCGCCGGCCGGATCCGCACGGGGACACTCGGGATCAACTGGTACGCCATCGATCCCGGGTCGCCCTTCGGCGGCTACAAGAACTCGGGCGTCGGCCGTGAGAACGGTCGTGAGGGTGTCGAGAGCTACCTCGAGACCAAGTCGATCATTCTGCCGATGGGCTACGACCCGACGGCGTGAGCGCCGCGCCGGGCGGCGGTACAGGCCTCGCAGGATACGGTCGGGGCATGCGCCGTGATCTGAAGTCCGCCACCGCCGCCGTGTCCCTCGCCGTCGCCGTCGCCCTCGTCGGCGCGGCGTGTGGGGACTCCGGTTCGTCGAGTTCGTCGGGGTCGAACTCCACCACCACGACGACCGACACCGCGTCCTCCGGGACCGACACCGGCGCAGCAGCGCCGACGAGCACCGCGCCGGTGAAGTCGGGCACGCCGGGCTCCGAGGGCATCCCGCAGATCACCGCGAACGCCACCGACACCGGCAAGGAGCCGACGATCGCGGCGGGCACCGGCACCCCGCCGAGCGACCTCCGTGTCGCGGACCTGGTCCCGGGCAACGGCCGTACCGCGACCGCCGCGGACACCGTCTCCGTCCGTTACGTCGGCGCGCTCTACTCCGACGGCTCCGTCTTCGACGCGAGCTGGAAGCAGGGCAGCACCCCTGTCGACTTCCCGCTGTCGGGCGTGGTCCAGGGCTTCGCCGACGGCATCGTCGGCATGAAGGTCGGCGGCCGCCGCGAGATCGTCATCCCGCCGGCGCTCGGCTACGGCGACCAGGCCCAGCCGGGCCTGCCCGCCGGCTCGACCCTCGTCTTCGTCGTCGACCTCGTCGGGATCAGCTGAGCCGACGCGCCGGTTCCAGGGTTCCCGCTCCACATGTTCGAGGACGCTCCGGATGTATCCGGAGCGTCCTCGAACATGTGGAGCGTCTGCCCTGTACGTGGAGCGCCTACACCACAAGTGGAGCGTCTCGCCGGGAGACCGGCCGTCCCGCCGGATGAGCCGGCCGAGAAGCCGCCTCAGCCCGCGGGAGCGGGCGCTGGTGACGACGCGGGCGTCGGTGTCGACGACCCCGGCGGTGCGACGGCGCCGCTCGCCGACGGCGCGTCCGATGGTGCCAGTTTCAGCTTCTGTCGCAGCGAGTCGTCGGTGATGACGGTGATGTCGTCGATGAGCCACCGGTCACCCGACCGCACCATCGAGTACTCGACGCGGCTCGGCTCCACGCGCACCAACTGGTTGTCGCCCTTGGACACCGACTGGTTCATGAAGATCAGCACCGTCGCCCGGTTCGCGCTCGCCGACGAGACACCGGCCTCCTGGATCGTGACCGTCGAGGTCACCTTCTGCTGCTTCACCTGCGCCGACAGGTCGCTCGACTTCATGATGTCGTCGTAGGTGGTGAGTGCCTTCCCGACGAGGCCCGCCTTCGCCTGCGCGACGTTGCCGTCGACGGTGGCCGGGTCGAACCCGAACATGACGGTGGCGTAGCGCTTCCCGGCGTCGAGTGCGGCACCGCGCGCGTCCTCGCGATCGGTCGCCGACGACCACCGCAGACCCAGAACCGTCGCGGCCACCGCCCCGGCGACCACGAGCAGGGCGAGGACCGCGGCGACGATCCGTACCCGTGTCGACCTCCACGGGCTCTCGGATGTCGGTGTCGGCTGGTCGGTCTCACGGACCGCGGTGTCGGTGCTCATGTCACCCACTCGTATCCGGTCAGCTTCATCTGACCGTCGATCCTCGACACCGTGACCTTCCACCGGAACGTCTGCACCACGGGCTGCGGGTTGTTCATCGTCCATCCGGAGACGATCAGCACCGTCGCCTGGTCGGCGTCACTGGACACGACGGAGTCGGCCAGGATGGTCCCCTTGGTCGTCACGTTCTGCGACTTGATGAGGTCGACGGTCTGCTGCAGCGACTGCGAGGTGTCCTCGAGTGCCTTGCCGCTGGCGTCCTTGCGGAACTCGGCGAGTGTCGCGTCGACGGTCGTCGGGCTCAACGACGTCAGGTTCACCACCATCTGGCGGGCGAACGCGACGTACTCGGCACGCTGCGCGGCGCGGTCGTCGATGCGCGAGGTCCCGACCGCGAAGAACACCGACACCACGGCCAGCGCGGCGACGACGAGGACCGCGAGGGTGCCGGCGAGGTAGAGCCCGAGGCGGGAGCGCCGCAGCGGCGCCTTCTTCGCGACAGCCGTTGCGCCGCGGCGGCGTTCGCGATAACTCAGCGTCGCACCGGATCGGGCGGGTGCCGCCTCCGTCGACGGCGCATCGGCGGCGATCTCGTCGTCGACGCCGGAACCGACCGCCGGTGCCGGCTTCTCGACGATGTCGTCGGAACCACGACCGCGGCGCAGCGAGCTGATTGGCGCGGACCGTCGGACGGGGCGCGCAGCCGACGGCGACGTCGGAGCCGTGGTCGTCGACGGTGTCGGCGACGACCCGTTCGCGACGGGCGGTCCGGCCGGACGACGAACCCGCCTGCGTGTGCGTCGCGCGTCGGCGCCGACGTCTGCGCCTGCGCTCATCCCGACACCGTCCCGGTGATCAGGCCCTGCCATGTGGTGCTTCCTCCTCGGGCGCCGTCCTGCCCGTCAGTCGTCGCGTCGCCCGCGGCGACGGCGTAGGTCTTGCCGTCCGGTCCGATCGCCGTGCCCGACCCCGGATCGTACGCGCCGGCGTACACCGACGGCGTCCCGTCGTAGGCGGACGGTGTGGCCGGCGTGAGCTTGCCGTCGGGTAGGCCCGAGATGCCCGGGATCCCCTGCGGGAACGGCACGTTCTCGGCGAGCGGCTTGTACCCGGTGCGGCACTCCTCCGGCGTCGACGCTCGCCGTCCGGGGATCTCGACGCACGGGAAGTTGCGGGTGCCGCGGACGGCGACGTTCGAGTCCTGGGGCACACGGCACAGGAGGCCGGGCGGGATCTCCTGCGGCGTCTGCACCGCCGGGGACCGTCGCTGCGATGCCGGCAGGAAGCCGACGGTGCACGTGCCCGGATCCTGGAAACCGAGGGCGAAGTCGACGTTCGCGCCCTTGCGGGGGTCCTCGTTGTTCACCGCGGACACGAGTGCCTGCAGCACGCGGGGGTACAACACCAGGACCTGCCGCAGGTTCGGGAGGTACACCGCGAGTGTCTTGCCCGCGGTCGCGATGTTGTCGATGAGCAGTGGCAGGGTCTGGTTGAACGACGTGAACAGGTCCCGCGCCTGGGACGCGGTGCCGGGACCCTTGGCGAGGATGCCCCGTACCTCCGGATCGTTCTCGCGCAGTTGGTCGGTCACCGCGGCGACGTTCGCCGTCCACTGCCGGATCTCGCCGACGGTGGCGGTCTGTGTCTCGAGCAGCGGCTCGGCCTGCTCGATGAGCGTGCGGGTGACCGCCGAGTTCTTGTTGGCCTCGCCGGCGAACAGCGTGAGCGAGTCCAGGAGTCGTTGCAGCTCGTCGGCGTTGCCGTTGAACGCGTCGAACGTCTCGTCGAGGACCCGACGCAGCTTGCTGCTCTGCACCGACTTCAGCAGTGCGTCGGTCCGGTCGACGAGCGTCGAGATCTCCGTCGGCACGGTCCCGTTGCGGATGGTGGAGCCGTTTCGCAGCATCTCGCCGCCCGGGTCGGCGCCCGGGGTGAACTGCACGAACTGCTCGCCGACCGCGGACACGCTCTGCACCGACACGGCCGACGACGTGGGGATCTTGCGGTCGCTGTCGATGGACAGGTCGGCGCGGACCCCGGTCGAGGTGAGTCGCACGGAATCGACCCGTCCGACGGTGACGCCGCGGTAGGTGACGTTGGCGTTCGGGTAGAGACCACCGGTGCTCGGCAGGTCGAGATGCACGGTGTAGCGGCCGATCCCGAGCATCGTCGGGACCTGGATGTAGAAGACACCGACCACGACGAGGGACACCACGGCCACCAGCGAGAAGATGGCCAGCTGGATGCGGACGAACCGGGAGATGGTCACGGGCGTCCCCCGCTCGGCTCGGGCTTCGGTGTCGAGGGCGCCGGTGTGGCCCCCGGCGCGGGCGAACTCGTCGCCCCCGTGTCGTCCTGCAGGGGCGCGAGGAAGGGGTTGACGTTGCGCTTCGCCGCACCCGCCGGCGCGCCCAGCGCGGCCTCCGGGCCGTAGACGAGCGCCGGGGTGTTCGCGCCCAGGCTGGCGAACAGGCCACGGCCGAGGCGGCCGTTGGTCAGGTCGAGTTGGATGATGCCGTTCACGAAGTCGCCCTTGACGATCTTGGGGATCACCGACTCCGCGAACGGGAAGGTGACCAGGACGCCGAGCGAACGCGTCAGCGCCTGCCCGCTGTCCTGCAACTGCGACAGCACCGGCCGCAGGTTGCTCACGATGGTGGTGATGTCCTGGCTGTTGGCGTCGAGGATGTCGTCGACGGTGCGGCTGAGCCGCCCTGCCGAACCGAGGGTGTCGGTCAGGTTGCTGCGCTGGTCGACGAGGAGCTTCAGCGACGCCGGGAGCTGGTTCAGTGCCCGGTCGACGGCGGGCTGCTGGGCGCTGATGCTCGACGCGAGACGGTCGATGCCGGAGATGGCGTCGATGATGCTGTCGCGCTGGTCGTTCAGGTCGGAGACGAGGGTCGTCAGGCGCGGGATGAGGGCGCGGATGGTGTCCTGCCGCCCGTCGAGTGCGCTCGACAGCTCGTGCACGATGTCACCGATCTGCGCGAGACCACCGCCGTTGAGGACCACCGACAGCGAACTGAGGACCTGTTCGACCGTCGGGTAGGTGCACTGCGAGACCTGTTGCGCCTCGGTGACGTCGGCGATCGCGGGACGGTTGTCGGGCGTGGCGACCTCCACCTGCGCGGGGCAGTTCGCCGACGTCAGCCGTCCGCCCGGCGGCAGTACACCGCCGCCGGGGTTCTGCGGCTGCACGATCTGCAGGTTGAGCGACCCGAGCACGCTGGTGAGCCCGACGACGGCATAGGAGCCCTGCGGTACCCGCGTCCCCTTGTTCAGCCGCAGGGTGATCCGGGCCTTCCAGTTCTCGACGGTGGTCTTGCCGACACTGCCGACGGTGGCGTCGTTCATCAGCACGGGTGCGTTCTCGACGAGGTTGGCCGCGTTGGGCAGCACCGCGGTCAGCTCGTACGACCCGTCGCCTGTGCCCTGCGCACCCGGGACGGGCAGCGAGTTCAGCCCGGTGAACGAGCACGCCGACGTCGCGAGGACCGCGGCACACACGACGCCCCCGGCCGTGAGTCGCAGCGAGCGGGCGCTCATCCCTGGCCCCCGAACGGCACGAGGAGACCGGCCAGTCCGACGTTCCCGCCGAAGGCCTTCCGGGTCTGCGCGTCCTGGTCGATGATGCCCTGCTTGGCCCGCGCCTCGGTCGACGCGTTCTGGTAGGTGACCTGGCCGGGGAACGCGTTGCGGCCGGTCACCGGGTTGGACAGGAACGGTGGGTAGTTCACGGAGATCGTCGAGATGAGTGGCCCGAGGACGTCGACGCACTTCGCCGCGTCCTCCGGCGTGCTCCCCGGCCGGTCGTTGCCGGCGATCGTCCCGCACAGCAGGTTGACCAGGTTGCTGAACTGGCCGAGTCCGAAGATGCCGCTCAGCGACGCCGTCATCGGGTTGTAGATGTTGTAGAAGTTGGACAGCTGCGTCGGCGCCGAGTGCAGCAGGCCGCGGATCTGCTCGTCCTTGCGGGCGAGGATGTCGGTGGTGTCCGCCAGGCGCGCGACCGACTCGGTGAGACGACGACCGTTCGTGTCGATGAAGGTCTTCAGGTCACCCAGCGCGCTGTCGAGGTTGGTGAGCGCGCCGTCGAGGTTGCGGGTGTTGTCGGCGAGAACCTGGCTCACCGAGGCGATCCGGCCGTTGAACTGAACGATCTCGTCGTGGCTCTGCGACAACGCGTCGGTCAGGGTCTGCAGGTTGCGGATGGTCGCGAACAGGTCGCCGCGGTTGTCCGCCAACGTCTTCGTCAGCGCCGACAGCTCGCGGACCGAGTTGCCGATGGCGGCGCCGTTGCCGTCGAGGTTCTTGTCGGCGGTGTCGACCAGTCGGGCCACGGAACCGGGATCGGCACCGTCGGGTCCCACTGCTTCCGACAGTTTCGTCAGCTGCGCCTTGATCTGGTCCCACTCCACGGGAACCGCGGTGCGGTTCATCGGGATCGACGACCCGGCCGCCATCTCGGCGCCGGTGTCGTACACGGGGTTCAGCTGGATGAACCTCCCCGACACCAGGCTCTGCGCGACGATCACCGCGGTGGCGTTCGCGGGCACCCGGACGTCACGATCGACGTGGAACTCCACCTTCACGTCGTCGGATCGCGGGGTGACGGAGGCGATCGATCCCACGTCGACGCCGATGACCTTGACCGGGTCGCCGGCGTACAGGCCGTTCACCTCCGTGAAGTAGGCGGTGTAGGTCTTGTACGTCACCCGCTCGTAGGCCATGTAGGCAGCGATGACCACGACGATGATCACCAGCGTCGCGATCAGCCCGATCCAGAACCGTCGACCGAGGTTGGCGGGACTGAGATTCTGCACGCTGAAGGTCATGGGTTCCCCCTGTCGCGCGGGGTGTCGGGGACCGGGATCGACCGGTTCGGGTCGCTCTCCTGGTCGGGCCGCAGGAAGAAGTTGTTCAGGAACAGCGGGTTGCCGCTGTAGGTGAACGCCTTGTACGCCTCCGGGTACTTCTGTCGGAGGAGGAGCAGGAAGGTGTTCGTGTAGTCGCCGAACGTCGGGATTCCCACGTAGGACGAGAAGTACGGACCACTCGAGACCGCCTCACCGACGACGTTGGCGTAGGGACCGAGCCGGTCGAGTGTGGCGTTGAGATTGGCCCGGTTGTCCTCGATGACCGTCAGCGCCTTGTTCAGGTTCGTCAGCACCGGGTTCAGCTGTGCGTTGTTGTCGGCGATGAAACCGCTGACCTGTGCGGTGACGTTCTTGATGCCGACGATCAACTCGCCCAGCGCCATCCGGCGGGCCTGCAGCTCACCGAGCAACGAGTTGGCGTCGACGAGGAGCGTGTTGATCTGCGAGCTGCGCTTGGCGACGATGTCGGTCACCGAGTTCGCTCGCGCGAGCAACGATCGGAGCGCATCGTCGCGCTCGGAGATGGACTGCGACAGTCGAGCGACGCCGTCGACGGCTCCACGCACCTGCGGTGGGGTGTCGGAGAAGGTGTCGGACAGAGTGTTGATCGCGCGGTTGAGCGTCGCGGTGTCGGTCTGTTCCAGTGTCGACGTCGTGTCGTCGAGGGCGTCGGTCAGCGAGTAGGGCGCGAGGGTGTTGCGGAACGGGATCGAGTCCCCGGGCCGGAGCCGGCCGGCTCCGTGCGGCTCGACGGTCAGGTTGCGGCGGCCGAGGACGGTCTCGGTCTTGATCGACGCCTGGCTGTCGGCGCCGACCTCGGTGCCGTCGGCCATCGTGAACGACACCTTGGCCGCGGTCCGGCCCCGCGCGGTGCCGTCGTCGGTGTGCGCCAGGGCGATCCCGTTCACGGTGCCGACCTGTACACCGGACACCACGACGACGTCCCCGGGCCGCAGGCCGCCGGCGTCGGAGAAGTACGCCGTGTACACACTGCCGGTCGACAGGTACGGGAGCTTGTCCATCTGCAGGGCGGTGATCACCACGAGCGCGGTGACCACCACACCGATGATGCCGATGCGCGCGCGACCGTCGCCGCGCCGGGGGGTGAAGGAGAACGTCATCGCGGCGTCGCACACCTCCCCCCGGGGTTCGTCGCGGAGCCTGCGTTGTTGATGGACCGGTAGACGATCTCCTCGTGGTTGGGACCGGTGAGGAAGATGTCGACGCGACAGAGCCAGATCTGCAGCCACGCACCGTAACTGCCGAGGTTCGTCAGCTTCTTGAAGTCCTCCGGCAGCCGCCCCAGCAGACCGCGGACGTAGGGTGCGTCGGCGTCGACGGCGCCCGCGACCGCTCCGGTGCTGCTGATGACGCGCTGCAGGTTCGGCCGGTTGGTGTCGAGCAGGTCGGCGAGACCGTTCGTGGCCTGCGAGATGTCGGTGACGGCCTGTCCGATGGTGCCGCGATCGCTCGCCAGCCCGGACACCAGTTGCTGCAGTCGGTCCAGCGACGAGTCGAGTCCCGACTTGTCGGCGTCGAGGGTCCCCAGAGCCGTGTTCAGGTTGTCGATGACGCTGCCGACGAGACGGTCGCGGTCGGCGATCGTGTTCGTCAAGGACGCGGTCGTCTGCAGCAACTGCGTCAGCCCGGCGCCCTGGCCCTGGAACACCTGGATGAGCGAGTTCGACAGCTTGTTCACCTCGTCGGGCGCCAACGTGTTGAACAGCGGCTTGAAGCCGCCGAGCAGCTTGTCCAGGTCGAGCGCGGGCGACGTCTGCGCGACGGGGATGTGCCCCCCGGTGGGCAGCAGCGCCGACGGGTCACCGGTCCCCTCCGTCAGCTCGAGATACCGGTCGCCGGTGAGGTTCTCGTAGCGGACGTTCGCGTGCACCGACCGCGGGAGTCGGTACTGCTGGTCGACCGAGAAGTCGACGGCGGCCGTGTTGTCGCGGTTGAGCGACACACTGGCGACCTTGCCGACCTCGACGCCGGCGATCCGCACCTTGGTCCCCGACTTCAGCTGCGAGGCGTTGGAGAACGTCGCCGAGTAGTCGCTGGTCGACCCGCTGCGGTACTGACTGAACACGACCACCAGACCGACGAACACGAGCACCATCGCGACCGCGAACGCGCCGAGCTTGATGGCGGTTCGGCGGAACTCGATGTGCCGCTGCTTGAGGGGATCAGCCACGGGGGGCCGGTCCGAACATGAGCTGGAACAGCTTCTCGGGGTTGAGCTTGGCGGTGAACCGCGGCTGATAGGGCTGGGCGGCGTTGTCGGTGACGTAGAACGGCGGGTGCGTGGGGTCGTTGAAGTCCGACAGACCGTAGGCACACGTGGGCGGGCCCTGCGCGTTCACCTTCGGCAGGTCCTCGGGGTAGCGGTAGGGCTCCTTGCCCGGCAGCAGTCCCGCGTTCAGGGAGATGTAGCCCGTCTTTTCACCGAAGATCGGCAGCGCCTTGGGGAGCACGCCCGCGGCGGTCTTGAGGAAGCAGGCGATGCCCGGCGACTGGTAGCCCAGCATCTGCGAGACCGGGTCCAGGTTCGTCAACGCCCCGATCAAGGTCTGCTTCTTCGGACCGACGATGGAGTTCACGGTGTTCGCCAGGCCGGTGGTGTTGACCAGCAGCGCGTCGAGCGACGACGCGTTGTCCAGCAGGGTGTTCCCGGTGGTGGTGACGTTGTCGAGGGCGCGCGCGATGCTCGCGAAGGAGTCGGCGTAGACGTTCGTGACCGTGGCCGTGTCCCGGAAGTCGGCGTTCAGGGCGTCGAGCGCCGGGTTGATCGCCCCGACCGTCTGCGACAGGTCGGCGAGGCCCTGCCCGATCTGGTCGCCGCGTCCGTGCAGCGCGGTGTCGACGGCACCGAGCGTCGCGTTCAGCTTCTCCGGCTGCAGCTGCGCGAGGACGTCGACGAGGCGGCCGAACACGGTGTTCAACTCGACCTGCACGCGGTCGGCGGCGATGGTCGCCCCGGCGCGCAGGTTCGGGCCCGACGAGTTCGGCGGGACGCTGAGGTCGACCGACTTGGCGCCGAAGATGGTGTTGGAACGGATCTGTGCCGTCACGTCGGCGGGCAGCCGCGACAGCTCGTCGGAGTTCACGTCGAGGTGCAGCACGACGTGGTCGCCGTCGGGGCTGATCTTGGCGACCCGTCCGATGGTGACGCCCCGCAGGCGCACCTTGGCGTCGGGGTTCATCACCAGGCCTGCACGATCGGCGGTGAGCGTGACCGGGACCGTCGCCCGGAACGCGTCGAAGAACTGCATCACCGACAGCGTCACCGCGCCGACGATCGCCGCGACGAGCAGCACCGCGGCGAGCCGCCGCGCGAACATCGAGTGACCGGTCGCCATGCCTCAGCCCGCCAGGTTGAAGTCGCCGTCGGCGCCGTAGATGGCGAGCGAGAGGAGCAGGGTGATGACGACGACGACGATGAGCGAGGCACGCACGGCGTTGCCCACCGCGATGCCCACGCCGACCGGGCCGCCGGACGCGTTGTAGCCGTAGTAGGTGTGGATCATCATGACCGCCACGGCCATCGCGATCGCCTGCACGAACGACCACAGGATGTTCGACGGTATGAGGAACGTGGAGAAGTAGTGGTCGTAGACGCCCGACGACTGCCCGTAGAACAGCACGGTGGCGAATCGTGCGGCGAGGAACGATGCCACCGACGCGAGCGCGTACAGCGGGATGATCGCGATGAGGCCGGCGATGATGCGGGTGCTCACCAGGTACGGGATCGACGAGATGGCCATCGACTCCAAGGCGTCGATCTCCTCGCTGACCCGCATCGCGCCGAGCTGCGCCGTGGCGCCGGCGCCGATCGTCGCCGCGAGCGCGATGCCGGCGATGACGGGCACCGCGATGCGCACGTTGATGAACGCGGAGAAGAACCCGGTGAGCACCTCGACACCGATGTTGGCCAGCGAGCTGTACCCCTGCACGGCGATCGTGCCGCCGGTGAACAGGGTGAGGAACCCGACGACCACGACCGTGCCACCGATCAACGCGAGAGCCCCGGTACCCATGCTGATCTCGGCGATCAGCCGCAGCGTCTCCTTCTTGTAGAGGCGCAGTGCGCGCGGGATCGCGACGATGCTGTCGATGTAGAACATCGCCTGGTCACCGAGGGCGTCCCACTCGCCTGTCGAGCGTTGGGCCAGACGGGATCCGCGGAAGGTGAGGCTGTGCGGCAGGACCATGACTATCCCCCCGTCGCTTTCAGGCCGACCGCGGTGACGACGACGTTCACCACGAACAGGGCCATGAACGAGTAGACGACGGTCTCGTTGACCGCGTCGCCGACGCCCTTGGCACCGCCCTTGACCGTCAGACCGCGGTAGCAGCCGACGAGCCCGGCGAAGAGTCCGAACAGCGCGGCCTTGACCATCGAGATGATCAGCTCGCCGAGACCGGTCAGCAGCGTCAGGTTCGCGATGAACGCGCCGGGGTTGACGTCCTGCAGGTAGACGGAGAAGACGAAGCCGCCGCCGAGACCGATCGTGCAGACCAGGCTGTTGAGCAGCAACGCGACGATCGTCGACGCGATGACCCGCGGGACGACGAGCCGGTGGATCGGGTCGATGCCGAGCACGCGCAGCGCGTCGATCTCCTCGCGGATGGTGCGGGCGCCGAGATCGGCGCAGATCGCGGTCGCGCCGGCGCCCGCGACGATGAGCACCGTGACGATCGGGCCGATCTGGGTGATGGTGCCGAGCGCCGCACCGGCGCCGGACAGGTCCTGCGCACCGATCTCCCGCAACAGGATGTTCAGGGTGAAGCTGACGAGGACGGTGAACGGGATCGCGACCAGCAGCGTGGGGACCATGGAGACGCGGGCGATCGCCCACGACTGCTCGACGGTCTCGCGAGCCTGGAAGGGGCGACGCGGCAGTTCGCGCGCAGCCGCGACCGCCATGCCGACGAAGTCACCGACTCCACCGAAAGGGGCCGCCAGTCGTGTTCTCACCGACTCTCCTCACACCCAGCCACGCCGTGGAGCCCGACCCGTTCGGCCCCGTCCCGGGAGGCGAACCCACAGCGTCCGATCTGTCCGACCGATGCGTGACGCCTCTGCTCGACTCGACGCGACAACAGCTTTCGCGTCGTCGGCGGCGCTCGGTCGAAGGCAACTTAGCATGCGTCCAATTGGTTGCCGTGCGTCTTGGTCGAATACACAGCGAGTCGTCGTCACGGGGCCAGCGCGCTCGCGGCGGAGAAGGTCCGCGACGGGTCGCGATCGGCGAAATAGCTGCTCAGACGGGTCGACAGCGCGTCGGGGGCCCACGCGTCGCCGTCGGCGGTGAACGTCTCCTCGACCGTCGGTGCCGCCATCAGCGTCACCTTCGGGCCGTAGACGACGAACACCTGGCCGCTGACAGCCCCCGAGTCGGGGCCGGCGAGGAACTGCACGAGCGACACGACGTGGTCGGTCGAGAGGGGGTCGACACCGTCGGTCGGCGCCTCACCGAACACCGATGCGGTCATCGCGGTGCGGGCGCGCGGGCAGATGGCGTTGGCCGTGACCCCGTACCGGCCCAGGATGCGTGAGGCGGACAGCGTCAACGCGGTGATACCGGCCTTCGCGGCCCCGTAGTTGGCCTGCCCCTCGGGTCCGAGGAGGCCCGCCTCGGACGAGGTGTTGATGATGCGTCCGTAGACCGGACCGTCGGCGGCCTTGGACGCCGCACGCCAGTGCGCGGCCGCGTTGCGGTTCAGCAGGAAGTGTCCGCGCAGGTGCACCCGGACGACCAGATCCCACTCGTCGTCGCTCATGTTGAACAGCATCCGGTCGCGGACCACCCCGGCGTTGCACATCAGCACGTCGAGCGACCCGTGGTCGTCGACGGCGGTGCGGACGATCTCGCCGGCCGTCGACGACTCGCCGATGTCGCCGGCGACCGCGACGGCCTTGCCGCCGGCGTCCGCGACGGCGTCGACGACGTCACTGTCGTCGAGGGCAGCGGCGAGATCGTTGACGACGACGGTGGCGCCCAGCGCGCCCAGTCCGATGGCCTCGGCGCGACCGAGGCCCGCGGCCGCCCCGGTCACGACGGCGACACGCCCTTCGAGAGATTGCACAGCTAGAACCTGTTCTAATTCTGCTGTGATGTCAAGAGGCGTCATGCCGCGGGAGCGCCGCCGTGCGCGGCCTCGGGGTCACTCGATGGAGAGCGCCGCCTTCGGGCAGTTCGCGACCACCTGGCGCATCTCCTCGAGCCGGTCGTCCGGCACCTCTTCCTGGAGGATGACCAGGTAGTCGTTGTCGTCGAGGTCGAACACGTCGGGAGCCATGCCGACGCAGACGGCGTTGGACTCGCAGAGGTCGAAATCTGCCTTGATGCGCATGTCGTGGCCTTCCGTTCCCCAAGCACGCCGGTTGACGCACTCCACCGATTCACGTTAGAACGTGTTCCAGAAGTCGGCCAGGCGTAGCCGCCCGGTCGGGTTGGAACGTTCCGCCCTCGATCGTCTCATGGAGTCCCCGATGCGCATCGCCTATACCGAGGCCCAGCAGGAGCTCCGTCGCGAGCTCCGTTCGTACTTCGCGCATCTCATGACGCCCGAACGGCGTGCCGCGCTGGCGTCGGAGTCGGGCGAGGTCGGCGCGGGCAACGTCTACCGCGAGATCGTCGCCCAGATGGGCACCGACGGGTGGTTGGCCCTCGGGTGGCCGGAGGAGTACGGCGGCCAGAACCGACCGATGATGGACCAGCTGATCTTCACCGACGAGGCGGCGATCGCCGGTGTCCCGGTCCCGTTCCTGACGATCAACTCGGTGGCGCCGACGATCATGCACTACGGCACCGACGAGCAGAAGTCGTTCTTCCTGCCCCGGATCGCGGCCGGCGAGCTGCACTTCTCCATCGGCTACTCCGAACCCGGCGCCGGCACCGACCTCGCCTCCCTGCGCACCACGGCGGTGCTCGACGGCGACGAGTTCGTGATCAACGGCCAGAAGATGTGGACGAGCCTCATCCAGTACGCCGACTACATCTGGCTCGCCTGCCGGACGGACCCAGCGTCGATGGAACCGGGCGGCAAGAAGCACAAGGGCATCTCGATGATCATCGTGCCCACGACGGCCGAGGGCTTCGGGTACACACCCGTGCACACGATGGCCGGCGTCGACACCAGCGCGACCTACTACTCCGACGTGCGAGTCCCGCGTTCGGCGCTCGTCGGTGAACTCGGCGGCGGCTGGCCGCTGGTCACCAACCAGCTCAACCACGAACGCGTCGCACTGTGTTCGGCCGCGCCGATCCAGCAGGCGCTGCGCGAGACGGTGGAGTGGGCGCAGAACACCAAACGTGCCGACGGCGACCGTGTCATCGACGCCGAATGGGTGCAGCTGAACCTCGCCCGGGTGCACGCCAAGGTCGAGTTCCTCAAGCTGATCAACTGGGACATCGCGTCGACGGCAACACAGGGCGGGTCACCGTCACCCGCCGATGCCTCCGCGACGAAGGTGTTCGGCACCGAGTTCGCCACGGAGGCCTACCGGTTGCTGATGGAGGTGCTGGGTCCCGCGGCGACGCTGCGCCGGAACTCGCCGGGCGCCCAGCTCGCCGGACGCATCGAACGGTTCCACCGGTCGTCGCTCATCCTCACCTTCGGCGGCGGCACGAACGAGATCCAACGCGACATCATCGCGATGCTCGCCCTGCGACAGCCCGCCCAGAAGCGCTGAGAGGCCAGACATGGACTTCCGTCCCTCCGACGAATCCACCGACGTCGCGGGCCTGGCACGCGACATCGCCGGGAAGCTCGCGACCCCGGACCGGATCGCGGCGGCCGAGAACGCCGACGAGCCGCTCGACACCGCGCTGTGGTCGGCGCTCGCCGACGCCGGCCTCCTCGCTCTCGAGGCCGACGAGGCCGACGGCGGCGCCGGACTCGGTGTCGTCGAGAACGTGGCCGTCGCACAGGAACTGGGCTCGACGCTGGCGCGTGTCCCCTTCGGTCCCCATGCGATGGTGGCCGTGCCGCTCATCGCCCGGCTCGGCAGACAGCGACTGCGTGCCACCTGGCTGCCGCGTGTCACCGACGGCTCATCGGTCGTCACCGTCGCGGTCGACGGCGAGTTGTCCGACGACCCGCTCGCCCCGACGATCACCGCCCGCCCCGACGGGGACGGATGGGTGCTCGACGGCACGGCCCTGTCGGTGCCGTTCGCCGCCTCGGCGACGGCGGTCATCGTGACGGCGACGGCGCCCGACGGCACCCTGGCCGCGCTGGTGCCTGTCGACGTCGACGGAATCACCCGCGAGGACGCACGCACGACCGGCCTCGTGCCCTCGGCACACGTCGAGTTCGCCGGTATGCGGGTGGGCGCGGACGACGTCCTCGGCCGGGCCGACGCCGTCGAGGCCGTGGTGAACCGACTCACGCTGGCCCAGTGCGCCGATCAGGTCGGGGTGGTCACCGGCGCCCTCGACCGGACCGCGGAGTACGCGCGTGAACGCGAGCAGTTCTCACGCCCCATCGGATCGTTCCAGGCGGTCGCGCAGCGACTGGCCGACGGCTACATCGACGTCCGCGCGGCCACCCTCACCACGCTGCAGGCGGCCTACCTCGTCGGTGCGGGTGAACCGGCCGGCACCGAGCTGGCGACCGCGAAGTTCTGGGCCGCCGAGGCCGGGCACCGCGTCGCGCACACAGCGGTCCACGTGCACGGTGGCGTCGGTATCGACACCAGCCACCCGACACACCGGTACTTCCTGCGTGCCAAGCAGAACGAGTTCGCGACCGGGTCGGCCACGACGGCGCTGCGGCGCATCGGCGCGGCGTTGGCGGCCGAGCCGGTGTGACCACCGTGGTGGCGACCGTCGCGATCGCCGACCTTCTCGACCGCCTGGCCGTCGTCGACGACCGCGGGATCCGCTGCGGCGACACGTCCCTCAGCTGGCGTGAGCATCTCGTCGAGGCGCGGAGGTGGGCACGCACCCTGCGCGCCCGCCTCGACCCCGGTCGGCCACCGCACGTCGCGGTCCTTCTCGAGAACACCCCGGCGTTCGCCACGGTGCTCTCCGCAGCCTCTCTCGACGGACTCGTGGTCGTCGGACTGAACACCACTCGACGTGGAGCGGCCCTGTCCCGCGACATGACCGTCGCGGACTGCGCCATGGTGCTCGTGGAGCCCTCCACCGCAGCGCTTCTCGACGGTGTCGACACCGCCGGGATCCCGGTCGTCGACGTGACATCGCCGGACTGGCTCACCGAGGTCGCGGCACAGGACGTGGTGGCCGCCCCGCCGTCGCGCCGCCCCGCACCCGACGACCTGTTCATGCTGATCTTCACCTCCGGCACCAGCGGCGACCCGAAGGCCGTCCGTTGTGACCACGCGAAGGTGACCACGGCGGGCGTGATGCTGGCCGACCGTTTCGGGCTCGGCGCCGACGACGTCGTGTATCTGTCGATGCCGATGTTCCACTCCAACGCGATCATCGCCGGCTGGGGTGTCGCGGTCGCCGCGGGCGCGTCCGTCGCCCTGCGGCCGCGGTTCTCCGCATCCGGGTTCATCGACGACGTCCGTCGGCACGGGGTCACCTACGCCAACTACGTCGGGAAGCCGCTGACCTACGTCCTCGCGACGCCGGCCAGTCCCGACGACGCCGACAACCCGCTGCGGATCGTCTACGGCAACGAGGCCTCACCCGGCGACATTGCCGCGTTCTCCGAGCGGTTCGACGTCCGCGTCGTCGACGGCTTCGGGTCGACCGAGGGTGGCGTGGCCATCGGCCGCACGCCGGACACCCCGCCCGAGGCGCTCGGACCGCTCGTCGCGCCGGTCGCCGTGCTCGACCCGGAAACCGGACTGCCCTGCCCGCCCGCGGAGTTCGACGCCGACGGTCGGCTGCTCAACCCCGACGAGGCCGTCGGCGAGATCGTCAACCTCTCCGGGCCGGGCGCGTTCACCGGCTACCACAACGACCCCGCCGCCGACGCCGAGCGGATGCGGGGAGGCATCTACCACTCGGGCGACCTGGCCTACGTCGACCACGACGGGTTCGTGTACTTCGCGGGCCGGATGGGCGACTGGGTGCGCGTCGACGGCGAGAACGTCGGCACCGGGCCGATCGAGCGGATCCTGCTGCGCCACCCCGGCATCCGACTCGCGAGCGTCTACGGCGTCGGCACCGACATCGGCGACGAGATCGTCGCGTCGCTGGTCACCGATTCTTTGTCGGCGCACGAACTGTCGTCGTTCCTCGCGCTGCAGTCCGACCTCGGGCCCAAACAGTGGCCCCGGCACGTGTGCGTCGTCGACGAGCTGCCGACGACCGCGACGTTCAAGGTGCTCCGGCGCAGCCTCGCGGCGTCGACCCCGGAGCCGACGTGGACCCTCGACCCGGCGGCCCGCACCTACCGGTGACCCCCGTTCTCAGGCCGGGGCGGTGTGCGGCAGGGTCGCGGCCAGGCGTTCGACGGTGCGGGTGTACTCCTCGACGAGACCGTCGATCAGGTCCGCGACGGGCGTGATCGCGTTCATCCGCCCGACGATCTGACCCGCGGGCATCGCGACGACCTGCGGGTCGTCGGCGGCGGAGATCCGCGAATGCGCGTCGGCGACGAGCAGGTTCTGCAACGGCATCGGCAGCGGCGCAGGCGCATCCGGTGCGTCCCACGCGTCGGTCCACCTCGTCTTGAGCAGTCGGGCGGGCTTGCCGGAGTAGATGCGACGACGCACGGTGTCGTGCGACGTGGCCGCCAGCAGGGCCTGCTGGATGGTGGTCGGGCCGTCGCCCTTCGCGCCGAGTCGGTACTCGGCGGCGGTGAGCCAGTAGGAGCCCATCCACACACCGTCGGCGCCCGACGCCAGGGCGGCCGCGATCTGGCGACCGCTGCCCACACCCCCTGCAGCCAGGACGGAGGCGTTGTCCCCCACGGCGTCGACGACCTCCGGCCACAGGACGACCGAGGTGATCTCGCCCGTGTGACCGCCGGCCTCGTAGCCCTGGGCGATGACGATGTCGACGCCGGCGTCCACGTGGTGCAGCGCGTGCGATCGGGCGCCGGCGAGTGCCGCGACCTGCACGCCGTGGGCGTGGGACGTCGAGATGACATCCTCCGGCGGCGAGCCCAGCGCGTTGGCGATGAGCTTGATCTGCCCGTGCCGGTCGGCGTGCTCCATCGCGACGTCGACGTGCGATCGGGCGACGGAGTGCAGCCAGCCGAGGACACCGGCGTTCACGCGCTCCTCGCCCTCGAGCGTGGGCACACCCAGTTCGTCGAGGGTGCGCTCGACGAACGCGCGGTGCTCGGGCGGGATCATCGCGTCGAGGTCGACCTTCGTGCCCTCGGTCGGGATCTTCGCGGGCATGACGATGTCGACGCCGAACGGTTTGCCGTCGGTGTTCTCGTGCATCCAGGTCAGCACGCGGTCGAGTTCGTCGGTCTCGTTGAACCGGACGCAGCCGAGGACGCCGAGGCCGCCGGCGCGGCTGATGGCCGCGGCGACGTGCTCGGACGGGGTGAACCCGAAGATCGGGTACTCGATGCCGAAACGATCGGCGAGGGCGGTGCGCATGGTGTGCCTGTCTGTGTGGATGGGCGTCAGGAGCGGGTGGACGAGACCTCGAGTGTCTCGTCGGCGGGGCGGGACTCCGTGACCTCGTGTCCCCAGCGATAGTTCGGCTTGCCTGCGGGCGAGCGCTTGATCTCGTCGACGAACCAGACGCTGCGCGGGCACTTGTAGCCGGCGATCTGTTCGCGGGCGACGGTGTTGATGTCGGCGAGTGGCGGGCGATGGCCGTCGCGGGCGGCGATCACCGCCGCGACACGACTGCCGTAACGGTCGTCGGGGACACCGACGACGACGGTGTCGAACACGTCGGGGTGGGCCTTGAGCGCCTGCTCCACCTCCTCGGGGAAGATCTTCTCGCCCCCGGAGTTGATGGACACCGAGCCACGACCGAGCATCGTGATGGTGCCGTCGGGTTCGTAGCGCGCGAAGTCACCCGGCATCGAATAGCGCACGCCGTCGAAGGTCTTGAATGTCTTCGCCGACTTCTCGGGGTCGTTGTGGTAGCGCAACGGGATGTTGCCGGTGCGGGCCATCAGTCCGACCTCGTCGGACCCGACCGGGATGACGGTGCCGTCCTCGCGGAGCAGGACGGTGTTGGGATCGGCCTTCACGCGCGGCCCGCCCGCGTGCGCCTGACCCTTCGCGACCGCTGTCATACCGCCGAAGCCGGTCTCCGACGACCCGATGGCGTCGACGATGATCGCGTTCGGGAACCGGTCGACGTACTGGTCCTTGACGCTCTGCGAGAAGATCGCGGCCGACGAGGCGATGGAGACGACGGACGACGTGTCGTAGTCCTTCTCCAACAGGGCCTCGATCATGGGGCGTCCCATGGCATCCCCGGTGATGAACACGACGTTGGCCTTGTGCCGCTCGACGATCTCCCACGTCTGATGCGCGCCGAACTCGGGGTAGATGATCGCCTTCTGGCCGCCGAACAGGGCCTGGAACACCGCCCACTGCGACCCGCCGTGGATGAACGGCGGGATCGGGAACCGCACCAGTTGGCCGCCCGCGGCCCCCTCGTTCGCGAACTTCCACTCGTCGGTCACGGGTTCGCCTGTGTACCAGTCGGTTCCGCCACCCAGCACGCGGAACACGTCGTACTGCCGCCAGACGACGCCCTTCGGTTTCCCGGTCGTCCCGCCGGTGTAGAGGATGTAGAGGTCGTCGTCCGAGCGGTCCTCGAAGTCGCGCTCGGTGGGGTTGTTCGCGACCGCGTCGTCGAACTCGATGGCGTCGGCGGTGAGGTGCCCATGGTTCAGTGCGTCGGCGACGTCTTTGCCGGTGCCGTCCTCGATGACGATGAGGTGCTTCAGGTCCGGCGCCGTCGGCAGCACCTTCGCGACCTTCTGGGTGTACTGCCGCTCGTAGATCAGCACCGACATCTGCGAGTCGGTGAAGATGTGTTCGAGCTCGGCCTCGACGTAGCGGAAGTTGACGTTCACCATGACCGCACGGGCCTTGAAGATCGCCACCATGGCCTCGACGCATTCGAGGGTGTTGCGGCTGTAGAGCCCGACGGTGTCGCCGGGCCGCACGCCGAGCGCCCGGAGCTGGTGGGCGAGCGCGTTGCTGCGCGCCTCGAGCTCGGCGTAGGTCCGCGACGCGCCGTCGGTCTCCAGGGCGACGCGGTCGGGCATGAGATCGACGGCGTGCTCGACGAGATCGGCGATGGTGAAGGCCATGGCACAAAACTAGAACGTGTTACCGTTTTGAGCAAGGAAACCGCAGAACACCTGCCCGATCGCGAGGGAGTCACCCGTGTCCAGCACCCCCGACACCGGCTCGACCGACACCGGAGTCGACACCTCAGGCCGCGAGCCCGAGTGTCTCGTCGAGCAGCGTGGCCACGTCCTGATCGTCACCCTCAACCGGCCGCAGGCACGCAACGCGCTCTCGACCGAGATGATGCGCATCATGGTGGAGGCGTGGGACCGCATCGACACCGACGACGAGATCCGGGTCGCGATCCTCACCGGCGCGGGCGGGTACTTCTGCGCAGGCGCCGACCTGAAAGCGATGAACGAGCAGGCGCCCGGCGACAGCTTCGACTCGGGCGCCTTCGATCCCACTCACCTGCCGGCCCTGCTCAAGGGGCGCCGTCTGACGAAGCCGCTCATCGCCGCCGTCGAGGGCCCCGCGATCGCCGGCGGCACCGAGATCCTGCAGGGCACCGACATCCGCGTCGCGGGCGAGAGTGCGCGCTTCGGCGTCTCCGAGGCGCGGTGGGGCCTGTTCCCGCTGGGCGGCAGCGCGGTCCGACTCGTCCGCCAGATCCCGTACACGATCGCCGCCGACATCCTGCTGACCGGTCGTCAGGTCACCGCACAGGAAGCGTTGTCCTACGGGCTGATCGGTTACGTCGTCCCCGACGGCTCCGCGCTCGAGAAGGCACTCGAGATCGCCGACCGCATCGCGGCGAACGGCCCTGTCGCCGTGCAGAACATCCTCCGCACCATCCGCGACACCGAGGGCATGCACGAGATGGACGCGTTCCCCGTCGAGACGGCCCTGGGCAAGAAGGTGTTCGCCAGCGACGACGCGAAAATCGGCCCGAAGGCTTTCGCGAACAGGGAGAAGCCGGTCTTCACCGGCCGGTGAGGGATCCGGTCGCCGACGCCTGGCCGCCGAGGATCTCGGCGACGACGGGTGGTAGCACCGCGGGCGGCAGACCCGACAGCGTCCCGAAGAACGCCGACCGGCACAGAGCCACGACGTCGTCGGGGTCGATCCGCTTGTCGGTGAGCATCTCGTAGCAGGCTGCACGGAGCAGCCCGATCCACCCGCGGAGGGCGAGCACCAGGATCGGCGCGGGGTCGTCGCCGGCGCGGGCCGCGGCGAGGATGCGCGACACCTGCACGTCGATCGATCCCGACACCAGGGCCACGATGTCCGGATCGCTGCTCACACCGCCCCGGATCACTGCCCGGACGCCGTGTTCATGTGCACGGCAGTGGTCGACGAACGCCCGGATCCCGTTCTCCAGCTGCTCGACCGGCGTGAGCGCGGGGTCGGGCGCGGTCTCCTGCATGAGCCGCTCGTTCTCACGGGTGAGCAGGGCGACGAAGAACTCCCGCTTCCCCGGGAAGTAGTGGTACAGCAGGCCACGCGACACACCCGCGAGCTCGGCGACGCGCTCGATGTGGACCTCGTCGTACGGGTGGAGCGCGAACAGCTCGACGCCGAGATCCAGCAACTGGTCGCGCCGACGCTCGGGGCTCATCCGCGTTCGTCCGGCCACGGGCGTCACGCTACTCGCGTCATCCCTTACTTGACACCGATTCAGTAGCGCGGGACAGTCGGTCCGTGGCACGCAACGACTGGGACGGCCGGCAGTTCCCGCATCCGGGTCACCGGCGGCCGGTGATCGGCGACCTGCTCACGGTCGACCGGTCCCGCCCGATCCAGAGCATGCTCGAGGCGTCGCGCGGGCTCGGCCCGATCTGGGAGTTGCAGGTGCTCAGCCAGCGGCTGGTGTTCGTCGGCTCCGCGGCCCTGACGGCGGAGCTCTGCGAGGAGACCCGCTTCTGCAAGGCGCTGCCGCCCGCGGTCGCAGCTCTGCGCGACTACGCCGGCGACGGCCTCTTCACCGCCTACAACGACGAGCCGAACTGGCAGCTCGCACACGAGCTCCTCGTCCCCGCGTTCACGAAGCCCGCTATGCGGTCCTATCACCCGGTGATGGTCGAGACGGCGACGGAGCTCGTCGACTACTGGGAACGACAGCTCGTGGACGGACCCGTCGACGTCTCGCGCGACATGACGAAGCTGACCATGGAGACGCTGACCCGCTCCGCGTTCAGCCAGGACTTCGGGTCGTTCCGGTCGGCCGAGCCGCACCCGTTCGTCGCCGCGATGGTCACCGCGCTGGAGACCGGGCGACGCAAGGGGATGGTCCGGGCCCTGCCCGGCGGCGACGCGCTCGCCTGGGTCCTCGACCGTCGCTTCGCGCGCCACCAGGACTACGTCGACGAGATGCTCGACGACCTCATCGCTGCGCGGAGCGGATCCGACGACCAACACGACTTGCTGGGCATCATGCTCAATGTCGCCCATCCCGAGACCGGCGAGCGACTCTCACCGGTGAACATCCGCCACCAGATCCTCACGTTCCTCGTCGCCGGGCACGAGACCACCTCGGGCGCACTGTCGTTCGCGTTGCACTACCTCGCCCGCAACCCCGAGTGCCTCGCCCGCGCACGCGACGAGGTCGACGAGTTGCTCGGCGACGACCCGACGGCGATGCCGGAGTTCGAACAGGTCGCCAAGTTCCGCTACGTCCGACGCGTCCTCGACGAATCGCTGCGCATCTGGCCGACCGTCCCGGGGTTCGCGCGCAGACCGCGGGAGTCGACGCTCCTCGCCGACGAGTACCGCATGGACCCCGACGACTACGCCATCGTGAGTCTCGGTGCGGTGCACAAGGACCCCGAGGTGTGGGAGGACCCGGACCGCTTCGACCCGGATCGGTTCCTGCCCGAGAACGTCAAGAAGCGCCCGCCGCACAGCTACAAGCCGTTCGGCGCCGGACTCCGGGCGTGCATCGGTCGTCAGTTCGCGATCCACGAGGCGGTGCTCGTGCTGGCGACGGTGCTGCACCGCTTCGACATCCAGGCCGACCCCGACTACGACCTCCGCGTCACCGAGCGCCTGACTATGCTGCCCGAGGGTTTCGAGCTGACCCTCCGCCCCCGGACCAGGGCGGCCGTCCCGACCTCCTGACACCGCCACCCACCCCCCGTCTGTTGGGCAGCCGGAACCATCCGGTGGGCAGCAGGACACCACGACCGTGCCGACCACAGCAGAGTTCGCACTACCGTAGCGGTCAGAACGGGAGGGTCATGACGACACACATCGACATCCGCATCCCACGAGGTCCGCTGACGTTGGCCGGCACGCTCCACCGCGCCCGACCTGCCGACGAACCCGCGCCCGCGGTCGTCGTCTCCACCCCTGGGAGCAGCGTGCGCGGTCAGATCGGGGCCAACTACGGACGACGCCTCGCCGCCGCCGGCGTGACGGCGTTGGTCTTCGATCCCGCCTTCCAGGGCGAGAGCGACGGCGAGCCGCGCGATCTCGAGGACCCGTACGAGCGGGCGGCCGACATCCGCCACGCCGTCGATCACCTCTCGACACTCGCCGACGTCGACGGGCGGCGTATCGGAGCCCTCGGGATCTGCGCCGGCGGCGGATACGCGGCCCACACCGCGATGACCGATCACCGTATCCGCGCACTCGCCGTCGTCGTCCCCGTCAACATCGGCCGCGCTCGCCGACAGGGCGATCCCACACCGGGTGCCGTCGCCGCGGCCCTGCGGCGAGCGGCCGAGCAGCGCTCTGTCGAGGCCGCCGGCGGCGAACCCGTCCGTGTTCCCTGGCTACCGGACACTCGAGCCGAGGCCGATGCGGCCGGGATCACCGACATCGACGTGCTGCAGGCGATCGACTTCTATCGCACCGACCGCGGACGCGACGAGCACTCGACCAACCGCCGAGTCGCGCGCGGTGACGCGCAGGTGCTCGGTTTCGACGCGTTCCATCTCGCCGGTGAGCTGCTCACCCAACCGCTGCTCGTCGTCGTCGGCGGCCGTCAGGGCACGACCGGTTCGTTTGCCGACGGCCAGCATCTCTACGAGCTCGCGCCGAACAAGGACGCGTTCGTCGTCGTCGAGGGCGCGGGACATTACGAGATGTACGACGAGCCCCGCTTCGTCGACCCCACCGTTGCTCGGCTCGCCGACTTCTTCTCGCGGCACCTCAGCGCCGAACGTGCCGACTCTGCGTACTGACTAGGCAGCGTCCTGTCCCCGCGCGGGTGCGCGCGACCGGTGTTCGTGGCCGGTGGGTGTGCGGATCAGCGCTTCGTGGGTGCCGTCGTCGTCGATCGCGGTGGTGACCTGCCACCCGACGGCCTCTTTCTGCCTGTTGTGGGTGCGACACTCGCCCAGGCCGTTGAGCGCATCGGTTGGTCCGCCGTCGTGGTGGGGGTGGGCATGGTCGATCTCGGCGATCGGGGCGTCGCAGTACGGGATCCGACACGACACATCGCGGCGGGTGATCAAGCGACGCAATCCGTTGGGGAAGATCCGGGCTCGGGACTCCATCGCGACGAGTGCGCCGGACTCGGGGGAGGCGAACAGCCGTCGCAGCTCGACGAGAGCATCGGCGTCGAGGGCGTCGGAGATGAGACTGCGCGCTGTGTCAGCCGGGATCGGTCCGTAGCCCGGAACTTCCGCAGCGGTGTCAGAGCCGCCGACGAGCACATCGGCGGAGACGACGACGTCGACCGAGACGGCCACGTCCTCAGCTGTCGCCTTTCCGGTCAGCCGCTCGAGCATCGTGTCGGCCATGACCTGCGCGTGGTTCCGGTCGTCGTCTCCCACGATCGAGTCAGCGTGCTGCTTGAGTGCCGCGTAAGCAGCGATGCCTGCCTTCATCGGCAGCAATGCGGACAGTTGCACCATCGCATCGGGTTTCGGCCGGATCGTCACCCGGCGATCCTTCGGCGCTGACGCATTCCACTCCACCACCGCGTGCGGATCGCGCTGATACGCGATCTTCTTCGCGAACGCCTCGAGCGCGCGGTCCCCGACACCATCCAGCGTCGTCGGATCGGCGCACAGCGCGTGGTCGATCGCACGGCGGTCTCCGACCTGTAGATACCCGGTCTCCCGGACCAGGATCGTGGCCCGCCACTCCGAGAGCGAACCCTCCCGCAACCGAGCGAACGTGTTCGGCATCTCCCCCATCGCCCGCGCGAACCCCAGATACCGGCCTCCGGCGTTGCCCGACACCCGACGCGCCAACGCCACCTCCGCCGACAACCCGCGGCAGCGTCGCTCGACCGGAACACCCCGCTCGGCTTCCGCGGCGGACCGCAGCTCCTGCAGCCGCAACGTCTGCTGCGCCTGAACGGCGGCGCACGACGACTTGACCGACTCGGCCAGCGAGATCAGATCGATCGCCTCGGCCTCGTCGCCCGCAGCGGGAAGTGCAGCGAGCACAGTCATCACATTGCGCAGCGCCTCACGCGCGTCGAGGATGCCGGTGCTCGCCATACGTACATGTGTACATGAGGGGTCCGACAAGCCGATCAGCTCGGAACCGGTTGTGCACACATGACTTCAGAGGAGAGGTCTGCCCGACAGACGGACCAGGGTGACCGGGAGGCGGGGTCAGATCGCGCGTTCGGCCTTCTCCCAGTACGGGTCGCGCAGGCGGCGCTTGTAGAGCTTGCCGTTGTCGGCGCGGGGCATCTCGTCGATGTAGTCGATGGAGCGCGGCAGCTTGAACTTCGCGAGCCGCTCACGCGCGTACTCCATCAGCTCGTCGGTGAGCGCGTCGTCGCCGACCACCCCGGGCGCCGGCTGCACGACGGCCTTGATCTCCTCCCCCCAATCGGCATGCGGCACACCGAACACGGCGACGTCGGCAACCTTGGGGTGCACCGCGAGTTCACCTTCGATCTCCGCGGGATAGATGTTCACGCCGCCGGAGATGATCATGTCGTTCTTGCGGTCGAGGAGGTACAGGTATCCGTCGTCGTCCATGTACCCGATGTCGCCGGTGGTGAACATGGTGCCGACACGGGCCTTCTGGGTCTTCTCCTTGTCCTTGTAGTACTCGAAGGAGGAGCCCTTCATCTCCATGTAGACCTGGCCGCTCTCGCCGCGCGGGACCTCCTCGCCGTTGTCGTCCAGGATCTTCACGACGGAGTACGACCACGCTTTGCCCACCGACCCCGGATGCGTCAGCCACTCGTCGCCGAAGATGGTGGTGCCGCCGCCCTCGGTCGCGGCGTAGTACTCGGTGACCACCGGACCCCACCACTCGAGCATCTGCTGCTTGATCTCGCGGGGACACGGTGCCGCACCGTGGATCATGTTGCGCAGCGACGACACGTTGTACTTCGCCCGCACCTCCTCCGGCAGCGCGAGGAGGCGGTGGAACTGCGTGGGCACCATGTGACTCTGCGTCACCCGATGCTTCTCGATGAGTGCGAGCATGCCCTCCGGATCCCACTTGTCCATCAGGACGACCTTGTGTCCCAGCTGCATCGAGATCATCACGAAGTTGACGACGGCCGTGTGGTACAGCGGCGAACCGCAGATGTGCACGTGGTCGTCGTGCGGCACGAGACCCATGACGCCGAAGAAACCGATGCCGCCGAGTGCCGCCTGTTCGGGGGCGGCGCCGGTCAGCGGCCGACGGACACCCTTGGGCTTGCCGGTGGTCCCCGAGGTGTAGAGCATCGGCGCGCCGGTGGTCCGCTCCGACGGCAGGCTGTCGTCGACGCCGTCGATCAGGTCGTCGAGCGGGCGGAACCCCTCGACCGTCCCGACGGCGAAGAGGTTCTCCGCGGCGAGACCCGCCTCACGGGCCGCGATCTGGGCGGTCTCGGCGAAGCGCTCGTGCGCGGCGAAGATCTTCGCCTCCGAATCGCCCAGGATGTAGGCGATCTCCGGTCCTGTGAGGTGCCAGTTCACGGGCGCCAGGTAGAGCCCGATCTGCAGTGCGGCGAACTGGAGCACCACTGTCTCGACACAGTTCGGTGTGGCGATCACGAGGGTGTCACCGGTGACGAATCCGTGCCGGCGCAGGCCGTTGGACACCCTGTTCGCCCGCGACACGATCTCGCCGTAGCTGTGCTCGACGCCGTCGGGGTCGACGAGGGCGATCTTGTCGGGTGTCTCGCGGGCGATGTTCCACAGACCGATGGGCGCGTCGGTGTCGGACACGGGTGCCTCCTCGTAGGAGCGGCGCGATGCCGCGATTTCTAGAACACGTTCTAGTTGCCTCGATCGGCCATTAGACCAGCTTCCCCAACCGCCGGACAAGGTCGGCCGATCGCGCGGTCACCATGAGCATCGAGACGCCGGCCGCCTCCCACCGCGCGATCTCCCGACGGACGGTGTCCTCGTCGCCGACGATCATCGTCTCGCAGACGAGCTCGTCGGGTACGGCCGCGATCGCGTCGTCGCGACGCCCCTCGGCGAACAGCGCGCTGATCTCGTCGACCGCGTCGGCGTATCCCATCCGTCGATAGACCTCGGCGTGGAAGTTCAGGTCCTTGGCACCCATCCCGCCCAGGTAGAAGGCGGTGATCGGCTTGTAGGCGTTCACGGTGGCGGCCACGTCGTCGGTGATCTCGACCTGCACGGTCGCCGCGACCTCGAACTCGTCGCGGGTACGACGCGCCCCGGGTCGGCTCATACCCTCGGCCAACCACTCCTCGTAGCGGTCGGCCAGGCGCGGCGTGTAGTAGATCGCCAGCCAGCCGTCGGCGATCTCACCGGCCAGCGCGATGTTCTTCGGACCCTCGGCGCCCAGCCAGATGGGAAGGTCGGACCGCAGCGGGTGGGTGATCGGCTTCAGTGACTTGCCGAGCCCGGTCGCGCCCGGCGCGTCGGACGGGTACGGCAGCGGATAGTGCGACCCGTCGTTCGTGACGGGCCCCTCGCGATCCAGGACATCCCGGATGACCTGCACGTATTCACGGGTGCGGGCCAGCGGCCTCGCGAACGGCTGCCCGTACCACCCCTCCACGACCTGCGGGCCGGAGACACCGATGCCGAGGATGTGCCGACCGCCGGACAGGTGGTCGATGGTCAGCGCGTGCATCGCCAACGACGTCGGCGGCCGCGCCGACACCTGGGCGACGGCCGTCCCGAGTCGGACACGCGCCGTCGAGCTCCCCCACCACGCCAGCGGGGTGAAGGCGTCCGACCCCCACGACTCGGCGGTGAACACGGCGTCGAAACCCGATTCCTCGGCCGCCGCGATCAGCTCGGGGGCGTTCTCGATCGGGCCCGCGGCCCAGTAGCCCAACTGCAGTCCCAGCTTCACGCGAGCCTCCCGGAGACGGTTCTTGCGGACCAATACTAGAACCTGTTCTACTCGCTGGGTGACCATCAGCGAGACCGGGCCCGGACTGGCCGCCGTGTTGGCGTCGGCGGTCGCCGACGTGCCCGAACCAGAGACGCCGCCGCTGACCGCGCCGCTGCGCAACAGCTTCGACTACACCCGCTCCCTCGGGCCGGTGTTGGGCCGCTTCGCCGACGGCATCCGGGAGGGCCGCATCGTCGGTGGGCGGACGGCGGCGGGCACGGTCATGGTGCCGCCCAGTGAGTTCGACCCCGACACCGGCGCTCCCACGACCGAGTTCGTCGACGTCGGACCGGTCGGGACGATCTCGAGCTGGTCGTGGCAACCCGAGCCCCTCCCCGGTCAGCCGCTGGACCGCCCGTTCGCGTGGGCGCTGATCCGCTTCGACGGCGCCGACACCGATCTGCTGCACGCCGTCGCGGCCGACTCCGCCGACGCGGTGTCCGTCGGGGCGCGGGTCGTCCCGGTGTGGGCCGACGAGCGGACCGGTCGCATCACCGACATCACGCACTTCGTCCTCGGCGACACCGCCGAGGACGCTCCGGCCTCGGCGGCCGAGCAGGAGACCCCCGGCGTCGTCTCCTACCCCATCGGTCTCGAGATCGAACACGCCGCCACCGTCGTCGAGACCCTGTACCTGCAGGGGCTCGCCGAAGGGAAGCTCATCGGCGGTCGCACCAGCGACGGCGTGTACTTCCCTCCGCGCTCGTCGAGTCCGGCCAACGGCGACCCAACCACGGAGATGGTCGATCTGCCCGACACCGGCATCGTCACGACGTTCTGCATCGTCAACGTGCCCTTCATGGGCCAGCAGATCACGCCCCCCTACGTGGCGGCCTATGTCGTCCTCGACGGGACCGACATCGGCTTCCTGCACCTGATCCTCGAGTGCGAGGCGCACGAGGTCCGGATGGGGATGCGGGTGAAGGCCGTGTGGCGCGACAGGTCCGAGTGGGGCCACACCGCCCGCAACATCAGTCATTTCAAGCCGTCCGGCGAACCCGACGCCGACTACGAGACCTACCGGAGTCACCTGTGACCGCACCACGCGTGGCGATCGTCGGATTCGCCCACAGCCCGCACGTCGACTCGACGTTCGGCACCACCAACGGTGTCGAGATGCTGATGCCCTGCTTCGCGAAGCTCTACGCCGAGCTCGGCATCACCCGCACCGACATCGGCTTCTGGTGCAGCGGATCGTCGGACTACCTCGCGGGACGGGCGTTCTCGTTCATCTCCGCCATCGACTCGATCGGCGCCGTGCCGCCGATCAACGAGTCCCACGTCGAGATGGACGCCGCCTGGGCCGCCTACGAGGCCTACGTCAAGATCGCCACGGGCGAGGTCGATCTCGCACTCACCTACGGCTTCGGCAAGCCGTCGGCCGGGACGATGGACCTGACCCTGGCGCTGCAGACCGACCCGTACACGGTGTCCCCGCTGTGGCCCGACGCGACGTCGCTGGCCGGCCTGCAGACACGTCTCGGCCTCGAGTCCGGCGCGTGGACCGAACGTCAGATGGCCGAGGTCGCCGCGCGCACCCTCGGCCGTGACGTCGACGAGCTGCTCGCCGAGCCGATCACCGCCGATCCACTGCGTGCTCATGACGCCTCGCGCTACACCGACGGGGCCGCGGCCCTGATCCTCGCGAGCGAGGAGCGCGCGAAACAGCTCGTCGCCAACCCGGCGTGGGTCACCGGATGGGACCACCGGATCGACACCCCGAACTTCGGGGCGCGCGATCTCACCACCTCGCCGTCGACCCGTCTCGCCGGTGACACCGCGCTCGGCGACGACCGCGCGGTCGACATCGCCGAGCTGTACGCACCGTTCACCCACCAGGAACTGATCCTGCGCACCGAGTTGCGACTGCCGGACTCGGTGCAGATCAACCCGTCGGGTGGGGCACTCGCCGCCAACCCGATGTTCGCGGCCGGCCTGGAACGCATCGGGTTCGCGGCCACGGCGATCCTGTCGGGCGAGGCGCAGACCGCAGTCGCGCACGCCACGAGCGGGCCGTTGCTGCAGCAGAACATGGTGGTCGCCCTGTCCGGCGCCGCCGGAAGCGGGGAATGAGCATGGGCGCCAACCGCGCAGCGGTCATCGGGACCGGGCAGACCAAGTACGTCGCCAAACGTCACGACGTGACGATGGCGGGCATGTGCCGCGAGGCGATCGACGCCGCACTCGCCGACTCCGGCTACACCATGGACGAGATCGACGCGATCGTCGTCGGCAAGGCGCCCGACCTCTTCGAGGGGTCGATGATGCCGGAGCTCTCGATGGCCGCCTCCCTCGGCGCCGTCGGGAAGCGACTCATCCGCGTCCACACGGCCGGTTCGGTCGGCGCGTCGACCGCGGTGGTCGCGTCGTCCCTGGTGAAGTCGGGCATCCACAAGCGCGTCCTGGCGGTTGCCTGGGAGAAGCAGTCCGAGTCGAACGCCATGTGGGCGTTGTCGATTCCCGTCCCGTTCACGATGCCGGTCGGCGCCGGCGCCGGCGGCTTCTTCGCCCCGCACGTCCGCGCCTACATCCGGCAGTCGGGCGCACCCGAGCACATCGGCGCCATCGTCGCGGCCAAGGACCGGCGCAACGGGGCGAAGAACCCGCTCGCCCACCTGCATCAACCCGACATCACCGTCGAGAGCGTCATGGCCTCCCAGATGCTCTGGGACCCCATCCGATACGACGAGACCTGCCCGTCGTCGGACGGTGCGTGCGCGGTCGTCATCGGCGACGAGAAGTCAGCCGACGACGCCGTCGCGGCCGGCACCCCGGTCGCCTGGATCCGCGCCACCGCGATGCGCACGGAACCCCTCGCCTACGCCCACCGCAACGTCGTGAGCCCGCAGGCCGGTCAGGACGCGTCGGCCGCCCTCTGGCGCGACGCCGGCGTGACCGATCCGCTCGACGAGGTCGACGTCGCCGAGATCTACGTGCCGTTCTCGTGGTTCGAGCCGATGTGGCTGGAGAACCTCGGGTTCGCGGCGAAGAACGAGGGGTGGAAGCTGACCGAGAAGGGTGAGACCGACTTCGGCGGGCGGATGCCCGTCAACCCGTCGGGCGGGGTGTTGTCCTCCAACCCGATCGGGGCGTCCGGCATGATCCGCTGCGCCGAGGCCGCCCGTCAGGTGCAGGGCAAGGCCGGCGACCACCAGGTCGACGGTGTGCGTACCGCTATGGGCCACGCCTACGGCGGTGGTTCGCAGTACTTCTCGATGTGGCTGCTCGGAGCGGACAAGCCGTGAGCGGCACACCCGCCTACCTCGACATCGACCGGGAGAACAACCCCGCCGTCGTCGCCGGGCGCGTCTCACGCGAGATGGTCGCCGCCCGTGACAAGCAGGGCTGGCTGGACAATTTCGCCGACGACGCGATCGTCGAGGACCCCGTCGGCCCGTCGATGTTCGACGAGCAGGGCGTCGGTCACCGCGGTCGCGACGCGATCTCCGCGTTCTGGGACATGACGATCGCGACCACCGAGCGCCTCGACTTCCAGTTCGACGAGGAGATCATCTGCGGGAACGAGGTCGCCTACGTGGGCCGCATCGTCACCCACATCGGCGGGCACGTCACCACGTCGCATGGGGTGTTCACCTATCGCGCCGACGCCGCCGGCAAGCTCGTCGCACTCCGCGCCTTCTGGGAGGTCCAGAAGACGATGGAGTCGATGAGGAGAGCCTGACGCGTCAGACCGATCGCGCGACGAGACCCGCGATCGATCCGATCACCGCGTCGGCCGGCGTGGCGTCGGCGTCGAGGCGGCTCGCGCGTGTCTGGACCACCAGCAGGATCCGCTGTCCGTTCGGGCCGATCAGCAGTCCACCGTCGTTCGCCGTGCCGTAGTCACCGGTGCCGGTCTTGTCCGCGGTCGTCCATCCCGCGGGGAGGTCGGCGCGGAACCGCTTGTCCGAGGTGCGGGTCCCGCTCATCCACCCGACCAGAGTCGCGCGGTCGCGCGGGTCGAGCCGGTTGCCGACCATCAGCGACTGCAGACCGGCCGCCCACGCCTGCGGGATCGTCGTGTCCCGGATGTCGCCGGGGAACGCGGAATTCAACGCGGTCTCGGTGCGCACCATGACGGTGGCCGTGTCGCCGGCGGTGAGAGCGAACGCCGTCACCGCGGTCGGACCGCCGATGGCGGCGAACATGAGGTTCGCGGCCGTGTTGTCACTCTGCTGCAGGGCGGCCGCCGCGATCTCGGGATAGGTCATCGTCTTCCCGACGAAGGTCCCGGTGACGGGCGAGTTCGCGACGATGTCCTGCCGCCGGACGGGGACGGGGGTGTCGAGGCGCAGGAGTCCGCGACGCGCGGCGTCGAGGACGGCGGAGGCGAGGTACACCTTCGACATCGACAGCACCGGGAAACGCTGGTCGGCGCCGACCGACGTGATGACGCGACCGGTGGCGAGGTCGCGCGCGAACACGCCGACCTCGACGCCCTTCGCCTCGGCGATCGACCTGATCTGCGCGTCGACGGACGGCGCTGCCTGCGCCGGCGCCGCGACGAGGCCGACCGCGACGAGGACCCGCAGGAGCACGGCGAGGGGCCTGGAGATACGCACGGCGAACAGTCTGCCCGGCCGACGCCCTCGAGTACACAACGGACACCGGTGGTCGCCACCGCGTGCACTGTGCACACGGCGGTCGTCACCGGTGCGGTTTGTGGACGCGCTCACCGGTAACGGACCGACAGCTCCTTGATCCCGTTGATCCAGCCGTGGCGGAGGTAGCGGGGCTCGGCGACCTTCGTGATGTCGGGCATGTGGTCGGCGATCGCGGAGAAGATGAGGTCGATCTCCATCCGCGCCAGGTTCGCGCCGACGCAGTAGTGCGCACCGTGGCCACCGAATCCCACGTGCGGGTTGGGGTCTCGCGTGATGTCGAAGGTGAACGGGTCGGTGAAGACCTCGGTGTCGTAGTTCGCCGAGCCGTAGAACATGCCGACGCGCTCACCGCGACGGATGTGCGCGCCACCCAGTTCGACGTCCGCCGTCGCGGTGCGCTGGAAGCAGTTGACCGGGGTGGCCCATCGGACGATCTCGTCGGCCGTGGTCGCGGGACGTTCGCTCCGGAAGAGCTCCCACTGGTCGGGGTTGTCGAGGAAGGCGTTCATCCCCCGGGTGATCGCGTTGCGCGTCGTCTCGTTGCCGGCGACGGTCAGCATGATGAAGAAGTACCCGAACTCGAGCTCGTCGAGTGCGTGGCCGTCGATGTCGGCGTGGACCAACTCGGTGACGATGTCACCGACGGGACATCTCTTGCGGTCCTCCGCCATCTCGTAGGCGTAGCCGAGGATCTGCGCCGACGCGAGCTGCGGGTCGTCGGTGAAGTCGGGGTCGTCGTAGTTCATCATCGCGTTCGACCACGCGAAGAGTTTCTGCCGATCGTCCTGCGGCACACCGAGGAGATCGGCGATCGCCTGCAGGGGCAACTCGACGGCGACGTCGTGCACGAAGTCGCTCGGACCGTCCTGCGTCGCGGCCTTCTCGACGATCTGCCGCGCCCGTTCGGCGAGACCCTCCTCCAGCGCGTGCACCGATCGCGGGGTGAACGTCTTCGACACGAGCTTGCGCAGCCGGGTGTGCTCGGGCGGATCGTGGTTGATGACGAGCGCCTTGGTGACCTCGAGCTGCTCGGGGTCCATCTCGTTGTCGAAACGCACGATGACACCGTTCGCGTTGGCCGACCACAGCTCGGTGTTCTTCGAGATCGCACGGACGTCCTCGTGTCGCGTGACCGCCCAGTAGCCACCGTCACGGAATCCGCCGCCCGTCCCGGACGGCTGCTCGACCCAGTGCACCGGAGCGGTCCGGCGGAGTTCGGCGAACGTCGCGTGGGGTATCCCGTCCTGCAGCAGAGACGGACTGGTCAGGTCGATCCCCTCGCGCAGCACCGGGTCGGAGAAGACCGGACATCCGGCGGGATCGGTCAGGGCGTCGGCTCCGGTCATGATCGAGCTTCCTTCACGAGGGGTGAACCTGTTCCATCCGCCAGTGTGGCCCCATATCGGCCGATCGGGAAGCATTTTCCGCACCCGATGTGGACGCCTACGAGAACGTGTTCTAGTTTTGATCCATGGGTGTTCCGGTCATCGTCGAGGCAGTGCGGTCCCCGATCGGGAAGCGGGCCGGCTGGCTCTCCGGTCTGCATCCCGCGGAGATCCTGGGTGCCGTCCAGCGCGGCGTCGTCGAGCGCGCGGGCATCGACCCCGCACTCGTCGAACAGGTCATCGGCGGCTGCGTCATGCAGGTGGGCGCGCAGGGCAACAACATCACCCGCACCGCGTGGCTGAACGAGGGCCTGCCGTGGCAGACCGGCGCCACCACCGTCGACTGCCAGTGCGGATCCGCCCAGCAGGCCAACCACCTGATCGCCGGGCTCATCGCCACCGACACCATCGACGTCGGGATCGCCTGCGGCGTCGAGGCGATGAGCATGGTGCCGCTGGGCGCCAACGTCATGCTCGAGGGCGCCGGACCACGGCGCCCCGAGTCGTGGGACATCGACATGCCGAACCAGTTCGAGGCAGCCGAACGGATCGCGCAGCGCCGCGGCATCACTCGCGCGGACACCGACGCACTCGGCGAACGCAGCCAGCGCCTCGCGAAGCAGGCGTGGGAGGAGGGCCGCTTCGACCGCGAGGTGCTGTCGATGAAAGCGCCCGAGCGCTTGAAGGACGGCACGCTGACCGGTGAGATCCTCGACGTGAACCGCGACCAGGGTCTGCGGGACACGACCCTCGAGTCGCTGGGGAACCTCACACCCGTCATCGAGGGCGGCATCCACACCGCGGGCACCTCCTCGCAGGTGTCCGACGGCGCCGCTGCCGTCCTGATCATGGACGAGGCGACGGCGAAGGAACTCGGCCTGACCCCGCGGGCTCGCCTCCGGGCGCAGGCCCTCGTCGGCGCGGAGCCCTACTACCACCTCGACGGACCCGTGCAGGCCACCGAGCGCGTGCTGGCCAAGGCCGGCATGTCGATCGGCGACATCGACCGCTTCGAGGTCAACGAGGCGTTCGCGTCGGTGCTGCTGAGCTGGGCGTCGGTGCACGAGCCCGACATGGATCGGGTGAACGTCAACGGTGGCGCCATCGCACTCGGCCACCCGGTCGGCAGCACCGGTTCACGCCTCATCACGACCGCGCTGCACGAGCTCGAACGCAGCGATTCGTCGACCGCGCTGATCACCATGTGTGCGGGCGGCGCGCTGTCCACCGGAACCATATTGGAACGAATCTGAGAGAATGTTCCAATGACGACCGACAAGCAGCATCGCGCGAAGCCGGACGCCCTCGACTCCGCCGTGGTCGGGGCCCTCCTGAAGTGGGGATCGAAGGCCAACACCGCGCTGTACAAGGCGACCGGCGGCCGCATCGGCGGCAACTGGCGCATCGGCGCCGGCTTCCGGAAACCCGTGCCCGTCTGCCTTCTCACCACCACCGGCCGCAAGACCGGGGAGCCGCGCACCGTGCCGTTGCTGTGTCTCCGCGACGGCGAGGACGTCGTGCTCGTCGCGTCGCAGGGTGGTCGCAAGAACCACCCGCTGTGGTACCTGAACCTCGTCGCCGACCCCGATGTGACGATCCAGATCGGCACGGAGACCCGGTCGTATCGGGCCCACCCCGCCGACGACGCCGAGCGCGAGCGTCTGTGGCCTCAGATGGCCGACCTGTACGCCGACGTGGACCAGTACCAGCACTGGGCCGACCGCACGATCCCGCTCGTCGTCTGCGTTCCCTCTGCGTGACGAGACCACCACGGTGACCCTTTCGTGACACGGGTCACGGTCTACCCTCCGGACGACCGAAACCGTTCCCGAACTGCGGCGCAGAGGAGAACACTGTGCCGGTGACGTACATGCCCCCGACCGACGCGATGTTCCTGCTCGCCGAATCTCGCGAGCACCCCATGCACGTCGGCGGCCTGCAACTGTTCACCCCGCCGGACGGCGCCGGGCCCGACTACGTGCGCGACATGGTCGACGAGATTCGCTCGCACACCGAGGTCAACACCCGCTTCAGCAGGCGTCCCGCCGACCCGGTGAGCTCGGTGGGCAACCTGTGGTGGGCGATGGAGCCGGAGGTCGATCTCGAGTACCACATCCGCCACTCCGCCGTCCCCCGCCCGGGACGGATCCGCGAGCTGTTCCAACTCACCTCGCGGTGGCACGGCACCCTGCTCGACCGCCATCGGCCGATGTGGGAGACGCACCTCGTCGAGGGCCTCGAGGACGGTCGTTTCGCGGTCTACACGAAGGTCCACCACTCGCTCGTCGACGGGGTCTCCGCGCTGCGGATGCTCCAGACGACCCTCGACGAGAACCCCGACGACCCCGGCATGCGGGTGCCGTGGGATCCGCGACCGAAGAAGTCCCACGACGGCGGCACCTCGCGGGGAGGGCCGCTGGCGCTCCCGCTGTCGGTGGCCGGCAAGGGCCTGTCGCTCGGCACCACCGCGGCCGGGCTCCTGCCCGCCGGGCTCAAGGTCCTCGGGCAGGCCGTGCGCGACCACAACTTCATCACCCCGTTCGAGGCGCCGAAGACCATCCTCAACGGACCGATCGGTGGGGCACGGCGGTTCGTCGCCCAGTCCTGGGAGATCGACCGCGTGCGCGCCGTCGCCGATGCCACCGACGCAACCCTCAACGACGTGGTCCTGGCGATGTGCAGCGGGGCCCTGCGCACCTATCTGATGGAACTCGACGGGCTGCCGGACAAGTCGCTCACCGCGATGGTCCCGGTGTCGCTGCGGTCCGACTCCGACACCGAGAGCGCCGGCGGCAACGCCGTCGGTGCCGTCATCTGCTCGCTGGCAACCGATCTCGACGACCCGATCGACCGGCTCCGGTCGATCCGCGAGTCTGCGCAGGCCTCGAAGCGACTGATGAAGGAACTGACCCCCCTGCAGATCCTGCTGCTGAGCGCGGTCAACATGTCGGCACTGGCACTGTCACCCGTGCCGGGCTACGTGTCCCTCGCGCGGCCGCCCTTCAACGTGATCATCTCCAACGTCCCGGGTCCGACGAAACCGTTGTACTGGAACGGGTCTCGGCTCGACGGCGTGTACCCGGCCTCGATCGTCCTGGACGGCCAGGCCATGAACATCACGTTCACCAGCAACGACGACGCGCTCGACTTCGGCATCGTCGGCTGCCGCCAGACCCTGCCGAGTCTGCAACGCATGATCCACCACCTCGAGGACGCACTGACCGACCTCGAGAAGGCGTCGATGGCCTGACACACCGATGCCGTCATCTCCGGCTGCGAGCGCGAGTCGCTGTCCTACGATGACGCCATGACCGATCACGACCGTGCAGCAGCGCGCCGGGAGATCACCAACGCCCTCCTGACCGCCTTCGACAAGCGACACGAGGTGCTCGACGCGATCGTCGACGCTCCCGACCGCGAGGGTGCGGTCCGCGCCCTGACCCAACTGCTCGACGCGTCGACCCTCGGCGCCGAGGCGGTGATGGGGATGTCGTTGCAGCAGCTGACCGTCGACGAGCGTCGCGCCAACCAGGCGGAGCTCGAGGACCTCGACCAGCAGCTCACCTTCACCCTCTCCGACCGTCCCGGCAGCACCGGCGAGACCCTGACGCTGCGCCCGTTCTCGGGCACCGCCGACAGCGACATCTTCGGGGCCCGGACCGAGGAGATCGGCTCCGCGGGCGACGGTTCCGGCAACCCGGCGGGTGCGCTCGACGAGGAGATCGCGTTGGCGACCGAGCGGGTCCGGGTCGAGGAGGCCGCCTGGTACGTCGCCGAGGAACTCACCTCCGACGGAGCACAGAAGGTCGGTCTCGTGTTCGGCGAACTGGTCGACGGCGAGGTCAGCGTGCGGATCTGGATCCACCCCGACCACCGCAAGAAGGGCTACGGCACAGCCGCGCTGCGCAAGTCGCGGTCGGAGATGGCGTCCGCGTTCCCGGGCGTCCCCATGGTCGTCCGCGCGCCCGGCGCACCCGCCTGACCGCCACCACCACGACGACGACGGCCCTGCCTCGAGGAGGCAGGGCCGTCGGTCGTCTCAGGCGGTGTCAGCCCTTCACGACGTCGTAGCGGTCGGACATCATGACCTTGTCCCACACCGCGACGAAGTCGTGGACGAATTGCTCCTGACCGTCACTGGCGGCGTAGACCTCGGCGACGGCGCGCAGCTGCGAGTTGGACCCGAACAGCAGGTCGTTGCGCGATGCCTGCCACCGCGTCTCACCCGACGACCGGTCATCGATGGTGAACTCGGTACCGGCGTCGTCGACCTTGGTCCAGACGTGGTCCATGCTCGTCACGGCGTCGAAGAAGTCGGTCGAGAGCGTGCCGACGCGATCGGTGAAGACGCCGGTCGACGAGCCGTCGTGGTTGCACCCGAGAACACGGAGGCCTCCGGTCAGCGCCACCCACTCGGGCGCGCTCAGGCCCAGCAGCGCCGCCCGGTCCAGGAACAGACGCTCCGGGGCGACAGACGAGACCGAGTGGTAGTCGGGCAGGACATAGTTCCGGAAACCGTCGACGACCGGTGCGAGCCAGGCGAACTGCTCAGGGTCGGTCTGATCCTGGGCGGCGTCGACGCGGCCCGGGGTGAAGGGGACGGAGACGGTCACCCCTGCCGCGGCCGCCGCCTGCTCCACGGCCACGCAACCTGCCAGCACGATGAGGTCGGCCAGGCTGACCGAGGTGCCACTCGACTCCTTGATCTCCCGGAGCTTCGCGACCACGTCGACGGTGCGCGCGTTGACATCCCAGTCCTTCTGCGGCTCCAGCGCGATACGCGCACCGTTCGCGCCACCGCGCTTGTCGGAGACACGGAAGGTCACCGCCGAGGAGAACGCGGTGAACGCGAGGTCGGACACCGAGATCCCCGAGTCCTCCACGGCCTTCTTCAGCGCAGCGACGTCGGCGTCACCGATGGCGGGTCCGTCGGCGGCGGGCAGCGGGTCCTGCCACGAGAAGTCCTCGGCGGGCACCTCGGGGCCGAGGTAGCGGGACTTCGGACCCATGTCGCGGTGGGTCAGCTTGAACCAGGCCTTGGAGAACTGGTCGGTGAAGTAGTCGAAGTCGGCGAGGAACCGCTCGCAGATCTCGCGGTACACCGGGTCGACCTTCAGGGCGATGTCGCTGGTCATCATCATCAGCGGCTCGTCCTTGCCGGCGATGTGTGCGTCGGGGGTGTGCGGTGCGTCGGGGTCGGTCGGGGTCCACTGCAGGGCACCTGCGGGGCTCTCGGTCTTCTCCCACTCGTAGCGGAAGAGGTTCTCCAGATAGGAGTTGTCCCAGACGGTCGGGTTCGGGGTCCACGACCCCTCGATGCCGTTGGTCATCGTGTACTCGGCGTTGCCGCTGCCGCGCGGGTTGTGCCAGCCGAGGCCCATCGCCTCCATCGGCGCGATCTCCGGCGGTGCGCCGATCTCCTCCGACGGCACCTTGCCGTGGCTCTTGCCGAACGCGTGACCGCCGGCGATCAGCGCGACGGTCTCCTCGTCGTTCATGGCCATGCGCCCGAACGGTGATCCGGATGTCGACGGCCGACGCCGCCGGGTCGCCCTCCTGGTTCGGGCCCTCGGGGTTGACGTAGATGAGCGACTGATGTGAGGCCGCGAGCGGCTGCTCGAGCTCGTAGTCGGCGTCACCGGGCTGACCTGTCCAGCGCTTGCTGCGGTCGACCATCGCGTCGTAGGACGACGGGTGGGTGTTGTCGACCCACTCCGCGCCCCAGTAGGTCGCGTCGTCGGCCTCCCACGCGTCGCGCCGTCCGCCACCGAACCCGTAGGTCGGGAAGCCCATGATCTCCAGCGAGCAGTTGCCGGCGAGGATCATCAGGTCGGCCCAGGACAGCGCGTTGCCGTACTTCTTCTTGATCGGCCACAGCAGCCGACGGGACTTGTCGGTGTTGCCGTTGTCCCACCAACTGCTCACCGGCGCGAACCGCTGCAGTGCCTGACCGGCTCCGCCGCGCCCCGTCGGCGATGCGGTAGGTGCCCGCCGAGTGCCAGGCCATGCGGATCATCTGCGGGCCGTAGTTGCCGTAGTCCGACGGCCACCAGTCGACCGAGGTGGTGAGGAACTGCTTGATCTCGTCCTTCAACTGCTGGAGGTCGATGGCCGAGAACGCGGCCTCGTAGTCGAAGTCGCGCAGCGGGTTCGCGGCGGGTCCGTCGGTGTGCAGCTGCTCGACGCGCAGCCGATCGGTGGGTACCAGTCGGACAGGGTGGGCGTCTGCGTCTCCGCCCCGCCGATGGTGTTGCCGCCGAAGGGGCATTTGCCCTCGAGGACCTCGGAGTACTCGGAATAGGTGGTCATGACCGGACCTCTCGTCGAACGGTGGGAGCGTTGGGGCCACAGACCACCGTCGACCGGGTCTGGGTCTCCCCTCCATTCATACGCACGCGTGACCCTGAGGGCGACGAACGTTGTGACCCTGTGCCCCACATATCGGTTCGGACACAACCGGAGGTGGCACCTCCTGAGCGCTCACCGCCGGCGCGGCAGCCCGATCCGCGCGGTGATGCGGTCGATCGCGCCGGACCCGTCGGCGTCGAACCGCTCGCGGACACGCGCCGAGAGCCCGAACACCACGTGGACGAGGAATTCCGCGGAGACCGAGACCCCCTCGATGCCGATGCTCGTGATCTCCACCCGACGGATGACGCGGTACTTCCGACCACGGTCCAGGTCGCGGACGATCGCGGGTCCGCTGGAGCCGGTCGGGATCCCGTTCTCCACCCGTCGACACCCGTCGGCGAGGCGGACGTGGGTGACGTCGTGGCTCGCGAGCGCCTCGATGTACGCGCGGGCGGCGGCGACGGTTGTCAGCGGTGGCGGTCACCCGACCATCCTCGACCAGAACCGGTCATCGCGCGCCGTAGACCGGGAACGGGGCGGGCGCCTCGGCGAGGATCTCGGCCACGACGGGACCGAGTTCCTCGGGCTCCCATCGTGCGCCCTTGTCGCGCCGTGCGCTGCGCTGCCAGCCGTCGGTGACCGAGACCGTGCCGCCCTCGACCTCGAAGACCCTCCCGGTCACGTCACCGGACCCGGGTGACCCGAGCCAGACCACCACCGGCGAGACGTTGGCGGGGTCCATCGCGTCGAACGAGCCGTCCTCGGGGGCCGCCATCTGCGCGGCCATCGCGTCTCCGGCACTGGTCGTCATGCGGGTGCGGGCCGCCGGCGCGATGGCGTTGACCGTGATCCCGTAGCCCTTCATCTCCGCGGCCGCCTGGATGGTGAGTTCCGCGATCGCGGCCTTCGCCGCGGCGTAGTTGCCCTGTCCCACCGAACCGTAGAGCCCGGCCCCCGACGACGTGTTGATCACGCGGGCCTGACGCTGCCGCCCCGCCTTCGACTCCGCGCGCCAGTACTCGGCCGCGTGACGCAGCGTCGCGAAGTGGCCCTTCAGGTGGACGCGGACCACGTCGTCCCAGTCCGACTCGCTCATCGACACGAGCATCCTGTCGCGGAGGAACCCGGCGTTGTTGACGAGGACGTCGAGCCCGCCGAAGGCGTCGACCCGCGGTGGTGACGAGGCTCTTCGCACCCTCCCAGTCGGCGACGTCGGCGCCGTTGACGACAGCCTCGCCGCCCCGCGTCGACGATCTCGGCGACGACCTGCTCCCCGGGCGACTCACCGGTCTCGCTGCCGTCGAGTCCGGCCCCGATGTCGTTGACGACGACCTTCGCCCCGGACGCGGCGAACGCCAGCGCGCGTGCTCGCGACCGATGCCGCGTCCCGCTCCCGTGACGACGACGACCCGTCCTTCGTTGATGCCGCTCACGGTGCCTGCTTCTCCCATCGGTTGTCGGTGGTCCCGGCGTCGAGGAACGCCGGCCTCTCCCCGCCCCCGTGGACGGTGAGGACCGCGCCGGTGATGTACGCGGCCAGCGGTGAGACGAGGAAGGCGACGGCGTTGCCGACGTCGGTCGGTCGCGCGAGCCGTCCCATCGGGATGGTGCGTCCCACCGAGGCGACACCATCCTCGTCGCCGTAGTGCAGGATCGACTGCTCGGTCTCGACCGGTCCCGCGACCACGCTGTTGACGCGCACGGTCGGGGCCCACTCGACGGCCAACGATCCGGTGAGGTTGTCGAGACCTGCCTTGGCCGCGCCGTACCCCGCCGTTCCCGGCGACGGCCGGTGACCGCTCACGCTCGACACGTTGACGATCGAGCCGCCGTCGGGTTGGCCGGCCATCACCCGTCGCGCCGCCTGGGCGACGACGAGAGGTGCGAGCAGGTTGAGCTCGACGATCTTGCGGTGGAAGTTCGGCGACGCGTCGGCCGCGGGGGCGAAGGGGGCGCCGCCCGCGTTGTTGACGACGGCGTCGAGCCGTCCGTGCCGCTCGGCGACGTCGGCGATCATGGCCGCCACCGCGTCCGGGTCGCGGACGTCGCAGCTGACGAACTCGGCGTCGCCCGTCGCCGCAGGGTCGTCGGGCGCGCGCCGGGCACAGGCGATCGGGTGCGCCCCGAGCCCGGCCAGGACGGCGCAGATGCCCGCCCCGACCCCGCGCGCACCGCCGGTGACCAGCACGACGTGACCGTCGAGCCCCAGATCGGTCATCGCGTCCGCCCCGTTCCGCCGTGGTGAGTGCCTGCTACGCTACCAAGCAAGTGTTTGGTTGGTAACCATAGCGAGAGGGACGCCCGTGCCCATCACCACATCGACGATCGAGCCGGGGATCGTCGCCGTCACCGTCGACTTCCCGCCGGTCAAC
>JAQIJH010000019.1:0-77456 GCA_036946345.1 Gordonia paraffinivorans | reverse complement strand
AAACCTGACCGTCCGCATGGTCGCGCGCACCCTGCCGGGCAAGCAGTTCGAGGTCAGCCGCGACCTGCGCGCCCGGATCGTGCGGTCGTTCGGTCGCGCGGGCATCGCGCTCGCGAGCGGCGAACGCATCGAGACCGGTGCGATGACCCCGTCCGGCGTCGGCGAGACCCGCACCGACGCGGACCAGCCCACCCCCGACTCCTCGAGGCGGTCCTCATGAGCCCCGACGACCCCGTCGCGCACCCCGTCGAGGCCCGAGACGCACCGGTCGCTGTGGTCGCGCATCCCGCGACACCTGCTCGGCGGTCGCGTCCGCACGACGACAGCCGTCATGGTGCTGCTGTTCGTCGGCCTGCTCGCGCTCTACGGGCAGCGCGTCGACCACTACGCGCAGGTCGACGCCGACCGCGCCGCGGCGAGCACGGCCCCCCGGACCACCCCGTCGACGACGGAGGAGTACATCCCCGAGACCACGACGACGCGCCGGTCCACGTCGTCGTCGGCGCCCTCGTCGACGACGGAGAGCACCTCCACGGCCAGCACCGACGACGGTTCGACGGGCACCCAGACAGCACCGACCACGACCACCGGTGGACTGCAGTTCCCGACCATCCCGGGCCTCCAGTTCCCCGGCCAGACACCGACGACGACGCCTGTGCGGTGACGCGCGCGGGGGCCCTCCGGGTCCCCGGACGGGGTCTCGGCCGTGGCTACACTGGCCGCCGTGATCAGCCTCGACAACGTCACGATGAAGTACAAGAACTCCGGGAGACCGGCGCTGCAGGGGCTGTCGTTAGAGGTCGAGAAGGGTGAGTTCGCCTTCCTGATCGGGCCGTCGGGCTCGGGGAAGTCGACCTTCTTCCGCCTGCTCCTCAAGGAGGACAAGCCGACGAGCGGCGACATCCACGTCGGGCGGTTCCACGTCACCGCACTGCCCAGCCGCCGCGTCCCGCAACTGCGCCAGTCGATCGGCTGTGTGTTCCAGGACTTCCGTCTGTTGCAGCAGAAGTCCGTCGCCGACAACGTCGCGTTCGCACTCGAGGTCATCGGCAAGCCGCGCTCGACGATCGAGAAGGTGGTGCCCGAGGTGCTCGACTACGTCGGGTTGTCGGGCAAGGCCGACCGCATGCCCACCGAGTTGTCGGGCGGGGAGATGCAGCGTGTGGCCATCGCCCCGCGCGATCGCCAACCGACCGTTGCTGCTGCTCGCCGACGAGCCGACCGGCAACCTCGACCCGACCACCAGTGAGGAGATCGTCGACGTGCTCGACCGCGTCAACCGCCGCGGCACCACCGTCGTGATGGCCACCCACGACCGCCACATCGTCGACGCCATGCGTCGTCGGGTGCTCGAGTTCGACCTCGGACGACTGGTGCGCGACGACCAGCGCGGCGTCTACGGGGTGGGCTGATGCGCTGGAGTTTCATCGTCAGCGAGGTCGTCAACGGCCTGCGCCGCAACGTCACCATGTTCGCGGCGATGGTGCTGACGACCGCCATCACCCTCGCCATGTTCGGCGGGGGGCTGCTCGTGGTGCAGATGGCCGACAAGAGCCGCGACATCTTCCTCGACCGCGTCGAGATGCAGTTCTTCATCTCCGACCAGGTCGCCGACGCGGACCCGGAGTGTCGGGCCGACCCGTGCGCCGCGTTGCGTACGCGGATCGAGCAGACGGACGGTGTCGAGTCGGTGCAGTACATCGACCGCGCCGCGGCCTTCCGGGACGCGAAGACGAAGACCTTCGCCAACGACCCCGACCTGGCGTCGATGATTCGCGAGAACACGCTGCCCGCGTCGTTCAAGGTGCGTGTCTCCGAAGCGAACCGCTTCGGTCCCGTTCTCGACGAGTTCCGGACCGCCGACGGCATCGACGGTGTGCTCGACCAGCGGGAACTGGTGAAACGCATCTTCAGCGTGCTCGACGGTGCGCGCAACGCCGCGTTCACCGTCGCGCTGGTGCTCGCCGTCGCCGCCGTGCTGCTGATCGCCAACACCGTGCAGATAGCCGCGTACACCCGACGCACCGAGGTCGGCATCATGCGTCTGGTGGGTGCGACGCGCTGGTACACCCAGCTGCCGTTCCTGCTCGAGGCGGTCGTGTCGGCGCTGATCGGGTCGGTGATCGCGATCGCCGGCCTGTTCGCGGCCAAGGTGCTGTTCTTCGATCGGGCCCTCGGCGACCTCTACGGGGTGAACATCCTCGCGCGCATCACGATGGGCGACGTCGTGTTCGTCTCCCCGTGGCTGTTGCTCGCCGGACTCGGGCTGGCGACGGTCACCGGGTACGCGACGCTGCGGTTCTACGTGCGGATCTGAGTACGGGGGCGGACCAGCCCCCGGACCTCGCCGAGTGGGCCACAACTCATCGTCCAGTGGGCCGAAACTCATCGTCCAGTGGGCCGAAACCAGGCGCCGCGTGAGCCGGATCGCAGGCCCGTGCTGCCCGCAGCGGTGCTCGCCGAGCGACGCAGCAGCGCAAGCACGCTCGGCGTCGGGTACCGGCCCACTCGGAGCGTGGTTTCGGCACGGTCGGCGGGTGGTTTCGGCACGCTCGGCGAGTTGTGACGGCCCGTCAGGAGTCGAGTCGGCGCTCGAACAGCACGATCCGCATGTCGCGCCCGAACTGGGGCGGCAGATCGGCCTCGCGCAGCACCGTGAATCCCAGGGAGCGGTAGTAGTCGACCATCGTCGTGTTGTGCGCGGCGGTGTCGAGTCGGAGCCGGCCGTGGCCTGCGGCCGCGGTGGTCTGCGCGGCCCACTCGATCAACCCGCGTCCCCACCCGTGGCCGGCGTGGTCGCGGCGGACCATCAATCCGTGGACGTAGCCGGCGGGTGCGTCGTCGTCGCCCCAGAAGTCCGGGTCCGACCACGCCAGGCGGACGCACGCGACGATCTCCCGGCTGTCCTCGGTGTCACCGCCCGACTCGGCGACGTGCCACTCGCCGAGTCGCGCACCCGCGGCGACCTGCTCGACGGTGATCTCACCCTCCTGCCACTGGTTCACGCCGGTGTCGGTGAGCCACCGCGCGAGCCCGTCGCGCAGCGCGACGATCGCCGGTGCGTCGTCGGGGGTGGCAGGACGCAGGGTGGGCAGCGGGACGACATCGTGGGCGGACACTGTTCGGATGCTAAAGGATTCGCGGGCGCGGCCGGGCCCTGCGTAGGCTGGACCGTCGACCCGCGACGATCGAGAACCCGTGAGGAGGTGCGCCGTGGTGAAGGAGAAGGGCCGCAAGGCCATCGCGACCAACCGCAAGGCGCGCCACCTGTACACGATCCTGGACACGTACGAGGCGGGCATCGCGCTCGTCGGCACCGAGGTGAAGGCGCTGCGCGACGGCAAAGCCTCCCTCGTCGACGCGTTCGCGACGATCGACGACGGCGAGGTGTGGCTCCGCGGACTGCACATCGCCGAGTACGGCAGCGGGAGCTGGACGAACCACGCGCCGCGGCGCAATCGGAAGCTGTTGATGCACCGCAAGGAGATCGACGGGCTCATCGGCACGATGCAGACGCAGAACGTGACGCTGGTCCCGCTGTCGATGTACTTCAGCGACGGCAAGGTCAAGGTCGAGCTCGCGCTGGCCCGCGGTAAGCAGGCCCACGACAAGCGCCGCGACATCGCCGAGCGGGACGCGCGCCGTGACGTCATCCGCGAACTCGGTCGCCGCGTCAAGGGGATGTGAGGGCCGTCCACAACCCGCACCGCTCGGGTGCGGCGCGTGCGCATCGCACACGTCGGCGCCGACCGGTGAGGTCTGTGGACGCGGGTGCCCGAAATGGGAATGATCCGTCGGTCCCCGCTTGTTAGACTGACTTGCCTGCCGCGTCAGCGCGGTGGGTCCTACGACGGGGCTGAACGGTTTCGACTGCGTGCGTCGATGTAGGGGAAGCGTGCCGGTGCAGGCTAGAGACCACCGTAAGCGTCATAGCAACCAATTAAGCGCCGATTCTCATCAGCGCGACTTCGCACTCGCCGCCTGAGCGAGTGTGAGTCTGTCGGCCCGGGTGTGCTCCCGCCCCGGGTACCGGCATCATCAAGGGGGCTCACCGTCCGGCTCGGTCGCGGAGTCGGACGGGACATCCAACAGCGACTGGGATCGTCATCCTGGCTTGTTCGCGTGACCAGGAGATCCGAGTAGAGACTCAGCGGACTGCGCACGGAGAAGCCCTGCTGACACGACGAAGGACCCGGGTTCGATTCCCGGCAGCTCCACACCGAGAGCCGCCCACCTGCATCACCGCAGGTGGGCGGTTTTCGTCGTGGAGGGGCGTGTCGTGCGATCAGCCGTGAACGCGCCCGTCGGGTAACGACGACTCCGGCGTGCCCGACGAATCGGTCAGATCATCCGTTCGTCGAACAAAGGAGATCGCGATGCGCCGTGTCGCCGCACTCGTCCCGCTCGCCGCCGCCGTCCTGGCGCTCGCCGCCTGTTCGTCGTCCGACGACAGCGCCGCGGTCGCCGAGAGCAGCAGCTCCACGACCACGCCGGTCATCTCGTCCGCACCGACGTCGACGGAGCCCACGACGGAGGCCCCCACCGACGAGCCGGTCCCGCAGACGCAGGTCGACCCGTCGGCCGAGGCGACGGCGACGTTCACCGCCGCACCCGCGCCGGCCGACGACGTCGACTGCTCGCTCGCGACGCCCGAGGCCCTGCTCCAGGCCGTGCGACCCACCGAGATCTACACGCGGATGGTCACGCCGGTCGAGTTCATCGACATCCGGTGCGCCGGTGCGTTCGCGGTCGGCCGGTCCGCCCCGCCGGACACCCAGGGAGCCGACGTGCTCTTCCGCCGCGAGAACGGGCGGTGGGTCGCGCTGGACCTCGGATCGGCGATCGACTACGCGCGCTGGGGTGCGAGTCCCGACGAGGTGTCCCGCCTGATCCGGTAGCCCCAGGAATGCGAGGCCCCGCGGGTCGTGTTGGACACCACCGTCGGTCCGACACCCGGACCGTGTCCGACGACCCGAGGAGGCCCGCCTCATGGCAACCGTCCCGAACCTCACCCTCAACGACGGCCGCAGCATCCCGCAGCTCGGCTTCGGTGTGTTCCAGATCGAGCCCGAGGACACCGCGAAGGCCACCCGCCTCGCGCTGGAGACCGGCTACCGGCACATCGACACCGCCGAGATGTACAACAACGAGCGTGAGGTCGGACAGGGCATCCGGGACAGCGGCATCTCCCGCGACGACATCTGGGTGACCACCAAGCTCAACAACGGGTTCCACCGGCCCGACGACGCCCGCAAGGCGTTCGACGAGAGCCTGGAGAAGCTCGGCCTCGACCACGTCGACCTGTTCCTCATCCACTGGCCGCTACCCACCCGCTACGACGGCGACTACGTGTCCACCTGGCAGACGCTCATCGAGTTCCAGAAGGAGGGGCGCGCGAAGTCCATCGGCGTCTCCAACTTCCAGCCCGACCACCTCGACCGTCTCGCGAAGGAGACCGACGTGGTCCCGGCCGTGAACCAGATCGAGGTGCACCCCTACTTCACCAACGACACCGCCCGCGCCTACGGCAGGGAGCACGGCATCGCGACCGAGGCCTGGTCGCCGATCGCGCAGGGCAAGGTCCTCGACGACTCGACGATCTCCGAGATCGCCGACCGCGTGGGCAAGTCGACGGCACAGGTGGTGCTGCGCTGGCACATCCAGCGGGACAACATCATCTTCCCGAAGTCGGTGACCGAGAGCCGGGTCAAGGACAACTTTGACATCTTCGACTTCGAGCTCTCCGACGACGACCTCACCGCGCTCGACAAGCTGGACAAGGGCGAGGACGGCCGCACCGGTCCGAACCCCGACACGTTCGACTACATCCCCGACTGACCCATCCCGGACTGACCCAGCCCGGACCGACCCGTCAGGGCACCATCGACGACCCCGTCAGATGACGGGGTCGTCGATGCGTTCATGGAGCCAGGCGATGACCTGACCCCACGCGAGAGCGCCGAACGACCATGTGTGCGTGCCGGGTTCGTACCGCTCGGTGACGTCGATGCCCACCGATCGCGCGACCGGCGCCAACTTCTTCGCCGCGGTGATCTGCGGGCTCTGCAGTTGCCCGTCGCGCCCGCGGCGGCCCTCGGAGACGAACCACCCCGCGACTCCGGTGTACGGACCGTGCCGCCGCATCACCGTGCGCGGGTCGAACCGATCCCACGCCTCCGGGTCGCCACCGAACAGGGTCTTGATCGTCTGGTCCTTGTCACCCACGTTGGGGCCGATGTCGCCGGAGATGTCGACGAACGTCGCGAAGTCGTCGGGATGGCGCGCGACGAGGTCGATCGCGCACGTGCCGCCCATCGACCAGCCGACCACCGCCCAGTTCCGCGCCTGCCGTGAGGCGCCGAACCGCTCGATCACGTACGGCCGCAGCTCGTCGACGATGTGGGTGTCGACGTTGCCGCGTGGCCCGTCCACACACTCGGTGTCGTTCGTGAGGCTGCCCGACACGTCCGGCAGGACCAGGATCGGTGCGACACCGCGGTGGTCGCGGGCGTAGGCGTCGACGGTCTGCAACGCGTCGCCGCTGCGGACCCAGTCCTCCGGGGTGTTGATGACGCCGCCGATCATCACGACGGCCGGCAGCGCCGGTGGTTCCGCGCCGACGAACCACGCCGGCGGCAGGTACACGTACTCGGTGCGGGCGCGGAAACCGCTGCGGCGGTCGGGGACGTCGATCGCGACGATGCGTCCCTCCTTCGCCGCGGCGGGCGAGTTCCGGAAGGTGTTCAGTCGATCCGGGGTCGTCTCGCGGGGGAGCGGGTCGTCGGTGAGGCCGGCCCAGGCACGGCTGAACGTCGGGTAGTACCCCGACCACTGGTTGAGGCTCAGCGCCAGACAGAACACGCACAGCAGCACCGCGACGACGGTGACGCCGTTCTGCCACCAGCGCGCGGTCCGCACCCCGACGACCGCGGCGACCACCAGTCCGACGGCGACGATCGTCCAGAGCCAGAAGCTCGCGGGTGCCGATCCGGGTTCGAGTCCGCGGGCGTCGAGGACACCGAACACCGTGACCGCGGCGATGCACCCGGCGACGACGCCGATGGGCAGCCAGACAACGCCCCAGCGCTTCGACCGGCGGGCCACCGCGGCCAGCACGAGCAGGACGGTCACCACCGAGACGGCGATCGGGAACCACCCGTGCAGGAGTCGGACGTCGAACAACGACCCGCTCGTGTGCGGGATGTAGGTCCAGCCCGGGTTCACCGCGACCCCGATCCACGCGGATCCGACAGCGCGGTCCCGACGAACCGCAGGGCGGTCCGCTGCCAGTCGAGCACGTGGTCGAGCATCGCGTGGCCACCGTCGGGCACGGGGATGTAGGTGGCGTCGACTCCGCGGGCCCGTAGTTCCTCGACACCCTTCTCCGTGCGCGACGCGTAGGTGCGGGTGTCGGCGGTGCCGTGCATCGCGACGACGCGCACGCCGTCGCGGATGTGGCGCCAGTCGGCGTGCTGCCACCACGGGGCCAGCGCCAGCACACCGTGGACACGCGGGTCGGCGGCGAGATGTGCTGCGACACGGCCACCCATCGAGTGGCCGATCAGATGGATCGGGACGCCCGGAGCCGACGCGGCAGCGCTCTCGAGCGCCGACCGGGCCGGGTCGAGGGGAGCGGCGTCGTCGTTCCAGCCGTAGAGCTCGTAGGCGACCTGTCGCACGCGGACGCGGCGCGGGTACCGCAGCGCGATGCTCGCGGTGAAGGGGTACATGCGCGCCGCCGACGGGGACCGCCACGAGAACGGCTCCCGGCTCGCGTCGGTCCCGCCGGGGAGGACCAGGACGACGGCGGAGGGTCCGTGAGATGTCACAACACTCCCTCCTCGCTTCCTGGCCGACGCGTCCGTCCGGTGCCGAGACTAATCGTCGTCCGATTTGGCAGAATCCCATCGGTGGCACACCCGCGCGCCGGCCAGCCGGCACTTGCCGAGGATCTCGTCGACCTCGCGGCCCTCGAAGATGCCTACTACTCCGTCGATCCCGACCCCGACGACCCCGCGCAGCAGGTGGTGTTCGGCACGTCGGGGCACCGCGGCTCCAGCCTCGACGGCGCCTTCACCGAGGCCCACATCATCGCCACGACGGCCGCGATCGTCGAACACCGTCGGGGAGCGGGGATCACCGGCCCACTGTTCATCGGCTTCGACACCCACGCGCTGTCGCGGCCGGCCTGGCGCACGGCGATCGAGGTCCTCGTCGCGGCCGGGGTCACCGTCGCGATCGACGAACTCGAGCGGCACACACCGACGCCCGCGGTGAGTCACGCGATCCTCGTGCACAACGAGTCGGACACCGACCGCGCCGACGGCATCGTCGTCACCCCGTCGCACAACCCGCCCCGCGACGGCGGGTTCAAGTACAACCCGCCGGACGGCGGCCCCGCCGGCTCGGACATCACGTCCTGGATCGCCGCGCGAGCCAACGAGATCCTGCGATCGGGCGTGGGCGCGGTCGCCCGCGTGCCGTTCGAGCGGGCGGTCGCCGACGAGCACGTGATCCGGTACCCGTTCAGTGCCACCTACGTCGACAACCTGAAGAAGGTGCTCGACATGGAGGCCATCCGGTCCTCCGGTGTGCGGATCGGCGCGGACCCGCTCGGCGGCGCGTCGGTGGGGTACTGGGCCGAGATCGGGTTCATGTACAACCTCGCGGAACTGACCGTGGTGAACCCCACCGTCGACCCGCAGTTCGGCTTCATGACCCTCGACACCGACGGCAAGATCCGGATGGACTGCTCGTCGCCCAACGCGATGGCGTCCCTCATCGCCGCCCGCGACTCCTACGACATCGCCACCGGCAACGACGCCGACGCCGACCGCCACGGCATCGTCACCCCGGACGCCGGCCTGATGAACCCGAACCACTTCCTGGCCGTCGCCATCGACTACCTCTTCACCCACCGGCCCGGATGGGGCGAGTCCGCCGCGGTCGGCAAGACGCTGGTCAGCTCGTCGATCATCGACCGCGTCGTCGCGGCACTGGGTCGTCGTCTCATCGAGGTGCCGGTCGGGTTCAAGTGGTTCGTCCCCGGCCTGCTGTCGGGTGACATCGCCTTCGGTGGCGAGGAGAGTGCCGGGGCGTCGTTCCTGCAGCGCGACGGCGGGGTGTGGTCGACCGACAAGGACGGGATCATCATGGCGCTGCTGGCCGCGGAGATCCTGGCCGTGACCGGTCGCTCGCCGTCGCAGCACTACGCCGATCTCGTCGAACGGTTCGGGGACCCGGTGTACGCCCGCCGCGACGCGCCCGCGACCCGCGACCAGAAGGCGGTGTTGTCGAAGCTGTCGGCCTCCCAGGTGACCGTGGACTCGCTCGCGGGGGAGTCCATCACCGCGGTCCTCACCGAGGCGCCCGGCAACGGCGCACCGATCGGTGGACTCAAGGTCGTCACCGAGAACGCCTGGTTCGCGGCCCGACCGTCGGGTACCGAGGACCTGTACAAGATCTACGCCGAGTCGATGCGCGGTGCCGACCACCTCGCCGCGGTACAGGACGAGGCGCAGGCCCTCGTCGACGACGCGCTGCGGGGCTGACCGGCGTCGACGCACCCTCAGGCGGTTCTCAGCCGGGCGGGGTTACCGTATCGGGCGTGAGCGAATCCCGTCGTCCCCGCGTGAGCGCGAAATACCAGCCCAGCCGCACCTCGAGCCGGGCGACCTACCTCCTCGCCGGGGTCGCGATCGTGGTCATCGCCGTGGTCGTGATCGGCGGGATCATCTGGAACAGCCAGCGTGACAAGGGCAGCGCGGACCAGGCCGTGCTCGCGCAGAACGCCAGTCTCATCATCGGGAAAGCCGACGCCCCGCACACGATCGACGTGTTCGAGGATTTCCAGTGCCCCTACTGCAAACAGTTCGAACAGTCGTCGGGACAGGCGATGATCAACGCCGCGAATGCAGGAAAGCTGCGCGTGCGCTATCACATCCTCAATTTCCTAGATCGCAACTCGGGATCCGGCGACTACTCGTCACGCGCCGCGGGCGCCGCGCTCTGCGTCGCCCAGGCGGGCGGCTCGGATCAATTCCTCGCCTTCCACACGAAGCTGTTCGAACAGCAGCCGGCCGAGGGCGGCGACGACCCCGACAACGCGGCGCTGGCGGCGACGGCCGGGTCGGTGGGCGCGTCGCAGCAGACCCAGCAGTGCATCTCCTCGGGCGCCCGGGTGGACGCCGCGAAGGCCGACGCGGAGCAGTCGCTGACCCAGCTCAGCAAGGCCCTCGGCGGCAACGCGGGCACCCCGACCGTCCTGAGCGAGGGCAAGCCGGTCGCGAACGTCCTCAACGGTCCCGGCTGGCTGACCACGCTCCTCTCCGACAATTCGTCGAGCTGACCAGGGATTTGGTCGCCGCGAGAGCGGTGGTGTAATTTCGATCGGGTCGCCGGGAGGCGGCATGGGCACCACGGGGCTATGGCGCAGCTGGTAGCGCACCACACTGGCAGTGTGGGGGTCAGGGGTTCGAGTCCCCTTAGCTCCACCCGACACACGACGGCCGGTTCTCGCGAGAGCGAGAACCGGCCGTCGTCGTCTGTCCGGGGTGCGCGTGTGTCAGTGCGCGGCCTCGAAGGCCTCCACGACCTCGATCGGGATGCGACCGCGGTTGCTGACCTCGAAACCGTTGCTGTTCGCCCAGTCGCGGATCGCCTGCGTCTGCTCCTTCGACCGTGTCCCGCCGTTGCCGGGTGCCGCGGTGGCGGCCCGCCGGGAACCACGGCGGCCGGCGACCGCGCGCGAGGCCTCCACGTACTTGGTGAGCGAATCACGGAACTGCTGCGCGTGCTTCGGCGACGTGTCGAACTCGTATTGCTTGCCGTCGAGTGACCACCGGACGGTCTCGAACTCCTCGAGAACCTTTCCGTCGATGTCGTCGATGAATTGCACGATCTGCTTTTTGGCCATGGCCGTGAAATGGTCCCTTCTGGACAGCTCTGGGTTTCCTGCGACAAAAGATTAGATGACGACCAACAAATGAGCAATCATGTCCCAGAATGTGTCGTCGCATCCCTGAAGAATGTCCGATGAATGCGTTCGAGAAGTGCGCAACAGGCGTACAGGAATAGCAAGCGATGTCCATTTCCTGCACGCACGGACAACGTCGGACAGGTCCGACGGGTGTGTCCCACGCGACTCCCCGCGACGCCGGTGAACGGCCCGTCGTCGCGTAGGCTGGAACAGTTCATCTCCGCCCGCGATCTCGTGTCGGGCGATGCGCGTCATCGGTGGCGCGCCGGAAAGGCTTTCTCATCATGACGACGGATTTCTCTGCCCTCGGCGTGCCCGCACCACTGGTGTCGGCACTCGCCGCGGACGGCAAGACCCAGGCATTCCCCATCCAGGCCGACACCCTTCCCGACAGCCTGTCGGGCCGTGACGTGCTCGGTCGCGGCCGCACCGGCTCGGGCAAGACGCTCGCGTTCTCCATCCCGCTGGTCGCCCGCATCGCGGCCGACGGGTCGGGCCCGACCCGCCGCCGCGGTCGCCCCCGCGCCCTCGTGCTGGCGCCGACCCGCGAACTGGCGACCCAGATCGCCGCGGTCATCGAGCCGCTCGCATCGGCGGTGGGCCTGCGACTCACGACGATCTTCGGCGGCGTCAACCAGAAGCGTCAGGTCGACGCGCTGCAGGGCGGCGTCGACATCGTCGTCGCGTGTCCGGGACGACTGGAGGACCTCATGGGTCAGGGTCACCTGACGCTCGACGAGGTCGAGGTGACGGTGATCGACGAGGCTGACCACATGGCCGATCTCGGCTTCCTGCCGGTCGTCACCCGGATCCTCGGACGGACGCCGAGCGGTGGTCAGCGACTGCTCTTCTCGGCCACCCTCGACAACGGGGTCGACGCGCTGGTGAAGCGCTTCCTGGACCAGCCGGTGCTGCACTCGGTCGACGAGGCGCACTCGCCCGTCGAGGCCATGACCCACCACGTCTTCCAGGTCGCCGACACCGGCGCCAAGACCGACGTCGTGGAGACGCTCGCCGGGGGCACCGGCCGTCGCATCCTCTTCATGCGGACCAAGCACCAGGCCAAGAAGCTGGCGAAGAAGCTGACCGCGTCGGGCATCCCCGCGGTCGACCTCCACGGCAACCTCTCGCAGGCCGCGCGTGACCGCAACCTCGCGGCGTTCGGCGACGGGTCGGTCCGTGTCCTCGTCGCCACCGACGTCGCGGCCCGCGGCGTCCACGTCGACGACGTCGAGCTGGTCATCCACGTCGACCCGCCCGCCGAGCACAAGGCCTACCTGCACCGTTCCGGCCGCACCGCGCGAGCGGGCGCGTCCGGCGACGTGGTGACGATCGCGCTGCCCGAGCAGCGCAGCGACCTCACGAAGCTGCTGCGCCGCGCCGGGATCCGTGTCGACATCACGCCGGTGACCGCCGGGTCGCGGGTGCTCACCGATCTCGTCGGCGAGCAGGCCGAGCGCATCGCGCCGCCGCCGGCGGCCGCGACCCATGCGCCGTCGCGACCGGCCTCGGCGGGCAACCGCAGCGGGTCGGGTCGCCGTCGCGGGACGCGGGGCGGCGGCTCCGGTCGATCAGGTGCCCCGGCTGCACGGTCGGCGGGCGGCGGTCGCTCCGGCGGCACGGGACGATCGGGCGGGTCCGCGCGGTCGGGTGCGTCGAGCCGCGGACGCGGTCAGGGCGGCGGACGGTCCCGCACGGCCTGACACCGCGCCCGTCAGGGCGTCGCCGCGGCCGCGATCAGCAGGATGACGAGCAGCGCGAGCAGACCCAGGATCATCAGCGCGATGGCCACCCAGCCGAGCAGTCGCCCGGCGACGGCCAGCTGACGACCGTCCTGGGTGCCGCGCGCGTCGTCGATCTCGGCGAGAGCGAGGTTGCCGAGGACGACGGCCGGGATGCCGAGGAAGAGCAGACACGTCACCAGGCTCGCGATGCCGCACACGACGGCGCCGATGGCCTTGCCGTTCGTCTGACGGACCATGGGATGGCCGTAGGGCGGCGGAGTCGGAGCGCCGTACGGCGGTTGCCCACCGTAGGGCGGCTGCTGTCCGTACCCGGGCTGCGGTTTCTCCCACCCGGGCTGCTCACCGTACTGGGGCTGTCCGTACGGGGGTTGCGTCATGCCGGCGAGCTTAGCGGCGCCGGCGCTTCGTATCCTGGCTCGCGTGTCGCAGTCGAAGATCGTGCTGTTCTACGTCTTCGTGCCGCTGCCGGACCCGGAGGCGATCCGTCTGTGGCAGCACACGCTGTGCTCGTCGCTGGATCTGCGTGGCCGCATCGTCGTGGCGTCGCACGGGATCAACGTGACCGTCGGTGGCGAGATCCGCGCGGTCAAACGGTACGTCCGTGCCACGCGCGAATACGCACCGTTCGCCGACGCGGACGTGAAGTGGTCCGACGGCGGTGCCGACGACTTCCCGCGGCTGTCGGTGCGGGTGCGTGACGAGATCGTCACGTTCGGGCGCCCGGACATCGCCGTCGACGAGGACGGGGTCGTCGGGGGAGGCACCCGACTGGACCCCTCGGCCCTGCACGCGCTGGTCGCCGAGCGCGGGGACGACGTGGTGTTCTTCGACGGCCGCAACGAGATCGAGTCGCGCATCGGGCGGTTTCGTGATGCGGTCACCCCACCCGCCCGGGTCACCACCGACCTGACGGCCATGCTCGACGCCGGCGAGTTCGACCATCTCCGCGACCGGCCCATCGTCACCTACTGCACCGGTGGCGTGCGCTGCGAGGTGCTCAGTGCCCTGATGGTGGAACGAGGATTCGGCGAGGTCTACCAGCTCGACGGTGGGATCGCCCGCTACGGCGAGCATCTCGGCGACGACGGGCTGTGGGAGGGCGCGATGTACGTCTTCGACCGACGGACCGCCGTGCGCTTCTCCGACGACGCCGTCGTGGTCGGCACGTGCGAACGCTGCGGCCGCCCCGGTGACACCGTGGTCGACGTCGCCGCCGACGACCGCCACCAGGTGGTGCTGTGCGAGGAGTGCGCGGGGGACCGCGCATGACGGCGACCCCGGTGATCGTCCTCTCGGGGTTCCTCGGGGCGGGCAAGACGACGATGCTCAACCATCTGCTGCGGTCGGGGGCGCGGATCGGCGTGGTGGTCAACGACTTCGGGGCGGTGTCGGTCGACGCGCTGCTTGTCGCCGGGTCGGTGGACGGCGCGGTACGCCTGGGCAACGGGTGCATCTGCTGTACCGCCGACGCCGACACCCTCGGCGATGTGCTCGCCGGTCTGGTGTCACCGTCGACGGAGCTCGACGCGATCGTGGTGGAGACCAGCGGACTCGCCGAGCCCGTCGCCGTCGTCCGGATGATCACCGGCAGCAGCGATCCGCGGATCGGGTACGGGGGCCTCGTCTACGTCGTCGACGCCGAGAACGTCGACGCACTGCGCCCCGACCACCCCGAGATCGATCGGCACGTGGCCGTCGCGGACCTCGTGGCGATCAGCAAGGTCGACCGGGTCGACGATGCTCGGCGGCGGTCCGTGCTCGCCGACGTCCGCGCCACGAACCCGACCGCCGCCGTGACCGAGATCGTCGACGGACGCATCGACCCGGCGCTGCTCCTCGACGTCCCCGACCGCCGCGACGACGGCCCGCGGCAACTCGAGCTCGCCGACCTGCTCGCCGGGGACCACCACGACGACACCGACCACGCCGATCATGCGCATGCCCGCTACGCGTCCGTTGCGCTGACCGCCGACGGGCCCCTGCACCCGCGCAGACTGGCCGCACTCCTCGAACGCCCGCCGACGGGCGCGTATCGCATCAAGGGCGTCGTCCGCATCCCGGGACGCGCTGGATCGCTGGTGGTCCACGCCGTCGGTGGCTTCGTCGACGTGGCGCGCCACCGCGGGCGCGCGTCGACAGGGGACCTGGTCGTCATCGGTGCAGGGATGGACACCGAGGAGGTGCGCGCCGTGCTCGACGACCTGCCGATCCGGGACGACGAGACCGTCGACGCGCGGGCCGACATCGCCGTGACGCGCCATCTGAGGGCGGGTCGGGGGCGCGGGACGAGCACGGGGGAGGTGTCGTGAGCGAGCCGACCCGGGAGGACCTGCGCCGTGCCGTGCTGGACCTGCTGGCGCAACGGAAGCCGACGTCGTCGATCTGCCCGTCCGACGTCGCGCGGCGCGTGCGTCCCGACGACTGGCGTCCGCTGATGGACCCCGTCCGCGCCGCCGCCCGCGATCTCGTCGACGCCGGCGAGGTGGAGATCACCCAGCGCGGCGAGGTCGTCGATCCCGACACCGTCCGGGGGCCGATCCGCATCCGGCGCGCGCGCGGCACGGACTGATCACCCGGCGGTCACGCCACCATCACGACACGCCGCCACAGTCAACGATCCGCGCGGTGTGTCGGCGGGACTTTTTGCACCAACACGAAACTCATGTGACAGTTGTGACTGCAGTGGCCGTTGGGGTCCGCCCGTCGGCGCTGTCCTGAGTGTTCCCGAGTGCCGAAAGAGATGCGATGACCAGCACACGTCTCCGTCCCCGGGTCGTCTCGGCGATCGCCGGCGCCGCCGCGGTCGTGGTCACGGCCGGGGCCGTCACGGTGCCCGCGGTGTCCGCGGCCCCTGCCGTACCCGCCGCGCCGAGCACGCAGGCCCCGGCTCCCGAGCAGAAGAACGCGCTCTCCGGTCGCACCGTCTTCCTCGACCCGGGTCACCAGGCGTCCGCCGTCGGCCATGACCTGCGCAAGCAGGTGCCCGACGGCCGCGGTGGCATGAAGGACTGCCAGACCACCGGCGCCACCGGCGTGAACAAGGCCGCCGAGCACACCGTCGCCTGGGACGTGGTCCAGTTGGTGAAGGCCGGTCTGGAGAGCCAGGGCGCCAAGGTGGTGCTGAGCCGACCCGACGACACCGGGTGGGGTGGGTGCGTGGACGAGCGCGCCGCGGCGGCCAATGCGTCGAAGGCCGACGTCGCGGTGAGTGTCCACGCAGACTCGACGTCCACCGGCGCCGACCCGGTGAAGAAGGGCTTCCACATCATCGTCCCGCAGTTGCCGGTGCCCGACGTCGCCGTGCAGCGCGTCGCGTCGACGACCGGCCGGGCCGCGTCGAATCAGATGCGGGACTCGTTCAAGGCCGCGGGCTTCCCGCCCGCGAACTACGCCGGCGTGGTCGACGGCATCCAGACGCGCTCGGACATCGCGGCGGTCAACCTCACCCGGGTCCCCGAGGTGTTCGTCGAGATGGGCAACCTCTCGAACCCCGCCGAGGCCGACCAGCTGGCGAGCAAGCCCGGACAGGTCAAATACGCGGTCGCACTCCTCGACGGGATCGTCAAGTTCCTCCAGTCGACCCCCGCGTCGACCGCGCTGAGCCCGAGCCTCCCGCAGGGCAGCCAGAACCCGTCGACCGGTGAGACCCCGCAGACGTCGTCGAACCCGCTGGACCTCTCCGGTCTGCAGGCGCTGCTGCCGCTGATCACGAAGGTCCTGCAGAGCAAGGATCCGTCGTCGATCCTGTCCCTCATCCAGGGACAGGGGTCCGACGCCGCGTCGGATGTACTGAAATCATTGCTGTCCGTCGTCTACACCGCGTTCGGTGGCAAACTGCCCATCTAGGCGTCGTCGAGGCGGAAGGCCCTCCCGGATGGGTGCACGTGACCTGCTGTTCATGCGACCGCCCGTCCCGGACCTCGCGGGCCGGTCGGTGTTCGTCACCGGCGCGGCGGGTGGCATCGGTCGCGCGCTCGCCGTGGCGGCGGCGCACGCCGGGGCGCGGGTGGCCATCACCGACATCGACGGCACCGGCCTCCGGGAGACCGAACAGCTGATCACCGACGCCGGTGGCACCGTGCTCGACGCGACGGCCGGCGACATCACCGACCACGAGTGGGTCGACGCGCTCGCCGCACGCATCATCGACCGGCACGGCGTCGTCGACGTCGTCTGCAACGTCGCCGGTGTCTCGGCGTGGGGGACCGTCGAGAACCTCACCCACGAGACGTGGCGGCGCATGGTCGAGGTCAACCTCATGGGACCGATCCACGTGATCGAGGCGTTCGTGCCGCCGCTGGTGCACCGCGGCACCGGAGGTCACCTCGTCAACGTGTCGTCGGCGGCGGGTCTGCTCGCCCTGCCGTGGCACGCCGCCTACAGCGCGAGCAAGTTCGGCATCCGCGGCGTGTCCGAGGTGCTGCGGTTCGATCTGCGACGCCATCGGATCGGGGTGTCGCTCGTGGTGCCCGGCGCGGTGGCCACCCCGATGGTCGGCACGGTCGACATCGCCGGCATCGACCGGGACCACCCGTCGGTGCGAAAGGCGGTGGGACAGTTCGAGTCCCGCGCGGTCTCGCCGGAGAGCGTCGCCAGGGCAATCCTCGCCGGCATCCGGCGCAACCGCTACATGGTCTACACGTCCGCCGACATCCGCGTCGGGTACTGGTTCGCGCGGAAGTTCGCGCTGCCCTACGAGGTGGTCATGCGGATCGCCAACGACCGCTTCGACCACCTGGCGAGGGTCAGTCGCGCCACCAGTCGTCGAACGGGGTGACCGGCACCGTCCGCTTGTGTCGGGTGTTCGTGAAGAGGGTCTCGATACGCTCGGCGGCCGCGTCGTCGACGTCGCCGCCCTCGAGGTAGGTGTCGATCTGCGCGTAGGTCACACCGAGCGCCTCCTCGTCCGGGAGGGCCGGACGATCGTCCTCGAGATCCGCGGTCGGGACCTTGCTGCTCAACGACTCCGGCGCGTCGAGATGCCGGAGGATCTGCGCGCCCTGCCGCTTGGTGAGCCCGGTGAGCGGCGTGAGGTCGACGCCGCCGTCGCCGTACTTGGTGAAGAACCCGGTGACGGCCTCCGCGGCGTGATCGGTGCCGACGACGAGCATCTGCAGCTGCCCGGCGATGGCGTACTGCAGGATCATCCGCTCGCGAGCCTTGACGTTGCCGCGGACGAAGTCGCTGGGGCGTTCGCCGAGGGCGTCACCGACGGTCTCGACCGTCGCGTCGACACCGGGCTTGGCGTTGGTGATCACGGATCGGTCGGCGCCGATGAAGCGGAGCGCCACCTGGGCGTCCTCCTCGTCGGCCTGGGTGCCGTAGGGGAGCCGCACCGCGACGAACTGCACGTCGCCGCCCTCCGATCGGACCTCGGACACGGCCTGCTGACACAGGTATCCCGCGAGGGTGCTGTCCTGACCACCGCTGATGCCCAGGACGAAACCCTTGGCACCGGTGACGCGCAGGTAGTCCTTGAGGAAGTCGACACGTCGTCGCACCTCGCCGGCGGGATCGATGTCCGGCGTGACGTCGAGCTCGGTGATGATGGTCTTCTGGAGAGGACGCATCACCTCATGCTAGCGACGTGAGTCGGTGCCCGGCAGTGCGAGAACGACGAGGATCGTGGCCATGACCGCAGATGTGCACCGCAAGTCCCGTCCCGGGGCGCCGCCGGATTTCTTCGCCGCGGAGGCCGCCGGGTTGCGCTGGCTCGCCGAGGCGGGGGCGCCCGTCGTCGAGGTCCTCGGCGTCGGGTCGGACCACATCGACCTGCGGCGGCTCGACCACGCCGCACCCGACGGACCGTCGGCGCGGGCGTTCGGGGCCGCGCTCGCCCGGATGCACGCGGCCGGTGCGGACGCCTTCGGTGCGCCGCCGCCCGGGTTCGACGGCACGACGTTCATCGGCAGTCGGGAACAGCCGTCCGTGCCGACCCCGACGTGGGGTCGCTTCTACGCCGAGCAGCGGGTGCTGCCGTTCGTCCCGGTCGCCGTGGACGCCGGGAATCTCGGCGACGACGACGCCGCGCTGGTGCGCGATGTGTGCGCCCGGATCGCGGACGGTGCGTTCGACGACGACGAACCCCCGGCGCGGCTGCACGGGGACCTGTGGAACGGCAACGTCATGTGGACCCCGGACGGGGTGGTGATGATCGATCCTGCCGCGCACGGGGGCCATCGCGAGACCGACCTGGCCATGCTCGAGCTGTTCGGGTGCCCGCGCCTCGACGACGTCGTCACCGGGTACGAGGAGCGGTCGCCACTGCACGCCGGATGGCGGGAGCGGACCCCGTTGCACCAACTGCACCCTCTGGCCGTGCACGCAGCGGGTCACGGACCGGGCTACGGACGCGCACTCGCCGCGGCGGCTGCGGCCGTCCGGGAGCTCGCCGACCGATGACCGGTGGTCAGACCCCGCGGTAGCGGGCGCGCGGCGCCGAGGGAATGTCGGCGGCGTCCGACGGCCGGTGGCCGCCGGTCGACCGGCGCATCGGGGGATCGGCGCGCAGGGGGCGATACGGCTCGCGGGCGCCGAGTGTCTCGCGCGCGACCACGCCCGGCTCGGCGGGACGACGCATCTCGTCGGGACGTCGCGGTGTGTCCCGACGGCGCGGGGGTTCCGGGGCGCGGCGCGGTGTCTCGGAGGCACGGCGGGGGGGTTGGTCGGCGGATCGGCGGCCCGACGGGTCGGATGACCGTCGCTGGGCTGCGTCGGCGGCGGTGCGTCGTCGCGCAGGGTCCGCCGCGGCACGACGTCCCCCGTCTGCCGCAGTCCGACGTGACGACTCGTCGGCGGCGCGACGCTGCGGGCGCTCCGAGGACGCCCGTCGGGTCCCGGTGGCACGGCGTGCTGGCTCCGCGCGTCGGCGGGTCCGCTGCGGTGTGGAGTCCGCGCGTGCCCGCGTGAGGTACCACCGTGCGGCACCCAGCACGCCGACCACCACGAACGTCCACGCCATGAGCGGGAACGCCTTGGCGATGGGCAGCATCACGTTGATGACGAGGCCCTTGATGCCCGAACTCGCGTCGGACTCGAGGGAGTAGAGAGCCACCAGGGCGACACCGAACGCGATCAGCGGCGGTTGGGTCACCGCCGTGAACAGGGCCTTGCGTCGCACCGCGAGGACTGCGGCGACGCAGCCCACGAAGTAGAGGACGCGGAACCAGGTGGAGAGCTCGCCGCTGCCGCCCGCGTCGATCAGGGCCCCCACCGCGGTGGGAACGAGGGCGATGAGCACCGCCCCCCACCAGGGCACACCCCGGACGGTCGGCAGGACCGACTGGCGACCCGTCGGTACGCCCGCACGGGCCTGGGGGGCGGAGAACACGGTCAGACCCTACCGGTCGTCCGGCGTTCATCGGCGCACCGTGGCCGGTCACACGGGTGGTGTCACCCCGCGGACGGTCGTGTCGACCGGAGCCGGGCGGTCATGCGGGACAGCTTCCGTACCGGCGTACGCGTCGAGGTCGCCCAGGGCGCGGGCGGTGACGAGCACGCGGGACTGCATCGACGCCACCGTCGCGTTGTACGCGGTCACCGCCGACCCCAGGCTCGTGCCGACGCGGTGGAAGTGGTCGGCCATGGTCGCGACCCGATGGTGCAGCTCGCGTCCGAGACGGTGGATCTCCTCGGCGTCACGCGCGACCGCGTCCTCCCGCCAGCTCAGCGTTACCGTCCGCAGGAGAGCCACCAGGGTCGACGGCGTGGCCGGGACGATGTCGCGGCTAAACGCGAACTCCAACAGGGCGGGGTCGGCCCGGCAGGCCGCCTCGAGGATCGCGTCGCTCGGGACGAAGAGCACGACGAACTGCGGTGACCGCCGCACCTCCTGCCAGTAGCTCTTGGCCGAGAGCGCGACCACGTGGGCCTTGAGCGCACGGGCGTGGTCGACGAGGAGGGAGGCCTCCAGCTCTGGGTCGTCGGTGGCGGCGGCGTCGAGGTAGGCGTGCAACGGCACCTTCGCGTCCACCGCGACGTCGTGACCGCCGGGCAGGTGCACCACGAGATCGGGCCGACGCCCCGAGGTGGTCCGCGCCTGCGGGGTGAAGTCGCAGTGGCGACTGAGGCCGGCCGCCTCGACGGCGGCGCGCAGGTGCACCTCGCCCCAGCGGCCCCGCAGGTGCGGGGTGTGCAGCGCCGAGGCGAGGCGCCGGGCCTGCGCACCCAGTTCGCTCGACGCCGACCGCATCCCGTCGAGCTGTGCGGCCAGGCCGGCGTCCGCGCTGATGCGTGCCCGCTCCACGCGGTGCATCTCGGTCGCGAGCCGGTCGAGGGTCTCGCGGACCGGGCCGATGACGTCGCCGCCACCGCTGCGACCACGCAGGACCCACCCGGCGACCGCGCCGAGCAGCGCGCACACCCCACCGACGACGACCACGGTTGTGCTCATGTCCGTCAGGGTGCCGGACGGGTCCGACAGTCCCGTGCGTCACACCCGTCTCAGGCGACGCGCCTCGCGTGGTGCGTCTCGTGCGCCTGCAGCCGCCGCTTGAGGTCGATGCCGTAGCGGAAGCCGCCCATCGACCCGTCGGTCCGCTGGATGCGGTGGCACGGCACGAAGAGAGCCGCCGCGTTGCGGGAGCACGCCTGCGCCCCGACACGACCGCCGTTCTCGTGGCCGAACCGCGCGGCGAAGTCCCGGTAGGACAGCGGCTGCCCGGGCGCGACACGGCGCAACTCGGCCCAGGCCGTCCCGAGGAACGCGCCGTTGCTGCGCTGGCCGACCGCCACCGCGTCGACGGCGTCGAGGTGGCCGTCGTCGTAGCGGCGGACGGCCTCGAGGACGTGGGGCAGGTCGCCCTCCTCCACGGCGTCCGGCCGCAGACGGGGGTGGACCAGCGCCAGCAGCTCGTCGACGTCGCCGGTCCAGCCCGACGCGACGACCACGTCGTCGACAGAGACGACCGTGAACGGTTCGCCGAGGACGGTGGTGCGTGCGGTGACTCCGGTGGTGGTCATGGGTTCTCCTCTGGTTCAGACGGTGCTGTTGCTCGATCGGACGCACGCGGTGACGGATCGGTTCCATCGCCGTCCCGTGGCGGCGGTGTCGTCGGCCGCAGCAGGGGCACGGTGGGGGCCAGGGCGTCGCGCCAGAGGTGCATCGACACGTAGCTGCGCCACGGCGACCACCGGGAGGTGTCGCGGAGCTCGACGCCGAGCGCGTCGGCATGACGACGCAGGACGAGGTCGCCGTCGAGCAGGATGTCGGGGTCACGCAGCACCCGCATCGCGACGTAGTCGGCGGTCCACCGGCCGATACCGGGCTGGGCGAGGAGCGCCTCCCGGAGTTTGGCGGACTCCATCGCCGGGTGCAGGGTGAGCGCCCCGTCGGCGACCGTGCGGGCGACGCCCACGATCGCGGCCATCCGTCGTCGGGGCCCGCGCAGGACCTCGTGACCGCGCTCCGCGATGGCCGTCGGGGTGGGGAAGAGATGGGTGACGGGCAGGTCGGGCGTGGCCTCGACCGGCTCGCCGAGGGTGGTGACGAGCCGTCCGACGTGGGTCCGCGCCGCGGCCAGGCTGATCTGCTGACCGACCATCGTGCGGATGAGGGTCTCGAACGCGTCGACCGCACCCGGGACGCGGATGCCGGGCCAGTCGGCGACGAGGGGGCCGATCTCGGGGTCGCCGACGAGGGCGTCGTCCACCGCCTCGGCGTCGGCGTCGAGGTCGAGCATCCGGCGCAGACGGTGGATGGCGGGGCCCAGGTCCCGCAGGTCGCCCGCCGTGACGGCGGCGGCGACGTGGTCGTCGTGCAGGGTGGCCGAGACGATCACATGACCGTGCGGTGTGCCGAGCGCGCGGTGGAACGTGGTGCCGTCGTGGTGCTCGAGACCGTCCACGGCGTGTCCGGCCAGGAACCAGTCGAGCCAGGCCGGCGCGAACGGGCGGCGTAGGCCGAGCCGGAGACGGACCGTGGCGCCGTCGGCTGCCGGGGTGCCGCGGGCGTCGGCCCGTCGACGCAACGCCGTCGGCGTCTCGGCGAACACCTCGCGGATGGTGTCGTTGAACTGTCGGATGCTGGCGAATCCGGCGGCGAACGCGATGTCGGACATGGACATCGACGTGCACTGGATGAGCAGTCGCGCGCTGGTGGCGCGGTGTGCGCGGGCCAGCGCGAGAGGGCCGGCGCCCAGGTGCTCACCGAGCACGCGGGTGACGTGGCGGACGGAGTAGCCGAGCGCGCGGGCCAGGCCGTCCACCCCGTCACGATCGACGACGCCGTCGCCGATGAGTCGCATCGCCCGGGACGCGAGGTCGGTGCCGATGTCCCAGTGCGGCGAGCCCGGGACCGCGTCCGGCAGGCAGCGGCGGCACGCCCGGAACCCGCGTTGCTGCGCCGCGGCCGCGGTGAGGACGAAGTCGACGTTCTCGCGGCGCGGCCGGATCGCGGGGCACGAGGGGCGGCAGTAGATGCCGGTCGAGGAGACCGTGACGAAGAACTGCCCGTCGAAGCGGCGGTCACGGGCGGCCAGGGCGCGGTAACAGCCGTCGAAGTCCAGTCCGACGACGCCGTCGGGACCCGTCGGGACGACGGGTGCTGCTGCGGTCATGCCACCACGGTGCCATCCGGCGCAGGGGAGCTCCAGCGGGTTTCGGACACGAGGCCGCAGCCCCGATGACGACGGATCAGCAGCAGCGGGCGCCGGGGTTCGCGTCGGCCTCGGCGTGCCGGGTACGCCAGTACTCGCGCTCCGACATGAGCGGTGTGCCGGGGTGGTGGCGACGGTGATGGGCGACGTAGCGCTGATAGTGGTTGTCGCCCATGACGTCCCCGACGTAGCGGCGGACCGTCGCCAGGCCGCGCGTGATGCCGCTCATGTCCGGCTCGCCGCGGGCTCGCGGGTCTTCTCGTACTCCCGCCACTGCTCGGCGACCGCACGCTCGGCCGGCGTGGTGATCAGCCCGCTCGGCGCGAAGAACGTCGACGGCACAGGCTCGACCTCGGTGGTCGGCAGGCCACCGGCGCGCAGCGCACGGATGCACACCCACAGGCCGACGGCGGCGACGATGAGCACGAGCACCGCGAACACGATCGACAGGGTGCCCTGGATGAACGTGTTGCGGATGACGGCGTCGATCTCCTGCGCCGTCTTCGCCGTCTTGAACGACGTCCTCCCCGCGTCCCGGGCGGCCTGGAAGTCGCTGTGCTGCTGCCAGTACCCGATGGCGGGGTTCGAGGAGAAGATCTTCTGGTACGACGCCGTCATCGTGACGGCGAGGTCCCACACCAGCGGGACGGCCGGGATCCACGCCCAGCGGAACTTGCCCTTCTTCATGACGACGACGAGCACGACGGTCAGGGCGATGGCGGCGAGCAGCTGGTTGGCGATGCCGAACAGCGGGAAGAGCGTGTTGATGCCGCCGAGCGGGTCGGTCACACCCATGAGGAGGATCGACCCCCATCCGGCCACCACCACGACCGTGCAGATCCACGCACCCACCCGCCACGACGGATCCGCGAACCGCTTGGCGCCCTTGATGTTGCTGACGCCGTCGGACAGCATGAACCGCGCCACGCGGGTGCCGGCGTCGACGGTGGTGAGGATGAACAGCGCCTCGAACATGATGGCGAAGTGGTACCAGAACGACCGCAGCGAATCGCCGCCGAACGCGCGCTGCAGCGTCTCCGACATGCCCATCGCGAGGGTGGGTGCGCCGCCTGTCTTCGAGATCAGTGACTTCTCCTCGACGCCGTCGGCGTAGGCCTGCAACTGCTCGGCCGACGTCGGCGGACCGGAAAGGCCGAGCTTGGTGTTCGTGTACTCGGCGGCGGTCTGGGCGGTACCGCCCGTGACGCCCTTGGGTGCGTTCATCGCGAAATAGAGGTGCTGGTCGAGGATGCACGCGGTGATCAGCGCCATGATGGCCACGAACGACTCGGTGAGCATGCCGCCGTAGCCGATGACCCGCGCCTGCCCCTCCTTCTCGAGCAGCTTCGGTGTCGTGCCCGACGCGATCAGCGCGTGGAATCCCGACAGTGCCCCGCAGGCGATGGTGATGAACAGGAACGGGAACAACGAACCGGCGAACGCGGGACCCTGCCCGGTGTGCGCGAACTCGCTGACGGCGGGGGCCTGCATCACCGGGCGGGCGATGAGGATGCCGACGGCCAACAGGACGATCGTGCCGACCTTCATGAACGTCGAGAGGTAGTCGCGCGGTGCGAGAACCAGCCACACCGGGAGCACGGCGGCGGCGAAGCCGTAGACGATGATCGCCCACGACAGGAAGACCGGCGAGAGGGTGAACCAGTCCTCGCCCCAGGATGTCTCGGCGACCCAGCCGCCGGCGACGATGGCCAGCACCAGCAGGACGAACCCGATGACGGACACCTCTGAGATGCGGCCCGGCCGCAGGTAGCGGAGGTACACGCCCATGAAGACCGCGATCGGGAGCGTCATGGCGAGAGAGAAGACGCCCCACGGGCTCTCGGCGAGCGCGTTGACGACGACCAACCCGAGGACGGCGATGAGGATGATCATGATGACGAACACGGCGACGATGGCGGCGACGCCACCCACCGCCCCGAGTTCGTCGCGGGCCATCTGGCCGAGGCTGCGACCGCGTCGTCGCGTGGAGATCGCGAGAACGAGGTAGTCCTGGACGGCGCCGGCGAAGACGACGCCGACGATGATCCAGATCGTGCCGGGCAGGTACCCCATCTGGGCGGCGAGGACGGGCCCGACGAGCGGGCCGGCGCCGGCGATGGCGGCGAAGTGGTGACCGAACAGCACCCGCCGGTCGGTCGGCATGTAGTCCTTGGCGTTGTCCAGCACCTCGGCCGGCGTCGCGTGGTCGTCGCGGGGGACGATCACCTTCGTCTCGATGAGCCGCGCGTAGAAGCGGTAGGCGATCACGTAGGTGCAGACCGCGGCGAGGACGAACCACACCGCATTGACGGATTCGCCGCGGACGATCGCGATCACCGCCCACGAGATCGCTCCCAGCAGGCCGATCGCGGCGAAGAGGAGCCGCTTGCCGACGGTCATCGGGGAACGGTCGACGATCGCGACCGGCGGGGCGTCGGGGTCGGTCCGGACGAGCTCGATGTGGGGGTTGTCGAGGACGTCGCCGGAGCGATCCCGGGGGGCTGTCACGAAGGTCGTCTCCTTGCGATGTGGCCCTTGTGGGGCCCGCGCGGCTGTGGCCCGGATCACTCTACATTCGCGGCGACCTGCGCAGAATGCTGGTCGAACCCGCCGGTGCGTGCCATCCTCGTAACGTGCGCGTAACACGACGGAAAGATCAGGACGTCCCGCTCGCCGAGTACCCGGGGTGGGCCGTCGACGTGATGATGGGCCTGTACGGCGAGAAGCAGGTGGCCGAGGCCATCGCCGCCGAGGCGCCTCCGATCGCCCCCGCCGAACCCAGCGCCGTCGCCGATCTTCACGCCGTCGAATCGTTCCTCGCCCGCGTGCAGACGTGGCGCCGCGGGCTCAGGCGGCGCTGACCCGTAGGACCTTGTCGCCGCCGTCGCCGTTGTCGGTGGTGACGAGCAGTGAGCCGTCGGGTGCGGTCGTGATCGACCGCAACCGGCCCTGGCTGCCGTCGAGCAGGTCGACCCGTTCGGTCGTCGTCCGTCCGTCGGGGGACAGTCGCAGGAGCATCAGGCGCTGCGCCTTCAGTGCGGCGACGGCGAGCATCCCCGAGTACTCGCCCCACACCGGCCCGAGGACCTCGATGTCGGCGACGGCCAGGGTGGGGTCGCCCGACGACCACACCGACGGCACGGCGCTGGGGAACTTGCGGGTGTCGGTCATCGACACGCTCTCGTCGTACGAGCCGCTCCCGGTGTCCGGGTCCCATCCGTAGTTCGCCCGCGGCAGTTCGAGGTTCACCTCGTCGTCGACGGTCGGTCCGTGCTCGGAGGTGTAGAGCCGGTCGGTCCCGGGGACGAACGCCAACCCCTGGGGGTTGCGGTGTCCGAACGAGTGGATGGGCGTGCCCGGGATCGTCCCGGCTGCCGGCGACCCGTCGGCGTTGACATGCAACACTTTTCCGCCCAGTGACCGCAGATCCTGCGACGCGGTCGGCGACGCGGTGTCGCCGGTCGCGACGAACAGCGTCCCGTCCGGCGCGGGCAGCACACGACATCCGCTGTGCCGACCGCTCGCGTTGAGCGGGATGCCGGTGAGGACGTCCTGCGCGCGTGTCATCGCCGACCAGTCGGGCGCGGCCGTCCAGCGGACCAGACGCACGTCGCCTGCGGTGCTCGCGTAGCACGTGTACACCGACCGCGAGGTCGCGAAGTCGTTCGCCAGGGCCATCCCCATCAGTCCACCCTCGCCGCGGGCGCGGACGTCGAGGCCGTCGGCGCGGACCTCACCGACCCGACCGTCGTTCTGGCGCACCATGATCCGGCCGGACCGCTCACCGGTCACGATCGCGCCGCCGGGGTCGAGCACGACGTCCCAGGGATGGTCGAGTCCGGTCATCTCGTCGGTCACGCGGACCGCACCGTCGCCCGCGGGCGACGACGTCGGTGCCTGCCGGGCTCCCGAGCGTGAGGACTCGTCGCGCTCGTCGGTGACGTCCGAGCCGCACGCGGACATCGTCAGCGCGGCGACCACGGCCGCCACGACGGGGGAATACCGGGCGATCCGCGATCGGTTCACCTCTTCGACCGTACCAGCGAGAACATTCATCTCGAGGGGCGGCGAGTGTAGCGTCGGACGTACAGCCGAGAAGCGTTGCTGTGCCCTGAACGGACCGGTTTTCCACCGTGCGAGGAGGGAGCGACGCATGGCCGAGAAGAAGAACGAGGACGCACCGCAGCTCAAGGATCCCGATCTCTACGAGGAGCTCCGCGACAAGGGGAACTCGAAGGAGAAGGCGGCACGCATCTCGAACGCCGCCGCCAACCGCGGGCGATCCGAGGTGGGCCACAAGGGCGGCAAGTCCCCCTCCTACGAGGAGTGGACGGTCGACGAGCTCAAGAAGCGCGCCAAAGAGCTTGACCTGCACGGCTATTCCGACAAGAACAAGGACGAGCTCGTGGAGATGCTGCGCGACCACTGACGCGCACCCCCCACAGAGCGCCATCGACGTGAACGGAGATCCGACATGAGTGACGAACTGACCGGCAAGACCGTGGCCTTCCTGGTGGCCCCCGAGGGCATCGAGCAGGTCGAGCTGACCGAGCCGTGGAAGGCGGTCGAGCAGGCCGGTGGCACGCCGAAGCTGGTGTCCACCGACAGTGGTGAGGTCCAGGGCTTCAACCACCTCGACAAGGCGGACACGTTCCCCGTCGACGCGACGGTGTCCGACGTGTCCCCGTCCGACTACGACGCGCTGATCCTCCCGGGCGGCGTCGCCAACCCCGACTACCTCCGCACCGTCGACGAGGCCGTCGCCTTCACCAAGGGCTTCTTCGACGCGGGCAAGCCTGTCGCGGCCATCTGTCACGCGCCGTGGACGCTGGTCGAGGCGGGCGTGCTGTCGGGCCGCACCATCACGTCGTGGCCGAGCCTGCAGACCGACATCCGCAACGCGGGCGGCACCTGGGTCGACGAGGAGGTCGTGGAGTGCACCTCCGGACCCAACACCCTCGTCAGCAGCCGCAACCCCGACGACCTGCCCGCGTTCTGCGAGCGCGTCGTCGCCGTCGTCGCGAAGGGCTGAGGCGGTGCAGATCGGCTTCAAGTTGATGGCCGAGGCCTTCGACCCGAAGGAGATCGTCCGGCAGGCCGTGGTCGCCGAGCAGGCGGGCTTCGACTTCGTCGAGGTCTCGGATCACTTCCATCCGTGGCTCTACAGCCAGCAGCACTCGGGGTTCGCGTGGTCGATGCTCGCGGCGATCGGCGCGCAGACGTCGACTCTTCAGCTCGCCACCGGCGTGACCTGCCCGATCATCCGATACCACCCGGCCATCGTCGCGCAGGCCGCGGCGACCACCGCGGTGCTCTCGGACGGCCGGTTCACGCTCGGCCTCGGTTCCGGGGAGCGGCTCAACGAGCACATCACCGGCGCGCCGTGGCCGTCGGCGCACGTCCGCCACGAGATGCTGCGGGAGGCGATCGAGGTGATCCGTCTGCTGTGGTCGGGTGGATACCACTCCTACCAGGGCAAGCACATCACCCTCGACGATGCACGGGTCTTCGACCTGCCGGACGAACTGCCGGAGATCGTCGTCGCGGCGGGAGGCACCAACGCCGCCGAGATCGCGGCGAGGGCAGGGGACGGGTTGTTCGCCACCGAGCCCGACGGTGACCTGGTCTCGGCCTACACCGGGGCCGGCGGCACGGGGGCCCGGTACTGCGAGGTGCCGATGGCCTGGGCGACCGACGTCGACGCGGCGGTGAAGGCCGCGCACTCGACGTTCCGGTTCGGCCTCACCGGTTGGAAGGTGCAGTCGGAGTTGCCCAACCCGATCAACTTCGAGGCGGCCACGTCTCTGGTCCGCGAGTCCGACATCGCCGACGCGATGTCGTGCGGACCGGACCTGGACGCGCACGTCGCGTCCGCGAAGGAGTTCGCCGACGCCGGCTTCGACCACCTGACGGTGCTCAACGCGGGTCCGGACGTCGACGGTTTCCTCGAGCTGTGCAGGTCCGAATTGATCGACACGATCCGTTCGTCCGTATGACGCGTGGGTGTGTGACCATGGCGGCATGAGTCGCCAGGCGAGCACCCGGGGAGCCGTCTACGCCGCCCATCTGCGGTCGGTGTCGGTCGTGGCCGTGCAGTTCGTGCTGCTGGCGGCGGCTCTCTGGGTACTCGGGTGGGTGCTGGCCCAGATCTGGGTGATCGTGCTGCCGGTCGTGCTCGCCGTGATCGTGTGCACGGTGCTGTGGCCGCCGGTGCGGTGGCTGCGGTCGCGGTCGGTGCCACCGGCGCTCGCCGCGTTCGCCGGTGTGTTCGTCGCGGCCGCGGTCATCGCCGGCGTGGTCGCAGCCGTGGCGCCTTCCATCGCCGATCAAGTCGCGACGTTGTCGTCCAAGGCGGTGGTCGGCATCCAACAGGTGCAGAGCTGGCTGCAGGGTCCACCGCTGAGGATCAGTGACGCGCAACTGGACTCGGCGGTCTCCGCCATCACCGATCGCCTCCAGTCGAGCGGCTCGCAGATCGCATCGGGTTTCTTCACCGGCGTCAGCGCGGCGACGTCGGCGTTGATCACGTTCTTCACCGCGGCGGTCATCACCTTCTTCCTGCTGAAGGACGGACCGAGGTTCCTCCCGTGGTTGCGACGGTCGGTCGGGAGCCCTGCGGCGCCGCATCTCGCCGAGGTGCTCACCCGGATGTGGCGCACCCTCGGCGGCTTCATCCGCACCCAGGCGCTGGTCAGCCTCGTCGACGCCGTGCTCATCGGTCTGGGCCTGGTGATCCTCGGTGTGCCCCTTGCCTACGTGCTGGCCATCGTCACGTTCGTGGGCGGGTTCGTGCCCATCGTCGGGGCATTCGTCGCGGGTGCTCTCGCCGTGCTGATCGCACTGGTCTCCAACGGTGTGGTCACCGCACTCATCGTGCTGGCCATCATCGTCGCGGTGCAGCAGCTGGAGGGCAACGTGCTGCAGCCGTGGCTGCAGTCCAAGTCGATGAACTTGCACGCGGTGGTGGTGCTGCTGTCGGTGACGCTGGGCGGCACGCTGTTCGGCGTGATCGGTGCGTTCCTCGCCGTCCCGGTCGCCGCATGCGGCGCGGTCGCGGTGCGGTACTACGGCGAGCAGGTGCGCGAGCGCACCGACGACCCGGAAGACGCGGAGTCCGAACCGGTCTCGCTCGTCAAGGAACAGCCCGTCGACGATTCCGCCGACGCCGGGACCTGACGCCGCGTCAGAGCACCGTGTCGCCGTACATCTCGCCCAACGGATCGGCGATCAGCTCGATGCGGGCGCCGTCGGGGTCGCGGAAGTAGATGGACACCCCGTTGTGCTCGACGAGCTCGACGCCGGCCTCGACGAGCTTGTCGCGCAGGTGCTCCCACCGGGAGGGCTCGACACTGATCGCCACGTGGTGCAGACCGCCCAGCACCTCCTGGTACGGCCCGACGTCGAGCCCGGGGAAGTCGAAGAAGGCCAACAGGTTCTGGTTGCCGATGTCGAAGAAGAAGTGCGTCGACCCGGCGTAGTCACGATTCTCTATCAGCTCGGTCAACGGGAACTCCAGGATCCCCTGGTAGAAGCGGATCGTCCGCTCGACGTCACCCGACACCAGTGCGGTGTGGTGCAGTCCGCGCGCGCTCGACGCGGGGCGATCGGCCGCCGCGGCGAGGTACTGCTCGCCGAGTCGCTCACGCTGCGCGGCGAACTCCTCCCGACGATCGGTCTCCTGTGACGTCATGTGCACCCCGTTCGTCGGTCCTCGTCGTCGCCCGGCAACCCTACGCCGCGGGTGGTGGTCGTCGACGCCGCGCGACGGGCCGCGCCGGGCGTCACACCGAACCGCCTGCGAAAGGTCGTGGAGAAATAGGGGATCGAGCAGAACCCGCAGCGGACGGCGACGTCGCCGGCGGAGAGGCTGTCGCTGCCGCTCGTGAGCACCGCGTACGCACGATCGAGGCGACGGCCGAGGATGTGGCGCGGGACCGAGGTGCCGTCCTCGGCGAACAGTCGCGACAGCTGCCTCTCGGAGAGGCCGGCTGCCGCCGCGACGGACCCGGCGGTCAGTCCCGGGTCGGTGAGGTTGTCGTCGATGAACGCGTGCGCGGTGACCCGACGCTCGACACCCGTCGGCGCGGCACCGGCCAGCACGGCCGTCGTCGCCACTATGCGCGCGAGATCGTCCGTGGTCGTCGGTGTCCCGGACAGTGCCCCCTCGGCCAGGCGGACGAGCGAGCGGGCGCGACCGTCGCGCCGGGTGTCGACCACCACGGGCGTGACCCCGGCGCTGTCGGTGATCGCGGTCCAGGCCGTCCGCGGGATGACGATCGCCACCTCGTCGAGCCCATGGGTGAACGTGCGTCGCAACGGCCTGTCCGGATCACACACCAGGAGCTCGCCGGGCCGGACGACGGCGTCGGCCCCCTCGGTCTGTACGCGAACGTCCCCGCGACGCGCGACGTACACGGCGACGGCGTCGGCGGGGCGGGCGTCGATCATCGACGCGGCCCGATGGACGCGGTGTGCCGACCCGCGGACATGCGCCAGGCGCAGCGACGGGCCGACGAGGTTCGACTCCCGGGCGACGAACGGACCCTCACCCGGGACCTGGCAGGACAGCTCCATCAGGGTGGCCGCGTTGTGCCGTTCCCAGGCGCGCACGGCGTCGTCGTCCGAGGTGGAGACCTCGAACCGTGCGGTGGTCAGAGCAGCGCCGCTCACCCGTTCATGGTGACACAGGACACAACGGGCACGGTTCTTCCTCGATTCCGCCATGTGTGCGGCGACCCCGCGGGGACGGCTGCCCGGCGTCGCACACTCGGCGACAGACGAGGAGAGGCGGATCGATGACGACATTCGACGACGGCATCGCGGTGACGGAGCTGCCGGATCACGGTGTGGTGGAGACCGACGTCCTGATCGTCGGCTCGGGGCCGTCCGGGTCGGCCGCGGCGCTGTTCCTCGCGGAACTCGGGGTGTCGACCATCCTCATCACCAAGTACCGATGGACCGCGAACACCCCGCGCGCCCACATCACCAACCAGCGGTCGATGGAGGTTTTCCGCGACCTCGGGATCGAGGACCAGGTGCTCGCCGAGGCGACGCCGCACGAGTTGATCGGCGACACGGTGTTCTGCACCGCCATCGCCGGCGAGGAGATCGGGCGCATCCGTACCTGGGGGACGCGGCCCGACCGGGAGGGCGACTACCGCCTGGCGTCGCCGTGCCTCACCGTCGACATCCCACAGACGTACCTCGAGCCGATCCTGCTGCGGAACGCGACCGTGCGCGGGACGCAGACCCGCTTCTCCACCGAGTACCTGCGTCACGCGCAGGACGACGACGGCGTCACCGTGGAGGTCCGGGACCGTCTGACGGGGTACGAGTACCGGATCCGCGCGCGGTACCTGATCGGTGCCGACGGCGCGAGGTCGCGCATCGCCGAGGACATCGGACTGCCGTTCACCGGGCAGATGGACATCGCCGGATCGATGAACATCACCTTCCGCGCCGACATCGCACCGCTCGTCGACCACCGGCCGAGCGTCCTCTACTGGGTGATCGCACCCGGCTCGAACGTCGGCGGCATCGGGACCGGGCTGGTGCGGATGGTTCGTCCGTGGGACGAGTGGCTGATCGTCTGGGGGTACGACATCGCCGGCCCGCCACCGGAACTCGACGACGAGATGGCGCGCGGGATCATCCGCGACCTCCTCGGGGTGCCCGACCTCGAACCGGAGATCACCGGGTACAGCCTGTGGGGCGTCAACGAGATGTACGCGACGGAACTGCAGCGCGGACGGGTCTTCTGCGTCGGCGATGCGGTGCACCGACATCCGCCGTCGAACGGCCTGGGCTCGAACACGTCGGTGCAGGACTCCTACAACCTGGCGTGGAAGATCGCGGCTGTGCTCGACGGTCACGCCGGCCCGACATTGCTCGACTCGTACACCGCGGAGCGTGCTCCCGTCGCCGAGCGCGTCGTCACCCGTGCCAACCGGTCGGCGCGCGAGTTCTCCGACATGTTCGAGGCGCTGGGCGTCGTCGGTCTCGAGGGGGAGGCGATGGCCGCGGCCATCGCCGAACGCAAGGCCCCGACACCGGAGGGAGCCGCGAAGCGGGCCGCGCTGCTGAAGGCCATGGACACCAAGAACTACGAGTTCAACGCGCACGGTGTGGAACTCGGGCAGTTCTACACCTCGGGGGCGATCGTGTCCGACGGGACCGAGCCGGTGCCCAGCTCAGGTCGTGACGACGCCGACCTCTTCCACGTCATGTGCACGTCGCCCGGCGCGCACCTGCCGCACGCCTGGGTCGGCGACAACACCCGCCGGATGGCGATGATGGATCTCGCGCCGTACTCGCGGTGGACCCTGATCACCGGACCGACCGGTGGCGCGTGGGTCGATGCCGCGACGGCGGTGGCCGACGACCTCGGCGTGCCCCTGGAGGCGGTGGTGATCGGACCTGGCTGCGAGGTCACCGACCTGTACTACGACTGGGCCAAGCTGCGGGAGGTCGACGAATCCGGCGCGATCCTCGTCCGTCCCGACAAGCACATCGCCTGGCGGTCGCACGACCTCCCCGACGACCCGACCGCCGCGTTGTCGTCGGCGATGCGGACGGTGCTCGGGCGTGGCTGAGGCGTTCGTCCACGAGACGCTGCCGCAGCGCGTCGCGTTCGCCGCCGGTGATGCCGGGTCGGCGCTCGAGGCGGAGATCGACGCCCTGGAGGCACGGCGGGTGATGGTCATCGCGTCCGACCGCGACGCCGCGCGTGTCGACGCGATCGTCGCAGGCCTGCCGAACGTGGTGCGTCACACCGAGGTCGTGATGCACGTGCCGGTCGAGGTGGCGCAGCGCGCGCGGGCGGTCGCGGCGGAGCGGGACGTCGACGCCGTCGTGGCCGTGGGAGGAGGGTCGACGACGGGGCTGGCGAAGGCGGTCGCCCTGACCACCGGCGTTCCCGTCGTCGCGGTCCCGACCACCTTCTCGGGCAGCGAGGCGACCGACGTGTGGGGGCTGACCGAGGACGGTGTGAAGACGACGGGCGTCGACCGGCGCGTCCTGCCGCGCAGCGTGATCTACGACGCCACCCTGCTGACCACACTCCCCACGGACGCCACCGTCGCGAGCGGGTTGAACGCAGTCGCACATGGCGTCGACGCCATGTGGGGCCCACGCGCCGATCCGATCGACCGGGCTCTGGCGGAGGAGGGCATCCGCGCACTCCGCGAGGGGCTGATCGGGCTGGTCGGGGAGCCGTCGGGGTCGGGCACCGTCGACGACGTCGAGCGGACGCTCTATGGCGCCTACCTCGCCGCGGTGGCATTCGCCTCGGCGGGATCGGCGATGCACCACAAGATCTGTCACGTGCTCGGCGGCATGTTCGACCTACCGCACGCCCCGACGCACGCCGTCGTCCTGCCGCATGTCCTGGCCTTCAACGTGCCGAACGCGCCGGACGCCGCGGCCCGTATCGCGCGGGCGCTCGGTGCCGACGACGCCGTCGCGGGCCTGACGGACCTGCGCACCCGCGTGTCCGCACCGACCGCGCTGAAGGATCTCGGGATGCCGGAGTCCGGCATCGAGTCGGCGCTTCCGCGCATCCTCGCCGCGATCCCCGCCGACAACCCGACGCCGGTCACCGAGACCGCGCTGACCACGCTGCTGCAAGCCGCCTACCGAGGAGACGATGCGCTGTGACCACCCCGGACCACCCCGTCTCCGAGGAGCAGCGCGCCGTCGAGGAGGACGTCACCGAGCGCGTGCTGCGGTCCTTCGACGGCTGTGAGAACCCGCGACTGCGCCAGGTCATGACGACGCTGACGCGTCACCTGCACGCATTTCTGCGCGACGTGCGGCTCACCGAGGAGGAGTGGGAGCAGGCCATCGCATTCCTCACCGAGGCCGGTCACATCACCGATGACAAGCGGCAGGAGTTCGTGCTGCTCTCGGACACGCTCGGCGCGTCGATGCAGACCATCGCCATCAACAACGAGGTGCGCGGCAACGCCACCGAGGCGACGGTGTTCGGTCCCTTCTTCGTCGAGGGGGCGCCCCGCATCGAGCACGGCGGCGACATGGCGTTCGGCGCCCCGGGGCAGCCGTGCTGGGTCGAGGGAACCGTCACCGACACCGACGGCACACCGGTGCCGGGAGCCCGGTTGGAGGTGTGGGAGGCCGACGACGACGGCCTCTACGACGTGCAGCACGACGACGGTCGGGTCGCGGCGCGCGCACATCTCTTCTCCGGCGACGACGGCTCGTACCGGTTCTGGGCGATCACCCCGACCCCGTACCCCATCCCTGACGACGGACCCGTCGGGCGGATGTTGCAGGCCGTGGGCCGCTCGCCGTACCGCGCCTCCCACCTGCATTTCATGGTCACCGCCGAGGGTCACCGTCGCCTGGTCACCCACATCTTCGTGCGGGGTGACCAGCTCCTCGACCGGGACAGCGTCTTCGGTGTGAAGGAGTCGCTCGTCAAGGACTTCGTCGAACACCCGGCCGATGAGCCCACCCCGGACGGGCGGCAGGTCGACGGATCGTGGTCGAGCGTGCGGTTCGACATCGTGCTCGCGCCGTCGGGGTCGTAGACGGGCATTCGTCGACCGGGGACCGCGAAACCTAGAGTGGACACCCGTGAGTCTCACCCTCGGAATCGTCGGCCTGCCCAACGTCGGCAAGTCGACCCTGTTCAACGCCCTGACGCGCAACGACGTGTTGGCCGCCAACTACCCGTTCGCGACCATCGAACCGAACGTCGGCGTCGTCGAGCTGCCCGACGCGCGACTGGGGCGGCTGGCCGAGATCCACAAGAGCGAGCGCATCCTGCCCGCGACGGTGTCCTTCGTCGACATCGCGGGCATCGTCAAGGGCGCGTCGGAGGGTGAGGGGATGGGCAACCAGTTCCTCGCCAACATCCGCGAGGCCGACGCCATCTGCCAGGTGGTGCGCGTGTTCGCCGACGACGACGTCGTGCACGTCGACGGCCGGGTCGACCCGCTCGCCGACATCGAGGTGATCGAGACCGAGCTGATCCTCGCCGACCTGCAGACGTTGGAGAAGGCGATCCCGCGGTTGGAGAAGGACGCCCGCAAGAACAAGGACCTCGCCGAGTCGCTCGCCGCCGCGCAGAAGGCGTCGGAGCTGCTGAACTCCGGTAAGACCCTGTTCTCGCAGAAGGACTCGATCGACCTGTCGTCGTTGCGCGAGCTGCACCTGATGACGACCAAGCCGTTCCTGTACGTCTTCAACGCCGACGAGTCGGTCCTCACCGACGACGCCCGCAAGGACGAGCTGCGGGCGGCCGTCGCGCCGGCCGACGCCGTGTTCCTCGATGCGAAGGTCGAGAGCGAGCTGCTCGAGCTCGACGCCGAGGACGCGCAGGAACTGCTCGACTCGATCGGCCAGACGGAGCCGGGCCTGTACTCGTTGGCGCGCGCGGGCTTCCACACCCTCGGGCTGCAGACGTACCTCACGGCGGGACCGAAGGAGTCGCGCGCCTGGACCATCCACAAGGGCGACACCGCCCCCAAGGCCGCCGGCGTGATCCACACCGACTTCGAGAAGGGCTTCATCAAGGCCGAGATCGTCTCCTTCGACGACCTCGACGCCGCCGGCTCGATGGCCGCCGCCAAGGCCGCCGGCAAGGTCCGCATGGAGGGCAAGGACTACGTCATGCACGACGGCGACGTCGTCGAGTTCCGCTTCAACGTCTGACGGCCAGGTGGGCGTGACCGAGCCTGATCGGGGGTACGGCGTGTCCGTCCGCGATGCGTCCGGGCCGGAGGAGTACCCGCGGCTCGTGCGGATCTGGCGCAGCGCTGTGGACGCCACACACGACTTCCTCGCCGATGAGCACCGGGATGAGATCGAGGCGCAACTCGCGTCGGAATTCCTGCCGCAGGTCGAGTTACGCGTGGCGGAGTCCGATGGTGACGTCGTGGGATTCGCGGGTGTGTCGGAGGGGAAGCTGGAGATGCTCTTCGTCGACGCGGGCGAGCACGGGCGGGGAGTGGGAAGTGTGCTGCTGTCGTTCGTCATCGCGAACTGTGGCGTGACCGCGGTGGACGTCAACGAGCAGAACGTCCAGGCCGTCGAGTTCTATCGACGGCGTGATTTCACGGTTGCCGGCCGGAGCGCACTGGATGATCAGGGTCGCCCGTATCCGTTGCTGCACATGACACTGTGATGCGAGCCGGGGGTCGGATTCCGGTCTGAGGTCTGCGTGGCCACGCGAGGTCTCGAGACGGGCACACTGGAGCGATGCGTATCGCACGTCTCCGATCGACGATCGTCGTGGTCTCGCTCGCCGTCGTCGGCGCGGTGACCGTCGCCGCGTGCGGGAGCGATCCCGGTCCCGCCCACAACGCCACCGACGACGCATTCGTCGTGGCGATGGCGAAACACCACCAGCGCGCGATCGAGGTCGGTCAGCTCGCGGCTGATCGGGGCAGGGACCCCCGCGTGGTCGACTACGGGCGGTTGATCGTCTCGCAGCAGACCCCGGAGCTGCAGAAGCTCGACAGGTGGACGAGCCAGTTCTCACTGTCCCCGGCCGACGCGGGTGCAGCGATGCCGGACGGGTACATCACCGATGCGACCCTGGCCGGTTTGCGGGCGATGTCGGGCGTGGCCTTCGACCGCGCCTTCCTGCTGGACTCGGCCGACAGCGAGACCGGCGCCGCGGCCATGGCGCAGCGGGAGCTGGCGTCAGGGGTGTACGCGCCGGCGCGGGAGCTCGCGACGTCGATCTCGACCGCACCGACCACCCAGATCCCGAGACTGCGTGCCCTCGCATCACAGTTGGGGTAGCGACCGACGAGATGCAACGATCGCGGCCGTGACGAGTGCGCAGCGGACCAACGAGTTCGGCCAGCCGATCGGTGAGGACGTCGTCGACTGGCAGCCACCCCCGGCGCCGAGCGCCGTCGTCCTGCGCGGGACGCATTGTGTCCTCGAACCGCTCGATCCCGATCGCCACACCGACGACCTGTTCGCGGCATATGCCGCGGCCCCCGACGATCGGGACTGGACCTATCTACCGCTCGGACCGTTCGGGACGATCGACGAGTTCCGCGCGTGGGCGGAACCTGCTGCCGCGGGACAGGACCCGTTCCTGTTCGCCGTCGTCGACACCGCCACGGGGCGCGCGGTGGGCACGCTCGCATTGATGCGACAGGACCCGGCGAACGGTGTCGTCGAGGTCGGGTACGTGATGTTCTCGCGGGCTCTACAGGGGACCCGGGCGTCGACCGAGGCGCAGTATCTACTGATGCGGCATGCGTTCGAGCTGGGCTACCGGCGCTACGAGTGGAAGTGCGACAGCCTCAACGAGCCGTCTCGACGCGCTGCGGCACGCCTCGGTTTCACCTACGAGGGCACCTTCCGACAGCTTGTCGTCTACAAGGGGCGCACCCGCGACACGGCGTGGTTCTCCATCACCGACGGTGAATGGCCGAGGCGCCGTGCGGCATTCGAGGCGTGGCTCGACCCGTCGAACTTCGACGACGACGGCCGCCAACGCGCGCCGCTCACCGCCCACACCGCGAATGCGTACTGATCGTTCCCGCTCAGCGGGAACAATCACTACGGATTCGGGCTGACTGCACCCGCCTGCGCGCCTACGATCCGTCGATGGCGACGCTGCTCTTCGCGCTCGGCTTGGTCCTCCTGCTGCTCGGTCTGCTGACCGGGTTGGCGGTCCCTGCTCTCACGAACCCACGGATGGGGTTGGCCAGCCACCTGCAGGGGATGACGAACGGACCGTTGCTGGTGGTGATCGGGCTCCTGTGGCCGCACGTGCACCTGCCGAGACCCCTCGGCGTGATCACCGTTGTCCTGCTCGTCTACGGCACGTACGCCAACTGGCTCGCGACGCAGCTCGGCGCAGCGTGGGGTGCCGGCCGACGGTTCGCTCCCGCGGCGACCGGCGAGCACATCGCGTCCCGCCGGAAAGAGGCCGTCGTCGACGCGCTTCTCCTGTCGCTGGCGCCGGCGATGATCGTCGCCGTCGTCCTGCTGATCGTCGGCGTCCTGCGGTAGCAGTTCGTGTCGCCAGGCGACACGAACTGCTACGGATTCGATGGGGCAGGGCGGGCCACGGCGGTTGCGGCCTCGAGTATCGCGGTCGCGCCCAACACGACGGCTATGAGCATCACGGGACGCGCCAGGATCCCGTCGGCGCTGTTGACGGCAGCGATCACCGTGAGGAGGGCCACGACGGGGATCGCGATCAGGAGCACCGTCATGAGCGCACCGCGTCGTGCGGCGTCGGCCTGCACGATCGCGGCGACGACGATGACCGCCGCGGCGACGGCGGTGACGGGTCCGGCCCAGGCCACCCCGCCCTCGTCGAGGTCGATGGTCAGCGCTGTGCCGTACGCGCTCGATGCCGTGAGGTCGTTCAGCGGCTGATATGACCCGTGATAGGTGACCTCGGGGGTCTGGCTGAAGCCGAACCAACGCACGCGCCCCGCGACGAGGGCGACCACGACGAAGACCCACCACGCAGCGCGGCGGACCCACCGCGCGACCACCCATCCGGGACGACCAATCATGGACTCACCCTGACAGATGCCCGAATCGGTGGTGATGTTTCCCGCTCAGCGGGAAGAACTGCTACGGATTGTCGGGTGGGTGAGGCGCAGGAGGAGTTCGCGGCGCTGGTGCTCGACGTCGTCGACCGGATCCCGCCGGGACGGGTGATGACCTACGGCGACATCGCGGAGTACCTGCAGCGCGGTGGGCCGCGCGGGGTCGGGGGAGTGATGGCGCGGGAGGGTGCTGCGGTCACGTGGTGGCGTGTGGTGCGGGCGAACGGGACGCTGCCGGCGCATCTCGTCGTCGATGCGCAGGAGCACTGGCACATCGAGAAGACACCTTTACGACGCGGAATCGTCGACGTCGCGCACGCCCGCTGGTGGCCGGATGCGGACGTGCAGGATCAGGATTGACCGCGAGCGGCACCCACCCGAGCGGCGATCTGCTCGAGGTGGGTGTCCCAGGTCCCGCAGCACCCGCCCCAGATGTCGATGTGGGGGAACCGTTGCGCCAGTTGACCCATCAGCTCGCCGAGGTCGACCGGGTCGCCCCGTTCGAGGTGGCCCAGCGAACTGAGCTCGATCTTGTCGAGCATCGCCGCGTTCGGGCGCAGGCTGCGGACACGCTGGAACCACGGGCCGGGCTCGATGGCCGGGATGAACTCGTGCGGGTGTGAACAGTTGATGCCGTAGAACGCGGGAGCGGCGTCGCCGGTCGCGGCGTCGACGGTCTCGACCGCCTCGCGCAGCGACGGACCCGACGCAAGGCAGTGGGTGGCGTTGTCGAGCGTGAACGAGATGGAGACCGGCAACCCCGCGTCGGCGGCCGCCCGGGTGATCCCGATCGCCTCCGGGACGGCACTCAGGGTCAGCGATTGCACGAGGTCGACGTCGGCGCGGGCGAGCGTCGCGATCTGCTCCGAGTGGTACTCCTGCGCCTCGTCCGCCGTCACCCGGCGCGCGGGGTCGTAGGCGTCCTCGCGGGGACCGACGACACCGGAGAACAGGATCGACGGCAGCCGACCGACATAGGGCTGTGCCACGTCCCGGAGGAACTCGATGCCGCGCACCTGCACCGCCGCGAGCGCCTCGGTCGACCACCCCGGGCGTCCTGCCCAGTCGGGGCTCGCCCGGTAGTCGACGCCCGCCATCAGGACACCGAAGCCGTGGCGGGCAGCGGTCTCGAGGTAGCGCTCGTACATGTCCCGCAGCACCGCGACCGCTGTCGGGTCGTCGAGCAGCGGGAACATGGCGAACTCGGGGAGGTCGAACCCGTGGGCGTAGTGGATCTCGGTCTCCGGACCACCCTCGGTCAGATACGCCATGCCGGCAGTCGCGGTCGGGAAGTCGCCCATGTCGTCGCCCTTTCGGCTCGCTGAGGCGACTGTCGCACACCGGGGCCGTGGCTAGGCTGAGATCCATGCGCTTCGGACTGTTCGTACCCCAGGGTTGGCGTCTCGATCTCGTCGGCATCGACCCGGCACAGCAGTGGCAGACCATGCTCGACATCGCCACGGTGGCCGACCAGGGGCCCTGGGAGTCGATCTGGGTCTACGACCACTTTCACACCGTCCCCGTACCCACCGACGAGGCGACGCACGAGGCGTGGTCGTTGATGGCGGCGTACGCGGCGGCCACCTCACGGGTCCGCCTCGGCCAGATGTGCACGTGCATGGGCTACCGCAACCCGGCCTACCTGGCCAAGCAGGCCGCGACCGTCGACATCATCTCCGGCGGTCGCGTCGAGATGGGCATCGGCGCAGGGTGGTACGAGCACGAGTGGAACGCCTACGGCTACGGTTTCCCCCGCGCCGGCGAGCGCATCGCGATGCTCGACGAGGGCGTGCAGATCATGTCGCAGATGTGGCGCGAGGGGAGTGCCAGCCTCGACGGGAAGCACTACCAGGTCGACGGCGCGATCTGTCGCCCGCTCCCGCTGCAAGACAAAGGGATCCCGCTGTGGATCGCTGGCGGCGGCGAGAAGAAGACGCTGCGCATCGCGGCGCAGTACGCCTCGTACACGAACTTCGACGGCACTCCCGACGTGTTCGACCGCAAATCGCAGATCCTGGCCGACCACTGCCGAGACGTCGGAACCGACTTCGACGCGATCACCCGATCGGCCAACTACAACGTGGTCATCGCCCCGACCGAGTCGGCGGTGCAGGACAAGATCGACCGCATCCGCGAGCAGTACCGCCCGTTCCTGTCGCCGGAGGCGCTCGACGGTGCGGTCGACTCGTTCGCGAATGGCCCGCTCGTGGGCACGCCCGAGCAGATCGTCGAGCGCCTGCGCGCTGCCGAGGGTCAGGGCATGACGTACGCGATCACTTATTTCGTCGAGGCGGCGCACGACCGTTCGGGGCTGGAGCTGTTCACCGAGAAGGTCATCGGGGCGTTCGCGTGACCATCGATCCCGCCCCGGCGGTGTCGCGGCGACTCGCCCGACGACTGGCGATCTGGGGCGGGTCGTCGACGGTACTCGGTGGTGCGCTCGCCCTGTTCGGCTCGACGCCACGCGCACGGGCCTTCGGCCAGCAGAACGCGGCCTGGGGAGCGATCGACCTGGCCATCGCGGCCGTGGCGACGCGCCAGTCGACCCCGCCGACCACCCCGAAACTCCGGCGACTGCTGTGGATCAACACCGGTCTCGACGTGGGCTACGTCGCGGGTGGCGCGTGGTTCACCTCAGCCCGCCCGGCCCTCGGGGGCCGCGTCACCCCGGAACAGGCCCGCGGTCACGGCGCCGCGGTGGTCGTCCAGGGTGCGGCGCTGTTCGTCCTCGATCTCACCCACGCCCGAGCGTTGTCGGGTCGATAGAGGTCGCCTCGACGACCCGGTGCCACAACGCATCCCGCACGGCGGGATCGTCGGTGCGCCACGACGGGTAGTGGGTCGGACGCGGCGCGCGGTCGTGCCAGAAGCGGCCGGTGGACTGCGCGGCCTCGGGTGCGCCGCACAACCAGACGATTGTGTCGGCCCCGTCAGTGTCGCTGCGCAGGATCGGCCCGACGACCTTGGCGAAGCCCGGGATCGAGTCGGTGACACCGGGTGTGTCGGCCCAACCCGGATGCATGCTGTGGACGACCGGCCCGGATTCGGTGACCGGGGAATGGTCACCGGTGATGCGGTCGGCGAGTTGCTCGGCGATGACCACCTGCATGCGCTTGGTCCGCGCGTACGCCGTCAGCCCGGAGTAGTCGCCGTGCTCGTACTCGAAGTCGTTGTCGCGCAGGGGTACCGGATACATACCTCCACTGGAGACGAAGACGACACGTGAGTCGTCCCGCAGCAGCGGCAACAGGCCGACTGTGAGCGCGACAGGACCCAGGACGTGCGTGGCGAACGCGGATTCGTGTCCCTGTGCCGAGAGCGTCCGCTCCGGGGGCATCACGCCGGCGCTGTGGACCACCGCATGGACGGCGTCCAGCTCGGAGGTCACCTCGTCCACGAGTTGCCCGACGGCGTCGAGGTCGCTGATGTCGCATGCCCGGATCACGAGATCGGCGGCAGGTACGCGCGCGCGGATCCGATCGGCCGACGCGTGCAGACGATCGGCGGAGCGGCCGACGAGGTGGACGCGGGCGCCGAGACGCGCGAGGCCGACGGCCGTCGCGGCCCCCAGACCCGAGCTGCCGCCGGTGACGATCACGTCGACGGACTCGGCGAAGGGCTCGGGATCCGGTGCCCAGAACCGTCGGCGCACCGTCGACCCGATGCGGGAGTATCCGGGGATCACGGCGCGGTCGAGGAGGACGTCCACGCCGCGGAGCAGGGGATTCACCCGTTCGAGGGTAGTCGCGCCCGCGTCTGTGAACCGTCACGAATCGGACAGACGTTTGTGTAGTTCGCCAACACAACTGTTATCGATCCTGAATCCGGCCGTGACCGCAGCCGTTAGTTTGCAACGGCAATCGGCGCCGCCTGGGCGTCGAGCCGGAGGAACGGACACAGCATGAGACTTCGCAGGCACATCACCGCCGTCGTGGCAGCGGCCCTGTCGGCCGCGGCGCTGGGCGCTGTCGGGATCGCACCGGCGCAGGCGGATGTGGGCGACGACTACCCCGTGGGGATCGATTTCACCGCCGACACGACCACGATCATCTCGAAGACCGGCCAGCCGGTCACGTTCGGGACGACGACACTGGCGACCCGGACCGACCTGACCAACGTCGTCGGCACGCTGAACCTGCCGCAGGCGACCGCGGCCCTGAAGCTGGGACCCGCGACGCTGGCGACCTTCACCATCTCCATCGTCGACCCGACGAAGGTGACCGGCACCATCACGCAGGGCGGGTCGGCCGAGGCGCCGACGCTGGATCTCACGGTCGCGCAATCGTTCCGGATCCGCCTCGACAAGGTGGCACCTCTCGGGATCGGCTCGCTCGGGTCGTCCGATCTGACCCTGGTGCCGGCCGGTGGCAACTGCTCCACGACCACCACGACGGCGAACCTCACCGGGTCGATCGACGCCACGGCCCTGTTCCAGCAGAACACGGCCGACGCCCACGTCAAGGGCACCTACACGATCCCGCCGTTCCAGGGTGACTGTGGCCTGTTCGCGCCGATCATCAACGGCCTCATCACCGGTCCGAACAACACGCTCGACGTCCACCTGACGAAGCCGGTCTTCGACTTCGGCACGACATCCCGCGCCGCCGCGCTGACGACGATCAGGAGCCGCTAGTCACGAGGGGCGGCGGCGAGCCGGTGCAACCGCACCTCGACGAGCTCGCCGTCGCCGACCGTGGCGGTCATGTAGGTGCAGTGGGGTTGCCGGCGGCGGTCGGTCGGCGACCCGGGGTTGAGCAGCCGCATCCCGGTGGGGGCGGTGGTGTCCCACGGGATGTGGCTGTGGCCGAACACGAGTACATCGGTGTCGGGGGAACGCCGCCGACATCCGCTTCTCGCGTCCTGACGACGCCCCCGTCTCGTGGGCGACCGTGAACCGCAGGCCGCCGAGCGTCACGTCCGCCCGCTCGGGCAGGCGGTCACGGATGTCGGGACCGTCGTTGTTGCCCCAGCAGGCGACGAGTCGAGCCGAACGCTCCTGCAGCAGCTCGACGGTCGCGAGGTCGACCCAATCGCCCGCGTGGATCACGACGTCGGCGTCGCCGATCGCCGCGAGAACCTCGTAGGGTAATCGCCTGGCCCGCTTGGGGATGTGGGTGTCGGCGAGCAGCAGCAGACGCTGTGCCGTCATCCCGGGAACGGACCCGCCTTCCCGAGCAGCGCTTGGACCGGCGAGGCGAGTTCGGCGCCGAGCCAGGTCGCCGCGTCGACGACGGCGTCGTGTGCGATGCCGGTGGACACGCCGGACCGCTCGAGCTGGTAGCGGAGGTCCTCGGTGGCGATGTTTCCGGTCGCGGCGGGGGGCGAACGGGCAGCCGCCGAACCCGCCGATACTCGCGTCGAGAGCGCACTCGCCGAGGTCGAACGCGGTGAGCGCGTTGGCGTATCCGGTGTTGCGGGTGTTGTGGAAATGCCACCGGCGACGGACGTCGGGGGCGACTCGGACTAGTCCCTCGTGCAGTGTCCGGACCTGGGCGGGCACGCCGACCCCGATGGTGTCGGCGATCGCGATCTCGTCGGGACCCGCCTGCGCGACGCGGTCGATGATGTCGATCACGGTGTCGGCGGGCACCTCACCACTGAACGGGCATCCGAACGACACCGCGAGGGTCGCGGAGGTGAACACACCCGCGGCCTTCGACCGCTCGGCGATGCGCTCCCACCGGGCGATGCCCTCGGCCACGTCGCAGCCCTGGTTGCGCATGCTGAACTCGTCGGTGCAGACCACCACGACGTTCACCTCGTCGACGCCGGCCTCCAGCGCCCGGTCCAGGCCCCGCTCGTTGAGCACCAGCCCGATGTAGCTGACGTCGTCACGACGGGGCAGTGCCGCCATCACCTCCTCGGCGCCCGCCATCTGTGGGACGCGCTTGGGGTTGACGAAACTCACCGTCTCGATGCGCTTCAGTCCCGCATCGATCGCGCGGGTGATCAGCTCGACGCGGGTGTCCACGTCGAGGACCTTCTTCTCGTTCTGCAGCCCGTCGCGCGGACCGACCTCCACCACGTGCGTGCCCGAGACCGTCATGGTCGCCATTCAACCACCGCCCCACAGGCAATGGGTTGCATACAGCAACGTTCACCCTCGTGTGAAATCTCGGTAAAAAGCGCGCAGACATGGGACCAGAGACCTAGATTGCATACAAACAACGAACGGAGTGAGTGTGGAACGAGCGGTCGACCGGGCGTACTCGTCGATTCGTGCAGCCATCCTCGACGGGAGCTACGGGCCCGGGGCCCGGCTCGGCGAGGCCGAACTCGCCCAGCTCACCGAGGCCAGTCGCACCCCGGTGCGCGAGGCCCTGCGCCAACTGGAGGTCGAGGGCCTGGTGGAGGTGCTCCCGCACCGCGGGGCGCGCGTGTCGGCGTTCACCGCCGACGACCTCGACGAGATCTACGACCTGCGCATGACCCTCGAGGCGCTCGCCGCGGGCCGCGCGGCGTCCCGCATCACGCCCGAGCGCATCGATCGCATGGCGCAGCTGTGTGACGAGATGGAGGACGCCGCCGCGGCGGGTCAGCTCGATGCGGTCGCCACCGCCAACGTCGCGTTCCACGGCATCGTCCGTGAGGCGTCGGCGAGCACACGGCTGACGTCGATGCTGGCCGCCGTCACGCAGCTGCCGCTGATGATGCGCACCTTCCACCGGTACGCCCCCGACGACCTGCAGCGCAGCGCCGGCCACCACCGTGAGCTGGTCGCGGCACTGCGAGCGGGCGACGAGGTCTGGGCCGACGCGGTGATGCGCTCGCACGTGCGTGCCGCGAAGTCGGTCCTGCTCGCGTCCCTGCGTGCGGACGAAGCCGACGCGACAACGGCTCTCGACGACGAGATGGGAGTGACGGCATGACGGACACCGACCGAACCGGCCCGCTCGCGGACCTTCGGGTGGTCGAGATGGGGCAGCTCCTCGCCGGCCCGTTCTGCGGGCAGCTGCTCGCGGACTTCGGGGCCGAGGTGATCAAGCTCGAAGCCCCCGGAGGCGGGGATCCCATGCGGCAGTGGGGGCGTGAGAAGCCCTACGGGAAGTCCCTGTGGTGGCCGGTGGTCGCCCGGAACAAGAAGTCCGTGACGTGCGACATGCGTACGCCCGACGGTCAGCGGCTGGCGCGCGACATCATCGCGCAGGCCGACATCGTCGTGGAGAACTTCCGGCCGGGCACCCTCGAGCGGTGGGGGCTCGGCTACGACGTGCTCAGCGCCGACAACCCGGGGCTCATCATGGCGCGGGGTCAGCGGGTACGGGCAGACGGGTCCGTACTCGACGCGCGCGGGGTACGGCTCGATCGGTGAGGCGATGGGCGGGATCCGTTACGTCACCGGCGATCCCGACAACGCTCCATCGCGGGCGGGGATCTCCCTCGGTGACTCGCTCGCCGCGGTGTTCGCGACCATCGGCGTCCTGTCGGCACTGCACGGCCGCGCCTCCTCCGGACGCGGACAGATCGTGGACTCCGCCATCTACGAGGCCGTGCTGGCGATGATGGAGTCGATGATCCCCGAGTGGGGGATCGCCGGATACCAGCGGGAGCGGACCGGGTCGGTCCTCCCGAACGTCTCGCCGAGCAACGTCTACCCGACCGCCGGCGGCGAGATGATCCTCATCGCCGCCAACCAGGACACCGTCTTCAAGCGCCTCGCGGCCGTCATGGGTCGCGACGACCTCGTCGGCGAGCCACGGTTCGCCGGGCACGCCGACCGCGGCGAGAACATGGACGAGCTCGACGGGATCATCGCGGCGTGGACCGCGGACCAGGAGACGGAGTCGCTGCTCACGACGCTCCACGACGGCGGCGTGCCCGCCGGCCGGATCTACACCGCGCGCGACATGTTCGACGACCCACACTTCGCAGCCCGCGACGCGATCGTTCGACTGACCCACCCGGACCTCGGGGAGTTCCCGGTGCACAACGTGTTCCCCAAGCTCAGTGAGACCCCCGGCGCCGTGCGACATCTGGGCCCCGAGCTCGGCGAGCACAACGACGAGGTCTACGGCGGGCTGCTCGGCCTGTCCGACGACGACCGCGCAGACCTGCACGCCCGCGACATCATCTGACCCCCCGACGGACCTGCGACACCCAGGAGGACCCATGCGCTATCGACTCGGAGTGGACGTCGGCGGCACGTTCACCGACGTGCTTCTGCTGGAGGAGACCTCCGGCAGCACATATCGCGCGAAGACCCCGTCGACGCCGGCCGACCAGTCGGTCGGCGTGCTGAACGGAGTCGGCAAGGTGTGCGCCGACGCCGGGATCGATCCCGGTGAGATCGAACAGGTCCTGCACGGGACGACGGTGGCCACCAACGCCATCCTGCAGGGCCGGGGCGCGAAGGTGGGTCTGGTGACCACCGACGGGTTCCGGCAGGTGTTGCAGATCGCACGGTCGTTCGTCCCGGGTGGTCTCGCGGGATGGATCATCTGGCCCAAGCCCGAACCCCTGGCCGCGCTGGAGAACACCGTGGAGGTGGTCGGTCGCATCGCCGCGGACGGCAGCGAGGTGCGGCCACTCGACGAGGACCAGTGCCGCGGCGCGTTGCGATCGCTCAAGGGTGCCGGGGTGGAGGCGATCACCGTGTCGCTCATCAACTCCTACGCCAACGCCGCCCACGAGGAGCAGGTGGGGCGTTGGGTCGCGGAGGAACTGCCCGACATCCCGGTCTCGCTCTCGTCGCACGTTCTGCCGGAGATGCGCGAGTACGAGCGCACCCTGACCACCGTCGCCAACAGCTATGTGCAGCCCGAGGTCTCGCGCTACGTGCGCAACCTCGACTCGTCGCTGCAGGAGAAGGGGATCACCGCACCGCTGTCGATACTGCGCAGTGACGGCGGCCTGGTGCAGGCGGACAAGGCCGCCGAGGACCCGGTCTCGCTGCTGCTCTCCGGCCCGGCCGGCGGTGTCACGGGTGCGGTGTGGTTCGCCCAGCAGGCGGGGTACTCCGACTTCCTGACCTTCGACATGGGCGGCACGTCGACCGACGTCGCCCTCGTGCTCGACGGCACGCCGCGCATCGGTCGCGAGACGAAGGTCGGCGACCTGTCCGTGCGGGCCACGAGCGTCGACGTCCGCACCGTCGGCGCCGGCGGCGGGTCCATCGCCCACGTCCCCGAGCTCACGAAGGCCTTGCGTGTCGGACCGCAGTCGGCCGGAGCCGATCCCGGTCCCGCCGCCTACGGCAACGGCGGCACGGACCCCACCGTCACCGACGCCAACGTCGTCCTCGGATACCTGCCGAGCGAGCTCGCCGGCGGCGAGGTCGCCCTCGACGTCGACGCCGCCCGGACCGCGGTGGCCACCGTCGCCGACGCGATGGGCCTGGACTCCCCGGAGGCCGCGGCGTCCGGGGTCATCGACATCGTCAACGAGAACATGTTCGGTGCGCTGCGGCTCGTCAGCGTGCAGCAGGGATTCGACCCCCGCGGCTTCGCCCTCGTGTCCTTCGGTGGCGCGGGCCCGCTGCACGCCAACGCGCTCGGTCGCCTCACCGGGTCGTGGCCGGTCATCATCCCGCCGTCACCCGGTGTCCTGTGCGCCTACGGCGACGCGACCACCTGCCTCCGGGCGGAGAGCGCACGCACGATGGTCCGGGCGTTCAGTGATCTGGACAGCGCCGAACTGCGGTCGGTGATCGCCGATCTCGCCGACGCCGCCGCCGCGCAGCTCACCGAGGAGGGCGTCGCCCGCGACGAGCAGACGGCGACCTACCAGGTCGACCTCCGGTACCACGGACAGGGATTCGAGATCCCCGTCGATCTCGACCCGGACGTGCTCACCGGTACCGGGGACCTGCTCGCGGAACTGGGCGCCACCTTCGACGGTGAGCACAAGCGACTGTTCTCGTTCCTGCTCCCGAACGAGCGGGAGGTGATCAACCTGCGTGTCACGGTCAGCGGTCCTCGGCCGCAGGTGGCCTTCACCGAGCTGGAGCAGGGATCCGAGGACCCCTCGGCCGCGCTGCTGCGCGAGTCGCAGGTGTGGATGGACGGCGGTCACACCGACGCGGGCATCTACGACCGGTCGAAGCTTCTGGCGGGCAACGTCGTCCGCGGTCCGGCCATCGTGACCGAGATGGACTCCACGACGCTGGTGCTGTCCGGGCACGCGGCCACCGTCGACCCCAGCGGATGCCTCGTCATCCGTCCCCTCTGACCCCCACCCCGGACCACCTCGGCACCAGGAGAACCTCATGGCCACCATCATCGAGACCACCACCGAGCCCGTCGAGAAGACAACCGTCGACCCGGTCACGCTCGACATCATCGAGAACGCCCTCCGCAACGCGCGATACGAGATGGACGAGGTGCTGTTCCGCACCGCCCTGTCACCGGGCATCCGGGAACAGCACGACGAGTTCCCGCTCATCGCCGACCCCAGCGGGAAGATGGTCGTCGGTCAGTTCGGGTTGTCGGTGCCCGACTTCCTCGACAACTTCCACGGGACCGTGGGTGAGGGCGACATCCTGCTCACCTCCGACCCCTATGCGTGTGGTGCGGCGATCAGCCACGCCAACGACTGGCTGGTCGTGCTGCCGATCTTCCACAGCGGACGCGTCGTCGGCTGGTCGTCGATGTTCGGCCACATGTCCGACGTCGGTGGCAAGACGCCGTCGTCGATGCCGGCCGACGCGCGCACCATCTACGAAGAGGGCGTGGTGATCCCGCCGTTCAAGCTGTACGACCACGGCGAGCTGAACGACACCGCGCTCGACATCATCCTCAACCAGGTCCGCATGCCCGACTGGAACCGCGCCGACCTCAACGGTCTCGTCGCGGCCTGCACGACGGCGTCGCGGCGCATCGTCGAACTGTGCGACCGCTTCGGCGTCGAGACCTATCTGTCCGCGCTCGACGCCCTCCTCGACCGCAACTACCAGGCCATGAAGGTCCTGCTCGCCACGCTGTTCGTCGACGGCGAGACCATCGAGTTCAGCGACTGGATCTGCGACGACGGGTGCGGCTTCGGCCCGTACCAGCTGACCATCAAGCTGACGCGGCACGGCGAGAAGATCCACCTCGACTTCTCCGAGCACGCGCCGCAGGCGGTCGGGCCGATCAACTACTTCATCAACGAGAACCTCGTCCGGATGTTCTTCGGCATCTACGTCATCACGATCGCCGACCCCCAGATCCTGTGGAACGACGGCTTCTATCCACTCATCGACGTGACCATCCCCGACAACTCGTTCTGGAAACCCGCGTACCCCGCCGCGCTGAACGGTCGCAACCACGGCATCGGCCGCGTGTTCGACCTGTTCGGCGGACTGCTCGGTCAGAACAACCCGGAGATCCTCAACGCGGCAGGGTTCTCGTCGTCGCCGCACTTCATGTACTCGGGTCACTACGACGGCGGGCCCCGCGACGGCGAGTGGTTCCAGCTGTACTCCATCGGGTTCGGCGGGATCCCGGGTCGGCCGATCGGCGACGGCCCCGACGGGCACTCGCTGTGGCCGTCGTTCGTCAACATCCCGTGCGAGTACCTCGAGTCGTACTACCCGCTGCGGGTCGAGCGGTGGGAGACCGTGCCGGACACCGGGGGTGCCGGTGTCCACCGGGGCGGCAACGGCGTCGACGTCTCGTACCACTTCGAGCAGCCCGGGACCATCGCCATCCACGACGACCGCTGGCTCACCTACCCATGGGGTGTCAACGGCGGCAAACCCGGTGCGCGCGGACGCAAGTGGATCCAGCGGGCAACCGGTGAGGTCGAGATCCTCCCCAGCAAGATCCACGACGCCCCGGTGTTCCCCGGTGACGTCCTGCACTTCGTGACGTGGGGTGGTGGCGGCTGGGGTGACCCGCTCGACCGCGACCCCGAGCTGGTCGCCCTCGAGGTGCGGCGTGGTCTGGTCTCTGTCGACGGCGCCGCCGGCGGCTACGGCGTCGTCTGCGACGCCGACGGTGTCGTCGATGCGGGCGCGACGGAGTCACGCCGGGCCGAGATCCGTTCGACTCGGGGCGAGCTCGCCACGTTCGACATGGGCCCGGAGATGCCGGTGATCCTCGAGCGGTGCGAGGCCGAGACCGGTCTGCCGGCGCCGCGGCCGCCGGTGGCGGCACGGTCGGGACGGTGACGCCGCCCCCGGGACCGATCGACGACTACCGCGCGTCGGGATTCGCCGGCTCGGTCGGTGTCGGGGAGCGCCCGGCGGTCCTCGTCATCGACCTCGCCCGCGCCTACACCGAGGACGGCTCGCCGCTGCGGGCTCCGGTCGAGGACGCGGTGGAGGCGTGCCGACAGCTCGTCGACGCGGCTCGCAGCGTCGTCGTGCCGGTGATCTTCACCCGCGTCGAGTACCAGGTGGATCCGGAGACGGGCGAGATCGCCGACGGTGGTCTGTTCGTGCGGAAGATCCCGTCCCTCCGGGTGTTCGCGGCCGGGTCGCCACTCGGCGACTTCGTCGACGAGCCTCGACCTGATCCCGGCGAGACCGTCGTGACCAAGCAGTACGCGAGCGCGTTCAGCGGGACGTCTCTCGCGGCGACACTCACCGCCCGACGGATAGACACCCTCGTGATCTGCGGCCTGTCGACGAGCGGCTGTGTGCGTGCGACGGCCACCGACGCCATCGCGCATGGCTTCGCGCCCATCGTCGTCGCCGACGCCTGCGGTGATCGCACCCAGGCGATCCACGACGCGAATCTGGTGGACGTGCAGGCGAAGTACGCCGACGTCGTCGACCTGAAGGCCGCGATCGCACTCCTCGGCGGCGGGCCGACCTAGCGGGTCACGCCCGGAACACCGCGTCCGGGCGGTCGTCGACGGCCGCGGCGATCCGGCGGCGCATCTCGTCCGACATGGGCGGCAGGGCGTCGAGTGGGAACCAGCCGCACTCGGTGTTCTCGTCGTCGCCGATCGCGGGTTCGCCTGCGATCCAGCGCATCCGGAACGTGAGGTCGAGGTATTGCGAGACGTCGCCGTTCGGGTACGTGATCGGGTCGGTGACACCCACCGCGGCCAGTCGCTCGGGCACGGCCGTACACCCGGCCTCTTCCGTCACCTCGCGGGCGGCGGCGATCGCGGGCTCCTCGCCGGGATCGATGATGCCCGTGACGGGAGTCCACGCGCCGGTGTCGGCGCGGCGGACGAGCAGGACGTCGGTGCGGGGCGCGGCGTCGGGGTCACGCAGCACCACGGCGGTCACACCGGACAGCCACAGCGGCGCATGGCCGATCTTCGCGCGCAACGCCAGGATGAAGTCGGGAGTGGGCACGCGTCGCACTGTATGCGCGCGCGGGGTCAGACGCCGCCGGTCAGCTCGTGCTGCAGGGCCGGGGAGAAGCGGTCGAGGATCTCTGCGCGGGTGAGCTGGACGATCTCCGGGACACGCACGACGTACCGCAACGTGGCGAGGCCGATGAGGACGGCCACGACGACCTCGATGTGCGGGGTGTGGCCTCGGTGGGCCTGCACCGCGGAGATGGCCGGCGTGACCTGGTGGGCGAAGGTGGCCCGCATGCGGTGCGCGGCGTCGGCGTCCGTGCCCGCGCTCGCCAGCAGTACCCGCAACGGCTCGCCCGCCCGACCGTCCCAGCGATCGAGGAACGTCGCGACCACGGCGCGGCCCAGGTGGTCGGGGTCGACGTCGGTGAAGTCGGGGAGTCGCAGGTCCACCTGGACGGCCGCGTCGTACAGCCCGCGTTTGCCGCCGAAGTACCGCATGATCAGCGCCGGGTCGACGCCGGCGTCGGTGGCGATCTCACGAACGGTCGTCGCGGCGTATCCGGTCCGGCCGAAACGGACCCGGGCGGCGGCCACGAGCGCCGTGCGGGTCGCGTCGGCGTCGCGTCGGGAACTGGGCATCCGCGCAGTCTATGTCAACGAACGTTGACCCGGACCGTGGTGCGGGCTTAAAGTCAACGCATGATGACATCGCCGCGACCCCGCACCGCACTCGTCGTCGGGGCGGGTCCGACCGGGCTGACCGCGGCGATCGCGTTGCGGAGCGCCGGCGTCGACGTCCGGGTGGTCGACGCGGCGTCCGAGGGGGCGAACACCTCGCGTGCGGCGGTGATCCATCCGCGCACGCTCGAGGTCCTGGAGCCGCTGGGCGTCGTCGACGCGATCTGCGATCGTGCGCTGCGGGTGCCGCGCTTCGACATCCGCGACGGGGCACGATCGGTGGCGCGGTTGAGCTTCGACGGGTTGCCCACCCGCTACCCCTGGACGTCGATGATCTCCCAGGCCGACACCGAGTCGATCCTGCGGGCGCGGCTCGCCGGTCTCGACGTCGCGGTGGAGTGGAGCACCGCGGTGACCGACCTGTCGCTCGACGACGAGGGGCGGGCCACGGTCCGACTCGGGTCGGCGGAGACGGTCCGGCCCGACGTGGTGGTCGGCGCCGACGGCATGCACAGCACCGTGCGCGACGCGGTAGGGATCGGTTTCCCCGGCAGCGGGTACGAGCAGTCCTTCGTCCTCGCCGACGTCTCCATGGACTGGCCGGTCACACGGGACACGGTGTCGCTGACCTTCGCGCCCGACGGACTGGCCGTGGTCGCGCCGCTGCCCGACGACCGGTTCCGCGTCGTGGCCACGCTCGACGACGCACCCCGGGAGCCCACCGGGGCCGAGATCGAGGCGCTCCTCACCCGCCGCGGAGGGTCCGCCGCCGTCCACGACGTCGCCTGGAGCGGGCGTTTCCACGTCCACCACCGGCTCGCCGAGACCTATCATCGCGGGACCGTCGCGCTGGTCGGCGACGCCGCTCACGTGCATTCACCGGCGGGTGGTCAGGGCATGAACATCGGGGTGCAGGACGCGGTCACGTTCGTGGAGACGGTCACCACCGGAGGCGATCTCGACAGCTACCAGGAGCGGCGACGCCCGGTGGCTCGGCGGGTACTCGCCCTCACCGACCGGATGACCCGCGCCGCGACCACCCGGGGAAGTGCCGTCCGGCACGCGCGGAACGGCGCGATCCGGGCCGCGCTGTCGATGCCGCCCATCCGACGGCGTGCGGCGATGGAGCTGTCGGAGCTCACGCACCGCTGAGTGACGTCGGACGCGGTCGGGAATGGGCGCTGACCGCGGTCCGGTTGCACCTCACCGTGAACGCACCCTCTCTCTTCAGCCCGCTGACCCTGCGCGACGTCACGGTCGACAACCGTGTGTGGCTGTCGCCGATGTGTCAGTACAGCTGCTTCGCGCGGGACGGGATCCCCGGTGACTGGCATCTCGCCCACCTCGGGTCGCACGCGATCGGTGGGTTCGGGCTCGTCATGACCGAGGCGGCCTCGGTGACACCCGACGGGCGGATCAGCCCGGAGGACGCGGGGATCTGGAACGACGAGCAGGCTCGCGCGTGGTCGCGGATCGTCGAGTTCATCCACGCGCAGGACTCCCGGGCCGGTGTCCAGCTGGCCCACGCCGGACGCAAGGCGTCGACGTGGTCGCCCTTCGCGGACGGCGAGGGATCGGTGCCGGAGTCGGAGGGTGGCTGGGAGACGGTCGCGCCGTCGGCCGTGGCGTTCGAGGGCTATGCGACGCCCCGCGCGCTGGCGGTCGAGGAGATAGCTGACGTGGTGCAGGCTTTCGCCGACGCGGCCCGTCGCGCGGACGCGGCCGGGTTCGACGTCGTCGAGATCCACGCCGCGCACGGGTACCTGCTGCACGAGTTCCTCTCGCCCCTGTCGAATCATCGCGACGACGCGTACGGCGGTGACCTCGACGGTCGCATGCGGTTGCTGATCGAGGTCGCCGAGGCCGTGCGCGCCGCGTGGCCGGCCGGCAAACCGCTCTTCGTGCGGATCTCCGCGACCGACTGGACCGAGGGCGGCTGGTCCGGCGACGACTCGGTGGTGCTGGCACAGCGGCTGGCGACCGTGGGCGTGGACCTCGTCGACGCGTCGACGGGCGGCAACGTCCTCGCCGACATCCCTGTCGGACCGGGCTATCAGGTGTCGTTCGCCGCGCAGATCCGCGACCAGGCGTCCGTCGCCACGGCAGCGGTCGGCCTCATCACCGACGCCGATCAGGCCGAGACGATCCTGACCACCGGACAGGCCGACGCGGTCTTCCTCGCCCGCGCGGCGCTGCGAGACCCGGCGTGGCCGCTGCGGGCCGCCCACACGCTCGGCCTCGACCACCACGAGGCGCCCTACCGCCCGCAGTACGCGCGCGGCGCCTGGCGCGACTGACCGCGCCTGCCTCAGGCGGGTCGGTGGATGAGCAGGGGGAGTACACGATCTGCGCCGGCGTCGCGCAGATGCGCCGCGGCCACCGTGACCGGCCATCCCGACCGGCTCGCGTCGACGACGAGGAGCACGGCGCGTCCGGTGATCCCCGACGGCGCCGGACCCATCCCCGCACGCCACTGCGCCGCCTCCTCCGCGCCGGATGCCTCGCGGTCGATCTCGACGGCCTCGACAGGCTGGTCGGCGCGGTCGAGTGACCCGACAGAGGCCAGGTGGTCGGCGACGCGACCGGCGAGGCCGCTTCCACTCAGCGTCAGCGTGACCGCGACCTCGGGGCGCGCAGCCCACTCCGACCGCCAGCGGGACAGCGTGCGGACCGCCGCGGTGCACACCTGCTCCACCGCGTCGTCGTCGCCGCGTCGGGCGGATGCGAGGGTGTCCGCCCACTCGGGGGCGTCGGCCTGGACGAGGACACGTCCGGGCTCGGCGGCGAGATGGGCCGGGATACGACCCTTCGCGCCGAACACCCCGCCCGGCCACATCTTCCGCGGCGTCAGTTCCTGTGCATCCGAACGCAGTTCGCCCGCGATGGACCGGGCGGTCTCGGCGTCTGCCGCCTCCGACAACCCCGGCGACAGCGCGCCACGGCACACCGAGCAGCGGCCGCAGTCGCCGACCTCGGGATCGTCGAGCGACTCGACCAGGAGCGCCATGAGGCAGCGGTCGCCGCGGGTGTAGGCGCGCATGATGTCCGCCTCGCGGCGGCGGGTGGCGACGATGCCGTCGTAGTGCGCGGCGTCGTAGTGCCATTCGCGGTCGGTGGCGCGCCACCCGCGCTCGACGCGCTCCACGGCGCCGTCCACGGCGAGCTGTTTGAGCATCAGCTCGACGCGGGTGCGGCGGATGCCGGTCGACGCCTCCAGCGCGATGGCCGACGGCGGGTCGTCGGGGCCGGCGGAGTGCAGCTCGGACAGGACCGCGTCCATCTGTCGCGGGTCGGGAATGGTCGCGGTCGCGAAGTGGTCCCAGATCCCGGCGTCCGCCGAGGAGGGGAGGAGCACCACCACGGCCTCGTCGATGGCGCGCCCGGCGCGACCGACCTGCTGGTAGTACGACACCGGCGACGGTGGCGAGCCGACATGGACGACGAAGCCCAGATCGGGCTTGTCGTATCCCATCCCGAGCGCCGACGTCGCGACGAGCGCCTTCAGGCGGTTGTCGCGCAGCGCGTCCTCCAGCTCGTGGCGCCGGTCGGTGTCGAGCTGGCCCGTGTACGCGGCCACCGCGACGTCGTCGCCGTGGACGGTGCGGATCGCCGCGACGAGCCGGTCGGCGTCGGCGACGGTGAGGACGTAGACGATGCCCGAGCCGGGCAGGCGGTCGAGGTTCTGCGCCACCCATGCGTAGCGGTCCAGCGGGCTCATCGAGGGACACACGTTGAGCGTCAACGAGCGTCGGGCGAGCGGACCGCGGAGCACGAGCGTCGCCGCACCGAGCTGGCGAGCGACGTCCTCGGTGACACGCTCGTTCGCGGTCGCGGTGGTGGCGAGCACGGGCATCGCGGGATCGGTCGACGAGAGGATGTCCGCGACGCGGCGGTAGTCCGGCCGGAAATCATGGCCCCAGTCCGAGATCGAGTGCGCCTCGTCGATGACCAGCATCCCCAGTCGGGTCGCGACCGCGTCGAGCACGCGGCGTCCGAAACCGGGGTTGGCGAGGCGTTCCGGCGACACCAACAACACGTCGAGCGTGCCGTCGCGGAGATCGGACTCGATGGCCGACCAGTCGTCGACGTTGCTCGAGTTGACGGTGGCGGCGCGGAGTCCGGCCCGTTCGGCGGCCGCCACCTGGTCGCGCATGAGCGACAGCAGGGGCGAGACGATGAGCGTCGGTCCGGCGCCCTCCGACCGCAGGATCGCGGTGGCCGCCCAGTACACCGCCGACTTGCCCCACCCGGTCGCCTGCACCACCAGCACCCGCGCACCCGGTGCGAGGAGCGCGGCCACCGCGGTGCGTTGGTCGTCGCGGAGAGTGGCGCCGGACCCGGCGAGCGCCTCGATCACCCGGGTCGCGACCGCCGCGCGGTCGGGGGTGAGATCGGTCGTCTGTTCTGTCTCCATCGGGATCCGACGCTACCGCGCGCCACCGACGCCGCGGCGCTCCCGACTCGCGCAGACGATCACCCGTCGGAGCGATCTGTCGCGCGCGGGTACAGGGTCCGGCCGGCCCCGGGGGGCGGACTAGGCTCCGCCGACATGAGCGACGTGGGACACCCCGGCGACATCGACACCGGCGCGGACACACGGTCGCCGGCGGTCGCCGTCGACATCGGGGGCACGAAAGTGGAGGCGGCGCTGGTCGATCCGGACGGGCGCATCGTCCCCGGCACGCGTCGTCGCGCGCCGACGGGAGGTGCGACGTCGTCCGACGGCCTCGACGCCGCCGTTATCGGGGTCATCACGGACGTCCTCGTCGGGGACATCGCCCGGGAGATCGCGGTGTCGTCGAGCCTGTGCGGCATCGGGGTGGCCTGTGCGGGGCCCGTCGACGACGACGCCGGCCTCGTCAGTCCGATCAACCTGCCTGCGTGGCGCGATCACCCTCTGCGAGCGGTGGTCTCGGCGGCTCCGGCGGTGGTCGACTCCGGGTTGCCCGTCACCCTGCGACGTGACGGCGTGGCCATCGCGATGGCCGAGCACTGGCTCGGAGCCGGCAGGAATGTCGACGACATGATCGCGATGGTCATCTCGACCGGCATCGGCGGTGGGATCGTGCTGGGCGGGCGGGTCGTCGCCGGCAACGCCGGTCACATCGGGCAGATCGAGGTGTCGGAGTACACAGGCGAAACCAGCCTCGGCAGCCGGACGACGTTCGAGTCCGTGGCGTCCGGGCCGCACACCGTCGCCTGGGCGCGAGCGCAGGGGTGGTCGGGTGCGACGGGGGAGGAGCTGGCGATCGCGGTCGTCGAGGGTGACCCGGTCGCGCTGCGCGCGGTGGACCGCCTCGTCGACGTTGTCGCACAGGGGATCTGCAGTGCGTGCGCGCTCCTCGACGTCGACCTCGTCGCTGTCGGGGGCGGGTTCGCGCGCGTCACCGGCGACCTCGTCGACCGGATCGCGATGCGTGTGTCCGAGCACCCGCTGCCGTACGTGGCGAGCACGCGGGTCGTCCCCGCGGAGCTGGGCGACACCGCACCGCTCGTCGGTGCCGCGGCATTCGTCCACCGGTCGGACCTGCTGCCTCGCTGAGACCCGTTGCGGCGCCTAAGGAGTCGATGAGGGAACGAACGACCCCCACGACGACTCGACCCCGCCGCGACCGTGAGGTCGTCGACGGGGTCGAGTGTGATCGGGGGAGATCAGATGGCGGAGACGCCGACCGCCTGCGGGCCCTTGGCGCCCTGCTCGGTCTCGAACGTCACGCGATCGTTCTCGTTCAGGCTGCGGTAGCCCGAACCCTGGATCTCGCTGAAGTGGACGAAGACGTCCTTGCCGCCGTCATCCGGGGTGATGAAGCCGAAGCCTTTTTCGGCGTTGAACCACTTCACGGTTCCCTGGCTCATGGTGTTTCTCCTACTGCTGTGTTGCTGATGGACCGTGCGGTTTGCCCGGCCCAGGGTGGTGCCACTACGGGAGCGAGGGAATTCGAGAAGAAAGCCCGACGCGCACGCGTGTGTATTTCTGCGAGCGACAATCGAACACAAAAACTACAACCGCAGACGAGTCAACACGGGTGTCGCGGGCGCTGTCAAGACGATCGCGGGGCCGTGTCGCAGTGCTGTGTCATGTCACAGGACTTGCGTTCACGGTGAGCGCAGGGGTCCCTGTGCCACAACGACGCGTCGATACTCCACCACCGTGAGCATCGACACCTCTTCCCCCGCATCCGCCCGCCCGACCGACGACGAGCTGACGTCGCGTTTCGCCCCGATCTTCGCGCGCATCGCCGAGGGTGCGGTGGAACGCGAGACCGATCGTCGACTCGCCTACGACGAGTCCCGCCTCCTGCGCGAGGCGAAATTCGGTGCACTGCGTGTTCCCGTCGAGTTCGGCGGCCTGGGTGCCAGTGTTCGCCAACTGTTCGGACTCCTCGTCGACCTCGCGGCGGCGGAGTCGAACCTGCCGCAGGCGCTGCGAGTGCACTGGAGCTTCGTCGAGGACCAGCGACTGTCCACTGACGCCGCCGAGCGTGAGCGGTGGCTGCGGGCCGTGGCCGACGGCACCCTGGTGGGCAACGCCATCACCGAGCCGGGCGTCGGCGCCGTCGATCGCTACCGCACGACGGTGCGCCGCGACGGAGACGAGTACGTCGTCGACGGCACGAAGTACTACAGCACCGGCTCCCTCTACTCCGACCACATCCTCGTCGCCGCCGACCTCGACGGGGAGCGGGTGTCCATCCTCGTCGACGCCGATGCGCCCGGCGTCACGCAGCACGACGACTGGGACGGCTTCGGCCAGCGGCTGACGGCGAGCGGGACCACGGAGTTCTCCGGGGTGCGCGTGTCCGCCGACCGTCTCCTGGGGCCGGGCTACGGCGGGGCGGGCGCCACCTATGCCACGTCCTACCTGCAGCTGGTGCAGCTCGCTGTCCTCGCCGGCATCGCCCGACGGGCCACCGACGACGTCGCGACATGGGTGCGGGACCGGACCCGCAGCTACACCCACGCCGCGGCCGATCTCCCCCGCGAGGATCCGTTGGTGCAGCAGGTCATCGGCCGCCTCTCCAGCGCGGCGTACGTGGCGCGGACGACCGTCCTCGCCGTCGCCGACACGCTCGACGCCGCCCTCGACGACGCCGCCGCCCGCGGCGAGTTCGACACGGCGCTCCTGGACGCGGCCGAACTCGCTGCCGCGCACGCCCAGGCCGTCGTGATCCCGCTCGTCCTCGACGCGACCAGCCAGCTCTTCGAGGTCGGTGGGGCGTCGATCACCAGCGAGCGCCTGCGCTTCGACCGCCACTGGCGCAACGCCCGGACGATCTCGGTGCACAACCCGCTGATCTTCAAGCTCCGGTCGATCGGTGACCACGTGCTCAACGGCGCCGACCTGCCCTACGCATGGAGCGCGGGCAAGCGCTGATGCCCGCGTGAAGGGGTACGCCGCCGGGTAGCGTCGGGCGGCGTGCCCCGGACGCCCTCGATCCCCGGCCGACTCGTGCCCGCGGATGCGCAGGCGCTCTGGATGTCGGCGGTCATCCCGAGCGACCAGTTCCTGCTCTACGCGTTCGTCGGCGCCGGCGGGGACGAGCGGGGTCTGCGCGCCCGGATCCTGCAGCGCGCCCGTGGGATCGGTGAGTTGTGCGTCCGGATCGTCGACGTGCCGCGCGATCTCGACTTCCCCCGGTGGGTGCGGACCGAGGTGCGCGAGACCGACGCCACGCGGGTACACGCCGCCGACGACTGGCAGGCCTGCCTGCGGGCGCTCGGCGGCGCGATGGGCGACCAGGTCGATGCGCGTCGCCTCCCGTGGCGGGTCCACATCTTCTGCGGTGTCGCGGACGTCCCCGGTGCGGTCGAGACCGCGTCGACGGTGGTCGTCCTGCAGATCTCCCATGCGCTGGCCGACGGGACGCTGGCGTCGGCTCTGGCGCGGGCGCTGTTCGACGACGGTCACCACGCGTCGGCACCTCGTCGTCGCGTGGATGTCGCGACGCTGATGCCGCCCCCGGTCGCCGCGATGGCAGGGCTTGTGCGAGTCCCGGCTCAGGGTGTCGCGCTGCTGGCGAACGGCGTCCGGGCCCACCGGGCGCACCGGGGCCGGGTACGCGACGAGCAGGCGGGACGGTTGCCCGCGCGGAGGGACGGTGTGCCGCGGGCGTCGATCAACGTCCCACCCGACGACCGTCGCGATCTGCGGGTGATCCCCACCCACGCCGACCGATTGCGTGATGTCGGGGGCACGGTGACCGTCGGCGCGCTCACCGTCGTCGGCGGAGCGCTGGCCGCTCACCTCGGTGTGTCCGTCCTCCGTGCGGAGGTGTTGGTCGCGTCGTCGGGGGAACGGCGCGCGCGCAACCACTTCCGGACCGTGGGTGTCGACCTCGCGGCCGACGAACCCGATCCCACGCGTCGCGCTGCGCGCATCGCCGGCGATCTCGCCGAGGCGTCTCGCCGCGGTGCGCATCCCGCGGCAGCGGCCGAGGCCGCCGCGATGGCCGTCGTGCCGTCGGTGCTGGTGTCCTGGGGTGTGCGGTCGTTCGACGCGCACGCCGTCCCCGAGACCGTCACGGGCAACACGGTGGTGTCCAGCGTGAACCGCGGTGACGACGACCTGGTGTTCGGCGGCGGTCGCGTGCTGCTCACGGCCGGGTTCCCTGCCCTCTCGCCGGTGCAGACCGTCACCCACGGGGTGCACGGGATCGGGGGCCGGGTCGCGCTGTCGGTGTGCTCGTCGCCGACCGGGCTGCCCGACCCGGACGCCTATGCGGACCGGCTCGCGGCCGCGCTGCGCTGACCGACCGCGAACTCCGTCACCGACCGCGTGATGCCGTCGGCGTCGAGGCCGGCGGCGGCGACGTGGTTCTCGGGTGTTCCGTAGCGACGCACCTCGGTGCGGCCGAAACCCAGGGCCAGCAACCGATGTGGACGGTCACGCAGTGCGTCGCCCACATCGTGGCTCGATGTCCCGGCGAGATACGGCTCGACGAGCACCACGTCTGGGACGGACCCGGACAGCCGGCGCAGGCCCGCGCCGTCGAACGGTCGGACGGTGGCCGTGTAGAGCACGGTCGGGTCGAGATCGGTTGCCATGGCCATGGTCTCGGCAGCGGTCAGTGTCGCGTCGAGTGCAGGGCCGACCGCGACCATCACCAGCGACCCCGCCCCGGGGCGGGCCACGTGCAGTTCCGGTGTGCCCATGTCGAACGACCGGCTGTTCTGCTGTGCCGTGACACGGACGTAATGCCGTCCACGCGCCCGGTGCGCCAGGCGCATGAGCTGTTCGACCTCGTCGGCGGTGCCGGGGACGTGCACGGAGAAGCCGGGCACCGCGGCCACGAGCGCGACGTCGGCGTCGGTCTGATGCGTACGGCCCATCGACGCCATGTCGACCGACCCGCCGGTCGACACCAGCAGGCCGTCGACGTCCTGGTGGCCGAACCCGAGCTTGATCTGCTCGTAGGCACGTTCGACGAGGAACGGCGCGAAGGTGTGCGCGATCGGGAAGACGCCGGCCAACGACATCCCGGCCGCGGCGTCGACGAGCAGTTGTTCGCGGATGCCGACGTTGACGACGCGGTCGGGGCGGGTGACCGCGTCACGCCCGAACCATTGGCCCGCGATCTCGGCGAAGACGATCGCGCTGTCCGGGTCCTCGTCGACGAGTGCGAGTGCGGTCTCGGCGAAACGGGTGCGGGGATCGGTGCTCATGCGTCCTTCCTCTCGACCAGCGCGGACACGAAGACCGGCCGCCCCGGCCGGCGCAGCAGCGCCGCCCGGATCGCGGCGTGGTCGTGCCCGTCGATCTCGTCGGCCTGCCACCCCTCGAGTGCGAAACGCTCGCGCAGGCGACCGGGCCGGTTGTACGTCGACGACCGGTTGTCGACGGCCACCACGGTGAGGTTCGGCAGGCCGCGGGCACCGGCGAACGCCACCGCCTCGTCGTTCGACCCCTCGTCGAGCTCGGCGTCGCCGACGAGGACGTACACGTGGGCGTCGCTGCCGCGGCTGCGCAGCGCGATCGCGGTGCCGACGGCCATCGGCAGCCCGTGTCCGAGTGACCCGGCGCCGATCTCGGCCCCCGGCACCAGAACTCGGTCGGGGTGGCCGCCGAGAGGGGACTCCCAGCTCATCCAGTCGTCGAGCCAGTCCGCGGGGAACCAGCCGTGTGCGGCGAGGACGGCGTAGAACGCCATCGGGCCGTGCCCCTTCGAGAGGAGGAAACGGTCCCGGTCGGGGTCGTCGGCTCGGTCGGGGGAGGAGCGCAGCACGTCGTGGTGCAGGACCCACAGCACGTCGAGCGTCGAGGCCGATGCGGGCGCGTGCTTCTCGTCGCCGGTCATCCGGGCGATCAGGGCGGGCAGGTCGTCGTAGGTGTACGGGGTGGGAGGGCTCGCGGTCGTCGTCATGCGACCAGGGTCAGACCTCGAGTTCACTCGAAGTCAAGGGTTTGCCGTCAGTCGTGGTGCGCGTGCCCGTTGATCTCGTGGGCGCGGCCGCTGTTGCGGGTCAGGCGCTTGGGGAGTCGGCCCGCGAGGTCACCGAGCGGGGTGACCGCGTTGTTGAGCACGTCGACCGCGTCCCGGAGTTCGTGCACGGTCTCCTGGATGGCGACGATGCTCGGGGCGAGCTGGCCGATGACGTCGGTGAGCTCGGAGATGCGCTCGATGGGGCCGCCGGGGGCGATGGCGCGTTCGACCGCGCCGTTCTCGCCGACGAGCTGGTCGAGGAGGCCGCCGTCGGCGACGAGGCGGTCGATGATCCCGCCCTCCTCGGTCATCTTGTTGAGCAGGCCGTCCTCGGCGGTGAGCTTGTCGACGATGCCGCCCTCGCTGGTGAGGCGCTCGAGGATGCCCTCGTTCTCGGTGAACTGGTCGATGACGCCGCCTTTGCGGGACAGGCGGTCGAGCGGTCCGCCGGCGGCGGTGAGGCGGATGAGGATGCCGTTCTCCTCGGCCATCTGGTCGAGCAGGCCGCCCTCGGCGGTGAGCTTCTCCAGCGAGCCGTCACGGGCGGTGAGGCGGTCGACGACACCGCCGTCGGCGAGCAGCCGGTCGAGTGGGCCACCGGGGGCGAGGATCCGGCCGAACGGGCGGTCGGGGCCGAGCAGCTCGGCCAGCTGGCCGATGAGCTGCAGTGGCGTGCGTGCCGAGAAGGAGGTGTCGTCCTCGACCCCGAGGACCGTGTTCACCTCGTGGGCGACGTTCTCGATGGTGAGCCGGGCGATGGTGACGCCGGACTCCACCGCCGCGAGGGCGACGCCCGTCGCGGCGAACCCGATCCGCAGAGGCAGCTCGACAGCGACCTTCACATCCATGGATGACAGCGTAGGCCATCGAGATGTGACGCAGACCGCACCGCCGAGGTGCTCGGCGGGGCTGCAGGTCAGTCGCTCGCGGCGGCCTTCGCCTCCGCCTTCTTCTGCTTCTTGTAGGCGCGGACCTTGTTCAGGGAGTCTTCGTCCACGACGTCGGCCACGGAGCGGTAGCCCTTCTTGCCGTAGTCGCCGACGGCGGTGGTCCAGCCGCGCGGCTTCACGTCGAGTTGCTTGGCCAGCAGCGCGGTGAAGATCTTGGCCTTCTGCTCACCGAACCCGGGGAGCGCCTTCACCCGGTCGACGAGGTCCTTGCCCGAGGTGGCCTCGGTCCAGATGCGGGTGGTGTCCCCGTCGTACTCGGCGACGACCGCGGAGGCCAGGGCCTGCAGGCGCTGGGCCATCGAACGGCCGTACCGGTGGATCGCGGGGGGCGTCGCGCACAGGTCGGCGAAGCGCTCTGGGTCGGCGACGGCGATCTCGGCGGGGTCGAGGGTGCCGAACCGCTCGAGGACCTTCGCCGGCCCGGCGAAGGCGCGCTCCATCGGGAACTGCTGGTCGAGCAGCATGCCCGCGAGCAGCGCGAACGGGTCGGTCGAGAGCAGCTCGTCGGCCGCGGGGTCCTGCGCGATGCGGAGCGTCACCATGGCGTGATCGTAATGCGCATCGGGCCGTGAACCGGTCGGAGTAGCGTCGCCACCGGGTCCGCACCCGGACCCGCGACATCGACGGGACAAGGCGGACGATGAGCACCACGGCAGGTTCCACCCAGGCCGATCAGCACGTCGCGAAGGTCATCGGCGTCACCGTCGCCGCGGCCGTCGGCGGCTTCCTCTTCGGTTTCGACAGCTCGGTCGTCAACGGCGCCGTCGACTCCATCCAGGGCCACTTCGGCCTCGGCGAGTTCATGAAGGGCTTCGCGGTCGCGGTCGCGCTGCTCGGGTGTGCGCTCGGTGCCTGGTTCGCGGGCCGTCTCGCCGACGTGTGGGGCCGCAAGCGCGTCATGCTGCTCGGGTCGTTCCTGTTCACCATCTCGTCGATCGGCACCGGGTTCGCCTGGAGTGTGCCGGATCTCATCGTCTGGCGCGTCCTCGGTGGTCTCGGTATCGGCATCGCGTCGGTGATCGCCCCGGCGTACATCGCCGAGATCGCGCCGGCCAAGTTCCGTGGCGCCCTCGGCTCCATGCAGCAGCTGGCCATCACGATCGGCATCTTCATCGCGCTCCTCTCCGACGCCCTGCTCGCCGACAACGCCGGTGGCGCGTCGAGCGACCTCTGGTTCGGCATCGAGGCGTGGCGCTGGATGTTCTTCGTCGGTGTCATCCCGGCGCTGGTCTACGGCATCCTCGCCCTGCTCATCCCCGAGTCGCCCCGCTACCTGGTGGGCAACCACCTCGACGAGGAGGCCGCGCGGATCCTCCGCGACGTCACCGGCGAACCCGATCCGCTGAACCGTGTCAGGGAGATCCGCCTGACCCTGCGTCGCGAGTCGAAGGCGTCGCTGGCCGACATCCGCGGCACCTCGTTCGGACTCCACCCGCTCGTCTGGGTGGGCATCTGGATCGCGATCCTGCAGCAGTTCGTCGGGATCAACGCGATCTTCTACTACTCGACCACGCTGTGGAAGTCGGTGGGTTTCAGCGAGAGTCAGTCGTTCCAGACGTCGGTCATCACCGGTGTCATCAACGTGGTCATGACGTTCGGCGCGATCCTGTTCGTCGACCGCATCGGTCGACGGTTGCTGCTCAAGATCGGGTCGGTCGGGATGTTCGCGGGGCTCGTCCTCGCGGCCATCGCGTTCACCCAGCAGCAGGGGAGTGGCGACGACGTCACGCTGCCCGGCAACTGGGGTGTCATCGCGTTGATCGGCGCGAACCTGTTCGTCGTCGCGTTCGCGGCGACCTGGGGTCCGGTCATGTGGGTGATGCTCGGCGAGATGTTCCCGAACCGGATCCGCGGTGTGGCACTCGGCGTCTGCACGGCCATGAACTGGGTCGCGAACTTCACCATCTCCCTGTTGTTCCCGCAGGTGAGTCAGAGCCTCGGGCTGGCGTACGTGTACGGCTTCTTCGCGCTCTGCGCGTTCATCTCGTACTTCTACGTCCAGTTCAAGGTCCCCGAGACGAACGGCATCGAGCTCGAGAACATGGGTGGCGAGACGCCAGAACCCGCGAAGACGCCTGCCTGACATCGCGGTTCACCCGCCGGCCGACACCCGTTCCCGCGTCGACCTGTCGGATCCGCGCCGTGCTCGGCGCGGGATGACGCGCATGGCGCGGGTCTGCCTCGGTCGGAGCGGTGACCTGTGACCGCGGCGGGGGCGTCTCTCACCACGACGATCGTCGTGGCCACCGCGGTGGGCGTCGGCGTCGTCCCGCGCCTGTCGCCGGCGCGGGCTCGCGGCGGGGTGCTCCGCCACCCGGGGGTCTGGCTGGCCGTCGTGATCGTGGCGATGGCGGTGAACCAGGTCCTCGTGACCGCCTACATCCACCAGGAGTGGGGCGGCGACCCCTCACGCATCACGCGGTACCTGCCGCCGGGGTGGTTCGATCTCGCGGACCTCGGGCCACTGGAGTATGTCCTGCCGGCGTGGCCGTGGACGGTCCTCCACGTGCAGGCAGCGCTGGAGCTGCCACTGGTGCTCCTGGCCTATCTCCTCGTCGCCCGGTGGTTCGGACCCGACGTGGTCGGTCGGGTGACGGCGGCGCGCTGGTGGATCAGTGCGTCGTGGACGACCACCTTCTGCCTGATCGAGTGGGACCTGCACAACCCGTACACGCTGTGGGACATCGTCATCCGGGTGGTCGCGGGTCTCGTGGTCCCCCTGCTCGTGCCCGTGCTCGGGACGGGGACGGCGCAACCGGGCGGTCTCGTCGGCGTCGCCGTCTCGGCGGCCGCGCTGGGGTGCGTGATCCTCGCGGTCTACGACGTGCTGACCCTCTACAACCTCGGCCGTGCGGGCCGGTGGACAGTGCCCGTGGTGGTGGCGCTCGCGGCTCTCGCGGCGATCCGATGGTGGGCGACCCGCCGGTCTGTCACGCCGGGTCCACTGACCGCGTCGGCGCTCTCGACGCTCGGGTGGTTCGTCGCGCTGTTCGCCGTCCCGGCGTTGCCGCTGCGCTACGGGCTGACCTTCGACGCCGGGATGGTGTCCGTCGCCTGCGGGTCGGTCCTGGTCGTCGTGTCTCTCGTGGCGGGGTGGGACCGCCGGCGAGGGATGGCGCTGCTCGGTGTCCTGGCCGCGGGTGTCGTCGGCGCGGCGCTCGGCGCGCTGGTGACCGCCGACATCACCGAGATCCGGCTTCTCTCGGCGGCAGCGGGTTTCGTCGTCGCGGCCGGGGTCGCGTGCGCGATCGGTGACCGTCGGTCGTGACGCGGGCCATCGGGAGTAGGCAACTGTGGAGGTGATTCTGCCAATCCGCGTCGTCCGCGCGAACCCGCGTCATGCACGGCGCGGGTTGGCTGGTTCAGCGCGGCTTCGCGTCGTCGGGATCGTTCCCCAGACGCCGAACCGCCCGCTGCGGGGGCGCAACGGGCGGATCGGTCGGGAAAGAGGCGCTCGGGATGAGCCCTCAGACGTTCGTGACGCCGACCATCGGGAGGAAGAAGCAGCTGCGGGCGCCGTTGGTCACGGTGCCGAACACCGCCGACAGGACGGTGCCCTTGCCCGTGGTGACCGGCGCCAGCCGACTCCCTGCCGGTGCGATCGTGTTCACGATCCCCGACAGCGTCTTCGCGGCCATGTCCTTGATGGGTGACGCGGGCACGTTCGCGAGCCAGGCGTTCACGAGGGTGTCCCCGGCCTTGCCCATCTGCCCGATGCCGAACTTGCCTGTCGCCGTGTTGAACCAGGCGACCTGCATCCCGGTGGAGGTCGGGTCGCTGGTGACGCCCGCGGGGACGAACCCGTAGAGGACCTGTCCGTCCTTCACCACGTTCGGGTCGATGTTCACGAACGGGATCGTCGGCAGTGCGAGACCCGGTGCGGCCCAGGGGCCTGCGACGGCACCGCCCGCGGCGGGCAGGAGTCCCAACGGGTTCGACGCGGTCGGGGTGGTGCAGTTGAACGCGACCGTCGGGTTCAGGAACGGCTGGATGCCGAGGCTGCGGAGGGTCTTGTTCGCGGTGTCGAGCAGCGCCAGTACGTCGGTGCCCGACGTCGCGCTCAGGGTCGGCGAGCCGAGGGCCGCAGCGGCCGCGGCCTCGGGGGTGGTCGCGGGATCCGCGGACGCGGGTGCCGCCGCGACGACGCCGCCGACGGTCATGGACAGGGCCACCGCGCCGGCCGCGAGGGTGCGCCTCAGCGAGGAGAATCGGGCGTGAGAAGGCGTGGAGGTACTCCGTATCGGTCGCGATGGGTGGTGCTGGGGGTTCGTGACCGACGGGAGCCGGTCAGGTCAGATGAAGGCGAGTCCCACCGTGGGGACGATCTGGCACGCCACCGTCTTGCCCTTGGTCTTCGTGGTGACGGTGCCGTAGATGGCCGAGAGCACGCGGCCCTTGCCGGTCTGGGCGATGGCCGTGAACGTGCCGGGTCCGTTGGTCGCGTTGATCCGGTCGTTGCGCGTGAGGTCGATCTGACCGGTCTTGCCGGTGTCGATGTTGATCCAGATCGCGGTCAGCGGGGCGCGGGTGTTGTTCAGCGCCGGTCCGGTGCCGAGGCTCGTGTAGACGTAGCCGGCCTGCCCCGCGCGGGGGCCCGGAGCCGGTGCCTGCTGCGGCCCGGCCGTCACCAGCGCGGTGCCGACGGAGTTGCCGCCGGGGATGCAGCCGATGCCGATGGTCGGGTAGAGGAACTGCTGGATGCGCGGCGCGTTCGGGCCGGTCGGGATGACCGGGTCGTTCGCGGCCGCGGCCACCTTGGCGACCTGCTGCGGCTTCGCGGAGCCGTCGAGGAAGCCGGTCACCTGACGCCAGATGGTGGAGACCTGCGCCGGCATGCCGGGCGACTCGGCGATCGCGGTGGCCTGGGAGATCAGGTCGGAGTTGATCTTGCCGTCGGGCCCGGGGGTGACGGCGGAGCCGACGATCGCGGGCACGAAGGCGCCGAGCGAGTCGAGCGTGGGCTTGTCGACCTTCGGGGCCGCCGGCGCGGAGAGCGGCAACGAACCGACCTGCGACGACGGGCTCGCGGGCGCCGAGGGCGCGGGCGCGGCGAAGGCGACAGCGGGCACCGTCATGGCGGTCAGGACGCCCAGTGCGGTCGTCCCCAGCTTCCGGCGGGTTCCCATGGTCAGCGCTCACATCCGATCGTCGTCGTCTCAGGGCCCCGAGCGGACACCCGCGGCCAAGCGGTCAGTCTAGGTCGTGGCGGCGTGTCGCTGGCCGCCGAGGGGACCATAGCGTGGTACGCGTGTGACAGAAGAGACGGGTGATGCGATCGTTACGGTGCTGTCATGCCCCGGTTGCCTGGCCGTCAGCGGTGATCTGCTCGTCGATCACTCCGGCGAGGTCGGTGTCCTTGCCGGTCAGCCCGCCCGCTGAGTGCGTCGACAGGGTGAAGGTCACCGTTCGCCACCGGATGTCGATGTCGGGGTGGTGATCGCGGTCCTCGGCGGCCTCGGCGACGCGTCGAACGATCTCGACGCCGGCGAGGAACGAGGACGCCTCGTAGGAGCGCCGCATCTCCGTCTCGCCGACGGTCCACTCGGGGAAGACGCCGCGCGCCTGCTCACGGTCGTCGTCGGTCAGCAGGGTGTCGTCGCGTGCGGCCATCACCCCATGCTGACAACCTCTGGTTGGATCGGAGACGTGATGCGCAGACTGACGCGACGGCCCCGGCTCGTCCTCCGCGCGGGGGCTCTCCTCGCCGCCTCGATCGCGGTGCTGGCCACGGCGACCGGCTGCTCGAGTTCGGACGACGCGAAGCAGGTCACGCTGCTCACGCACGACTCGTTCGCACTGCCCGACCCGGTGATCGCCGACTTCCAGAAGCAGACCGGGCTCAAGCTCGTCGTGACGAAGTCGGGCGACGCCGGCCAGCTGGCGTCCACCATCTCGCTGACCCCGGGGCGGCCCAAGGCCGACGCGGTCTACGGCGTCGACAACACCTTCGCGTCCCGCCCGGTCACCGCCGGTGCGCTCGCCGACTACACCTCACCGGCGCTGCCGACCTCGGCGAAGGACTACGTGCTCGGCGGCGACGCGGGCAAGCAGCTCACCCCTGTCGACCGCGGCGACGTGTGTGTCAACGTCGACACCGCCTGGTTCGCGCAGCGCAACATCCCCGCACCCACGTCGATCACGCAGCTCACCGACCCGCGGTACCGGGGTGACCTCGTCGCGATGGACCCGGCGACCTCGTCGCCCGGTCTCGCGTTCCTCCTCGCGACGATCGCGGCGCGTCCGGCCGACTGGCAGGAGTACTGGAAGGGCCTGCGCGCCAACGACGTCTCGATCGTGTCGGGGTGGGACGTCGGCTACAACCAGGACTTCTCCGGCGGCGAGGGCAAGGGCCCCAAGCCGATCGTCGTCTCGTACGCGTCGTCGCCGGCGGCGAACCCCGCGACGAAGGCGTTGCTCGACGGCTGCTTCCGCCAGGTGGAGTACATCGGCGTGCTCAAGGGGGCCGCGAACACCGACGGCGCCCGCAAGCTCGTCGACTTCATGCTGAGCGACGAGGTGCAGAAGGCCTTGCCGGACTCGATGTACGTGTACCCCGTCCGCGACGGTGTGCCGCTGCCCGAGTCGTGGGCGAAGTACGCACCGCTGCCGACGGACACCATCGACCTCGCACCGGGGTCCATCGCGAAGAACCGCGAGAACTGGCAGCGCGAATGGCGCACGATCATGGGTCGCTGACGCAGGTGACGCCCGACGAGGCGCGCTCGCGGCTCGCGGCGCACTCGCACGGGGTACTCGCCACGATCCATCCCGATCGTGGCCCCGACCCGGTGCCCGTCGTCTTCGCGGTGAGCGGTGACGTCGTCGGCATCGGCGTCGACACGGTGAAGCCGAAGTCCTCGACGCGTCTGCGGCGGGAACGCAACCTCGAGGCCGACCCACGCGCGTCGTTGCTCGTCGAGCACTGGGACCCCCGCCGACTGGAGTCGGCTGTGGTGGGTGCGCGCTCATCTCGTCCATGTGCCCGACCCGCCGGTCGTGCTCGTCGACGGTCTCGTGGACCGGCTCCGCGCGGCTGCGCCCCAGTACGTCGACGCGCCGTTCCATCGCGTCCTGGCGCTGCGCATCGCGGCGGTGTCCGGCTGGGCCGCAGGGGGCGGGGGCGGGTGACCACCAGGTCGGTGGCGCGCGGTCGAGCCGGGGCCGATGCGGTGCGCGCGCACACGCTGCGCCCCGCGACGCTTCTCCTCGTCGTCCCCGTCGGGTTCCTCGCCGTCTTCTTCGTGTGGCCCGTCGTCGCGCTCGTGCACCGTGCCGTCACCAGTTCGGACGGGACCGGACTCGGGGCGCTGCTGGAGCGCACCGACGCCTGGGGACTGCTCGGTTTCACACTCGCGCAGGCCGCCGCCTCGACCGTGCTGACCCTGGCCGTCGCGGCGCCCCTGGTGTGGTTGGTGACGGTCGTACCCCGGTGGGCGTCGACGCCGCTGATGGTGATGGTCACGGTGCCGTTCGTGTTGCCCACCGTCGTGGTCGGCATCGCCTTCCGGGCGCTGCTGTCACCGGGCGGACCACTCGGTGGACTCGGCCTCGACGGGTCCGTCGCGTCGATCCTCGCCGCGCACGCCTTCCTCAACGTCGCGGTGGTCGTCCGCGTGGTCGGTGCCGCCTGGCGTGCCCTGGACCCCCGTGCCGAACAGGCCGCCCGCACCCTGGGCGCGAGCGGCCCGCGAGCGTTCCTCACCGTCGTCGCACCACGGCTGCTGCTGCCCGCGGTCTCGGCGGCGTCGCTGGTGTTCCTGTTCTGCGCCACCAGTTTCGGTGTCGTCGTCATCCTCGGCGGCGGTCGTCTGCAGACGTTGGAGACCGCCGTCTACACGCAGGCCATCGGGTACTTCGACATCCCCGCCGCGGTCGCGCTGTCGCTGCTGCAGATCGTCGTGGTGGTCGTGGCGGTGGCGCTCACCCGACTGCTCGCGCCGTCGACGCAGGCCGTCGCGGGACGGACCCGTCCCCGTGTCGCGTTCACGCCCGCGCGCCGGACATGCGCCGTGGCCGCGTCGATCTGGGGTGCGGTGATCCTCGTCGGGCCGCTGCTGGTGGTGGCCGTCCGATCGGTGCGCCCGACCGCGGGCGGGTCCTGGACACTCGAGGGCTACCGCGCGCTCGCGGTCCCGGTGAACGGGGAGACACCTCTGGACACCCTGCGCAGCAGCGTGATCAGCGCGGTGTGGGCCACCGTCCTCGCCGTCGCCGTCGGACTCCTCGCCGCGATGGCGCTGCAGCGCTCCCGGGGGCCGGTGCACGCGGTCACCTCCGGCCTCACGCTGCTGCCGCTCGGCGTGAGCGCGGTGACCGTCGGCTTCGGGTACCTCGTCGTGCTCGCCGCGCTGCCGCCCGAGGTCGCGGCGTCCCCTGTCGTCGTCCCCGCGGTCCAGGCGGTGGTGGCCGCGCCGGTCGTGGTGCGGATCATCGCGCCGGCGCTCGCCGCCGTCCCCGACACCCTGCGTGGGGCCGCCGCCGGGCTGGGTGCGGGGCCCTGGCGGGTGTGGCGCACCGTCGACCTGCCCGCCGTGTGGCGATCCCTGGGCGTCGCCGTCGGTTTCGCGTTCGTCATCGCGCTCGGTGAGTTCGGGGCGACCGGGTTCGTGGCGCGGCCGGGGACCACGACGTTGCCGGTGCTCATCGGGTCGGCGCTGAACCGCCCCGGGGCGCAGTACCTGGCCACCGCGATGGCCGCGTCGATGCTGCTCATCGTGACCACGGCCGTCGTCGTCGTGCTCATGGAGTCGATCCGCGGGGTCGAGGGGAGCGAGTTCTAGATGCTCGAGATCCACGGGCTGCGGGTCCACTACGGCGACACCGTCGTGCTCGACGGGCTCGACCTCGCCGTCGGCGTCGAGGGCGCGCCCGTCACCGCGCTGATCGGCCCCTCGGGGTGCGGGAAGTCGACGCTCGTGCGGGCCGTCGCCGGCCTCGAGCCGACCGCCGGGGGAGCGGTGCGGATCGACGGCCGCGACCTCGCGGGGGTCCCACCGCACCGCCGCGACTTCGGTGTCGTGTTCCAGGACGGTGCCCTGCTGCCGGGGCGGTCGGTCGCGTCGAACGTCGGGTACGGGTTGCGCGCGCGGAGATGGTCGCGGCGCGACGTCGCCGACCGCGTCGCGGAGATGCTCGACCTCGTGGGCCTGCCCGATCTCGGTGACCGGCCGGTGTCGCAGCTGTCGGGTGGTCAGGCCCAGCGCGTCGCGCTTGCCCGTGCGCTGGCGCCCCGGCCCCGACTGCTCCTCCTCGACGAGCCCCTGTCCGCCCTCGACCGGCGGCTACGGGAACGGCTCGCCGTCGACATCGCGGACATCCTGCACACCACGGCCACGCCGACCGTGCTCGTCACGCACGACCACACCGAGGCGGCCACCATCGCCGACCGCGTCGCGGTGATGGCCGACGGGGTCGTGGCGCAGGAGGGCGCTCCGGACGCGGTGTGGCGGCGCCCCGCGACCGACGAGATCGCGCGCTTCATCGGCTGCACGACGCTCCTCGACGCACCCGTCGTCGACGGGGTCGCACGGACGGTCCTGGGGCCCGTCGACGTGGCCTGGGCCGACACCGGCGATCGCTGTCGGCTCGGGGTGCGGGCGCGATCGGTGGTCGTCGCGGACGGGGGTGTGCCGGTGCGGGTGGAGGCCGTCGCCGTCCTCCCCGAGGATCGGCACCTGTGGGTGCGCACCGCCGACGACGAGCGCGTCGCGGCGGTCGCCACCGCACCGGTGTCGGTGGGCGACGAGATCACCGTCGCCCTCGACCCGCAGCGGGTCGCCGTGATCGGCGGCTAGGCCGGCGCGAGCCGGGACAGGTCGGTCCGCAGCATCATGACGTTGTAGTCCTGCCACCGCGACGCCGTGAAGTACAGGTAGCGGCTGTCGCCCCCGGACGCCGGGTAGATGTAGGGCGCGTACACGCCCGAGTACTGCCGGGACGCGAGGACGGTGGTCGGCGCACTCCACGGCCCCTGCGGGGCTGTCGCCGTGCGCAGCACCAGCGAGCCGCTGGTCTCCTGGCCGTACAGCATCACGTACCTCTGCAGGCGGGCGTTCCACGCCACCGACATCTCGCCGACCGGCTCGGTGACGACCTTCTCCGACTTCGTCGTGTCCGGCGACCACCCCTTGCCGTCCCAGTAGGTGTACTTCGTCAGGTCGAGGATGTCCTGCGGCGCGAACCGACAGAGGAACGCGGCGCCGAACCGTCCGTTCGGGGTCCCGTACTGGTAGATGAACCCGTCGCGGCCCCGGAGATAGGCGTTGACCTGGTACTTGCCGTTGCTGTCGTCGATCTGCTCGACGCCGGGCACGGAGGCGGGCAGGTTCAGGCGGATGGTCCGCGGATCGGTGGTCCACGTCTGACCGTTGTCGCGCGACGTGGCGATGATCGAGTAGTTCGTCACCCAGCGGCCGGGGGCGCCCCACTGCCGCACCGACATGATGTTCATGTACTGCACGCCGTCGATCGCGATGGCGGCCGTCGGGATCGTCGTGATCTCCGCGCCGCTGACACCCACCGCCGGAAGCGCCTCGTTCGCGAACCGCGGCGTCGCGGACGACACCGACGCCCCCGAGCGGACGTCGCCGGGCACACCGGCGGGGATGTCGACCCCGTTCGACGGGTCCTTGTCGTCCGTGCGCAGCACGACGTTGTGCCGCCACTGCTGGGTCGGTGCGTTGCAGTCGCCGAAGGTGTCGCCGAACGCCATGAGCGTCTGCCCCGACCCGTTGTCCCAGCCGATGCCGAGGTCGGTGCCCGTGATGCCGAAGCGGGTGTCGGTGCGGTTGGGGGAGCGGGGCCCGGTGACCCATCGGACGGTCTGCGTGGGTCCGTCGCCGAGCGACGGGAGGTCCTGCTGATCACTCGACTTGCCCAGCAGTCCACCGCTGCTGCCGAAGCCCCCGGGGAACGCGCTGCCGAACAGGCCGCCGAGGCTCGATCCGAGGATGCCGGAGTTCCCGCATGGCGCGGCGCTCGCGGGGGCGGCGACGGTCCCGGCGGCGAGGACGCCCGTCGCGAGCGTCAGCACTGTCGTGAGGGTGACGCTTCGCATGCGCCGCATCCGGGTGTTCCTCCTGCTCGGGGTCCCGGGCGCTGCGACGGTTGTGACGCATGGTGCTGATGGGACTGATGATCGGAACGATCATGGCCGAGCAGATCGCACGGTCGTCCGGCCAGGTCGGTATCGCCGCCGAACGGTCATCGAACCGTTACGTGCCGCTGTGACCGCTGTCTCTCGACCCGACCCGATACCCTTGACGCGGCCACACACCGCGATCGGCCGATCTCGTCGTGCCCGCGCGGTGCCCCAGACCTCGATCTCGCAGATCTCGATGTCACAGACCTTCGGAGAAACCTCGTAGTGAACGCTGTCCAGAACTTCCGCAACGTCGCGATCGTCGCGCACGTCGACCATGGCAAGACCACGCTCGTCGACGCGATGCTCCGCCAGTCCGGCGTGTTCGCCGAGCGGGAGGAGATGGTCGACCGGGTGATGGACTCCGGGGATCTCGAGCGCGAGAAGGGCATCACCATCCTCGCGAAGAACACCGCGGTGCACCGTCGCCAGCCCGACGGCACCGAGGTCATCATCAACGTGATCGACACCCCCGGCCACGCGGACTTCGGCGGTGAGGTCGAGCGCGGCCTGTCGATGGTCGACGGCGTCGTGCTGCTCGTCGACGCGTCGGAGGGGCCGCTGCCCCAGACCCGTTTCGTGCTGCGCAAGGCCCTCGCCGCGTCGCTGCCGGTGATCCTGCTCGTGAACAAGACCGACCGCCCCGACGCCCGCATCGCCGAGGTGGTCGAGGAGAGCCACGACCTCCTCCTGGACCTCGCGTCCGACCTCGACGACTCCGAGGCCGCGCAGGCCGCCGAACTCGCGCTCGACCTGCCGGTGCTCTACGCGTCGGGTCGTGCCGGCATCGCCAGCACCGTCGCGCCGGAGAACGGCCAGGTGCCCGAGGGCGACAACCTCGACCCGCTGTTCGACATCCTCATGTCGTACGTCCCGCCGCCCAAGGGTGACCCGGACGCGCCGCTGCAGGCGCACGTCACCAACCTCGACGCCTCGCCGTTCCTCGGTCGCCTCGCGCTCATCCGCATCTTCGCGGGCAGCATCACGAAGGGCCAGACGGTGGCGTGGCTGCGTGAGGTCGACGGTGAGCCCGTCACCGAGCGCGCCAAGATCACCGAGCTGCTCGTGACCGTCGGCGTCGCGCGCACGCCGGCCGAGTCGGCCGTGGCCGGCGACATCGTCGCCGTCGCGGGTATGCCGGGGATCATGATCGGCGACACCCTCACCGACATCGATCACCCGGTCGCGCTCCCTCGGATCACCGTCGACGAGCCCGCCAT
>JAQIJH010000018.1:0-71748 GCA_036946345.1 Gordonia paraffinivorans | reverse complement strand
CATCTCTTTTTCGCGGGTTGTGTGGTCTTCAGACACAGCTTTCCTTCCAGGAGTGATGAACTGAGCTGATCTCGATCACGGCTGCGATCGAAGCGTGGACGTGCAGTCGGGGCAGGTGCCCCAGTAGATGACCTCGGCCTCGTCGATGACGAAACCGTTGTCGTCCGATGCGTGCAGACACGGGGCCTCACCGACGGCGCAGTCGACGTCGGCGATGGCCCCACACACCCGGCACACGACGTGGTGGTGGTTGTCCCCCACGCGCGACTCGTACCGGGCGACCGACCCCGTGGGCTGGATCTTGCGGACGAGCCCGGACGCGGTGAGCGCCCCGAGCACGTCGTACACGGCCTGCCGCGAGACGTCGGGCAGAGTGTCGCGGACGGCCGTGAAGATGGTGTCGGTGTCGGCGTGCGGGTGTGCGTCGACGACGTCGAGCACCGCCACCCGCGGGCGGGTGACACGGAGCGACGCCGAGCGCAACTGCTGCTCTGCATCTCCTCGGGTGGTCACCCGGATCACTATTCCACTTTTCTGGACTGAGTCAAGAGACGGTCAGGGTGCGCTCGCCGGACCACCCGAGGCCAGGAACCCCACCAGGAACGAGGCGAGCGTGTCGGCGAGTTCCTCGATCGGTGCGCGGGGGGTCGCCGAGACTCCACCGGTGCACAGTCGCGGTGAGCGCACCGATGAATCCTGTTGCCGCCAACTCGAAGCCACCGGGCGGGACGACGTCGGGACCGAGGATCGCGCGGATCTCCTCGCGGAAGAAGGTGATCCAGTCCTGACGTCGCACGTCACGCCGTCTCTCCACCCGCTCGCTCACACCCACGATCTCGACGAACGATATCCGTGCCCGCCGCGGGTCCGTGCCGACCGAGAGCGCGTACGCGCGGACCGCGGCGGCAGCGCGCTCCAGCGGCTCGAGTCCCGCCTCGGCGAGCGCCCCCCGCATCGCGATCTGGGCCCTCCGTCTGCACCATCTCGTGCACGGCGAGCAGCAGATTCCTCGCGTCCGGCGAAGTGCTCGTAGAACTGTGCGCGTGCGAGTCCGGCGGTCCGACAGATCGTGGTGATCGAGGTGCCCTGATAGCCGCGGGTGCCGAACTCCTCCAGACCCGCCGCGAGGAACGCCACCCGTCTCTGCTCGCGGCGTCGCGTCACCAATTCGCCCCCGTAGACGCGCGGGGTCGATTCGATGGGCACCCGGCCACGGTAGTCAGCCGCACGACAGGCCGCAGGAGGGTACGTGGCGCCGGGGACCCCGCCGCCGTGAGAGGGAGATGCGGCGGCGGGATCCCGGGCGCCACGTCGCGCGCCGCAGACCGCACGGTCACGTCAGGGGTTGTCGGTCCCGGCTGCGTCGCGCGGGACCACGTGCTCGACCTGATCGTCGTCGGCGAACACGACGCCCACCTCGACGGTCTCGACGGCCCAGCGACGGCTCCGAGCGGTGTGGTCGTCCGAGATGACGACGTCGTGGCCTGCGAGGTCGCCGTAGTCGTCGACGATGACGCCACTCACGAGTGCGCCGTCGTCGAGCCGGAGCACGACGGAGTCCCCGACCGACCATGCCGTGGAGGACAACTCGGCGACCTCTCTGTTGACGATGTCGTTCATGAGGTCCCGGTCGCTGACCCACTCGCCTCGTACTGCTCGTCACGGTTGCCCGCGTCCACTGCCGTGCCGGTGATCCGCTTCGTCATCCGATCAGCCCGCTCCCGCCGCGATGGGGACGCAGTGCGCGTCCGTCGGCCTCCCGGTCGCCCAAAGTGAGACGCCTTCGTCCAAGTTAGACGGAACCGTACAACATCACCGGCAGACCGCGCTCGACATGTGACCGCGACCGAAGCGCGGAGGTGCGGGCCCTGTTCCCGGGTCACCCGGCGAGGTGGCCCCAGTCCGGCTCGAGGTCGCGCCAGTCTCCGGTCGCCGCGACCGTCCCGTCGACGAGGACCACCACCCGATCGGCCTGGGCGAGGGCGGCGCGCTTGCTGGTGGCGCCGAGCACCGCTGTGCCGCGCTCCCGCAGTGACCGCCACAGTTCGACCTCGGTCGCGGCGTCGAGCGCTGACGAGACATCGTCGGCGAGCAGCAGTTCCGGCTCGCTCGCAAGGGCGCGCGCCAGCGCGAGGCGCTGCACCTGCCCACCGGACAGGCGCACCCCGCGGTGACCGATGACCGCGTCGACGCCACCGGCGGCGGCGACGTCGGGTGCCAGGCGCGCGTCGTCCACGGCGCTGTCGATGCGGCGGTCGTGGTCGACGCGGATGTTCTCCGCGAACGTCCCCGACAGCACCCGCGGCACCTGTGCGACGTGCGCGACCTGTCCCGGGCGCAGGAAGGTCTGGGTGTCGTCGACGCGCTGCTCGTTCCAGCGGATCTCGCCGCGGTGGTCGATGAGACCGGCCAGCGCCGAGAGCAGACTCGACTTGCCCGACCCCACCTGCCCGAGCAGGAGGACGAGTTCGCCTGCGTCGACGTGGAGGTCGACGTGCGCGGCCCCGATGGTCCCGTCGGAGTGGACGGCGTCGAGGCCGTGCACCGACAGCCGCTGCAGCGCAACCCGTGTGGGCAGTTCCGGCGCGGGGGAGGTCCCGTCGAGCAGGTCGACGGCGCGTGGGACGGCCATCAGGTCCCGACCACCCGCGAACCGCGCGGTCGCCTTCTGCCACGCGCGGGTGCCCGGGGCGTCGGTGATGACGGCGCCGGCGACGCGTCCGAACCAGTCGAAGCCGATGACCGACCCCGACACCAGCAGCGCGGTCGCGAGCCCCCACCCGCCGGCGAGGTACACCGCCCACGCCGCGACGACCCCGGCGTAGACCAGCACCACCGGCACACCGATGAGGATCGACTGGATCCGGTGCTCGCGGACCGCGGCGTCGACGCGACCGGCGTCGGTGCGGATGAGATGCGCATGGGCGTCGCGGGTCGCCGCGGCGAGCTTGATGGTCCGAGCGCTCTCGAGCACCGACACCAGCGACCGCCCGAACGACGCGCGGGTCGCCGACGCGGCCGCGGCCGACCGCCCCGCGAACGGCCGACCCACCGCCGATGCCAGTGCGGCGGCGAGCATCACGACCATGAGCACTCCGCCGGCCAGGACGCTGCCCGCCATCGCGGTCGTCACGACGACGACGATCAGACCGTTGACGACGTCGACCCAGCGGTCGGCGTAGCGGATGAAGCGGTCGGCGTCGAGGGTGCGGGCGACGATCTCACCGGGCGGTTGTGCGCGGCAGTCGGTGCTGTTCGGTCTGTGCCAGGAGCACCGACGTGCGCACGCGCAGCAGTCCGTCGGCCCACCAGCGGGTGTAGCGGCGGATCGCGACGGCCAGCACGAACGGCGACACCAGCAGGCTGATCACCACGCCGCCGAGCAGCCACACCGACACCTCGCCCCGGGCCGCCGCGGCCACGACATGGCCCCACAGCGCCGCCGTGACCGCACCGAACGCACCGGTGAGCGCGGCGGCTAGGAACAACGAGGCGCCGAACAGACCCCACTCGGGGTGGACGCGCAGCAGCGACAGCACGCCGCGGCCGAGGCCCGGCCCGGTGCGGACGGTCGGGGTCGGCGGCGGATCGCCCTGTCGCCGAACGGCACCGACCGCACCCGACGACGTCTCCGACGGTTCGGCCGACGGCTGCGTCGCCGCGGCGTCGAGAAGCGTGCGGAACGGACCCGAGCGCTGCGCGAGCACCGACTGCGGGCCGTGGTCGATGAGTCGGCCGCGGTCGAGTACGGCGACGGTGTCGGCGCGGGCGACCGTCGTCAGGCGGTGTGCGATGAGCAGACCGGTGCGGTGGGCGAGCAGCCGGTCGGCGGCGCGCACCACCCGCGCCTCGGTCAGCGGGTCCATCCGCGCGGTCGCCTCGTCGAGCACGACGATGCGCACGTCGCGCACCAGCAGCCGCGCGAACGCGACGAGTTGCTCCTCCCCCGCCGACAGGGTGGTGCCGCCGGGGCCGAGCGGCGTGTCGAGCCCGTCGGGCAGCCCCGCTACCCAGTCGGTGAGCTGCAGGTCGGCGACGGCCGCCTCGATCCGGTCGCGCGGGGTGTCGCCGAACAGCGCGATGTTCTGCGCGAGCGTGCCCGCGACGATCTCCGTCTTCTGGGTGACGACGCCGACGGCGGCGCGCAGGCCCTGCAGGTCGAGGTCGACGACGTCGACGCCGCCGATGCGGACCGCTCCGGCGGGCGGATCCACAGCGCGCGAGATCAGCGCGGCGAGTGTGGACTTCCCGGAGCCGGTGCGTCCCACGAGCGCACACGTCGTCCCGGCGGCGACGTGCAGGTCGATGCCGGACAGCGCGAAGGTGCCCTCGTCGTAGGCGAACTCGAGGTCGGTGATGTCGACGTCCAGCGGGCCGCCGGGCAGCGATCGCCCACCGACCGGCTCGGGCGGCGACGCCAGGAGCTGTCGGAGCCGAACCACCGCACCCATCCCGGCCTGCAGGTCGGGCAGGTGCCGCGCGAGCTGGTTGATCTGCCCGACGAACGTCGTCGACACCAGGAAAAGGGTGACCAGCGCACCGACCTCGAGGTGGCCACCGGCAACGAGCAGCGCGCCCGCGACGGCGATGACCGCCATCAGCAGGTGCAGCAGCAGCCCGGCGCGGACCGTCATCCGCGCCTGTATGCGGACGACAGTCAGGAAGGCGCGGTGCACCGCCGCCGCGAGTTCGCCGTTGCGTCGGAGGACGAATGCTTGGCCAAGACTGGTCCGGAGGTCGTCGCGCGCGGCGATGCCCTCCTCCAGCGCGGCGGCGTGGTCGGTCCACGCCATCTCCTCGACGATCTTCCGGTCGGTAAGGACGCCGAGCAGCGGTCGGATGGACAGCAGGACCGCCGACGCGACGATCGGGAACAGCACCCAGGCGGGCCACCACGTGAGGCCGGCGACGATCCACATTGGGATGACCAGGACCACGGTCCGCAGCGCGTCCCACAGCTGTAGGCGAACGAGCGTCCCGACCTCGTGGGTGTCGTCGTCGACACGGTCGAGGATCTCGCCGACCGCCGTCTCCGACAGCACCGCCAGCGGTTGACCGAGGGCCGCGGTGAGAAGGTCCTCTCGCAGAGCGCCCTCCGCACGGTCGGAGACGGTCGCCCACACCGTGCGTCCCAGCGCGTCGAGCACGGCCGACCCGATCAGCGTCACGCCGAGGACCAGCACCAGGGAGAGCGTCGGTCCGTCGGCGACCCGTCCGACGACGACGGTGCCGACAGCTTCCGAGATCGACGCGATCACCAGGAGAACCAGCGCGACCGTCACCGCGCGCGACCGCATCCGACGCCAGTCCACCGTCGCCCGAGGGTCGCCGACATGCGCCACCGACGCACGGCTCAGCGTGCGTTCCGGGGCGGGAGCGAGGGACATCGCCCCCGACAGTACGCAGCGGCAACGACATCGAGCGACCGGATTTCGGCCACCCTCACCCTGCGGGCGCACGCCCTGTGAGACGGGCGTTACGGCGGACGCCGCCCGGCGTAATCCGACCGTCGCCCACGCATGCGGTACTAGGGGTCCGCGGGTGCAGTGGCGCATCCGGCCACCCGCCCGTCCGTCAGGAGCCCGTCGTGCCCGACCTCTTCTCCCCGTTCACCCTCAAGGGCGTCACGCTGCGCAACCGCATCGCGATGTCGCCGATGACCATGTACCGCTCCACCGACGGGAAGATGGACGACTTCCACGTCAGCTACCTCGGTGCCCGCGCCGGTGGCGGGTTCGGACTGGTTTTCCCCGAGCAGGTCGCCATCACCCCCGACGGCCGAACGTCGACGTCGTGCGCCGGCATCTGGGACGACAGCCAGATCGAGGGACACAAGCGCGTCACCGACATCATCAAGAGCTTCGGCGGTGTGCCCGCCATCCAGCTCGGCCACACGGGTCGCAAGGGCAGCGAGGGTACCGAAGTACAAGACCATCGACGGGTTCCCCGGCGGGTCGCAGCTCCCGCCGGACCACCCGCAGGGCTGGACCTGCCGCGCACCGTCGGCCATCCCCTACGGCGGCGATCACTCGTTCGACGTGCACGAGCTGACCGTCGAGGAGATCGCCGACCTGATGCAGAGCTACGCCGACGCGGCCCGTCGTGCGGCCGAGGCCGGGTACGAGTGGCTCGAGATGCACTACGCGCACGGCTATCTCGGTGCGAGCTTCTTCTCGCCGCTGGCCAACCAGCGCACCGACCAGTACGGCGGCAGCCTCGAGAACCGTGCGCGGTTCCACCTCGAGGCCCTCGACGCGGTGCGCGAGGTGTGGCCCGAGGAGTTCCCGCTGACCATGCGCCTGGGCGCGGACGATCTGCACCCCGACGGCACGCAGTTCGACGACTCGGTCACCGCGATCGGCTGGATGGCCGAGCACGGCCTCGACCTCGCCGACCTCTCGCTGGGCTTCAACACCGACGACATGCGCGAGAACGTCATGGACAGGCCCGGTTTCATGCTGTCGCGGGCGACGCGCGTGAAGCGGGAGATCGGCATCCCCGTCGCCACCAGTTGGAACCTCGGTGTGCCGGAGATGGCGGACAAGGTCATCCGCGACGAGCTCATCGACCTCGTCCTGCTCGGACGGCCCGCACTCGCGAACCCGCACTGGCCCGTGTGGGCCGCCCGCGAGCTCGGCCACGAGACGCCGTTCGAGCTGGTCTGCGACGACTGGCGCTGGTGGCTGGAGAACTTCCGCGGCCACGACGACAGCATCGGTCTGCCGCCGGCGAAGGTGATCGCCGATCGCGAGGAGAACGCAGCCTGAGTCAGACCGCCACGACTGCGCCTTTACCGACCCGTCTTCGGATGTCGGTGAAGCGCAGTCGGAGTGGGCGGCCGTCCCGTTCGGCGTGGATGTGCAGGTGCGGTTCGGTCGAGTTCCCGGAGTTCCCCACCTCGCCGATGGGGTCACCCGGGGCCACTGTCATCCCCTGCGAGACGGCGACGCTGCCATGGCGGAGGTGCGCGAGGACGACTAGCTCGCGCCCGGTGTCGATGACCACGTGATTACCGGCCGGCCGATCGGTGTCCGCGACACCGTCGGGTAGCCCGTCGACGGACCGAACAACCGTTCCCTCACAGGGCGCGACGACGGGTGCACCGAATGCGAAGTAGGCGCTATCGGGTACGGCTCGGAATCCTTTGCGCGACCGTTGGCGGGTTCCGAGCCGCACCAGATCCCACGCGCCGCGCTGCTCCGGGACGGGCCAGTGGTGGTTGAGGATTCGTCCGTCGCCCTCCGCTGCGAGCCACCGCCCGTCCCGCAACGGGAACAGCATCGGGCTGCTCACCTCCTCGCGGACACCGGTGAACGGAGCAATGAGTGTGAGCACGATGGCTCCGACGGCCAAGACCAGGCCGATCCACGCGGACGGATCGCCGAGGCCGCTGAGCAGCGGTTCGTCGAGAGATCCGGCGCGGCCGGCCACCAGGACCATGCCGACAGCACAGATCGGGAGCATCGGAGCAGGCGCCAGGATCAGCCCGGGGACAAGGAACCGATACGCCATCAGCAGGAAGAACATCAGCGCGCCCATGACCGTCATCCCCGGACCGGGAGACGTGGTGGTGACGCCCGTGACGACATCGACGGCCACGATGAGCAGCCAGGCCACTGGCCACGCGCGGGTGATGCGTTCGACCATGCAGTAATTATGCTTGCTAACAACAAGCTGGTCACACGACGGCGGCGACGATCTCCGGCAGGGCTGTCGCCGACGTCGCGCGAATGGTGATGTCGCAGGCGTCGGAGAGGTCGGTCTCCTGCGGGTTGATCTCGACGATCGTCGCGCCGGAGCCGCGAGCGATGTGCGGCAGGCCGGCCGCGGGATAGACGACGCCGGAGGTGCCGACGAGAAAGAAGACGTCGCACGCCTCGGCACGTGCAGTCGCCTCGGCGAACGCGTTCTGCGGCAACATCTCCCCGAACCAGACGACGCCGGGGCGGACACGTCCGCCGCACTCGCATCGCGGTGGGTCGACGCGCTCGCCGTCGGGGTCCCTCGCCTCGACGTCGTGGTGTCGACCGCAGGTGTCACACCGGCAGGCGAAGAGACTGCCGTGGACGTGCACGACGTCGGTGCTGCCGGCGCGTTCGTGGAGGTCGTCGACGTTCTGGGTGACGACGCGGACGTCTGCCCTCGACGCCCAGTCCGCGACGGCGCGGTGGCCGTCGTTGGGCTCGACGGCCTGCAGCATGGCGCGGCGTCGCTGGTACCACGCCCACACCAGGGCGGGGTCGTCATCCCACGCCTCCGGGGTCGCGAGGGTCATCGGGTCGTACTTGGCCCACAGGCCGGTCTGGACGTCACGGAAGGTCGGCACACCGCTCTCGGCCGACATGCCCGCCCCGGTCAGGATCGTCACCGTCGACGCGGACCGGATCGCCTCGACCGCCTGGCTGATCGCTGTGTCGCTCATGAATCCATCGTCTCGCGACGGTCAGACAGGGCGTAGCCGGATCGCGTCGAGGGTGTCGCCGTGATGCGGGAGTGCGGTGACCGCGAGCTGCGCGAGGACGCAGGACCCGTCGGGCTGGGTCTCAATCACTGCGTGCGAGTTGGAGACGAGCTGTCCGAACGGGGAGTCGAGCGTTCCGCGGAGCGTCGACCCGCATTCGTTGACCAGGTCAGCCTCGCGCCCTCGTAGGTGCCACCCCGTCACTCCGGACGTCATCGCCTCGGCGAACTCGAGCAGATGCTCTGCGGGCACCGGGAGATCGGCGAGGCGCCACGCCGTCGCCAGCGCGTTCGACACGAACCGCTCGGCAGGGTCGAGGTCGGCCTGTCGTTCGGCCTCGGCGACGTCGAGCCACAGGTCCGACACCGTCACGATCTCAGCGTCACGACGGACTTTTCGCCAGCCGTCGGGCAGACCGTCGACCACGAAACCCGTTGTGGCGAAGTCGGCGACGAGCGTGACCGTCGCCATCGGGTGGCCGAGTGCGGCCGGATCGATCGGCGCGGTCACGCTGTTCTCGCCTCCGGCCTCGCAACGATCCGCACCTCGATGCTCTCCCCCACCGCCACCTCGCGGTCAGGTGTGAACAGCAACATCTCCCGAATCAACTCCGGGCTGTAGCTCCGCCGCGTCTCCTCATCGGTCTCAGCAAGGTGCCGCAGGGTCGAGTAGACGGAGTTGGCCTCGAGGCCGAATCGTTTGGTCGGGAAAACCATCCGCTTATTGTTCTTGTCCGCCACGCTTCGCAGTTTTAGGTGGGGGAAGCCGTATTTCTGGGCCAGAACAATATCAACGTTGGTGTCGGAAAGATCATGCGAGAAGTGTCCCGGGATCGAGACCTCGTGGCTGTTGACGACCAGCCATCCGCTTGTTTTCGCTGCGTCCCGCCACACGATCGCCGTCCCGACCCACATCAGCCCGGTGAGATAGGGGAGCCGCTCGAAACCGTCGGCAGGTTCGGCGATGGTCCACTGCGCAGTCATAAACAACGCGGTGACCGTGAATGCCACAGGTGCGACGACAGTTGTGTTGATGACCGCGAGCTTCGGCGCGACGGTCACATCATCGCCTACCAGCGAGATCCTCGGCCTTGGAGCGATAGCCACCGGGTAGACGATGACAGCGAATGCAAACCATGCCGCTCCAAGCCACGGCATACCGAAGAGATAGCTACAGACCCCCAAGGTGACGAGGATCGGCGCGAAGCCGACCAGTGCCGCAATCCCCCTGAGCCGCACGGGGGTTGCCTTGTGCCAGGTCAACAGGACGTCGCCAGTCATGACTCGACCAACGCTTCGACGTTCAGCACGGTCACGCTGTTCTCGCCTCCGGCCTCGCGACGATCCGAACCTCGATGCTCTCCCCGACGGCCACCTCGCGGTCAGGTGTGAACAGCAACATCTCTCGGATCAACTCCGGGCTGTAGTTCCGACGGGTTTCCTCGTCAGTCTCAGCAAGGTGCCGCAGGGTCGAGTAGACGGAGTTGGCCTCGAGGCCGTAGTACTTGGCCGGGAAGAAGAGGCGCCTCGGCCCGTTCTTCGGCGTCACCTCGAGGTGGGGAAACGCGCTCTTTCGCTCTTGGATGAGCCGGAACTCGACCTCGTCGTACCGCCAGCGATACCGGCCGTTGATGCCGAACCCATTCGCGTCGACGGTTATCGACCCCCGGTATCGGATGGTGGCGCCCGCCGCGATAACCGCGCCGAGCCAGAACAGAAGTGTCACGACGGGGAGCCGGACGTCGCCCCCAGTCGGGCTCGTGATTATCAACTGAGCTGTGATCAACACCGCGGACAGGACACTGACGACCGGAAAGACGTAGTGCGTGTTGACGAATGGCGATCGAGGCCGCACCACGACAGTGTCCTTCGTCGTCACGATCCGACCATGAGCGGGCACGAGCACCGGAATGCTGCTCAGTGCCATCACAGCCATCGCTGCTGCGAGGAATGGGTAAGACGTCACCACCATCAACACAGCGATAGCAGCGAAGACCACGAGCAGCCCAATCCCCTGTCGGACATTCCCAGTTCTTTGGTCGGCGGTCTTGGACCACTGCAGAGCGGCGTGGTCTGTCGTCATTGCAGAAGTGCTCCGATGCCCTTGCTCGCGCCGATTGACAGCAGTCCTCCAACACCCGCGCCGATGAGCACCCCGCCGGCCGTACCGATTCCGGGAAACACGCTGGTGCCCAGGACCGCACCGATTCCCGCGGCAGCTCCCACACCGACAGCGGTTCCACCGGCTTCTTTGACGACCGCCTTCCACGGCTCCTCGCCAGCACCGACATCGCTGATAATCGCCGGAATCATCATGGCAACGCTCCCAGCGATGCCAAGGCGAGTGACCTTGAGCTTGCCGATGTCGTTCAGCCAAGGCAGCAAGCGACTGTCAGTTCCGTTCAGCGCAGCCTTTCCGAAGTCCCCCAGAAGGTCGACCTGCGCACCCTTCAGGTAACCCACGACGAGCGAGTTGACGTCCTTGCCGTCCACGGCCCACACCGACTTCTTGTCGGCGTCGGCGACCGAATTGAGCGCCTTCGCCAGTTCGTCGTCAGCATGGTTGGCCTCGGTGATCAGCTTGTCGACGCGGGCCTGAAGTTCTCGTTGATCCGCCTTCAATTGCGCAAAGTCTTCGTCCGACCAATGCGCGGTCGAGATGGCGATCTCCACCGTGTTGGCGGCCTCGTTGATCCGGAAGCCGTGCGCCGAGGCCTGCATGTGAATGTCGATGTTGGCGCGAACCAGACCCTCGACGACATCCTGCGCCACCGAAGCGGCCCCGCCGACGATCTTGGTCGCGCCGACGTAGCGCTCCGCTCTCGCGACGCTGTCCTTCATCGCCCACTTGGCGCTGCTGGCCGCTGCTCCGGTCCAGGTCTCGAACACCGGCATGTTCGCGAGTGGCTGTGCCGCTTCGTCGACCGCGACGGCGAGCTTCTGCGCTGTCTGCGCGACTTCCCCGATCGCCACCGGATCCCACCTGGCAATGTCGGCGAGGCTCAGACCACCCACGCTGCTGTTCCCTCCCGGCGTCCACCCGCACTGCTGCTGTCGGCGGCTGACGCTACCGTACCGACGTACACCCGCACCCCGACCGGAGGTTCACCCTGTGGATGGCGATGACAAGCTCACCGTTCGCTCGTCTGATCTGTTCCATGCCGCGCATCAGGTGAGCGATGCACGATCCACCATCGACGGGGCGACAAAATCTGCCTACGGATCGTTCGACGCCGACTCGGCCGGTTGGATCGGCGACTCGAAGAAGGCTCTCGAGAAGGCCGTCAACGAGATGCAGGAACAGTCGAAGAAGATGCTCGACGAGCTCGAGGCGCGTTCACAGCGAATCGATTACGCGGGACGTCGCTACGCAGACACCGAACGACGTAATGCCGAGCGTCAGCGGAAGTCCGGGCAGTCATCGAACCCCAGTCTGAACATGGACCACTGAGGTCGCCCGGGGTGATCAGCTCCGATTGAGCGCGATCGCAGCCTCGACAATGGCGGCGAAGGCGTTGGGGTTGAGGGTGTCGGTCTGCTTGATGTCGACCGCCCGTCGGGTCCCTGCGTCCAGGCTGGCGTTGAAGACGTTCGCGGGATCCGGCAGGGATGCCCCTTTGACGAAGGTGACCTTCACCTTGTCCTTGTAGGTCTCCAGCGTGCAGATCAGACCGTCACACGAGAAAGTGGGCACACCATCGGGATTCGACGGCTTCTTCCACTTGCGCTCCTCGACGATCTCGTCGTCGACGCCCAGGATCAGTGTCCGGATGCTGTCGACGGTGTCCTCGCGCCAGTCGCTCATGCGAGAACACTAGCGAGGCGGCGCGCCCGGTCGGTAGTCCTCCGCGAAGCACAGTGACCGCAGGACGTTATTGAACGTGGTGATGCCGTAGGTGTTGGGCGCGTTGATGAGACCCCAGGGCGAGGGAATCAGGTTCCAGACATTCAGCCCGCCCGTCGCCGGGGAGAGAGCAGCACCGATGCCGCTTCCGATGTTGCCGGTGACGAACTTGAGGATCTGGGTCGTCACCGCGTAGCCGTACCCGATGCCCGTCAATGCATCCGCCACCGGAAGGTCCGCCAGAGGCACCACGTTTCGCCGATCGGCCGGTCCGGCCGCCTTGTCACCCAGTCCGACGATGGCATTCGTGATGGGTCCGCCCACAGTGGGCACGAACGACAGGATCGTCGACAGAACGGTGGCCACCGTCGTGAACTCGGCCTGGTCTGTAGGGATGATCGCGCGGTTGATCCGCGTGGTGCGCAACGCCGACTGGATGCGCCGCTCGGCGTCGGTCACCCTCGCGGCCGATCGTGGGTCCGACCGTCGGAGATTGTCCGAGGTGCGGGCGACGATGCGCGACAACGGCTGCACGCCGATCGACGGGCACTTCTGCTTGTCGGCCAGGCGCACCTGCGCGGCCAGCCCGTCGAGCATCGACGGCACCTGCTTGGTGAACCGCAGGTCGGCGTCCTGGTCAGAATGGACTTTGTCGATCTGGCGCTGCGTTTTCCGCGCCAGGCAGGCATTCGCGAGACCGTTGCTCAGTGAACCGAGAACCAGGCCCATCCCGGTCGACCCCAGCGACAACGGCAGGCTGATGAGCGTGCCCAGTCCGATCCCGTTCACCGGAAACAATGGTGGCACCGTTTGCGAGATGATCGACGCCGGGACGATGAAGGTCACGTAGATGTAGAAGTAGGCGGTCTCCACCGCCTGCGACAACGTCATGTGATCGAGGCGAATACGCTCTGCGGCCCTGCCTTCTCGCGTCCTGATCAGCTGCGTGACGATGAACGTGCTGAGTGGGTTGCGGTACTTCAGCATCGGCGAGTCCGCTGTGGCGCCGATTCCGTACGGGTGGTCGGAGATTGTCGTCGAGGCCACACCGATCTGGGTGAGCCGCTTCAGCACATCCCGCCGGCTGTCGAGCATCGGCTTGCGCGCGGCGGGCGGCAGCGACGGGGCGAGCGATTCGACGATTGCGTTGTACGTCTCCGGCAGGGTCACATCGCTGGATCCGACGCACTTCACACCGGCGTCGCGCGGCGGGGGTGCGGCATCACCCGTGATCGGGCGGACGAACATCACGACGGACGCGGCGAGGAGAAGGATGGTCAGCACGCGCCCGACAGGGCTCAGCCGACGGCGCAGTGGCCGTGCCGGCCCGTTCGAGGTCACCGCGCAAGTTTGAGGTGGGCGGACGCGGTGAGCAACAGCTAGTAGGTCTCCGACCTGCAACAGTTCGGCACACCCCGACGTCAGAGTCGTGAATGTCCGCTTGTGCGCAGGTCAGGGGCGGGTCCGCGTCAGACGCTCCATCGACTCGTCCGTCCGTGCCGCAGGAACCGCCGCGTTCGTGACCTGCGTCTCACCCGGGACTGCGGTCCGGTTCGGGCGCGTTGCCTCTCGCATGACTTACCGCCTGGGATCTGATTCACCCCTGCTCCAGCCGTTCGCGTCGGGCGTCATCTCGACCCCGCACCGCATTTTCATGGCGCCGCTGACGCGTCTGCGTGCGGAGTCCGACGGCACCCCGACCGACCTGCAGACCGAGTACTACCGGCAGCGCGCGGGCGCCGGTCTGATCATCGCGGAGGCCACGCAGTCGAGCGCGAGCGCCGGTGGTGCCTACATGAACACCCCTGGCGTCCACAACGACGCGCAGCAGGCGAAGTGGTCGGAGATCGCCGACGCCGTGCACGGCGAGGGCGGGCAGATTTTCGTCCAGACCTGGCACGTCGGCCGCGTCGCGCACCCCGACCTGCCCGGCGGCGACCCCGTCGCCCCGTCGGCCATCGCCGCCGACGGCAAGGCCCACGGCCCCAACGGCAGCGTGCCGCTGGTGACACCTCGTGCGCTCGAGACCGACGAGATTCCCGGCATCGTCGACGCGTTCCGCAGCTCGGCCCGTCGTGCCGTCGACGCCGGCCTCGACGGCGTCGAGATCCACGCCGCCAACGGCTACCTGCTGCACCAGTTCCTGGGCGACGACACCAACCAGCGCACCGACCAGTACGGCGGCTCACCGGAGAACCGGGCGCGCATCGTCGTGGAGGTCGTCAAGGCCGTCGTTGACGAGATCGGCGCCGACCGCACCGGCATCCGCCTCTCCCCCCGGCCACAAGGCCAACGGCATGAACGAGGCCGACACCGTCCCGGTGCACCAGGCGCTCCTCAAGGCCATCGCCGACATCCCGCTGGCCTACGTGCACTTCCTCATCGAGCCGCAGTCGCCCGCGCTGGCCGCGCTGCGCCCCGAGATCACGGTGCCGTTCCTGATCAACACCGGCTTCGCGATCGAGTCCGACTTCGCCCAGCTGGAGAAGCTGGTCGCGGACGGCACCGCCGACGCGGTGGTCGTGGGTCGCTGGTACATCTCCAACCCCGACCTCGTCGAGCGCCTCAAGCAGGGCGCCGAGCTCGCCGAGCCGAACCAGGCGACGTTCTACGCCCCCGGCCCCGAGGGGTACATCGACTACCCGACGTTGGCCACGCAAAACGCCTGACCTCTCCTCCGACACCGAAGCCGGTGCCGCGCAGCGATGAACGTTGCTGCGCGCACCGGCTTCGGCGCGTTCGCCGTCAGGCGTCAGATCGCGCTCCAGGGCGCGTACGCCCATCCGACGAAGTTCCAGTTCCCCAGGTTGGGGGCGGGCAGGATCTGAATGTCGGTACCGTCGCCCCACCCCGGCGCGAACCCCTGCACACCGCCGCTCTCGTACTGACCGTTGCCGATCGAGATGTCGACGTGGTCGCCGTCCTCACCCTGCGAGAACACCAGTGCTCCGGGCGGCGCGGGTAGCGAGCTGTGTCCCTGTCCGTTCGCCTGGAGCTCACGGTAGAAGGCGAGCGCTCCGTCGTGCGGGATGCCGGTCGCGGTGGTCTTGCCGTAGGCGGCGTCGACGAAGTCTTCGCAGCCGTACTCGCCGAAGTCGTTGCTGTGCAGCATGGTCGCGCCGCGGGCAAGGGCGATCCCGCCGTTGGCGATCGCCGGGATGTCACTGAACGACGGAGCAGCCTGCGCCGACGAGACCGTCGCGCACCCGATCGCGACGGCCGACCCGACCGTCACCGCGAGCGCAGCAACTCTCTTGGACCACAGGGCTGAAGGCATACCTGCACAGTCCCACCGGATCTCCACGCAGACACCACTGCGACGTACACCGGCAGGCAACTGCCATCAGGCGATCAGGAATCTGGTGCGTCTGCGCGCATTGTCCGGTCAGTTCCACTTCCGCGTCATCGGCGATCGGCGGGCGTCGACGACGTCTCGGTGTCGTCGGTGGTGTCGAGGTTCAGTCCGCCGAGCACCGGGGGCGCGGTGTCCGGGAGGTCGCCGGCGATCTCCTCACCGTTCTCGGCGTGCTTGAGGTACTTGGCAGCCCGGTGCTCTTTGTCCTCGTCACCCTTCGCACCCGCACCGCGGGCACCCATCGGGCCGCCCGCTGCGGGTGAGGCAGCTCGTGAGGCCGTGGCACCCTGCTGACCCGCCAACGCTTTCTCTGCCGCCGACAACGACGAGCTGTTGCGCGACAACGCACTCTCCGCGGCCGCAGCACCACCGAGACCGCCCGCACCACCGAGCTTCCCGGCGCCGCCACCTCCGCCGGCGCCCTTGAGGCCACCGGCCGCAGCTTTCGCCGCGTTCCTCTCCGCCTCACTCAGCGCACCGACTCCCGACGGACGCGTCATCGATCCCGCGCCCGACCGCGAACCGCCGAGGCTCTTCGCGCCGTCACTGGCCTTCGACACCGCTTGCTGCGCAGCCGCAGCCGTGTTCTGACCCCCCTGCGACGACGCGTTCTTCGTAGCGTTGCTCACCGGATTACCGGTCCCCTGACGCGCCAACTGACCCGCAGCATCCGAACCGGTCCGAGCGGTAGTCGAACCCCCGCCGCCGCCTCCCCCGCTGCCGGAAGCGCCGCCGCCACCGCCGGACGAGGCGGCCGACGTGCCCGCTCCTCCCCCGGCGCCACCACTGCCGCCGGAGCCGCCCATTCCCGCGAGCACGAGCGGTACGCCCGTCTGATTGGCGGAAGGGTCGCTGAGGTTCGACAGACTCGACGAGATCGCAGCCACCCCGGGGTTGTACGTACTCACCATCTTCAGACGAGCCATCGTGTCAATCTGGTTCTGTACCGTCGCCTGCGACTCAGGGGGCGCCGCCGCCATCGCCGGGCCTTTCGCGGCTGCAAGCGAGTCGATGTAGCTCTTCGTGTCGCCCAGCGCCCCGGCCCACCCGACGATTGCAGCCCCGTTCGCATTCGCCTGCGCCGCAATCTCGACCGACGTGCTGACCAGCTTGTGCGCCGCGTCGCCGACAGCCTTGCCGGAAGACCCGGTCCACCCGCCGGTCGCCATTTTCGATTGAACGATGTTGTGAAACAACGTGATCGAGCTAGTGAGGTCCGCACCAAGCTGCTGCCACTGCTGCGCGAGCATGGTCAGCCTTGACGCCTCCGCAGGGGACAGGTTGGCGACGCACGCGTCTAGCGTCAGACCACCGACCGACTCCGGTGAAGCGCCGCATGCGAACCTCCCGGCAGCGTCGCCTGTGGACGACGGAAGTGAAGGCAGGCCTGATGACATGCCCGAAGTAATGATGTCAGCAGGGTTCGGACCATCGGGAACCGCGACAGGCGACTGTCCGCCCGACAGCAGTTCGCCGATTCCGAGAGGGTCGGAGGATTGGCCCGATCCGGCCTTAGCGATTCGCTGCCGATTCTCCCCTTCCTGTTGTCGAATAAGGTTTCCAGCGTCAACAACAGAGTCCAGGTACGCTTCTACCGCTTGACGGAGCTTTTCAGCGGCGTCACGGGCAAAACGGCCAATAATTTGCAGCGCGTTATCAATCGCCTTGCCCGACGAGAAACCGCCGCTTCCGTTTGCGTCTCCAAGCTGACCGGCGATGTCAGTGAGTCCCATTACCCCTTGGACAAGCCCCTGACAGGCCGCAGCTACCGCAGCAGCGGTGGCCGGATCGAACCGAAACCCAGGAGAGTTCACGATGGCCTCATCTGTGAAGGGCTCTTAGGGACGTGCGGCGCGAAAAGACGTGCCGCGTCCAAAGCCCTCGCGCACAGGTCCGGAGGCGGGCTCTCCAGGGAGCGAAAACTCACAATTACCGCTCCGAAGAATGTGCCCCAGTCGACATCGCAGGTCTGAATATCAGCAAGATTCGAGGGGACGGGCTTACGAACCGACCCGTTCACGCGATCGCTAATCGCGACTCGCGGCGTCACTACGCTTGATTTGCTGGGGTCAGATATCTCTTCGATATTGTTGGTAAAAAACGAAATGGTGACCGACGACGCAGGCAATCCCCCGCGACTAAGATTCTGCATCGTGCAGGTTTGAACAACTAGCTGCGTGCCCTTGTAACCCTTGCGCTTGGTTGACAGGCCAAATTGTTGGATAAGTGAGCTAGGAACAAAAGCGCATACATCCGGCAGGTGCGCCGCGTAGGGACTCTGGCCGAACGGAACCGTCGAAACGACGCCAGTCATGTCTTTTGTCGAATTCAGATCGAAGACCGAGTCCTTCTGCACCCCCGGCGGCAGCGACTCGACCGGAAATGCCGGCGACGCCGAAGCACTGGACGACGCGGACTCCACACCCGCCGTCGAGCCCGAGCTGCAGGCCGACGCCGCGAAGCCGACGCAGACAGCGATCGCCCCGGCAGAGAGAACGGCCCGAATCTGAGTCCCCACGACAGTTCTCCTTAGCGGTCAGAACGATTGCCGGGGTCAGGGTATTCGAGGTCGACTCCCCTATCACGCCCCGTCGTGTCCGACTGTGGAATCTACATCGACCCGCCGCACAAACGCACGACAGCCCGCAAGGCATCCACACAGCACAACGCCCCCGTTCCGACTCGGAACGGGGGCGCCGCGTCGAACGACTTACTTGGCCGTCGCCTCGTCACGCTTGGGCAGGACCCAGTTCGGACGGACGTAGTGGCAGGTGTAGCCGCCGGGGTTGCGGATCAGGTAGTCCTGATGCTCCGGCTCGGCCTCCCAGAACGGGCCCGCGGGCTCGATCGTGGTGACCGCCGGCCCGGGCCACAGCCCCGACGCGTTCACGTCGGCGATGGTGTCGCGCGCGACCTTCTCCTGCTCGTCGCTCTGCGGGAAGATCGCCGACCGATAACTCGACCCCACGTCGTTGCCCTGACGGTCCTTCGTCGTCGGGTCGTGCGCCTGGAAGAAGAACGCCAGGATGTCGCGGTAGGTGGTCTGCGTCGGGTCGAACACGATCTCCACCGCCTCCGCGTGACCGGGATGGCGACGGTACGTGGCGTGGTCGTTGCTGCCGCCGGTCTATCGGGCTGGCGGTCCGCGTAAGCCCCTCCTGACGCCAACGGTGGGTCTGCGCCGCAAGCCCTTACGCCGCGGGGCGGACGCGCCCGCAGCGACCTGTGCACAGATTTCGGGCAATCTGCCTCAATGCCGATCGTCGTCTCAGTAGCCTGAGACGTCACTCAGAACACGTTGCAAGGAGATCTTCTGTGGCCGAGCTGAGCCCAAAGATTAAAGAGAAGAAGGCCGCGAAGTGGGAGGCAGCACTACAGCCACACCTACTAAAAGGTGAAGTCATATGGGCGTTCCTCTCGGCATCGAGGTTCAAGCCGCAGTCCGAGGCAACCGCCATCACAAATGCGCGGATCCTGGGATTCTCAAGTTTCGCAATGAAGGCAGAGAAGACTATCGTCTATTCAACGTCTGCCGACGACATACAACGAGTCGACACCTCTGAGCGGCGAGGACAGATAAACCTCGTGGTCCACACCCACAGCGGTGAAGTCAACTTTGGCGCGATGCATAAGGACGAAATACAATTTGCCCAGCATTACATCGGATACCTACAAAGTTCAGGAATGCCAGAAGCGGTAGCGCAAGGTTTGATCGACGATCAGCGACAAGCAGCCCATGCCTCAGAGGAGGATGCGTTTCGCCGCGCCCAAAGAGACTCGGTTCCGGTGTTCGGCGAGGTGATGAAGGAACGACAGTGGGATAACATCCTCGACCATGCCCACGGATCCGAGCTTCCGTGGCTGGTTTTAAACGGCGGAATGGCAGGCCAACTTGCGGCCTTTGAAGATCGTCTCATCATCGCCAAGAAGGGCGGGATGGCCGGCTTTATGGCCGGCTCGATGGGCGGAGGTCGCGTCACCACTTTCCCATTCCGCGAGATCACCAACATTGAATACAATGGCGGGTTTGTCAACGGGGTGCTCGAAGTTCTGACGCCGAGCTATCAGGGCACTGGCAACCACGACTTTTGGCGCTCGTCCGACAAGTCAAGAAACAAGGCCTCCGATGACCCATGGACTCTTTCAAATTGCTTGCCCTTTCCCAAAGCCTCTTACAACACCGCTTTGCCCAAAATCAACGAGCTCCAACGCAGAATCATCGAGGCGAAGCAAACGGTTATCGTTCACAACACCCCCTCTGTGACCCCTACCAAGGGCGAGTCGGGTGGACTCTCGGAAGAGCTCGGACGACTGGCGGACCTGCACCAGCGAGGTTTGCTGGACGACGAAGAATTTAAGGCTGCCAAGCAAGCTGCAATCGCTCGCGGCGTGTAAGCACCCACACAGCACAACGCCCCCGTTCCGACTCGGAACGGGGGCGCCGCGTCGAACGACTTACTTGGCCGTCGCCTCGTCACGCTTGGGCAGGACCCAGTTCGGACGGACGTAGTGGCAGGTGTAGCCGCCGGGGTTGCGGATCAGGTAGTCCTGATGCTCCGGCTCGGCCTCCCAGAACGGGCCCGCGGGCTCGATCGTGGTGACCGCCGGCCCGGGCCACAGCCCCGACGCGTTCACGTCGGCGATGGTGTCGCGCGCGACCTTCTCCTGCTCGTCGCTCTGCGGGAAGATCGCCGACCGATAACTCGACCCCACGTCGTTGCCCTGACGGTCCTTCGTCGTCGGGTCGTGCGCCTGGAAGAAGAGCGCCAGGATGTCGCGGTAGGTGGTCTGCGTCGGGTCGAACACGATCTCCACCGCCTCCGCGTGACCGGGATGGCGACGGTACGTGGCGTGGTCGTTGCTGCCGCCGGTGTAGCCGACGCGCGTCGAGATGACGCCGGGCTGGCGACGAATAAGGTCCTCCATGCCCCAGAAGCAGCCGCCCGCGAGGACGGCGGTCTCGGTGCCCGGGCGGGTGGTGACCTGGCCGGTGTCGGTGCTCATCGTGCGTTCTCCTCAGTGGTCGTGGTGGTGAACAGGGCGCGGTACTCGCCGTAGCCCTGCTCCTCGAGCTGGTCGACGGGGACGAACCGCAGCGCAGCACTGTTCATGCAGTATCGCTGCCCGCCCGCCGAACGGGGGGCCGTCGCCGAAGACGTGGCCCAGGTGGCTGTCGGCCGACGCCGAACGCACCTCGGTCCGCTTCATCAGCAGCTTGCGGTCGGTCTTGGTGGTCACCGCGTCGTCCTCGATGGGGCGGGTGAAGCTGGGCCAGCCGGTGCCGCTGTCGTACTTGTCGGCCGAGGAGAACAGCGGCTCGCCGGACACCACGTCGACGTAGATGCCGGGCTCGTGGTTGTCCCAGTACTCGTTGTGGAACGCCGGCTCGGTGCCGTCCTTCTGCGTGACCCGGTACTGATCGGGGGTCAACGCCTTCACGGCCTCATCGGTCTTGCGGTAGCGCGTGTTCAACAGAACCTCCTCCGACGACGCTGGCTGCGTCATCCTTCCCCTCAACGAACGAGGGTCCGGTTTTGGTCCCGGACGCACCGAGCTATCGAGAGGCCAGCTCGTCGGCGAGGTCGTCACGACCCAGCGCCCGGAACGCCTTCGTGTACTTCGCGCGGAGCTTCGCCTGGATCTCCGCCGGCAGCTGCCCCATCCGGCGGGGATCGGTGTTCTCGCCGAGGTCGGCGAGCTTCACCGCGGTTGCGTCCGGGTCCTGGCTGATCTCGGCGTAGTAGTCGTCGGGTGACTGGTCGTCCCGACGCGTCACCTTGTGCACGACGTCGATCACCGGCTGCGGGATCCCCCGCTCGAGCAGGTCGGCCGCGGTGAACTCCGAGTCCTCGATCACGTCGTGCAGGAGCGCGGCCGCGACGAGGTCCGGGCGCTCGGGATCGACCCGACGCGACACCGCTGCGGATGTTCGATGTAGTCGACGCCAAGCTTGTCCGTCTGTCCACGGTGCGCCTCGACTGCGATGGCGTCGGCGATCTACAAAAAATCAGAGTTGTCCACAGGCGATCTCCTCGACCGAGCATCTCGTCGCGTCTGCCCGATAGGATGCCGCACGAACGACCGAGGAGGAAGGTGACCATGTCCGACGACGACCTGCACGTCGAACCCGCGTCGCTTCGCCACGTCGGGCGTCAGCTGAACCAGGGCGCCGAAGAAGGCCGCGAAGCGTTCTCCAAGCAACACAGTCAGCTCACCGCCGCGGCCGCCGGCTTGTTCGACCGGTCGCGCTCAGCGCTGGAGTCGAAGGCCGACGCCTGGCGGACCCGTGCGGCCGAACTGACCGACCGCGTCGACGTGCACGGCACTCATCTGCACACCAGCGCGGCGCTGTACGAGTCGACCGACGGGGAGAACCGCACCGCGATCCATCACGTCGGCGACGCACCATCGCTCAACCTGAAGGCGTGACGTGGTCGAGTTCGGCGAGATCCTGAAGTTCGACCCCGGCCAGATCCAGGAGATCTTCGGCGCCTGCTCCGGTCAGCAACAGACGTGCTCTGCCATCGGCGGCCACCTCAAGAATCTGTCTGAGCTCCACACCTGGCAGGGCGACGCCTCTCAGGCCGCCAAGGACGCCGCGGGCAAGACCCGTAAAGACCTCGACGCCCATGGCAACGAGGTATGGAAAGTCGCAGCCGCAGCGCGCGATTGCTACAACGAGGCCGTTGAGCTGAAGACGTCGGCTCAGCGCGTACAGGCCGACGCCGACGCCAAGGGCTTCGCCATCGAGCCGGATGGCACGGTCACGGACCCGAACCCGCCGGTGATGCGCGGCTGGGACGACGCCGAGAAAGCCGCGTACTACGCCGAGATCGACGCCCTCCGGGCCCGCGTCAACGAGGTCATCGCAGCAGCGGATCGTTTCGACGACGACCTCGCCGCCACTATCAACGCCGCCGACGGCTCGATACCCCTTACCCCGAAAGGCGAGGATGCGAATGTCAACCTCGCAGACCGCCGCGCCAATCAGGTGGCGGCCTATCGAGACGCTTATGGCAAGGATCCCGCCACCGAGAACGACTGGCGTATGGCTGCGGTCCTAGACCCCCACAGCTACGACCCCAAGAACCAGGGGGTCAATGCGAACATCGTCACGGCTCCGATCAAGCCGGTTCGAGGACAGGGAGTGGTCAGAACCAACCAATTCATCAAACAGGGCGATGTCAAAGACCCGTCGCTCGACAACTTGTATGGACGCAACAAGGGCGACAACCGAGACTTCACACCGGACTTCGATCCGGAGCGTTCGCGGGTCGCCGCCTATATCGACTACGAGAAGGGCCTCGTCGTCTTCAGGCAGAATCCATCCGTGGTTCAGCAGGCGGATGGCAGTTCGGGCCACGTCGAGGCAGGTAAACCCTGGATACAGGTGCAACAGGCCGACGACGGCGCCCTCCGAATGCAATACAACGCCGCCGACCCGATCGGCGCGGGCGGACCGACCCGTTACCTCGGTTGGTCCGTCAACGGCGATATGGCCTTCACCCCGACATCACAAGGAGCGCGTATTGACGGCAGTCGAACCGACTTTCCGTGGTTCGAGGCATATCAGTCGTTCCCCGACGGCCGAGAAGCCGTGTTGTCGCAGGAAAATCCAGACGGGTTCGGGACGGGTTCCGGGCTCGGGCCATCGCTTAACCTTCTAGGGCATCACGATCTCGGCGCCGGCGAAGATTCGTTGAAGGGCGGGAAATGGGCGAATCCCGCACCGATCGAACCGCAGTCGATCGACATGTTCCCCGCGCCTGGGCACGGGCCTCAATGACGGGCATGGAGTCGCGCAACCGGCCTGATGCCCGACAGTCCGGTCCTGCGGGTAGTGACCTGTCATGACTGTTCGGGGCTCCAGAACTTACGGCGTGGCCTTCTGGTTGGTGTCAGCGGTTCGAGGCGTGGTTGCGCTCTTCGTCGGCAGCGTCGTCGCACTCTGGTGCGTTTTCAGCGTGACCGCCATTCGTTCCGACGGGTTCTCGGTCGGCGCCATCTTCGGGACCTTCCCGCCTGCGCTTTTCTGGGCGTTCGCTGGAATTCTGCTCACCTGTGTGGCTTCTATCCCCGCAGCGACCCTCGTGACCGGTGCTATCCGTATTGGGTACCACCGGTACACCAACAGGCGCCGATTCGGACAAGGCGCTGAACATCGCTAAGTCCATTACTTGATCGCCGCCACGGCATCCGCGACGTCGCGTCGAACGAGTCGCCGTTCTCGTCTGGGAATGTCGATACTGCTCTTCTGCCCGCCAGCTGGATGGCGGCGTGTGGGGCCCTGTCCCCGCTTCGGGGTTGCAAACCAACTGCGACAGCAACGCTACTCCAACGCGACCGCACCGTGTTGGCCGCAGCCAGTGCAGCCGCGGGGGCCGCCGACACGGGAATGATGTCTAACTGCTGCGGCGTGCCCGACGACATGGGACTCGGCACCGGCGGTTCGATCACGCAGTCCGTCGCGACGCCGGTCGAACCGCATGACAACTGGGATCTGACGGCCGGCCTGTCAACGTTCGTGCGCACCGTCAACACCGAGCAATGGCAGGCGATCACGGGCGAACCGCCCCACACTCCCCCGCTCACCATCGAGGAGTACCGCGCCCACGGCTTCCCGTGGTTCGAGCGGTACGACGACACCCTCGCGCGTCAGGGCGCCGGTTCGCTCGCGTCGGTGTCGACCGTCCGGCAGGTCGGGAATGAGAAGGGCCATGCCGCTCTGCCCGACAACGGCAGCTTTGTCCCGCCGAAGCCGGTCGTCGTCGGGCCGTGACGCCATTCGTCAGTCGCTGATCCTCTTTGCCGCCGCGGTGACCGCCTGTCGGAAGGCGGGTTCGTCGGGCTGACCGGTGAGGTTGTTGACGCTGACGAGCACGGCACCATCGGGGATGGGCAGCAGGGCGACGAGCTGCTCTGTGGTGCGCTGCGGTGAACCGGGAATGGTCGCAGTGGTCTCGAGGCGGGCGGCGACTGCCCCGCTGACACCTGGGGTGTCGACGGTCAGCTGGGTCGCCTTCTGCGTCGCGGTGACCGAGTTCGCGCCGACGGTCGTGGTGATCGTGTGGGTTGCGCAGTCACCGAGGTTGTAGCGGCGGAAGTCCGACACCGACCCGTTCGCGCCGGCCGACTTCGTGCTGACGGCGGTGACGACCACAGCACCGGTCGACGGGTTGGCGAAGATGGCCTTTGGTGTCGAGAGCGCTTGCTGCGCATCGAAGCCCGACAGGTCGGGCTGACACGACGACGGGGTGACCTTGGCGCCCTTGGTCGCGGCGGTGAGAGTACCGATCGCGTCGGCGGCTCCCGGCGGCAGCTGTTGCTGCTGATAGCCGCCCGGAACGTCGGACTGCTGGAGGAGATAGGCCGACAGCGGCTTTGACGCCGATTGCGAAGTGCCCGCGGCGGCCCCGCCTTGCGTCGTCGAGGTGGTCGTCCCCGAACTGCAGGCCACCGCGGCGAGCATCGTCAGCGCAACGGCACCTGACATCGCAACCCTCGTCACGGCACCCTCCGGTCATTCGATCGGCGTACGGATACTAGACGAGCGTTACGCCGCCCTCTGCACCAACTGCAGGACGTTGCCCTCGGGGTCGATGACGTCGCGATGAAGCTGCCCACGGAACGTCCACGCACGGTCGGAGGGATCAGCGCGGCCGCCGAAGTCGACGACGGCGCGGATCGTGTCGGCAATGTTGTCGACGTCAATGACCAGTTTGATCGCGGTCGCTGAACGTCGGGAGGCCGGGTCAATCTGCACTCGCGCCTCGGCGGTCTCGACGAGGGTCACCACGCCGGCGCGCGAGCGCAGTCCGCACCACCGAGGCCCCTCGTCGACCCCCGACCAACCGAACGCGCCCTCGTAGAACCGCCTGACGCGGCTGAGGTCACCGACGTAGAGAACAGCGACCGTCGGAACCGATTCGAAACCCACGAGATCGGATGGAACCAGATCGCCTCACCGCACATCCAATAGACATGAGGGTTGAGGAGAGATACGGCGTGGTCGCAGAGTTTGGGGCCGACGGAATCCGGCTGATGCTCGACGAGGCGGGGCTCGAGGGGTGCCTCGTCATCGGCGTGCGGAGAACGGTCATCGCGGCAGAACGGTTCGGGCTGCTGCCCGACCTGGGGGCGCTGCAGCTGCGCCCGGCTGACGACGTCGGGCAACTCGGTCGGGCGGAGTTCCTTGTACCGGTCTGGCGCGGTGACGCGGTGTGGCTGGACTTCACCTCGACGGTGCGGGCGTCGTTGCCGGTGCGCGTCTCCCGGGACGGGGGTCCGGAGACGCTGTGCCTCGCTCCGCACGATCCATGGGTCGACCGGTGCCGCCGACTCGACGAGTCACGGGTGCAATTGACGGCTCCGCCTGAGGGGGCGACGCGGATCGACATCCGCGTCGGAGGAGCCGACGTGTCCGGCGGCGAGTTGGTGTCGCTGCATCTCGTCGACGCAATGCTGCTGGCGCAGGCGGGCCTCGAGCTTCCGGTCCACGACCCGCTCGAGCCGATCGACTACGCGCAGCACAACGTGCCCTGGCCGTTCGATCAGAGGTAGCGACGCATGATGAGCCGGGGCATCTTCGACGCAACAGCGTCGGTCTGGCCCACAATTTCGAACCCGGCCGCCTCGAACATCTTTCGGGTCCCGACGAACGCCATCGTGAGGTCCATGCGCCCGGGCGGGTCGACGGGGTAGGCCTCGACGGCGGGCGCGTTGTTCGCTGCGGCGTAGTCGACGGCTCCCTGGATGACCTGACCGGCAACACCCTGCCTGCGGTGGCCGCCCCGCACGACGACGCAGATGATGCTCCAGACGGGCAGGTCGTCGAGGGGGCGGATGAGTTTGCTGTGGACAAGTCGCGGGGTGTCTGCGCGCGGGTTGATGCTGCACCAGCCGACGGGTGTCCCGTCGCGGTAGGCGACGACGCCCGGCGGGTGCTCACGCTCGCAGAGTGCGCGGGCTGCCTGCTCGCGCGACCCCCGACCCAGTTCGTCGATCTGCTTCGCCTGCAGTCGGTGCGAGAGGCACCAGCAGTGCGTCGCCCGACGGTTCGGGTTGATGACGTCGGCGAAGTCGTCGAAGCGGTCGGGTGTGACCGGACGGGTCTCCCAGGTCATGGGGTCAGGGTGGCGCATCAGCGGGGCGTCGGCAATGTTTGCGCGGCCCGCTCATCGCGCACACTGTTTTCATGGCCCAGACGACAGTTCGCTACGGCTCCCACCCCGATCAGTACATCGACGTCAGCCGTCCGGACGGCGACGCCCGCTGGACTGCCGTGCTGGTGCACGGCGGCTACTGGCGGTCGCCGTACAAGGCCGACCTCATGGAACCGATGGCGGAGGCGCTGGCCGCTTCCGGGGTGGCGGCGTGGAACGTCGAGTACCGGCGACCCGACGAGCACGGCTGGGCGGCAACGACATCAGATCTTGCCGACGCGCTCGCAGCGGTCGAGACCGAGCTGCCCGTCGTCGTCATCGGGCACTCCGCCGGCGGGCAACTCGCGCTGCGTGTCGCGTCGGACGCGTCTCCCCCACCGGCGCTGGCGGTGTCACTGGCCGGCGTCATCGACCTCGAGCGGGCACACGAGCTGCGGCTCGGAGATGGAGCGGTCGAGAACGCGCTGGGGCATCCGTGGTCGGCGGACAACGCCGACGACGTCGCGTCGTCGCCACGACATCGCCTGCCTCTGCGCGTGCCGCAGGTGATCGCCTGCGGACACGACGACGATCCGCACCTGCTGGCGATCAGTCGCGACTACACCCGGGCCGCGGGCGAGGCCGGCGACGAGATCGTCGAGGTGACCGCACCCGGCGACCACTTCGACATCATCGCGCCGCAGCACCGCCTGTGGGCCCAGGTCCTCGCGGCGATCGAACATCGACTCGCGGGGTAGGCGTCATCCGATGGCGAGAGCGAGCGCCTCGATGCCGCGTTCGACCTCGTCGAAGCTGGTCGTGAGGGGACTGAAGCCGAGTCGCACTCCGTCTGGGGTCCGGAAGTCGGGGATGACGCCCTGCCGCCACAGCCGTGCGACCGCGTCACGGGAGTTCGGGTGATTGACGGTGATGTGCCCGCCGCGGCGGCCGGGGTCGCGCGGTGAGGCGAGCGTCGCCCCGAGTGGTCGCAGGACGGCATCGGTGAGACCGATCGCGAGCTCTGTCAGCGCGATGGACTTCGCTCGGATCGCGTCGATTCCCGCCCGTTCGATCAGGCTCAGCATGTCGGCGATCGGCAGCATGCCCAGGATGGGCGGGGTTCCGCTGAGCAGTCGTCGGACACCCGGCCCGGGGGCGTACCCCTGCTCCATCTGGAACGGGTCCGCGGCACCGATCCAGCCCCAGATCGGTTGCGCGACATCGTCGACGATCCCCCGGCGTGCGTAGGCGAACGCCGGTGCCCCGGGACCTCCGTTGAGGTACTTGTAGGTACACCCCGCGGCGAGGTCGACGCCCCAGTCGTCGAGCCGCATGGGAACCGACCCGACCGAATGAGACACGTCGAGCAGCAGGAGTGCGCCGCGGTCGTGGATGAGCCGGGTGACCGCCGGCGCGTCGAGCAGATAGCCGGAGCGGTAAGCGACGTGGCTGACGAGCACGAGCGCCGTGCGCTCGGTGACTACGGCGCCGAGCAGGTCGACGGTGACGCCGCCATCGTGGTCGGTGTCGACCCAGCGGACCGTCGTCCCGGTCTCGGCGGCGATCCCCTCGACGAGGTAGCGGTCGGTGGGAAAGTTGTCGCGGTCGATGACGATCTCTGTGCGGTCGGGACGCATGGCGACGGCCGATCGGGCGAGTTTGTAGAGCAGAACGCTCGTCGAGTCGCCGATGATCGTCTGACCCGGCGCCGCCCCCAGGACGGCCCCGCCGATGCGGTCACCGAGGGACGTCGGGAGGTCGAGCCAGCGCTCGTCCCACCCGCGGATCAGCCGACCGCCCCACTCGTGCTCGATGAACTCCCGCATGTGGTCGGCGGTGACCTTGAGCGGGCGGCCGAGCGAGTTGCCGTCGAGGTACGCCTCGACCCCGCCGACGTCGACGAACTGCGCGCGGAACTCGGCGAGAATGTCGGCGGCGTCGAGATCGTCGGCGTTCGGGCGGGTCATGGCGGTCAGTGTCCCACCGATGGAGCACGCGTGGCGAAAGGTTGTGCACGCTCGGCGGCATCAATTGCACGGTCGAACGGATCTACCGCACGCTCGGCGGCATCTACTGCACGCTCGGCGGGTTGTTTTGGCCCGCTCGGCGAGGGGTTTTGGCCCGCTCGGCGGTGGGTTGTGGCACGCTCGGCGGCGGTCAGGGCGGGATCAGGCGCGGACGGGTGGTCGCGACTCGGCAGACCAGGTCTCTTGGATGGTGTCGGCGGCGGTCCGCAATGCCTCGGCGACGGCGTGCATCGCGGGGCTGTACGCGCGGCGGGCCAGGGTGGCGACGTAGATCGATCTCGTCGGCACCTCGTCGGCGGCGCTGAACGGCACCGCCTTCACGTCCGGCCGGTGCGACGCAACCGCGAGACGCGGCACCATCGCGATCCCCAGTCCGGCGGCCACCATCGCTTCGATCTCCTGGTAGTCATGCGCCTCGTAGACGACGTTCGGCGCGAAGCCCGCGTTCTGGCAACTGCGATAGAGCACCTCGGCGGCGGGGTGGTCGGAGTTGCGGATGATCCACCGCTGCGAACGCAACGACGACAGGACCGCTCCCCCGGCCGGCATGTCGCGATCGGCCGGGATGAGAAGCATCGTCGGGTCGCTCATCAGCGGATGCAGCGTCAGCGACCGCTCGGTCTCGGCGGTCCACCGGTAGCTCCAGAGCAGCGCCATCTCGACCTCGCCGGCGTCGAGCATGTCGAGCAGTTGGGGACGGGTGGCCGAGGTGACCGAGATGTCGACGTCGGGCCAGCGGGACCGGTAGACCTTCAGCGCGTCCGACAGGATCGACGCGCTGACCGTCGGGAACGACCCCAGCCGCACCGTCCCGCGCTGCAAACCCCTCAGAGCGTCGAGATCTCCCTGCGCCGAACGCATCTCGCGACGGAACAATCGGGCACGCGCGACGAGCACCTCACCCGCGTCGGTCAGCGACACCCCGCGCGGGAGCCTCACCAGCACCGGCTGCTTGATCGACTTCTCGAGCTTGGTGATCCGCTGCGACGCCGCCGACGCTGTCATGTTCGCCTGCTCGGCACCGGCCGTCAGCGATCCCGCCTCGGCGATGTCCAACAGCAGGAACAGCGTGACCACGTCGAAGTAGCCCGTCTGCGACACGAGAGACCTCCCAGATCTGCGTTCAGCTCAGCTTACGGCAGACCGTCAAATGCGTAATTGTCCTGAAGTGATGCCGATCATAGTGTGACCCGCATAACGTCGTCGTCGAGAAGCCACCCGGTGGTGATCGGCCCGGAAAGGTCAAGGACCAGGTCATGAGTTCAATCGAGATACTGCCGCTCGTCGCGCTCGTCGCGATGTTCGTGGTGGCGAGCATCCTCCCGATCAACATCGGGATCCTCGGGTTCGTCGGCGCGTTCGTCGTCGGCTACTTCGCCCTCGGCTACGACGACAAGGAGATCCTCGGGGAGTTCCCCGCGTCGATTGTTCTCACGATCGTGGGCGTCACCTACTTCTTCGGCATGGCGAAGAAGAACGGCACGATCGATCTCCTCGTCAACGCGTGCATACGGGCGGTGAAGGGCCGCGTGACCGTGGTGCCCTGGGTGTTCTTCTTCGTCGCCTCCGCGCTCACGGCGCTCGGCACGTTCAGCCCGGCGGCGGTCGCCCTGATCGCGCCGGCCGCACTGACCTTCGCGGCGACCGTGCGGATGAGCCCGCTGGTCATGGGCATCCTCGTCATCAACGGCGCCCACGCCGGCGCCTTCTCGCCCATCTCGGTCTCGGGCGTCCTGGTCCGCGGCATCGTGAACGACAACGGCCTGTCGATCGGCCCGTGGTCGCTGTTCTTCTCCAGCTACGGCATCAACCTGCTGCTCGCCGTCATCACCGTCGTCACCTATTCGGCTCTGGCACGCACCCGCAATCTCGCCTACACCGCAACGGGTTCCACGCTGGCTGCAACCGCCGACTGGTCGTCGGCACCTGGCGACGGTGGCGCGCTGACCGGCGGACCCGCTCCCACCGGCGGCACCCCGGCCGGCGGTTCCGGCGGCACGAAGGTCCTCACGCGCACCGAGCCCGTCGCGACCACGCTGACACTCCCCCACGTCGCCGTCACCCGCGTCCACAAGCTGACTCTCGCGCTCATCGCGACGGTGCTGGTGCTGGTCCTCGTGTTCCACATGCCCATCAGCTTCGTGGCGATCGCCGCCGGCGTGGTCCTCGCGTTCACCGACCTCAAGGGCCAGAACGACGCGATCATGGGCATCAGCTGGCCGACCGTGCTGCTGGTCTCCGGGATGATCACCTACATCTCGGTCCTCGAGAAGGTCGGCACCATCGACCACCTCGCACACCTGGCGGTCGGCCTCGGCGCCCCGCTGATCGTCGCGGCCGTCCTCTGCTACGTCATCGGCATCACTTCGGCCTTCGCCTCGTCGACCGCGCTGATGGCCGCGATCATTCCGATGGCGCTGCCTCTGCTGCACACCGGCGCGCTGCCGGTCGTCGGGGTCGTCGCGGCACTGGCCATCGCGGCCACCGTGGTCGACGTCTCGCCGTTCTCCACCAACGGCGCACTGATCCTGGCCAACGCCCAGGGCATCGACCGCCGCGTCTTCTACCGCCAGCTGCTCGCCTACTCGGGCATCATCGTCGCCCTCGCGCCGGCCCTCTGCTGGATGGTCCTGGTGGTCACTCCGTCCCTGTTCTGAGCCCTCCCGCTCAGGACCCCACCCACACCGCAACCCCGGGCGTTAAGCACAGCGAAAGCTACAGCCAGTAATCGCACATTGTGCTTCACCCGGGGTTGTCCCATTCTCGAATCAGACCGTCGCCCCACCCTCGGCGACATGTGGAAAGGCACGCAGATGTTCACAGTGCGCGGAACCTGGATGCGCGGCGGCACCAGCAAGTGCTGGCTGTTCACCGGCGTCGACATCGACCCGTTGGTGTCGTCGCAGATGACCCTCGACGACATCCTCGTCGCGGCGTTCGGGTCGGGCGATCCCCGACAGATCGACGGCATCGGCGGCGGCAGCTCGACCACGTCGAAGGCGGCGATCGTCCGGCGCTCCCCGCTGACGGGCGTCGACGTCGACTACCTCTTCGCCCAGGTCGCGATCGCCGACCGCCGCGTCGAGTGGACGAGCAACTGCGGCAACTGCGCGACCGCCATCGGCCTGTACGCGCTGCAGACCGGCATGGTCGCCGTCCAGAGCCCGATGACACGGGTGCGGATGCGCAACGAGAACACCGGCGACATCCTCACCGCCGAGATCGCGACGCCCGGTGGGCAGGTTCCGTTCGACGGCGACGCGACGGTCCCCGGCGCCACCGCGCCCGGCGTACCGGTGGTGCTCACCTTCGAGGAGCCGGCCGTCGCACCGTGGCCGACCGGTCATGCCGTGGACGATCTCGTCGTCGACGACGTCACATACCGCGCGACGATGGTCCAGGCCGGCGCACCTGCGGTGCTCGTCGACGTGCGGTCGTTCGGACTCGACGCGGGCGCCGTCCTCGACACCGCCCAGGTGACCGCCCTGATGCCGACCCTGATCCGGATCCGCCGCGCGGCGGCCCTCCGGATGGGGTTGTGCGGGCCCGACGATCCGATCTCCCACGCGACTCCCAAGGTCGGGATCGTCGGGCCTGCTGCCACGGTCACGACGCCGACCGGCGAACAGCTGACAGCCGACGACCACGACGTCACGGTCCGAATGGTGTCGATGATGGCGCCGCACCCGGCGATCGGCCTGACGTCCGCTGTCGCCGTCGCGGTTGCCGCGTCCCGACCGGATTCAGTTGTGGCGCAGATGTCGTCGTCGGACGATCCGTCGCGCTTGCGGATCGGGACTGCGGCGGGTGTGGTCTCCGCCGAGGTGTCAACAACAGCCGACGGCGTAGTCACGAGTGTGTCGCTCCACCGCGCGGCACGACGCATCGCGACGGCCGAGTTGTTCGTCGCTGCTGCGGGTTCCGCCGCGCCGGCGCTCGTCGCATAGATCTCGGTGGGATCTACCGCACGGTCGGCGGGATCTGGTGCACGGTCGGCGGGGGGTTTTGGCCCGCTCGGCGAGTGGTTTTGGCCCGCTCGGCGGCGGGTTTTGGCACACTCGGCGGTGGATTTTGGCACGCTCGGCGGAGTTCACCCGGGGGCTCCCGCGACTACCGCGGGTTGCCGACGGCCTTGCGCCAGGCAGTGAAGGACCGGACCGGCGCTCGCTTGGGGTGGACCAGCCAGGGCCACGGGTGCACCTCGGTGGGTCGGACGACCTTTGCGATGCGCTTGTAGCCCGGGACCGGCGCCCACGTCGACGCCAGGGACCGGCCGTCGAGTTCGTCGGCGACGACACCGCGCCGCACCTCGACCTCGCGGCGCTCGGCGAGATCACCGAGACACTCGGCCAGGAACACCAATCGCTTACCGGACAACCGGAGTCGACGCAGCAGCGGCTCGTCGAAGACGAACACCGCCGGACGGGACTCGTCCACCGCCAGAGCAGGATCCGAGTCACCGAGGGACTCCGCCGTCAGCCACACAGCGTCGGCCTCACCACTCCTCTCAGATACGTCCGGCCCCGACGGGATGTCCTCAGGGCCGAGGTACGGGCCGTCGACGGGAGCGCCGTGCTCATCCGACGGCCACTCCTGGATGGGGCAATTCGAGTTCAGCGAACACTGGTCGCACAGCTTGGGTGACCGCTTCTTCACCTGCCAGCGACTGAACCCGTAGGGCTTGCCCGAGCCGGTGCCCACGGTCCACTGCCAGCCGAGACGGTTGGCGGCGCGCGAACCGTCCAGCAGGTGCGCGAACATCTCGTCCTCGCCGTCCCGCCACGTCGCACCCACGCGCACGGTCCACTGGGACGCCGCCCACATGCGCGTCTGATTGACCAGCCACCCGTTCTCGTGGAGCTCGTCGACGACGAGATCCATGCACTTCATCTCGCGCGGCCACGGGTCGCCACCGAACGGGCGATCGCCGACGGGCAGGTCGCGGCGCGGCTGCTCGTAGCGCAGCGCCTGACCCAGGTCGGTGCCGACGCGGGAGTAGAGGTGCCGCGCGTACTCCTGCCACAGCAATTCGTCGCGGTACTTCGTGCGGTCGCGGCCGGGCGCTCCCGATACCGCATCCCAGACTTCGGGCAACGGCGTCAGGCCGTGCCGGATGTACGGCGACATGCGGCTTGCTCCGCGACGGGCAACGGGCAGCACCTCGTTGCGACGCGCCGCGTAGCCGGTGATGTCGAGCGCGCCGAGCGCGATGTCAGCTGCGGTCTGACCGCCGGTGAACGCCCCGGCGGCGACGTCGGCCGACTCCTCGCGGGCGAGGTCGCCGAGGTGCTCGGCGACCCACGCGACGGACGCGGCGTGGTCGCCGTCGCGGCTGGGCGGCGGTGGCGTCGGGAGGGCGGTCACCCTCCCGACAACACCAGGGTCAGACCAATCGCTTCCCGGGGCTGCGGGTCAGATCGGGGTCGGTGATGATCGCGTCGCCGAGCGCGGCGTCGATGCGCGACAGCACGTCGGCCTCCAGCGTCACCTCCGATGCCTTCACGTTCTCGGTGATCTGCTCGGGCCGCGACGCACCGACCAGTGCGGCGGACACGTTGTCGTTGGCCAGGACCCACGCGACGGCCAGCTGCGCCATCGTGATCCCCAGGTCGTCGGCGATGGGCTGCAGGTCCTGCACGCGGGTGAGCACGTCGTCGGTGAGGTAGCGCTTGATCATCTCGTCGCCACCCTTCTCGTCAGTGGCGCGCGACCCGGCCGGCGGCGCCTCACCCGGCTTGTACTTGCCGGTCAACACGCCCTGCGCGATCGGCGACCACACGATCTGACCGATCCCGAGCTCGCGGGACGTCGGGACCACCCGCTCCTCGATCACCCGCCACAACGCCGAGTACTGCGGCTGGTTCGAGACGATCGAGAACCCGGCCTGGCGCGCCAGGGTCTGCCCCGCACGCAACTGATCCGCAGTCCACTCCGAGACGCCGATGTAGAGCGCCTTGCCCGACCGGACGACGTCGGCGAACGCGGCGATGGTCTCCTCGAGCGGCGTCTCGTGGTCGTAGCGGTGCGCCTGGTAGAGGTCGACGTAGTCGACGCCGAGACGGCGCAGCGAGTTGTCGATGCCCTCGCGGATGTGCTTGCGCGACAACCCCGTGTCGTTCGGGCCACGCTCGCCGACCGGGAAGTAGACCTTCGTGAAGATCTCGAGGCCCTCGCGACGCTGCCCCTTCAGAGCCTTCCCGAGAACCTCCTCGGCGGCACCGTTGGCATAGACATCGGCGGTGTCGAAGGTGGTGATGCCCGCGTCGAGCGCGGCGTGCACACACTTCTCGGCGACGTCGTTCTCGACCTGCGACCCGTGCGTCAGCCAGTTGCCGTAGGTGATCTCGGAGACCTTCAGCCCGCTGCTGCCCAGATACCGATACGCCATGTCTCCACCGCTTCCCGTTCGCTGCTCGCCCGGCCGGACCGGGCCCGTGCACTGCCCGAGGGTAGGCCCGACACCCGGGGACGAAACGAGGTGCAGGTCAGGAGACCTCGAAGTGCCCGAACAGCACGACGGCGAGACCCAGTGCGACGACGATGTTCACGACCGTGGCGGAGGCGAACACGATGATCGGACGTCGGCCCGCCTGCCGCAGCCCGGAGACGCTGAACTCCAACCCGATCGAGACGAACGCCAGGATGAGGAACCACGTCCGGAGGTCGTTGATCACCGTGATGTCGGCTTTGCCGCCGTCGACGTTCTGCACCCACAGCGTGCCGATCACCGACGCCGCGACGAAGCCGAGGACGAATTTCGGGAAGCGCGCCCAGAAGTCACCGAGCGACGGGCGGGCCGCGTCGGACCGGCGTTCGACCCGGAAGGCGAACCAGGCGGTGAGGGCGATCGCGACGACACCGATCAGCGCGTTCTGCGTCGTCTTCACGATGGTCGCGATCTGCAGCGCGTCCTCGCCCGCGATCGCCCCCGATGCCGCGACCGCGGCGGTCGTGTCGATGTTGCCGCCGATCCAGGCGCCCGCGACGGCATCCGACAGCCCGAACACCGACGCCAACCAGGGGAGCAGGAAGATCGACGGCAGTGCGAAGACGATGACCAGGGACGCACTGTAGGCCAGCTGCTCCTTCTTGGCCTGGACGGCGCCGGCGGCGGCGATGGCCGCGCTGACACCGCAGATCGACACCGCCGAGGCGAGCAGCGCGCGGAGCTTGTCGTCGATGCCGAGGCGGCCGGCGAACCACCACGTGAACCCGAAGACCACCGTGATCAGCAGAATCGCCTGGACGATGGCCGGCCCCGCCGCGGTCGCCAGCACGCTGAGGTTCACCGACGCACCCAGCAAGACCAGGCCCGTCTTGATGAAGAACTCGGTGCGGAACCCGACGGCGAGGCGGTCGCGCCAGCCCGCCCGGGACAGGACGGCGTTGCCGAGCAGCCCGAACGCGATCGCGTACACCGGGAACTCGATCGCGGAGGCGACGTCGTCGAGGGGTGTGTCCTCTGCCCAGGTCGGGACCTGCTGCTCGAAGAACCTGGTCAGCGCGGCCAGCACCACCACCGCGACGACACCGCCGAAGGCCCAGCGCAGGGTGTTCGTGCGCGGGACGGTCTCGAGCGCGAGGTTGTCGGTCACGGGATCACCCCTCCGGGGATGATCCCGATCAGGACGGCAGCGATCAGGGCCAGCCCGACGATCACCGCCGCCCAGTCCTCGGTGAGCCAGGACCGGGCGACCCGGGAGACGTCGTCGGGACCGGTCTCGTCGTCGTGGTGGGTGGTCATCGGGCGAGGATAGGGTGCAGGTGCGACGAAACGGACAATTCGGCTCAGGGTGACCCTGACCATCCGATCGGGGCGCGCGGTCGCCGACGAGACCGTGAGCACGGCTATCATGATCGGGCCGCGACCGGGTGACGCCACGCCCGAGACGGTGAAGAAATCTGTCGGACCCCGTCCGTACGGTCCTGCTGTGAAAGGGCACCGATGAACGCACCGACGTCTCGAGCGGAGTCGAGATGCCGTGTGCCAGTGGGGTTACCTCCCCTCGGTGACGCCGTACCCGGATCGCCCCTTCCCTGCTCGATCGGACCGACACGATGACCAACCCGTCCACGGACTGGGCACGCCCGACCCACGTGCTCGTGCGCGAACGCAGTGACCCAGGGTTCACCATCCCGGGGTGGGTGGAGGTGGGCGACCGCGTCATCGGTCTCGTGGCCACCGACCTGTGGGCGATCGACGGCGTCTACGACGTGGTCGGCGGCGCACGTCGACGCTCGGATGCGGAGTTGCGCGGCTCCGAGCCCGCCGTCGACCACTGCGGCGTCTCCCTCACCGCGGTCGAGGCTCGCGCGCGGCGCGCACTGCCCAGGAACATGACGACGCTGCACGGGGCTCACGCCGACCTAGTGATCGCGGCGATCCGCTGCGAGTCGATCTCTCCCACCCCGTGGTACCGCGTCGACCACCGCTGCAGTGGACGGGAACTCACCGCCTACGACGCGTCGATCGCCCGTGTCTGGGGCTGCAACACCTGCGGTCGCGACCCACGCACCGAGTACACGCCGCGGTTCGGGGCGCACGCCACGGGCCTGCGCATCGATCCGCGCATCGACCTCGACATCACCATCGCGGTGTGCCCGTCATGCCACGACATCCTGCACCAGCCGATCGCCCCGACGGCGTCGGAGCTGATGTACGGCATGCGACCGTCGTGTCCGAGATGCGGGGCACGGCATGCCGACCTCGTCACGGTCAACCATGCCGACGCACCACTCCCGATCGGCGTGGTCGCGTCGCCGTCGCTGTCGGATCACGTCCCCGACTTCCATTGCGGGGTCTGCGATCACGAGTGGTGACGGTCGAGCGCAGGTCCCAGGTCGGTGAAGGACGCGACCGTGTGGTCGGGCTCGGCGAACGCGTCGGGGTAGTCGGCGCCGTCGCGGTTGATCCACGCCGTCTGTAGTCCGACGCGGCGTGCCCCCTCGAGGTCCCAGGGATGCACCGCGACCATCAGCGCCTCGGCGGCGTCGACTCCCGCCGCCTGCAATCCATACCGATAGGACGCCGGCGCCGGCTTCCAGGCGCCCGCGTCGGACACCGACAGGTACTCCGTGATCGATGCGCCCGCGTCGGTGGACCCGAGGAGTCGACGGGCGACGTCGGCGGAGCCGTTGCTCAGCGTGTAGACGCGCAGCCCGGCGCCGGCGAGCGCGGTGATCCCCGGCACGACGTCGAGGTGCGGTGCCGCGTCGATGAAACTGCGCAGCAGACCGGCGGCGACGACGTCGGCGGACTTCACGTCCCGCGACCGGTCGGCCAGCCGCAGCATCGACCGCAACTGCGATTGCGCGAGCTCGGCGAAGCCGGGGTTGTCGCCCAGGACCGTCAACGCGAACCCGTCACGCAGCACCGACAGGTACCAGGTGCGCACGTCCTGGGCCTGCAGTCCGGCGTCGACGAACGCCGGTTCGACGGAGGCGATGTCCGAGAGGGTGTCGTTGACGTCCAGGAAAGCGACGGTCGGGCGGGGCATGGGTCTCCTTCGGTCGTGGTGTCTCCGGTCTACCCGTTCCCGATCACCGCGACGCCAACCCGGGCACGCCGGCCGGGGCCGACCTACCCTCGGAGGCGTGTTGCCGCTGATCTCCCTGGCCGACCTGGACACGCCCGAGGGGCGTGCCCGCCTCGCCGAGGTGTCGCAGACCGTCGGCTTCTTCTACCTCACCGACCACGGCGTCCCGGCCGACCTGCAGGCACGGATGGTCGACGTCGCGCGCCGGTTCTTCGCCCTGCCGCAGGCCGACAAGGACTCCGTCGCGATGGTGAACAGCTCGCACTTCCGCGGCTACAACCGCCTCGGCGGGGAGCTGACGAACGGTCGCGTCGACCGACGCGAGCAGATCGACATCGCCCCCGACCGCGACCCGATCCCGGACGCCGTCGGGCCGATGCGCCTGCAGGGGCACAACCAGTGGCCGGCGGCGCTGCCGGAGCTACGGACGGTGGTCGGCGAGTACCAGACCGCACTCGAACGGGTGTCGCGAACACTGCTGGCGCGGTGGGCGCAGGCGCTCGGCGCGCGGCCGGACTTCTTCGACGACGCGTTCGCGCTGCCCGCGACGCTCATGAAGCTGGTGCGCTATCCCGCTCGGCCCGCGGACGAGGACGGCTTCACCGACCAGGGCGTCGGCGCGCACAAGGACTCCGGCGTGTTGACGGTGCTGCTGGCGCAGGAGGACTCGTCGGGACTGCAGGTCGAGCGCACCGACGGGGTCTGGATCGAGGCGACGCCGCAGCCGGGGACGTTCATCGTCAACATCGGCGAGATGCTCGAGATCGCCACGAACGGGCGGCTCGTCGCGACGCGTCACCGGGTCGTCACCCCGTCGGGCGCCCCCGAGCGGCTGTCGATCCCGTACTTCTACGCGCCGTCGCTCGATGCGGTGATGCCGCGGATCCCCACCCAGGACGGCGAACCGTCGCGGATCACCGACGACCCCGACAACCCGCTGTACGACACCTACGGGCAGAACACCTGGAAGAGCCGTACGCGGGCGCACCCCGACGTCGTCGCACGGTGGTATCCCGACGAGGTCGCCGCCCGCGCCTGATGCGTCGGTGCCCGACCTAGCACCGACCGATGTCGGAGCGCGGCGGGTCCACGGGCTCGACGTCCTCGCCGCCACCCGCTGCGACGAGGACGCGGCTCTCGTCCGCGCCGACCCCTCGCAGGCGCGGCAGGAGCCACTCGTAGATCGCATCGTCGTTGAGCAACGTGAAGTGATTCGCCGAGCTGATGGCGAAGCCGTCCTCGTCGCGGAAACCCAGGTGACGCTTCTTGTTCCGGCCGATCGCGCTCGGCGTGAGCACCAGACCGTCGCCGACGACCCGGCCGATGGGATGGCGGGCGTTGCGGGTGATCGTCGCGGACACGAAGAGGTGCGTCGCGTGCTCGAGGAGAGGCACCTCCTCCACCGCGGCGACACGCAGCGCGTCCAGGTCGCGGCCGGACCAGTCCTCGTCGACGAGCGAGCCGTGGAACAGGTCCCGCACACCGGCGCTGCGACGGCGGAGCAGATGCGCGAACGGACGAGACTCCGGCACGAGATGCAGTGCGGCGGCGAGGTAGTGGACGGACCGCGCGAGCGGCGCCCCGAGGTGGGGTGAACCGAGCGACACGACCGTCTCGACGGAGCGCACCCACTCGGCGCCCTCGAGTCCGGCGCGGTGGCAGGCTGCGCGGGCGACGAGACCACCCATCGAATGGCCGACGAGGGTGATGCGTCGGACCGGCACAGGCCAGGCGTTCACCAGGGTCGTCAGCAGTCGATCCAGTTCGCGGCCGTTCTGCGAGATGTGCCGACCGGTGTTGTAGCGGACCTGGATCTCGGTCGCGCCGAGGTCGTCGGCGAACCGCGCGCCGTAGGTCGGCCGACCGCCGATGCGCCATGCCGACTCGGTCTCCATCAGCCCGTGCAGGAAGACGACGAAATGGCCTGTCGCGCTGGGGAATGCATGACGCAGGGCATCGGGCATGGGCGGGATCATCGCCCCGTCCAGACGCACGGCCATCGGCTCGGCGAGTGGGCTGCGCGCGGCGTGCAGTTCGTCGCCGATGAGGCCGTTGATGGCGGCGATCATCGCGCTGCCCTTGACGGTCTGCGACGGCGGACGGCCCCACCCGTCGGCGGACTGGCTCGCGACCTCGGACGCGGTGTCGCACATCGCCGCGATGGTGGAGTACGTGCCGCCGGCGATCGCGTCGTGCAGCAGCTTGGCCGGTTCGACGAAATCGGCGAGACCGACCGGTCGGAGTCCGAGCCGGAAACCCGTGAACAGGTGTTCGCTGACCGCGGAGTGGACCTTCGCGATACCGGTGGTCGCGTCGCCGAGCTCGGCGAAGGCGAGCCGCCCCATCTCACGCAGCTCCGTGCGCCGCTGACGCTCCAGGGTGTCCATACCACTCAGAGTACAGGTGTTCACTGAATCAGGTCGAGCCTTGTTTTCAGGCGCGCAGTTCCGCCCAGGCCCCCGTGGACCACAGGGCCCACGCGACGAGAACGGGCTGGAACACCAGACGGATCGTGCGGGCGCGGTCGGAGTTCAGGCCGAACCCGTCCCGGTGGTGACGCCACTGCGCGAGGTTGCCGGGGACGATCGCGACGAAGAAGAGCGCGAGGAACAGCCCGACCGCGGCGCGTCGGCTGCGCAGGAGGATCAGCGTCCCGCCCAGCGCGATCTCCACGACGCCGGACGCCAGCACGACGTCGTCGACGGAGAGCTTCGTGACCCGCGGGACGAACCTCGGGACCTGCGCGCGGAACTCCTCGCGGGCGAAGGTCAGGTGGCCGATGCCGGCGAACACCATGGCCGAGCCGAGCGCCACCCGCCCGATCTGCTGGGCGCCGGTCTCGGGCGCGGTGGTCGGCTGCAGCAGCGTCGTCATCACTCCGGTCTACCGGACTGCACGCTCGGCGGCGGGTTTCGGCACGCTCGGCGGGGAGTTTTGGCACGCTCGGCGGCGGGTCAGGCCAGGTGGGTACCGAACCAGCCGAGCGCGCGACCCCAGACCTCCGTCGCGGCGGCCTGGTCGTAGCGGCCGCCGGTGTCGTTAAAGAAGGCGTGGTCGACGTTCGGGACGGTCAGGATCTCGTGGGTCAGCCCCGCCTGGGTGAGCGCGGTCTCCGCCTCGGCCCGGCCGGCGTTCACACGGTTGTCGAGGCCGGCGTAGACCGCGAGGACCGCGGCGTTCTTCGACCCGGCGAAGTCGTGGTCCTGGGGCAGCGGCCCGTAGAGCGGGATCGCGGCACTGAGCTGCGGCTCGCCCGAGGCGAGCAGCGACCACACCTGGCCGCCGCCGAAACAGAACCCGATGACGCCGACCTTCTTCCCGGGAACCCGACGCTGCAGCTCGGCGATGGCCGACTTCTCGTCGGAGACAAATCGCTCGTTGGGGATGGTGCCGAGCGCCGCGGTCGCCCGCGCGGTGTCGCCGAACGACGACGTCCCGCCCTCCTCGGAGAGCAGGTCGACGGCCAGCGCCGTGTACCCGACGCCGGCGAGCCGACCGGCGACCGACGCGATGTGCGGCGTCAGCCCCTTGTTCTCGTGGATGACGAGGACGACGCCCTTGGGGTTCGTCGCGGCGGCGTAGGCGCCCTGGAGCTCGCCGCGTTGCCCGGGGAAGGTGATGGTCCGCGTGAGCAACGCGGTCGCCGCCCCCGGCGCGTCCGGTGACCCCGACGACGTCGTCGTGACGGCCGATCCCGACGACCCGCCGGGCGCCGCCGACGAGGACGTCGCACTCGCCGACTCGCCTCCACTGCTGCACGCCGCGAGGACACTCGACGCCGCGGCGGCCGACAGTCCGAGCAGCCCGAGACGTCGGATCGCCTCCCGGCGACCGAACATCCCGTCGGCGTGGTCGAGCGCGATCTCCTCGGCGATGTACTGGGTGAACTCGGCCATGCTGCACTCGCTTTCGCCGCCCCGGGAGTGTCTGCACGGGTGGGGCGTCACCCGCGTCCACCACGGTGCCAGAGCACCGGGCATCCGGGGTGCCGTTGCCGATTCGTGACCTCATCCGACACGGCGACACGATCTGGTGGCGTTCGGCGCGTGGGGGTTCCACCTGCCCGACGGCGCGACGAGACTTTTCCTGCACGGCCGTCATCGGGGACGACCACACATGTCGCCCCGTGGTCCCGGTCGAGCACCATCCGCCCGGTCGGACGACCGGGCGCCCGTAAAGGAGAGTCATCATGATCGGCACCATCATCAGCGCGATCGTCGTCGGCTTGATCGTGGGCGCACTCGCCCGCCTCGTCCTGCCGGGCAAGCAGAACATCGGGGTGATCATGACGGTCATCCTCGGCGCTCTCGGCTCGTTCATCGGCTCCTGGCTGACCTACAAGCTCGGTTACAACAACAGCAACGGCGGCTGGGAGGTCGTCCCGTTCGTCGTCGGCATCGTCGTCGCCGCGATCCTCATCGCCGGTTTCGTCGCCGCGACCGGTCGGCGCACCGTCAAGCGCTGACGCCCCGTCCCGCCACCGCCCACCCCCGATCAGAGAGTCCCACCATGACCACGAGCACCCGGTTCGACACCGCGCTCGAGGCCGCGTGGCTCGAGTTCCGGACGGGCCTGGCCGACCTCCTCGTCGACGTCGCCGTCGACGAGGAGGTCGTCGTCCGGCGGTCGTACGACGCGACCGATCCATGGGCGTCCCTGCTGTCGTTCGTGGTGACCGGGGCGCGCCGTGTGCGATGCACCGTCCTGCGGACCGACCTGTCCGCGGACCAGGTCGCCGTGCTGTCCGGCGACGGGTGGCGGCGCCTTCGCGACGGCCGCGTCATCATCGAGGTCGGCCGCCGGCGCGTCGACGAGGTGTGTGCGGCCGCGACCGACGTCCTGCGCGAGGTGTGCGGCGTGCTCCACCCGACCTTCCTCGCCCCGCTCGAACCTGACACCTCTGCCCACGCAGCGATGCTCACGTCGCTGCGTCGCGAGACGGTGACCTCACCGACGTCGGCCGCGCACCCCGTCGCCGACACCGAGCACCTGCAGGAACTCCTGCTGGACACCCTGGCCGCCCACGCCGACGACGCGTTCGTCGACGCCGAGGGCGACATCCGCGTGCAGATGGGCACGCAGACCATCCAGCTCCGCGTGCACCCGTCCCGGCCGGTCGTCGAGTTCATCGCGTGCGTCGCGGCGGTCTGCGTCGACGACCGCACCGTCAACGAGATCGTGCTGGCCGAGGGCGCACGCTGGACCGGCGTCGCGGTGCACGTGCTCGACGGACACGTCTGGGCCACACAGCGACTCGTCGTCCCGACCTTCGTGTCCACCAATGTGATCGCGGCCGTGGAGTCGTGGCGGGATTTCCTGCGCGACGGCGCGCCCGCCATCACCGCACGGATCGCCGACGCCGCCGAGCCGATGGCCGCGCGTCGCAACCGCGAACCGACACCGGACCACGTCGAGCGCCTGCTCGACACCCTCACCGCGCTCACGACGCTCGGTTCGCCGCTGCCCGCCGGGGGCGTCGCCAAGATCTGCGACGACAACGCGGTGATCGCGCGTCGCTGCCTCATCACCGGCGCACGACGTCTCCTCGCGATCGGGTCGGCCAAGCGGCAGGCAGCGGAGAACGGTGACACCGCCACGGCAGAGTGTCTCGAACGGGACCGCCAGATGTGCCGGACCATGCTGATGTCGGTCAGCGGCGCGGTCGACCTGCTCCGCGACCGGGAGGCACCCACGGCGCCGGGGCATTCCCGCGGCACCGGCGGCAGCGCCCGCTGACCCGACCGGCTCACCGCGTGGCGGTTGCGGCCTCCTCCCGATGCGCAGCACGGATCTCCCGGACGCGCCGTAACGCGTCGACCGCATCGGCCAGCGCCGACCGCTCCGCCTCCGACAGCTCCGCCAGGGTCGACGTCACCAGTTCCGCGCCCACGCGTCGACGGTTCGCGACGTAGTCCCGGCCGGCATCGGTGACGGTCACCAGGGCCGCTCTCCTGTCCCGCGGGTCCGCCCGACGTTCGACGAGGCCGTCGCGTTCCAGCGCCGTGATCAGCGCGGTCATCGACGGCTGTGCCACGCCCTCGGTCACCGCGAGCTCCGTGACCCGACGCGGGCCCCGACGAACCAGCGTCGACAACGTCGCGACCGAGGTCAGGCTCATGTCGCGCGGCATCTGGCGCACGAGCTCCGTCGCGAGGGCGTAGACGGCCTCGCCGATCTCATCGCTGCTCACCTCGGCCATGCCGGTCAGCATAGGACTCCTCCAGCCTGTTGCATAGACGATTTATATAGAGTACCTATGGACAGGTCAGCGTTGTCGAGTCAGGGGTTGCCGCCGTGTCGCACTCGTCCGGATCGTTCACCGACGCATTCCGCCAGCCGAAGGCGGTCTGGGCCGTCGCATTCGCCTGCGTCATCTCGTTCATGGGCATCGGCCTCGTCGACCCGATCCTGCCGTCGCTGTCGTCGCAGCTGAACGCGTCGCCCTCGCAGGTGACCCTGCTGTTCACCAGCTACCTGGTGGTCACGGCGGTCGCGATGCTCGTGACGGGGTGGGTGTCGAGTCGCATCGGCGCCAAGCGCACCCTCATCGCCGGTCTCGTGCTCATCGTGGCGTTCGCCGCGCTGGCCGGCTTCTCCGGCAGCATCGCCGAGATCGTCGGCTTCCGCGCCGGATGGGGTCTGGGCAACGCGCTGTTCATCGCGACGTCGCTCGCGGTGATCGTCGGCTCCGCGTCGGGAGGTTTCGGTGGCGCCATCATCCTGTACGAGGCCGCGCTCGGTGTGGGCATCGCGTCCGGCCCGCTGTTGGGCGGCCTCCTCGGCAACATCTCGTGGCGTGGGCCGTTCTTCGGCGTCGCCGTCCTGATGCTCATCGCCCTCGTCGCGACCATCGTGCTGGTGCCGGCGACGCCTGCGCCGCAGACGAAGTCGTCGATCAGCGAGCCGATCACCGCGCTGCGTCACCGCAGCCTCGCGACCACCAGCGTCACCGGGCTCCTCTACAACTGGGCGTTCTTCACCATCCTCGGTTACGCACCGTTCCTGATGAACCTGTCGGCGCTGAAGCTCGGTGCGGTGTTCTTCGCCTGGGGCATCCTCGTCGCGATCTTCGCCGTGTTCGGCGCCCCGCTGCTCAAGGCGCGCTTCGGGACCACCCGCACGCTGTACGGCGCACTCAGCGGGATGGCCGTCGCCTGCCTGCTGATCGGGATCTTCTCCGGCAACCAGGCCGTCGTGATCGGCGCGACCATCGCGTCGGGGATCGTGGTCGGGCTGAACAACACCCTGGTCACGACGGCCGTCATGAGCATCGCCCCGGTCGAGCGGTCGGTGGCGTCGGCGACATACGGGTTCGTCCGCTTCATCGGTGGCGGTCTGGCGCCGTTCGCCGCGGGCAAGCTCGTCGAGCACTACAACGCGCACGTGCCGTTCGTCCTCGGCGCCGTCACCGCAGTGTTCGCCGCGGGCGTCCTCTTCACGGTCCGCCGCGACATCGATGCCGCCGACGTCGAGGAGACGCAACCGGAGTCGCACGAGCGCGCCGACGCCGAGCGCGCCGTGACCGAGGTCCCGGCCGACGAGTCGGAGGCGGTCCTCGCCCGGGAGGCGCTCGTCGAGGACGAGCGGTACGCGCACCGACGCTGAGGCGTCCGAAATCCGCACTCCCCGAGGCCGCCGTGGTCACCATGACCGCGGCGGCCTCTCTCGGTGCAGAGTGTCGTACCCCGCCGCTACCTTCTCCCCATCACCACGCCGGTGGGCACGGGAAGGAGGGCGGTCATGGAGGACTTCGACAGCGTGGTCGAGGCCGGGTGGCGGCGGTTCACCGTGGACCTCGGCGACCGCCTCGCGGCCATCGATCCCGGTGACTCGCACGTGATCCGGCTGGACTTCCTCTGCGACGACGGTCTGTCGCGCGAGCACGCCCCGTTCGTCGTGATCACCACCCACGGGACGACGCGCGTCCGCTGCACCGTGTGCAACGCGACGAACGCCGAGGACGCCCTCCTCGCGGAGGCGGGGTGGCGGCCGCGTGGTTCGTTCCCGCGCACGATGGAGGTCACCCGCCGCCGGGCAGATCGGCTCGCCCGGTGCACGGTCGACGTACTGCGCGACGTGTTCGCCGTCGCCGACGCGAGCTTCGTCGACGGCACCCCCGCCGCCACCCTGGCGCCGGCGGGCAGCGGGAGTCCGGACAGCCCGGAGGCGTTGCAGCACATGGTCGACGCGACCATCGCCGAGATCTCCGGTCACCCGGTCCGCAAGGACGCCGACGGTGACATCCCCATGCCCACCGCGGTCGCATCGTGGTTGCGGGTCAGCGAGGACGAGGCCGCGATCGAGGTGTTCTGCACCCGCATCTGCTCGAGCGACGCGGTCACCGCCGAGATGCTGTTCGTCGTCGCCGACCGCTGGCCGGGTGTCGCGGTCACGGTGCGTTCGGGGGCGCTGGTCGCGCGGATGCGGATCGAGGCCGCAGACTTCCCACCGGCCAACCTGCGGTCGGAGCTCGCCCGCTGGTTCGCATTCCTCGACCACGGGGTGCAGGAGATCCGTGACGCCCTGCCCGACTCCGATGACGAGCCGGCGCCGGACGACGAGACCCACGGCGCCGATGCGACTGTCGCCGAACCGGATCCGGCCGCCGCGGTCATCCGCACCTCCGACGTCACCACGACGACCGGACGCGCGGTCACCCTGCCGGCCCAGCTCGAGGCGTTGCTCCTCGTCGCGACCACACAGTCCGCGGCGCTGCGACCGGACGAGGTCGCCGGGGTGATGGACCGCGACCGGGACGTGATCCTGCGGTGTCACCGCATGTGCATCGTGCAGCGCGACGAGTGGGAGACGGCCGCCGACGCCGCGGCCGACCACGACGACGTGGAGGAGGCCCACGCGTGTCTCGTCGAGTCGTGGAAGTGGGAGGACGTGGCCCGTTCGCTGCGCGGTGCCCTGCGGGTGGTCGTCATCGACCGTCGTCGGCCCGCGTCCTCCCGAGCGGCCGATCCGCGTCGTCGTGACGACCACACCCACGACGAGCGGCCCCGCGATCAGCGACCGCCGCGGGATCAGCGTCCGCCCCACCTCAGCGATCCCCGCGACCGGCGATGACCGCGCCCATCGCGGTGAGCGTAGGCGAACCTGGGTCCCAGTAGCGTGAGTGGTTCTCGATCCCCCACCGGCTGTGCGCATCCCACGGCGGATCACCCGGGGACGACGGCAGCTGCCGGGCGCCGAAGAGCGGTGACGTGGGGTCCCGACCGAGCACGTACGGCGACGCCAGACGGATCGGATCGCGGTCCGCGGTGACCGCCCAGACGTGGTCGGCCACATCGACGGGGGCCACCCCGGACAGGTGCATCCCGGATGCGGTGAGGACGCCGCCGGCACCGGGGCTCGCCACCAGGATCACGTCGGCGGCATCGATGCCCTCCGGCCGGGAGGCGGTCGCCCCGACGACCGTGCTGCCGTAGCTGTGCCCGATCACCGTCTGATGCTCGGGCGGACCGAGGTGGGTCGTCCTCAGGTCCCCGGCGAACGCACCGAGGTCGGTGGCCGCGGCACGCGCCACCGACGGTCCGGCGGCCGCCGCCAGATCGGCCGGGGCGGCGTAGTCCTGCCACACGAGCACGCTGGTCGACGAGCCGCCGCCGGCAGCACCCCGCAGACGGTCGGCCCGGTCGAGCCCTATCGCCATCGAGGCCAGCGTCGTGCCCGTCCCCGGGACCATCACCGCGATGTCGTGCGCGACGTCCGGATCACCCACCGCGACCACCGCGCGGCCGTCGTCCCGCAGCGTCATGAGGAACCGGTCCGGGTGGGCCAGGCGCCGTCGGAGCGCCCGCTGGGCCGGGGTGGTCACCCGCATCGCGGACAGACGCGTCCGGTTGAGACGGTCGCGGTCGGCGACGGGGATCCCGGCCCGGTTTCCCAGCTCGGGATCGGCTGCTGCCCAGGCCATCCGCTGCCCCACCGACGCATCACGCCACGCGCGTGCCACGGCGGCGGCCGGGCCGAGAGGAAGCGGTGATCCCGGCTGCGCGGTGGTGTCGGCGACGAGGCCCGGCGTCGCCGCGTCGAGAGCAGCGGCGAGGGAGGCGTCGGCGTCCCGGGCCGCCGCGAGGAGCCGTCGGAGCGTGTCGGTGTGTCCGCCGGCGTTCACCGTCGCGATCGACTGCGCGAGCGCGGGACTCGCGTCGCGCGGCACGTCGGCCTGGGGCCGCCCGGGGTCGGGACGGACACGGCCGTCGGGATCGGCGCGGTACCCGTCGGTTGCCAGAGCGCGCAGGAAGGCGTCGGCCGCGGCGGCGGTGTGGACGACGTCGGGTCCGTTCCGGCGCAGCGCGGCGATCACCGCCTGAGCGGCCATCGCGACGCGCGTCGCCTCGGTGCGCGTCGCGTGCAGCGCGGTGCGGTGTGCGGCTGCGGCGACGCCCGTCCACCGGTCGGCCACCTCCTCCGACCCCCGGGTGACCGCAGCGATGCGCTCGTCGCAGCGGTCGACCAGGGAGTCGAGGGCGACCGCCACCTCGTCGAGGCGGTGACCGTCGCGGCTCCAGCCGACGACCTCCGCCGGCGATGGGCTCATCCCCCGCCCCGGCGCAGTCCGTCGGCTGCAGCCGCATCCGCCTCGGTGAGGGCCCGTGCGCCCCAGGCGGTCCGTCGCCCGAGCTCCTCGACCCGTTCGGCGACGCGCCCCAGCGCCTGCGCGATCGCGTCGACTCCGCGGGCGAGAGCCGGCGCGGTCATCGACCCGGCGAGCTCCCCCGCGCCGAGCCCCACACTCCGCGCGTCGACGGCGGCGAGGTCGGCACCGATCGCGCGCTGCACCGCGGCGAGCTCCACCACCGCGGCCACGTCCACCCTCATCCCGTCCGGCATGCCGCCACCGTAGGATCGTTCGACGACGCCCCCGCCCCAGCGGATCCCGACGGCCGACAGGGCTGTGGATCGGCGGCCATCCGTGCAGATGGCGGACGTTGCGATCACCAGGATTATTAGGGTTGTCCAACCGCCGACACCGGGTCTCCGAGGCCGTGTCGCGGCCTTCGTCCGGTCGTGAACTGCGAGTATCCCGCATCTGGGCCACCCCACCCGCGGGGCAGCCCAGAAGTTCGCTCGGCACAGTATTTTTCGGCACCGGGTGGGTCGCACCGCTCTGCTAGCGTCCCTGCTCGAATCGGCGATTCTCCGCCGGGTCGCCCGCGCCGGTCCCCGGCGCCTCCCCTCCCCGACGGATCCGTCACCGGATCCGACGACGAAAGGTGTTCGCGTGACGCGGTCACGGATCCTCGCCCCCATGGTGGTCGCACTGGCAGCAGCGGTGGGTCTCACCGCCTGCGGTGGCGGCACCAGCGACTCGGCCGACGGCGGTGCCAGTCAGGCCGCGACGACCACCACGCTGTCCCTCGTCGGGTACGCGGTCCCGCAGCCCGGCTTCGCGAAGGTCATCCCCGGCTTCCAGGCCACCGCAGCCGGCAAGGGCGTCGGGTTCGAGCAGAGCTACGGCGCCTCGGGCGACCAGTCCCGCAAGGTCGCCCAGGGCCTCGCCGCCGACGTGGTCGCGTTCTCGGTCGAGCCCGACGTGACCCGACTGGTCACCGCCGGCAAGGTCGACGCGTCGTGGAACTCCGGCCAGTACAAGGGCATCGGGTTCGGTTCGGTGGTGTCGATCGTCGTCCGCAAGGGCAACCCGAAGAACATCCGCACCTGGGACGACCTGCTGAAGCCGGGCATCGAGGTCATCAGCCCCGACCCGCGCTCGTCGGGATCGGCGAAGTGGAACCTCCTCGCGCCGTATGCCGCCGCGAGCGAGGGCGGCAAGAACAAGCAGGCCGGTGTCGACTTCATCTCGAAGCTCGTCAGCGAGCACGTCAAGGCCCGCCCCGGATCCGGTCGCGACGCGTCGGACCTCTTCCTCCAGGGCGCCGGTGACGTCCTCATCTCCTACGAGAACGAGGCCATCAACCTGCAGCGCCAGGGCAAGCCGATCGAGTTCATCGACCCGCCCGCGACCTTCCGGATCGACAACCCGGTCGCGGTCGTGAAGGGCGGCAAGGAGGAGAAGGCGAAGGCGTTCGTCGACTACATCACCTCCTCCGACGGCCAGAAGCTGTGGGCGCAGGCGGGATTCCGTCCCGTCGACCCCGCGGTCGCGAGCGCCACGGCCGGTGACTTCCCGACCCTGGGCACCGTCTACACGATCGATCAGCTCGGCGGGTGGAAGTCCGTCGACAAGGAACTGTTCGACAAGACGAACGGGACGCTGACCCAGATCTACGCGAAGGCGACCGGATAGATGTCGGTCCTCGGCGCCCCCGGCGCCCCGGGGGTCTCGGCCACACCCGCGGATCCCGATGCCACCGATGCCGCGCCGCCCACGCCCCAGCCGGGGCGTGGGCGGCGCGTCGGTGTCGGCACGGCGCTCGGTATCGGTGCCGGCACGCTCTGGCTGAGCCTCATCGTGCTCATCCCGATCGCCGCCATCGTCGCCCGATCCGTCGACGGCGGGTGGTCGGCGTTCCTCGACGCGATCACCTCCGACGCCGCGATCTCGTCGTTCCGCATCACCATCGGGACGTCGGTCGTCGTCACCCTGATCAACGCCGTCGTCGGCGTGCAGATCGCGTGGGTCTTGACGCGGGACTCGTTCCCCGGCAAGCGGATCGTCGACGCGCTCATCGACCTGCCGTTCGCGCTGCCCACCATCGTCGCGAGCATCGTGCTGTTGTCGCTCTACGGCCCCGACAGCCCGGTCGGGATCCACGTCCAGCAGACCAAGATCGGACTGGGCATCGCGCTCCTCTTCGTCACGCTGCCGTTCGTGGTGCGCACGGTGCAGCCGGTCATCCTCGAGCTGGACCGGGAGGCGGAGCAGGCGGCCGCGACCCTCGGCGCCCGCGGGTTCACCACACTGCGACGAGTCGTGTTCCCCGCTCTCGCCCCGGCACTGCTGTCCGGCGCGGGGTTGGCCTTCTCGCGGGCCATCGGCGAGTTCGGGTCGGTCGTCCTCATCGGTGGCGGCATCCCGAAGCAGACGGAGGTCTCGTCGCAGTACATCCGCGCGCTGATCGAGCAGGACAGCCCGCAGGCGGCCGCCGCGGTCTCCGTCGTCCTGCTGGCGATCTCGTTCCTCGTCCTGTTGGTGCTGCGGGTGACCGCGGACCGACTGTCCCGCAGGGAGGCACCGCCCCGTGCAGCACGCTAAGACGACGCGCGTCGCCAACCGCGCCTTCGCCCTCGCCTACCTGACGGTGCTGTTGGTGGTTCCGCTCGGACTGATCCTCTACCGCACCTTCTCCCCCGGCATCGGCGCGTTCATCGACTCGATGTCGTCGCCCGCGGCGATCTCGGCGATCAACCTGTCGCTGCTCATCGTGGCGATCGTGGTCCCGCTCAACGTCGTGTTCGGCGTGATCCTCGCGCTGGCACTCGCCCGGGGGAACTGGCGTGGTCGCGCGATCGTGCAGGCCGTCGTCGACCTGCCCTTCGCCATCTCCCCGGTCATCGTGGGCGTTTCCCTGATCCTGGTGTGGGGCGTCGACGGTTGGTTCGGCTTCCTGGCCGACTGGGGTGTCCAGATCATCTTCGCGGTGCCGGGGATGGTCCTCGCGACGGTGTTCGTCACGCTGCCGTTCGTCGTGCGCGAGGTGGAGCCGGTGCTGCGCGAGATCGGTGTGGAGCAGGAGGAGGCCGCCGCGACGCTCGGCGCCTCGGCGTGGCAGACGTTCCTGCGCATCACGCTCCCCGCCATCCGGTGGGGCCTCGGGTACGGCGTGATCCTGACAGTCGCGCGCAGTCTCGGCGAGTTCGGCGCGGTCATCATGGTGTCCTCGAACCAGCCCGGCGTCTCGCAGTCGCTGACGCTGCTCGTGTACGGACGCCACCAGCAGGGCAACGAGTACGGCGCCTACACCGCCTCGACGATGCTGATGCTCATCGCGCTCGTCGCGCTGGTGTTGATGACCGTCCTCGCCCGCCGCAAGGACGCCGTCTAGGCGATCTCAGCGATCGCCGGCCGACGGCGTCGACGACGCGTCGACCGAGGGGTGCGCGTTGGCGATGGCCGTGACCGTGCCCGAGCCGATGGCGCCGTCCAGGTCGGCGATCACCGAGGTCCCGACGGCGATGCCGTCGGCGTCGAGATGCGAGAGTGCCTGCACGCCCACCCATTCCGACGTCGGCACCCGTGACAGGGCGACGGTCAGGTCACCGTTGATGTAGCCGACCCAGTCGGTGCCGATGTTGGTGACCAGGCTGGTCCACTCCGAGACCATGACCGCACGGGCGTACGGGCTGGGGTCCCGGCCCGCCGTCACTTGCGGCGGTCTCCACCATGCGCTGAAGCGGTCGGCGTTCAGGTGGTCGGCCAGCTCGGTGGTCCAGCCCGACGACGCCGAGTGGTACCAGGCCGTGGCCTCCGACGACGGGTCGTCGAGGGCGGGCGGCGCAGGCACGGTGAGGTCCGGCAGCCACCGCTCCCCCGGCGCGTTCTCGGTCCGCTTGTACTGCACGAACGTGGCGATCGCGACGACGTGGTCGTTCTGCACCGCCTCGGCCCGGGCCACGACGATCCGTCGGCCGGTGCGGACGACCTCGGTGTGCACGGTGGTCGGTGCCGTGCGGAAGGTTCGCAACAGCTCGACGGTGAGCCGGGCGGGGACGAACCCGTCGACGCCGTGGGCGTCCTCCAGGACCTGCGCGAGCAGTCCGACGACCGCCGGGCCGGCGACGTGGTCGGGACCCCATCCGGCCAGGGCGATCTCCGTCGCCCGGTAGCTCGGCAGGCCGTCCGGCGTGGCGGGGTCGTCGACGTCGAAGAAGCGGATCACGACCTCACGTTCTCACGCGAGGGTTCCACGACGGTTCCCCGCCACCCGCCGATGATGCGCATCGCGTGATAGATGGCCAGCGCGGCGACGGCCCCGAGGGCGATCCCACCGAACGCGAGGTCGCCGATGGTCCAGGCGAAGTCGGCGATCCCGATGACCAGGGGGATGGCCGCCGTGAACTGGTTGATCGGACGGGTGAAGTCGACGCGGGCCGAGACCCAGATGTTCACGCCGAGCACCGCGACCAGACCGTAAAGGGCGGTCGTGACGCCACCCAGGACGCCGGCGGGGATGGAGGCGATCACCGCACCGACCTTGGGCGAGAGCCCCAACAAGACCGCACCCACGCCGGCCACCCAGTACGCGGCGGTCGAGTACACCCGCGTCGCCGCCATGACCCCGATGTTCTCGGCGTACGTCGTTGTGGCCGATCCGCCCCCGGAGCCCGCGATGACGGTGGCCAGGCCGTCGGCGGCCAGAGCCCGTCCGATCTGCTTGTCGTGGTCGACGCCGGTCATCGTCGTGATGGAGCGGACGTGCCCGATGTTCTCGACCACCAGGACCAACACCACCGGGATGAACAGCGGCAGCACGGACAGGTGGAACGAGGGTGCGGTGAAGTCGGGCAGACCCACCCACGACGCGGCGCCGATCGCGTCGGTCTCGACCTTGCCGCGGGCGAGCGCGACGAGGTAGCCGATGATCACGCACACGACGATCGCGAGCCGGCCGAAGAGGCCGCGGAAGAAGACGAGCACCGCGACGAGCAGCACCAGCACGATGGTCGCCGTCACGGCGTCCTTGACGAAGTTGGTCTTCGCCGTCGGGGCCAGGTTCAGGCCGATGATCGCGACGATGGTGCCGGTGACGATCGGCGGCATCAGCGCCTCGATCCACCCGGTCCCGGCGAGGTGCACGACCACGCCGATCGCCACGAGCAACGCGCCCACCACGACGAGTCCGCCGAGCGCCGAGCTCTCACCGTGCGACGCCGACGCCGCGGTCACCGGCGCGATGATGGCGAAGCTCGACCCGAGGTAGCTGGGCAACCGGTTGCGGGTGATCAGCAGGAACAGGATCGTGCCGATGCCGGAGAAGAGCAGCGTCGTCGCCGGCGGGAACCCGGTCAGGACCGGCACCAGGAACGTCGCCCCGAACATCGCGACGATGTGCTGCAGGCCGATGCCGACGGTGCGCGGCCAACTCAGGCGGTCACCGGGGGCGACGACGCCACCGTCGGCGAGGTCGTCGGCACCGACCCGACGCCACCGGAACATGTCGGAGACCGCGGGTTCGACGACGGGCGGTGGCGCTGCGGGGCTCTGTGGCATGCGGGACAGTCTGACGGACGTCGCCGCCCGTCTCATGCCGAGAGGGTCACGGGCCGCGAACACCTGTCGCGATCACGGCGGCGGGAGCAAGATCACCCCATGACCGATTTCAACGCGACCATCATCGACGAGTTCCGCAGCAACGGCGGCCATGTGGAGACCGCCGGGTTCGGCGACAACCTGCTGATCCTGCACACCGTCGGTGCGAAGTCCGGGAAGATCCGCGAGACCCCGCTGTTCGCGCTGCCCGACGGCGACGCCTGGCTCGTCGTCGGGTCGGCGGCCGGGTCCCCGAAGGACCCCGCCTGGGTGCACAACCTGCGGGCGCACCCGCAGATCGACGTCGAGAAGCCCGGTGGCGCAGGCGTCGAGACCGTGTCGGTGACGGTCAGCGAGGTCGGCGACGACGAGTGGGCGCAGACCTGGAAGCGGTTCACCACCGCCTCGTCCGGCTTCAAGGACTACGAGAAGACCGCCGAGGGTCGCCGGTTCCCGATCTTCCGCCTCGTGCCCTGACGGATCAGGCGCGGGAGGCGGCCAGATCGTCCAGGGTCTCCCGCGCCGAGTGCCGCGGGGTCCAACCCAGGTCGTCCCGTGCGTGCGAGGTGTCCATGACGACCGACGTCCGGCCGATGTGGATCCACTCGGCGAAGGACGGCAGGAACGGCATGCGTTTGACGACCTCGGCGGCCGCCTTCACCCCAATCGCCGGGAACGGCACCGGCTGACCACCGAGCGCCTCGACGATCTCGCCGAGACTGACCGTGCCGTCGCCCGCGATGTTGTACGCACCGGGCGGCGCGTCGGCGACCGCGCAGATCGCGATCGCCTCGGCGACGTCGTCGTGGTGGACCAGCTGCACCGGGACACCATGGTCCGGGAAGGGCATCTTCAGTCCGGGTACCGCGTTGAGCAGGGCTTTCGCCGGGCCGGGGAGCATGTTCCAGGGCATCGACTCGGCCAGCGCCGGCGATTTCGGGCCGGCGACGATGCACGGACGCAAGGTGTAGACGTCGAGGTCGGTGCCCTCGACGAGCTCGGCGATCGCCAGCTCGCACTCGGCCTTCTGCGCCGAGTAGTAGTGCTCGGCCGACCCCCGTATGGGCGTGTCCTCGGTCAGCGGCAGTGGGTTGTCGTCGTGGTACCCGTAGGCGGCGACCGACGACGTGTAGACGATGCGGGTCGGTCGCTCCGCGGCGATCGTCGCCTCGAACACCGTCGTGGTCCCGGCGAGGTTGACCCGGGCGGCCTCGTCCCGCGATCCCAGGACGATGAACGCCAGGTGCACCACGACGTCGGCGTCGGCGACCAGCCCGTCGACGGCCTCGCGGTCGAGGATGTCGCCCTGCCGGTACTCGGTCTTCGTCCACCCGTGTGCGGACGGATCGAACGGCCTGCGGGCCATGCCGATGATCCGCTCGACCCGATCGTCGGCCTCCAGTGCCGTCACCGCCGAGATACCGATCTCGCCGGTGGGACCGGTGATCGCCACCGTCACTCCCACTCCGCACTCCTCACGTCCCACTGCATGGGGCGATACTCGCACGGGCGGGTCACGGGCTCGGGGGTTTCCGCGTGACGAAATCGCCACGATCGCGTATCACGGTCGTACGGTGCTCATCCCGTCGCCGGCGATCCATGCACCGTGCAGCCCCGCCGGGATCCGTTGCGGCAGTGCGACGCTGGCGATCGGCCCGGCACCGGGGTCGGCGGCGTCGAGGAGATGGAACGCCGACGTCAGATCCGTTGGGTCGGTGGCGATCACACCCCACAGGTCGCCGTCGTCGTGCGGGATGTACACCGGTTCCCCCATCGACAGCCCTGGGTCCCACCCGGTCTCCGTACCGGCGTGCAGATCGTGGAACAGCAGCGCATCCGTCGGATCGGCCCCACGCCCCAGGCCGACGGTCGCCACGTGGCGGTGCTCCGTCGTGAGCGACCTGTCGTCGACACGCGGGAACTCCATCGACCGGTCGGCGACGACGGTCCGCTGCACGCGGCCCGCGGGGTCCAGCCGGGCCCGCACGAGCCGGCCGGCGTTGGGTGTCGAGACCGCGGCGAGTCCGCCGGGGTAGCGCCACTCGACATAGTCGACCACCACCTCGCCGGACGGCTCGTCGTAGGCGTTCGCCACGTGCCACACCCAGAACGCCTCGTCGGTCAGCCATCGCACCGCACCACCGTCCCGCGGGACGAGCGCGATGCGGGTGCCGGCGTCGGGCCGCCAGTCGAGCAGCGAACCCCCGGTCATCACCGCGGCGATGTCGAAGACGAGTGGGCACGCGAACAGGACGACGTATCGGCTGGTCAGCGCCATGTCGTGGATCATCAGCGGCTCGTCGAGGCCGTCGATCGGGGTCGGTTCGCGAGTGGTCCGCCCGTCGGGCGCGACGATCGACCAGGTGAGGTACGGCGCCTCCAGCGCGTAGGTGAAGAGCACCATCTCACCGGTGGCCGGGTCGATCTTCGGATGCGCGGTGCTGCCGACCGCCATCGCGCCGTCGCACGAGTCGCGTCCGAGGGTGGCGAGATCGGCCGGGTCGAGCCGGTAGGGCTGGTCCCCTTCGGCCATCGCGAGCAGGCGTCCGCCGTGCCGCACGATGTTGATGTCCGGAAGGTGGCGCATCGTGCCGGCGAGATCGGGCCCGACCTCGTTCGCCGACGGCGTGTAACCGTCGGTGATGCCGGACCAGATCGCGTGGCCGGCGGCCTCCTCCGCCAGCACCATCGGGGTCCGCACGAAGCGGTTGGTGTACCGGGCCGCCCCGTCCGCGATCTCGACACGGTGCACCATCGCGTCGCCGTCGAGCGGGTAGAGGTAGCTCCCGATCGGGTCGAATCGCGGGTTGGGCCCGTTGCGCAGGTAGGTACCGCTCAGTCCGCGGGGGATCTCCCCCGTCACCGCCAGGCCCGCGACGTCGACCTCGGCGCGCTGCGGTTCGAAGACCCCGCGCAGGTGGGTGTGGTGCGCGACGTCGACGGGCGCGGGCGGCCGCCGCGGGACGTCCGCGGGTGCTGTCATGCGACGGTGCGGTCGGGCAGGTTCGCCGTGACCCTGTCGGGGTAGCTGCCGGTGAACTTGATGGCCCCGACGAGCAGCACGATGGGGATGACCCACTGGGTCCAGTCGTCGGTCGACGGCGCCCAGATGGCGATGAGTCCACAGATCGCGCTGATGACGAAGACGACTCCCCACATGAGGGTCAGCACGCGGTTGATCTTCGTGAAAGTCGGGGTGTTCCAGACCTCACGGGGGGTGTCCTGGCGGGCGTACTGCTCGGTGAACGGCACGAACGCCAGCGAGCCGAGCGCGATGACCGCGAGGACACCGGTGGAGATGGGGTTCGAGTACCGGTCGAGCCAGTCGCCGTCGCGGGCGTTCAGGGCGATCCCGGCGATCACCAGCGCGACGAAGAAGGCGATGGTGCCGATGTCGAGGATCTTCGGGGAGCGCCGCGCGACGTCGGGGACGAGGAGTATCAGCCCGATGACGAGCGCTGCGATCGCACCGTGGAGCCACGTGCTGGGTCCGGAGGCGATGATCCAGAAGGCGATCCACGGGGCGAAGCCCACGACGGGGTTGCTGGTGACGCGTGCGAGGCGTTCCATGCCGGACGGACGGGCCAGAGATGGTGTGGCGTCGGAGGTCATGACGACCCCTTTCCCCGGCGAACCGACTGTCGGTCGTGAGGAGCGCGAATCAGTTGCCGGACAGACGAGATGGGTGACGCGAGTCCGTCGTCGCGGTGTCCCGGCGCCACTGCTCCACGCCGTCACCCTCGTGTCGTCCGATCTGTCTGATGATGACGTACCGGCTCGTGATCGCGAACATACAAGCGCCGACCAGGCGCCCGCGGCGGATTCGTCGAGCCGCTCGGCGTCAGCGGCGCGTCGTCTCGGGGAGTTTGTGTTCGGCCTCGACGAGGACCGTCCGCGCGAGTTCACGGAACTGGTCGAACTGACCGCGTGCCCCGTAGCGCGCCCGCAGCGACGGCCAGTGGTCGAAGCGGGCCGCGGCGGCGATCGCGTTGGACTCCCCCAGATACCCGGGCAGCACATGGGCGATCGTCGGGTCACGACGCAGGCGCAGCACCGTCTCGCGGTGGACGGCCGCGTTCGCGCGGTACTTGCTCACCACCACACCGAGCTCGACGATCGGGCGTCCCAGCTCGTCGGCGAAACGGGCGATCTGGGTCTGCACCTGTCCGATCCCGTAGGTGGACAACACATCGGGGATCGTCGGGACGAGGTAGCCGTCCGCCATGGCCAACCCGTTGAGCGTCAGCGGACCCATCGAGGGCGGGCAGTCGAGGAGCACGATGTCGTACTCGTCGAGAACGGGCGCCAACGCGTCACGGAGGATCCCGACGGCGGCGAGGGTGTCGTCGCGGCGCACACGCAGGGCGCTGAGTTCCTCGGTCACCTCGATGAGGTCGAGCGAGGACGGGACCAGGTCGACACCGGCCACGCCGTCCACCGTCGAGACGTCGCGCTGCAGCGCGTCGGCGAGGCGGAAGGTGCCGGTCCCGTCGACGGCGTCGGCGAACAGGGCCGCGAGCGTCGCTCCGCGAATGTTGAGCTCCATCCACCGATCCGGCCCGATCATCATCGCGGTCAGGTTCATCTGGCTGTCGAGGTCGACGAGGAGCACCCGGCGGCCGAACTCGCCCGCGAGGAACTCGCCGAGGCCGGCGGTCACGGTCGTCTTCCCGACCCCGCCTTTGAGGTTCAGCGTCGCGATGACGGCGGGCACCCGACGAGCGTACGAGGGCCGTCCAGCAGTTCACTTCGACAAACTCAGAATTGGTTGCTCTCAGTACTTTTTACTCTCGCGAAATGTTCCCTCCTGCAACGTTTTAGGACTTGTCACCCGGTTGGCGGAACCCGTGCGGTATCGGGGTGAATTCTGTGTTTACATGTGACCTGACAGATGAACGGCGCGGTTCGCTCACCTGACGTGTCCGATTGCGGAAGGCGAGCCCCATGCACGACGAGGTGGTCACCGTGGGTGACCTGCACCCCTCCCACACCACGATCACATCCTCGGCATACGCGCTGGTCAGCGCCTCCGTGGTGGCGTCGCCGCGTGCTGCGGCAATCCCTGCTCGCACCCGCTGGGGCGGTCTGCGGCGCCACCGGGTGCCCGTCCCCACGGCGCGCCGGGCACCCGGGAACGGTGGCGTCCACGGCCGCATCACCACCGGGTCGCAGGCCCGTGACACGTTGACGGTGACGTCGCCGCCGCACCACGGGACCGTCACGGTCGCCGCCGACGGCACGTTCACCTACGTCCCGCGCACCGCCGATCGGCTCCGGGCGTCCTCGCGGGAACCGATCGTCGACACGTTCCGATCCGTCGTGAGCGACGACTGCGGGCGCCGCTCCCCGGTGGCCATCGCCCCGATCGTCAGCGCGGCCGGACACTCCTGGCCCGTCGCCTACTCCGCGAACTCCATGGGGTCGACGAGCGTCGCCGTGGACGAGCACCCGTGTGGGCTCGCCCTCTCGGCGGACGGCCGCCGTCTCTTCACTGTGAGCGCCACCGCCTCGAGCGTCGTCGCGATCGACACCGAGACGATGACCGTCCTCGGCAGTGTCGCCCTGATCGGTCGTCCTTCCGACCTCGCCCTCGACCGCACCACCGGCCGTCTCTACGTGACGCTGCCCGAGCTGCACCTCGTCGAGGTGATCGACGTCGCCGCCCTCGAGGTCGTCGACGCGATCGGTCTCACCGGCCCCCGCGCGGTCGCCGTCGTGGACGGTCGCGCGGTCGTCGTCGCGACGGATGCCGGCGACGTCGTCACCGTCGACGTCGCCGATCACACGGTCCTGTCCCGCGTCGGCGGCTTCGGTCGCCCCCGTGCACTCGCGCTCACCGCGGACGCCCGCACCGCCATCGTCGTCGACGAGTCGGCGACCGACGCCCGCCTCCACCTGCTGCGGTCGCCGCTGCGGGATGCGCGACCAGCGGGGACCTTCCGCGCGGACGGTTTCGTGTTCGACGTGGCCGTCTCCCCCGACGGCGCCCGGGCGCACTTCGTCGAGGACGGGACTCGCTCGCTGATGACCGTGGACCTGACGACGATGGCCGTCGTGGCGACGACCCCGCTCGACACGTTCCACACCGGTGTCGCCGTCACGTCGGACGGTCGGTGGGTCATCGTCGCCGCCGCGTTCGACGACTGCGTCCGCATGGTCGACACCGAGACCGGCGCGGTCACGTCGGCCGCCGTCACCGGCGAATTCGCCCGCCACGTCCTGACCGGGCCCGACGGTCGCGGCTACGTCACCACCGCCGCCGGCGTCACGGCGATCGGTGGCGCGTACCACGGGGCCGTCGTGGCCGACGACGCCGTGCCCTGCCGGTTCACACTGGCCGCGGCGCCGGCGCGAGGCACCGTGACCGTGTCCGAGAACGGCGCATTCGTCTACGTCCCGTCCGCACCGCTCGTCGACGGGGACTCGTTCACGGTGACCGTCGAGGACGGTCGCCACGCGCCGGTGCGGGCGGTGATCCCGGTGATCGCCGGGCTGCCCGGCTCCGTGCGCGCCTGATCGGGCGTCAGCGTCCGGCGGCCACCGCGTCGACGTCGTCGACCGGACCGGTGAACTGGCTGGTGTAGAGCCGGTGGTAGGCGCCGCGCGCGTCGAGCAGCTCGTCGTGGGTGCCCTGTTCGACGATCCGCCCGGACTCCATGACGAGGATGAGGTCGGCGTCGCGCACGGTCGAGAGGCGGTGGGCGATGACGAAACTCGTCCGGTCTGCCCGCAGCGCCACCATCGCCTTCTGGATGAGCAGCTCCGTGCGGGTGTCCACGGAGCTCGTCGCCTCGTCGAGGATGAGCAGCTGCGGACGCGCGAGGAACGCCCGCGCGATGGTGATGAGCTGCTTCTCGCCGGCGCTGACCCCGCCGCCCTCCTCGTCGATGACGGTGTCGTATCCGTCGGGCAGGGTCGCGACCAGGCGGTCGACATGGCCGGCGCGCGCGGCCTCCAGGACTTCCTCCCGGCCGGCGCTCGGGTCGCCGTAGGCGATGTTGTCCCAGATGGTCCCGCCGAACAGCCACGAGTCCTGCAGCACCATCCCCGTACGCGACCGCAGGTCGGCGCGGGTCATCGACCGCGTCTCGACGCCGTCGAGTTCGATGGTCCCGGAGTGGATGTCGTAGAACCGCATGAGCAGGTTGACGACCGTGGTCTTGCCGGCGCCCGTCGGCCCGACGATCGCGACCATGTTGCCCGGCCGTGCCGCCAGCGACAGCTGCGTGATCAGGGGTTGGTCGTCGCGGTAGCGGAAGTCCACTCCCGTGAAGGTGACCGCACCCCGACCGTCGGTCGGTGGGGTGACCGGTGTCGCCGGGTCGGGGGTCTCGACCTCCTCGTCGAGGATGTCGAAGATGCGCTCGGCCGACGCGACGCCGCTCTGCATCAGGTTGAACATCGACCCGATCTGGGTGAGCGGCTGGGTGAACTGCCGTGAGTACTGAACGAAGGCCTGCACCTCACCGAGGCTCAGCGATCCCGACGCCACGCGCAGCCCGCCCACGACGGCGATCGCGACGTAGTTGAGGTTCCCGAGGAACATGATCGCGGGCATGATGATCCCGCTGATGAACTGGGCTTTCCAGCTGGCGGCGTAGAGGGTCTCGTTGCGCTCGTCGAAGCGCTGTTGCACCTCGTCACGGCGGCCGAACAGCGCGATGACCTCGTGTCCGGTGAAGGCCTCCTCCACCTGGGCGTTGAGGCGGCCCGTGTTCTTCCACTGCGCGAGGAAGTGCGGCTTCGACCGTTTCGCGACGAGCGCCGTCGCGAGCACCGCGAGCGGGACCGTCGCCAGCGCGATGAGCGACAGCAGCGGGGAGATGACGACCATCACGACGAGGACCGCGATGACCGTCAGCACCGAGTTGAGCAGCTGGGTGATGGTCTGCTGCATCGACTGCGCGAGGTTGTCGATGTCGTTGGTGACCCGCGACAGCAGCTCACCGCGCGGAGTGCGGTCGAAGTAGGCCAGCGGCAGTCGGTGGATCTTGTCCTCGACGTCGGCGCGCAGTTCGCGGACCGTCTGCTGCACGGTCACGTTCAGCAGCAGGCCCATCGCCCAGGCGAGGATCGACGACACCACGTAGAGGGCCAGCACGATGGTCAGCGTGTGACCGAGCGCGGTGAAGTCGACGCCGACACCGGGTGTCACGTCGGTCGACGCGACGAGATCGGCGAAGGTGCCCTGGCCTCGCTCCCGGAGGCCCTGGACCGCCTGCGCCTTGGTGATCCCCGACGGCAGCTGCGCCCCGATCACGCCCGCGAAGATGATGTCGGTGGCGTGACCGAGGATGCGCGGCGAGATCGCTGTGAGGACCACGGAGCCGACGGTGCACGCGACGACCACCACCAGCGACATCCGGCGGCGGGCCAGGAGTCCGAGGAGTCGCCGCACCGAGGGCCGGAACGACCGCGCCTTCTCCCCCGGCACCGCGCCGGCCATCGGCCCGCCCGGGCGGCTCATCCCGCCCTCCGGGTGTTCAGGCGACTCATCCCGCCCTCCGGGTGGTCAGGCGGCTCATCGTGCGCCCTGGGCCGCGAGTTGGGAGTCGACGATCTCGGCGTAGGTCGGGCACGCGGCGAGCAGCTCGTCGTGGGTCCCGATGCCGACGGTGCGCCCGTGCTCGAGGACGACGATCTGGTCGGCGTCGACGACCGTCGAGACCCGCTGGGCGACGACGATGACGCAGGCGTCGCGGGTCACCGGCTTGAGCGCCGCGCGCACACGGGCGTCGGTGGCGAGGTCGAGGGCGGAGAACGAGTCGTCGAAGAGAAGGATCGACGGCCGGCGGATCACGGCGCGGGCGATCGCCAGGCGCTGTCGCTGCCCGCCGGAGACCGTGGTGCCGCCCTGGGCGATCGCGGTGTCGAGGCCGTCGGGCATCTCGCGGACGAATCCGTCGGCCTGCGCGATCCGCAGCGCCTCCCAGATCTCGTCGTCGGTCGCGTCGGCCTTGCCGTACCGCAGGTTCGACGCGACGGTGCCGGAGAACAGATAGGGCTTCTGCGGGACCACGCCGATCGCCGCTCGCAGCACCTCGGGGTCGAGGTCGCGGACGTCGGTGCCGCCGACGAGGACCGCACCGTCGGTCACGTCGATCAGCCGCGGGATGAGCGAGAGCATCGTCGTCTTGCCGGCGCCCGTGGACCCGACGATGGCCGTGGTGGTGCCCGGCCGGGCGATGACCGAGAGGTCACAGAGGACCGGGGCATCGGCGCCCGGGTAGCGGAACTGCGCGTCGCGGAACTCGACGTGGCCGGGATCCCCGGCGAACCCGACCGGTGTCGCCGTGGGCACCACGGAGCTGTCGGTGGCCAGGACCTCGGTGATCCGCTCGGCGCAGACCGATGCACGGGGGGCCATCATCGCGAGGAACGACGCCATCATGACCGCCATGAGGATCTGCATGACGTAGCTGATCATCGCGGTCAGCGCGCCGATCTCCACGGCGCCGTCGGAGATCCGGTAGCCGCCGACCCACACGATCGCCACCAGCGTCACGTTCGTGATGAGCAGGACCGTCGGGAACATCAGGGCGACCAGACGCCCGACGCGCAGCGACGCCGCGGTGAGGTCGTCGTTGGCCTCGCCGAAGCGGCGGCGCTCGTGGTCCTCGCGGACGAACGCGCGCACCACCCGGATCCCGGTGATCTGTTCCCGCAGGACGCGGTTGACCGCGTCGATGCGCACCTGCATCGCGCGGAACTGCGGGATCATGCGCGCGATGATCAGCGCCATCGCGCCGCCGAGGACGGGCACCGCGATCACCAGCACCCAGGCGAGCGAGGCGCCGACGCGGACCCCCATGACGATGCCGCCGATGCACATGATCGGCGCGGTGACGAGGATCGTCGCGGCCATCACGCCGAGCAGCTGCACCTGCTGGACGTCGTTGGTGGTGCGGGTGATGAGCGACGGGGCCCCGAACGTGCCCACCTCGCGGGCGGAGAACGATCCGACGCGCCGCATCAGGTCGCGCCGCATGTCGCGGCCGGCACCGAGCGACGCCCGCGCCCCGAAGAAGCTCGACGCGATGCTGCCCACCACCTGCACGACGGAGAACAGGAGCATCCAGCCGCCGATGCGCAGGATGTAGTCGGTGTCGCCGCGGGCGATGCCGTTGTCGATGATGTCGGCGTTGAGCGTCGGGAGGTAGAGCATCGCGATGGTGGCGATGATCTGCACGACGACGACGGCCCCCAGCTCGCGGCGGTAGGGGGCGAGGTAGGTCCGCAGGAGGCGGATCAGCACGGCCGGGGTCCCGGCGTCTCGCGAGGCGGAGGCAGCACCTCCGAAACGCTACCGCTGCGCACCGTCAGCTGCCTCCCGGTTTTTCGCCGTGGCAACGACTCAGGGCTCGAAGGTTCGGGTGGTGCGGCGCCGCCGAGCGCGGGATGTGACCATATGCGTCATGCACAAGGCCCTTCCCACCCTCCGCGCGCGTGTTCTCGGTGTACTCCTCGCCGGTGCCGCGGCCGCGACCGTCTGCACCGCGGCACCCGCCTCCGCCGACACCGTCTACGGCGAGTTCACCGTCGGCGGACGCATCGAGGAGGCGTTCGACAACACCGGCGGCGTCGACAAGTGGGGCAACCCGATCACCGGCGAGCGGGTGGCGTTCCGCAACGGCCGCTTCCAGGTGTTCGAGAAGAACGTCTCCTTCTACTGGAACGCCGCCGTCGACAACGGCACCGCGCACTTCGTCGGCGGGGCCATCCGGAACAAGTGGGGCGCGCTCGGCTTCGAGCGCAAGGCCCTCGGCTACCCGCTCAGCGACGAGCAGGACGTGCCCGGGCGCGGGAAGCGGCAGGACTTCCAGGGCGGCAACATCTACTGGTCGTCGTCGGCCGGGGCGCATCAGGTGTGGGGCAAGATCCTGGGTCGCTGGGCGTCGATGGGCGGCTCGCGCGGCTTCTACGGCATGCCCCAAACCGACGAGTACCGCGTCGGCAACCGCTTCGCCCAGGACTTCGCCGGCGGAACCATCTTCTGGCCCTGAGCTCCGCGGCCCCTGTCTGACCCCCGCCGACCCCGTCGGACCGCCACTTGTTGGGCAGCAGGAACCGTCTGTTGGGCAGCAGGAGCACTCTGTTGGGCAGCAGGCACCGTCTGTTGGGCAGCAGGGACGAGGCGACCGTTCCAAGTGCCCAACGAACGGCTCCGGCTGCCCAACAGACGGCGGTCAGCGGGAGAAGCGGGCGGCGCGGACGGCGAGGCGACGATCATCGGGGACGGTGCGAGCCTCGGCGATCGCCGACGTCACCGCGGCTCCGATCGCGCGTGCGAAGCCCTCAGGATCCCGGGACGGGTCGCCCTCGTCGACGACCGTGTCGACGAGTCCGCCTGCGGCCAGCCCCGACGCCTCGATCCCCTGCCGCCGGGCCATGACGTCGGCGTGATCGGTGTCACGGAAGACGATGAGGCTCGCGCCCTCGGGCGGCAGCGGTGCCAACCACGCGTGGGACGCGGCGACGATCCGGTCGGCCGGCAACAGCGCCAGCGCTCCTCCGCCAGCACCTTCACCCAGCAGCACCGACACCGTCGGGACGGGTAGCGCGACGAGGTCGGCGAGGCACCGCGCGATCTCGCCGGCGAGGCCTCCCTGCTCCGCGTCGACCGACAGGTCGGCGCCGGGGGTGTCGATGATCGTCACCAGCGGCAGACGCAGATCGGCGGCGACCTGCATCCCGCGTCGCGCCACGCGCAGCGCAGCCGGACCCAGGCGCGAACCCGGTCGCTGCAGCCGACGGTCCTGTGCGACGACGACGGCGCCGGTCCCGTCCAGCCGCGTCAACGCGACGATCAGACCGTGGTCGTTCTCGCCCTCGCCGGTCCCGCTGAGATCCACGACGTCGGACGCGATGCGCGACAGCAGTTCTCGCGCACCCGGCCTGTCACCTCGCCGAGACGCGACGACGGCGTCCCATGCGTCGACCGCGGTTGCGGGCCCGTCGAGGTCCGGTGACGACGCCTCGGCGTGGCTCCCGTCCGATGCCACGATCCGCAGCACCGCGTCGACGACGACGGCGAGCTCGTCGACGGCGCAGACGATGTCGACGATGCCGTGGCGACGAAGGTTCTCGGACCGCTGCACCCCGTCGGGGAACGGCTCCCCGTACAGGCCCTCGTAGACACGCGGGCCCAGGAAGCCCACCAACGCAGTCGGTTCCGCGATGGTCACGTGTCCGAGGGAGGCCCAGGACGCGAAGACGCCACCCGTGGTCGGGTGGCGGAGGTAGACCAGGTAGGGCAGGTGTGCGGCGTTGTGGTCGACGACGGCCGCGGTGATGGTGACCATCTGCAGGAACGCCGGAGTCCCCTCCTGCATCCGGGTACCACCGGACGCCGGGAGCACGACCACCGGCAGGCCCTCGGCCGTGGCCCGGCGGATCGCGGCGGTCACGCGCAGGCCCGCGTCACGGCCTATCGACCCCGCGAGGAAGCCGAATTCGCTGACCACCACGACGATCCGCCGTCCGCGGACGCACAGCGAGCCGGTGAGCACCGACTCGTCGACGCCGGCGGCCTGCTGTGCTCGCTGCAGGTCACCGGCGTACGACGTGTCCTCGGTGGCGACGACGATGGGGGTGTCCCAGCTCTGCCAGGTGGCGTCGTCGGCCAGGACGTCGATCACCTCGCGGGCGCTGCGTCGTGTCACACCCCCATCATCGTCGGACGATCACTTCTGGGCGGGCAGAACGTGCTCCCCTGTCTTGTCGCACGAGAGGGCGAGCGACGAGATGTACTGCTTCTCCCCGTTCGGACCCGGCTTGGCCGAGGCGATCATGTCGGGGCGCTCGAACTCGACCCCGGTGACGCAGCACATCAGCTTCACGTCGGTGGGGTTGCCGTCGGCGTCGAGCATCGGCAGGTCGATGCCGTCGTCGGTGCGTCGCAGGTAGTACTTGCCCTGGGTGGCCAGCGCGATGATCGGCGGGAGCACCAGCGCCAGCACGAGGGCCACGATCGGCGAGTACGGCTGGATCGCGTCGCCGAACGCGTGGAAGTACACCAGGATCGACGCGCCGGCGGCGACGACCACGGAGACGAAGCCGACCGGGTTGACGTTGTAGAGCATCCCCCGGCGGAACTCCGGCTGCTTCGGCGAGATCTTCAGCAGGTACTTGTTGATCGCGATGTCCGAGGCGACGGCGACGATCCACGCGATGCCGCAGTTGGCGTAGAAGTTCAGCAGGTTGTTGAGGAAGCTGAACATGTCCGCCTCCATCAGCACGATGGCGATGGCGACGTTGAACACCAGGAACACGATGCGACCCGGGTAGGTCTTGGTGACGCGGGTGAAGCTGTTGGTCCACGCGAGCGAGCCGGAGTAGGCGTTGGTCACGTTGATCTTGATCTGGCTGATGACGACGAGGATGACGGCCAGGGTCAGGGCGAGCCAGTGCGGCATGAAGTCCTCGTAGATGGCGAGGAACTGCTCGACCGGCTGGTTGGCGACGCCGGCCTGCTCGGTGAAGTTGAGGATCAGGTAGACGGCGAGGAAGAGCCCGACGACCTGCTTGATGGCACCGAAGAAGACCCAGCCCGGGCCGGCGGTGATGACCGCGGTCCACCACTTGCGGCTGTTCTCGGCGGTCCGCGGCGGCATGAAGCGCAGGTAGTCGATCTGCTCGGCGATCTGGGCGATCAGCGACAGACACACACCGGCGGCGAGCATCGTCCCGGCGAACGAGACACCCTGTCCGCCCTGGGCGTCGGTGCCGCCGCTGTAGGCGAGGAAGTCACCGATCGCGTCGGGGTGGGTGATGAGCAGGTAGAGGAACGGCAGCACCATCATGACCAGCCACAGCGGGGTGGTCCACACCTGCAGCTTGGCCAGTGTGTTCATCCCGTAGATGACGAGCGGGATGATGAGCACCGACGACAACAGGTAGCCCAGCCAGAGCGGGATGTGCAGGCCGAGTTTGAGGCCCTGCGCCATGATCGAGCCCTCGAGGGCGAAGAAGATGAACGTGAACGAGGCGAAGATCACGTTGGTGACCACGGAGCCGTAGTAGCCGAAACCGCTTCCGCGCGTGATCAGGTCGAGGTCGATGTTGTACCGCGCCGCGTAGTACGCCAGCGGGTAGCCCGTGAGCACGACGACGATCGCGAAGAACAGGATGCCCCACAGGGCGTTGCCGGTGCCGTTGGCGATGCCGATGTTCGCGCCGATCGCGAAGTCGGCGAGGTAGGCGATGCCACCGAGGGCGGAGATCGCCACGACGCCCGGGCCCCACTTGCGGTAGCTGCGGGGCGCGAACCGGAGGGTGTAGTCCTCCAGGGTCTCGCGGGTGGCCGCAGCCGCTGGTCCGGTCGCGAGGGTGGTGGTGTTCGGTGGTTCCGCCACGGTGTCCGTCATGAGCTCTCCTGTTCGCCGGGCATGGGTGCCCCCTGTTCTCGCAGTGAGGATCTCGCCCGCTGCTGGGCAATAGCGCGAAAGTAGGGACGCGGTGTGTCGAATGCGGTGCCGTCAGGTTTCCGGCACGAAAACTCCCAGCTCTTAGCCTTGCGCACTACCACCAGGTGCCGTAGAGCGTCCTCTGCCCGCTCCCGTACGGTGGTGGCCGATGAGCACCACCCTGCCGACGGTGACCGTGTGCCGCGGATGTTGTTGCGGCACCCGCAAGAAGCACCCCGACGTCGATCACGATGCCCAGCTCGACGAACTCCGTGACTCCGTCCGCGACGTCGCGAGGGTACGCACCAGCGACTGTCTCGACGACTGCAAGCGCTCCAACGTCATGGTCGTGTCGCCGTCGCGAGCTGCACGCGCCGAGGGTGGACGACCGGTGTGGCTGCAGAAGGTGTTGACGACATCGGTGATGCACGAGATCGGCGACTGGATTCGCGCCGGAGGGCCCGGGGTCGTCTCCGCACCGCCCGAGGTGCAGCGATACGTCTATCGGCCCGGCGCGTCGACGAAGAAGGCCGTCGCGAAGGTCGAGAAGAAGGCCGGCAAGAAAAAGAAGAAGGGCTGACGCCGCGACGTCAGCGACCGAGGAAGCGCGGGGCGCGCTTCTCGGCTCGGGCCGTGCGACCCTCGGCCAGATCGTCGCTCTGCCATGCCCGCATCATCGCGGCCTGCCGGTCGGCCGGGGCCTCGTCCCGGGCGCCGTCGCCGGTGAACACCGCCTTGTAGTGCGCGAGCGTGAGCGGCGCGAGCTGGGCGATGGTCGCCGCCCACTCCTGGGCCGACGAGAGATCGCCGAGGCGGTTCGCGAAACCCGTTGCGAGAGCGTGGTCCGCGGTCAGCGGGTCACAGCCGATGAGCATCCCTCGAGCGGTTCCGGCACCCACCAGTGAGATGAGCCGTCGGATCGTCCACTCGTCGACCGCCACACCGATCTTCGCGGCCGGGATGCCCGCGATCGCGCCCGGTGCCATCACCCGCAGGTCGGCGATCATCGCGAGCTGCAGCCCCGCGCCGAGCGCACTGCCGTTCAGGGCAGCGATCACCGGGACCTCGACGGACTCCAGTCGCGTGAGCGTCGCCACCAGCGACCCGAGGAAGTCGGGGTCGTACACAGGACCCGAGAGATCTGCACCCGCACAGAAGACGTCACCCGCGCCGGTGAGCACGATCGCTCGCGCACCGGCGGCCACGGCGTCGTCGAAAGCAGCGGCGAGGTCGGCGACCATCGCGTGGTCGAGCGCATTGCGCTTCTCCGGCCGCTGCAACTCGATGGTCGTGACGGCGCCGTCCGACGTGCTCCCGATCATGGGGGCAGCGTATCGCCCAGGCCGGATCTCACACGTCGTACCGGTTCGGGATCACGCTGTCGTCCCGATCGGCGCCCCTGCTCGGCGCAGGTCGGGCCTCGGTCACGCAGCGACAGTGGACGTTTGGTACCCAATTCATCTGTTCGGACCACACCGCTTGTCGAACGTGTGTTCTATTATGTTTGTACAGTCACGTCCGGGGGGTGCATCGTGAGCGACAGTCTGATCGACGACTACGCCCAGTTGCATGTCCTGCTGGATCGAATTGCTGAGCGGTCGTCGGACTCGTGCTCCGAGGCCGAGGTGGCGGAACTGGCGATCACCCACGAGCACGCGGTCCGCAAGATGGGCTCGATTGGCCTGCAACGAATTCTCGATGTGTCCGACCGTGAAGCCTTTCGGGCGGTGCAATGCGCGAAGCTGGACGAGTTCGTGTCGCAGCGACTGCGGATCGCGAACCCGCGCAAGCGGCTGCGCCAGGTGACTGAGCTGACCGGGATGCACGCGATGACCGGCGAAAAGCTCCCGCCCCGCAATCCCGAGACCGCGGATGCGATGGCCGACGGCGAGCTCGCCCACGAGCACGTCGACGCGGTACTCGATGTCATGGCGAAGGTGCCGTCGGCGACACCGCAAGAGGTGCGGGACCTTGCCGAGGAGCAGTTGGCCGAGATCGCCCGGCACCATTCGCCGCGGGAGATTCTGCGGGCGGGTGCGCGGATTCTCCAGCACCTGAATCCTGACGGGGACCTGCCCGACGAGCGGGACCGGGCCCGCAACCGGAGTGTGTCGCTCGGCGCCCAGGACACTCTGGGCATGTCGAAACTGATGGGCACCCTGGACCCGACGACCCGCGCGTTGTTCGAGGTGCTGCTCGCGGCGTGGGCGAAGCCGGGCATGAACAACCCTGACGACGAGGACTCCCCACGTGGCGGCGCCGACGACGACGGCATCGATCCGGAGATGCTGCGGGATGCGGCATCACGTGATTGCCGCACCCAAGCCCAACGCAACCACGACGCCTTCCACGCCCTACTGCGCGCCGCCGCGGACGGCGGCTTGTACGGCGCGTCGCACCGCGGGTTGCCGCCGCACGTCGTCGTGTCGATCACCGAATCCCAGCTCCGTGAACGGGCAGGTATCGGGCACACGACCACGGGTACCGATCTGCCGATGAGCGAGATCGTGAGATTGGCGGCGCAGGCGCAGATGCATCTGGCGGTGTTCGACGACATCACCGGAGAGCCCCTGTTCTACGGCCGCGCTCGCCGCCTCGCTTCTGAGGTGCAGCGGATGATCCTGTTCGCCGAGTACGGCGGCTGCTCCAAGCCCGGCTGCACGCGACCGTTCTCGCACACCGAAGCCCACCACGCCGAACAAGACTGGGCGAACGGCGGGACCACCGACATCACCGACCTCGCACCCGCCTGCGGACCCCACAACCGCGCCGTCCACGACGGCCCCGGCGGCTGGCAAACAGAGAAGATCCACGACGG